>NZ_SRSR01000001.1:0-837074 GCF_004792275.1 Mesorhizobium sp. M4B.F.Ca.ET.143.01.1.1
CACCGCGCCGCAGAGTTGCCGGTCTGGCTGCACAGATACAATTGGCACCGTCCCCACGGGAGCCTAAAGTCCAAAACACCTATCAGTCGCCTCGCTCTAACCGAGGACAACCTGTTGAGGCTCCACAGCTAGCGTAGCGGTCCTTTGCGGGCCGCAGATCCTGCAAAAAATGCGCGGCGCCAAACGCCGATTTGCTTAGAAAGCGCCAAGGGCGAGAACGCGTCCGCAGCTTCAACCTAACGCGAACGTTCAAACCGCTCTTCCCATCCCAACCCGCACATGACTGCGATTGGACGGGGTGGAAGTTTCCATCTTCACATCAATTTTGAAACCGCAAAACGCACGCGAGCGGCCTCGCATATAATTTTGGATTATATATCACTCAGACGAAGTCGACATGGGAAATGATAGATCGCCCGGAACGTGGCATTGAGATGCGGCCTCCGATTAATGTGGCCGTCGTCCAATCTGAATGCAGGCCCTACGATGTCTGATGTCCCTGATCTTGTACACGTTCTGGCTGATCATACGGTCCAACTCAGCTACGATGATGTTCCTTCCGATGCGCGCGAGGCGGCCAAAAAGTCCCTTTTGGACACGATCGGGGTCATGTTGGCGGCGAGTGGCCTGGAGCCGGCCGTACACGGCGTCATCGATATCATTCGAGAGAGTGCTGGAGCACCACAGTCCACGGTGCTCGGCTTGCCAGGCAAAGTCCCTGCCCTCTCGGCAGCGTTAGCCAATGGCGCCCTGGCGCATTGCCTTGACTATGACGACCAAACTCCGTGGGGGCAGCATTCTGGGAGTTCAATCGTTCCTGCCGTCTTAGCGGTCGCCGAACGGCAGGGCGGCGTGTCGGGAAAGGAATTGATAGCAGCGATCGCGGCAGGACAGGACATTTTCGCGCGCTTGCGCTGCAACGTAGGTTGGAAAAAGGACTGGAACCTCTCAACAGTGTTGGGAGTGTTTGCCGCAACCGCCGCAGCGGCAAGGGTGATGTCGCTGTCTCCTAAGCAGACCGCCGATGCTCTCGGTATCGCAACGATGCAGTCGAGCGGCATCATGGAGATGGTTGCAGGCCGGGGTAGTGATCTGCGCGGTCTCTATGCCGGGTTTTCAGCCAGGGGAGCCGTTCTCGCGGCAATGATGGCTGAACGCGGAATTACAGGCATCGATAAGGCTTTCGAGGGTGAATACGGTTTTATGAGAACGTATTTCAACGGCCAGTATGACCGTCAGGCGATCGTCCGGAACCTCGGCTCCGAGTTCCTTGGCAGCGGAACGCTTTACAAACGCTGGCCGTGTGTCGGAACGGCGCATAGCCATATGAAAGCGGCTATCGACATCATGACGGAAAACGATCTGCAACCCGAACAGATTTCCGAGATCCGACTGCACGTTGGAGACTACCATGACCTGATGTGCCAACCTTTGGAAGAACGCCGCGCGCCGGCGACCTTGGCAGATGCGAAGTTCAGCCTGCCATTCCTGGTTTCTGTCGCGATTGTCCGTCGTGGCATGAGCGTCAAGGATTTTTCCTCCGTCGGCCTGTCCGACCACGAGGTGCTGGCCGTTGGACGCAAGATGCATCTCATCAGCGACCCAGCGCTGGACTGGAAATTGGAACTTCCGTTGGGTCGGGTCCAAATCCTGGCGCGGGATGGAAGGTCTTGGGTCCGGGAGGGAATTGCCGTGCCCGGCAATTCCGACAATCCCCTGTCGTGGGATGACATATGCGCAAAATTTAGGGAATGCGCTTCGGTCAGCATGACCCCTGTCGCCGCGACCAAGATTCTGCGCGCAGAATCCCTGGCTCGCTCCCTCGAGGAGTTGCCGGACGCAAGTGAGTTGATCCGCGCCGCAGCCTGACGTCACCCGAAACGAGAAATCTATATGCCGGCGGTTTGCCCACCGTCGACGACCATCGCATGACCCGTGACGAAGCCGCCCGCATCCGAGCAAAGCCAAAGCACCGTTCCAGCAATCTCCTCCGGTCGCCCCATGCGCCCAACCGGCTCCTGCTTGATAATTCGAGCTCTGCCTGCCTCGGTGTTGCCTGTGTAGCGGGCAATCATCGGAGTATCGATGATACCCGGACAAATCGCATTCACGCGAATACCTTGGTCCGCATATTCGAGTGCAGCAGCCTTGCTCATCGCGGTGACACCGAACTTTGAAGCGCAGTAGGCGGATTGTTGGCGGATGGCGAGCACGCCGGCGCCTGACGACGTATTGACGACGGCGCCGCCGCCGTTGCCGAGCATGATTTCGATCTCGTATTTCATGCAGAGAAAGACACTTTTGAGATTCACGGAAATTACCCGGTCAAAGAGATCTTCCGAAATGTCCGCGATCATTGTGCCTGGCTGTTCGATGCCAGCATTGTTGAAGGCAGCATCGAGGCGTCCGAAGGTTGCTACCGTCAGGTCGAGAGCGGATTTGACATCCGAGGCTTTTGTCACGTCACACACGATCGAGAGGACCTTGCCGCCGAATCCCTCGATTTCGGCCACAGTGCCCTGGAGGCCTTCTTCGCTGATATCTGCTACGGTCACTGCCGCGCCGGCACGGGCGAAGGCCACGGCCGTTGCACGACCGATGCCGCTGCCGGCGCCAGTAACAAAGGCGACTTTTCCGACAAAATCGACGAGCGGTATGTTGGTCATGTCTTGTATTCCATTCTGATGCGTTCGAGATCGCTCATGTCCGAGCTTCAGCCGCCCGTCTTGGACTTGGCCTTGTTGCCGCCAACGGTGTAGATAGCGGCTGCGGCAACGACCACCATGCCTTCGATCAGGCCCTGCCAGTTCGCGCCGAGATTCATGATGTTGAACCCGTTGGTCAGGGAATAGAGCAGCAAAGCGCCAGCGAGGGTCTTCACGACACTGCCCGCGCCGCCGAATAGCGATGTGCCGCCCAGGATTGCCGCCGCGATAACGGTCAGCTCTGCACCTTGCAGGCCCGCCGGATTGATCGAACGCAAGCGGCTCGCGAAGAGGATTCCGGCAAGGCCCGCAGTGGCACTGCAGAATACGAACGCCAACAGCTTGTAGCGTGTGACATTGATGCCGGAGAGGCGGGCTGCTTCGGGATTGCCTCCAGATGCGTAAATGCGACGTCCCACCATTGTGTAGCCTAGCGTAAACCAGACGGCGCCCGAAAATAATCCCATATAGATCACGGGATTGCGTAAAACCAACTCTCCGCCGCAAGCCCAAGCGACGAGGAGAAACGCAGCTCCCCCTGCCGCCGTGCCAATTGAGACCGGCCGCAATGCGCCACCGGCACTGTAGGCCTTGAACAAGCCAGATGCGCCAAGGACTAAAAGCAGGATACCGGCGACCAGCAACAGCCAGAACACGTCGTGGCTACCGCCCTCAACGGCCTTCATCGTTGCGACGACCGCGGGATCAGATGCCGAAAGTGAGCGACCATCGGTATAGATGAGGACGAGACCGCGTACGGCGGTCATGGTGCCAAGTGTCACGATAAATGCGTTTATCCCGACATACTGAACGATGACACCGTTGATCAATCCTATGCCCATCGCCCCGGTCAGCGCCAATGCGGCAGCGGGCCAGAACCCGATCGCATCGGCATTGCCTATCAGCAGAACCGCCGCAAATGCCGCCACCGAGGCGACGGATAGATCGAAGTTGCCGCTGATAAGCACCACCGTCATGGCCACGGCCATGATGGCGATGAGGGAAGATTGGTAGATCACATTGGAAAGATTAAGCACGCTCAGATAGTTCGCGCGTCCTAGATAGGTCGTGACGATCGCAAGTGTGATGATGAGTAGAAATAAGGCGTAGTATACGCCCATCTCGCGAAGGCCTAACAAACGACGCCAATCCGTTTTCGGCAGGTTCGTTGCGGAAACCTGCGACATGTTATTCTTTTGCGACTGGGTATAGCCTGCTGTGTTCATCGCTTTTCTCGCTGTCACTCAGGAGTCGATTGGGAGGTTTGAGGCTTCAGGGTTTGCACTTTGCCCGCCCGCCAGCAGCAGTAGTTCGGTCTCTGTCGTCTCGTGGATCTTTCGCTCGGCAATGCACCGCCCATCTCGCATGACAAGGATCCGGTCGGAGACGGCAAGAAGCTCTTCAAACTCCGACGACACAATGATGACCGATTTGCCCTCCCCCGCGAGTTGACGGACCAGGCGCAAAATCTCGGTCTTGGCGCCGATATCGATCCCCGCCGTGGGTTCATCCAGAAGGAAAAGCTTCACGTCGCTGAAAAGCCACTTGGCGATGGTGACCTTCTGGGCGTTCCCTCCGCTCAGTTCTTTCACAAGGATTTCCGGGGAATCCGCTTTGATCGAGAGCAAGCGGATAGCTTCCCAACCACGCTCGCGCTCGCGCTGAGCCACGGGAAGAGAATTGAAAACAGATACTCCCTGCAGGGCCGGGAGAGATACGTTGCGCCAGATCTCAAAGTCGGGGACGAGGCCTTGAGCCATACGATCTTCAGGCACCAGGCCGATGCCGGCCTTAACCGCGGCGCCGGTGTTTCGAGGTAGGCTCTTGCCGTCGACAACGACTGAGCCGGTCGCGTACTTGTCAGAACCATAAATCGCGTGAAGCAATTCGCTACGACCCGAACCGAGCAGGCCAGCGACGCCGACGACTTCGCCACGCGCAACATCAAAAGACGTGGCAGAGAGCTTGCCCGGCGAGGCGAGTTCACGCACCCGCAAGGCAGGGTCTTGGTTCGCGGAAACCGGCTCAAGGGTATGGCGCTGCTGTGCCTCGTGCTCTAGGGCGACGATCTGCTTTCCGACGATCGCTTCCGCAATCTGGTTCTCGTCCAGATCGGCCGTTGCGGCCCGCAGCACGGCCTTGCCGTCACGGAGCACTGTTACCTCGTCGGTGAGAGACATCACTTCGTCGAGAAAATGCGAAACGAACAGGATGGCCTTGTTCTCTCCTTTGGATAGGAGCCTCACCGTTGCATAGACCAGTTCCCGTTCTTCCGACGCCAGCGAAGCGGTCGGTTCGTCCATCACGATCAGATCCGCGCCCGTGCCAAGGGCTTGAAAGATGGAAACCATCTGCCGTGCCCCTATAGACAAGGAGCCGACCAATTCGCCCGGATCCAACCGGTACCCGATGCGCTTGCATAACTCTTCGAACTGAAGCCGAGAGCTGGAGGAGCGTCGCCAACGACCGTGGCTCCCGAGGAAAACATTCTCCAAAACGGAAAGAGTTGGAACCAGCGGGATGTGTTGATGGATTGTCGCGACACCCATGTCGTTGGCGGCTTTGGGACTATCCCAGGAAACGGGCTGACCCCGCCAGATGATTTCCCCTAGCGTGGCGCGGTAGGCGCCGGAGAGGATTTTGATAAGAGTAGACTTGCCGGCGCCATTGGCGCCCAGCAAGCCATGCACCCTGCCCGGCCTGATATCGAGATCGACGCCGCGCAGCGCCAGCGTCCCGTTTGGGAACGCTTTTGCGACGCCACGCAATTGCATGATCGGCTGGTCAAGGTGCATGGATCGATGCTCCCGAGATAGGATCGCTGCGACAGCTATCCTACCACTGCTCCGGACAATCGTTGATCTTGTCCTTTGTGATCTGGGGCATGTCGTAGCTGACGAAACGAGCCTTGGGCGTATCGGGCTTGGTCGCTGCTTCATACATGGCCTGGAACATCAGCTTCCCGAGCAGCTTCGGCCGGGTGCAGACGGACCCGTACATCTCGCCGGCCAGAATGGCGTCGTGGCCAAGCTTGGAACCGCCGCCCGTGGCAATCAGCGTAGCTTTCGAACTCGCAGCACTGATGGCGCGAGCGCAGCCGATGGCCATGTCGTCGGCATGGCTGAAGATCAGGTCCAAATCGGGATGTGCCGTCAGGAAGTTCTGGCATACAGACTCGCCCTGGTCCGGCGTCCAGTTGGTCGGCTGTTCGGCGACGATCTCGTATTTCGCGCCGGCCTTGTCCAACGCGGCGCGGAAGCCCTCCGTATCGAGCTTGACGATGGTATAGGCCGGGTCGCCCATCACGATGCCGATCTTGGCCGTGTGGTCCTTGGGCAGGATGTCGGCAGCCATTTCCCCGGAAACATAGCCGGCCTTGTAGTTGTCTGTCGCGACCAGCGCCGACAACCCCGGATAAGGATCGTTGACCTTCCGCTTCGCCGAGTCGCCGACCTGAAGAGCAATGGCGACAACCGGAATTTTCGCAGCGTTGAGCTTGTCGACGAAGGATTCGGACACCACGGAATCAAGTGGGAGGAAGCCGACGGCGTCGACCTTCTGGGTGATCAGGTCGTCCAGAGCGTTTCCCTGCTTTTCGACACTGCCGCGCGGATCGAGAACGACCGCTTTTACGCCGGCTGCTGCCGCAGCCTCTTTGAAGCCGTCGGCCGTGGACACGTTGTACGGATACTCCAAGCTGGCCGGAACATAGCCGAAGGTAAGTTCCTTGGCATTGGCGGGCCCCGCCCATAGCAGAGCTGCTGCCGCAGTTGCCATCAAGCAACGGATTCCACTCGACGTATTGAGAACCCTGATGCCAACGTCTTTGTTAAGTTCGCGCATGTTATTCCTCCCTTGACCATGCCTAGCTCACGCTTCCAGGCGTGCGTCATCGCCCTCGATGAAAGGGGAAAAACTTTTCCGAGATCGATGAACGCGTCACCTGTGGCGCTGCGTATTTTCGAGAGGCAGTAGAGCTTTGAGCAATCCTCTCGAATATCAATTCCGTAACATAGCGGAGGTCTTCAAGACAGGGCGTGCGAGTTGCGCCGCGAAGCACGTTATAAGTTTTTATTATTAGCTCAGTCCACATGAAGCTCGATCGCGGTAATGAATTCCGAGCTGGCGGATCGAACTAGCAATCCTAGTGCTTTCGCAAATTTGTCAAACTATGGCTTGGCAAGATTGGAGTCACGGGCCGGTAGGATGGTCGACCTGCGATGGAGTAGCAGCGCGTTGGCTGATGTGCAGCGCCGCCTCTCAAGGGCCGGTTTGATGCGACCGCTAGATGCGATATGGAAAACTCGACCTAGAACCGCCCGCCGGCTTCTGGGGCGAGAGGCAGCCCGCCGCCTTGCAGCAGCCCCGCATTCAATAGGGGGCGGTTGGCACCACCAGAAAGCGTTGACTTCCTCTTCAGATGACATCGCCCGGAACTCCCACGAGTCCGACTTAACTGCATACCGGCACCCATACAGGCCTTCCGGCCTCGTTTAACGCCTCGTGCCAGTCATCGAAACCAAAGTAGTGGCAATAGCGTTCGTCGGATTGATCGAAGGCGCAATATCGCCTTGCGCATCTGCGATGCTTCCCTGAATTTCTCGTCGATTGAAAGTCGAACATTTATGTCGCAACCCTACCAGGGCATCCTTGTGCGGGTTGACGCTAGGGCTGCATCAAATCCGAAGGCTTATAGGCAAATCTTACCTAAGGATATGGCCCCGCCTGGATTGAGTGGAACCAACTAGCGAGGACCGAGCTTTGAAGCCCGAGGCAGTCGTAGGGCTCGAGCCCGATTGTCTTCAGCTGGGCGCGGATACCGTCCATATGAGACGCCAATCCCGCAATACAGACTGGCGACAGGCCTGCGTGAAACGGCAAGGAAGGCTCTGGTCAAACCACTATGTTGTGGTAGAGTGATTATACCAGTTGATAACGTGACGATCGGCGCAGCCATCGTTGGAAAACGGGAGCAAGCATAGATGACAACGATTGCGCTGTTCGGAGCCGGCGGCAAAATGGGCTACCGCCTGTCGACCAATTTTCGCAGATCGGACTACACGATCCGCCATGTCGAGGTCAGCGAGGCGGGCCGCGAGCGGCTGAAGACCGGACTGGGATTCGATGCGGTCAGCGCCGACGAGGCGCTCAAAGGTGCCGACGTGGTGATCCTGGCCGTTCCGGACACTCATATTGGCAAGGTGGCGGCGAGCATCGAGAGCAAGCTGGCGGCGGGCACGATGGTGGTGGTTCTCGATGCCGCCGCTCCCTTCGCCGGCCATCTGCCGGACCGTCCCGACCTCACCTATTTCGTCACCCATCCCTGCCATCCGCCGATCTTCAACGACGAGACCGACATGGCGGCCAAGAAGGACTTCTTCGGCGGCGTCAAGGCCAAGCAACATTTCGTCAGCGCCCTGATGCAGGGGCCGGAGGCGGACTACGCCAAGGGCGAGGCGATCGCCCGGATCATCTGGGCACCGGTGATGCGCTCGCATCGCGTCACCGTCGAGCAGATGGCGCTGCTGGAGCCCGGCCTTTCAGAGACGGTGTGCGCCTCGTTGCTGGTCGTCATGAAAGAGGCGATGGACGAAGTCGTGGCGCGCGGCGTCGAACGGCAGGCCGCACTCGACTTCCTGCTCGGCCACATGAACGTGCTCGGCGCCGTCATCTTCGGCGAGACCAAGGGCGTGTTCTCCGACGCCTGCAACAAGGCGATCGAATTCGGCAAGCCGGTGCTGATGCGCGACGACTGGAAGCGTGTCTTCGAACCGGAAGAAATCGCTGCGAGCATCCAGCGCATTACCTGAGGCGCTCCTCCTTCTCCCCTTGTGGAGATGCTCCAGCTGCCGGCGACGGCGATCCTTCGCGCACCCCTCAACCGTCTCGGCGCTGGGCGCCGATACACCTTCTCCCACAGGGGAGAAGGAAAGGCGTGAATCGCACATCAGATACATATCACCTGAAATAGTGGTTGACTCATTATACCAGTTGGCTAAGCTGTTCTCGAGCTCGGATAATCAGGTTTCGCGGGAGTCGAAGCCTGAACGAGTGGAGGACGGGGGAGTGACGATCTGCTCGGGAGGAGCCCGCACGCGGCTTGATTCCGACGCGATCCGCCGCCTGACCAATTCAGACGCAGACAGAGGCCCGATTTGCCAGGGCAAATATTTTTTCAACGGGAGGACTTCATGAAACTCACTCGCAGAATGACCCTTGCAGCTTTCGCCGGCGTGCTGGCGCTCGGAACGGCGATGCCTGCCTATGCGGCGGACCTGATCGCCATCATCACTCCCTCGCACGACAATCCGTTCTTCAAGGCGGAAGCCGTCGGCGCCGAAGCCAAGGCCAAGGAACTCGGCTACGAGGCGCTGGTGCTGGCCCATGACGACGACGCCAACAAGCAGTCCGAGCTGATCGACACGGCGATCGGCCGCGGCGCCAAGGCGATCATCCTCGACAATGCCGGCGCTGACGCCACGGTCGCTGCCGTGCAGAAAGCCAAGGACGCCGGCATCCCCTCCTTCCTGATCGATCGCGAGATCAACGCCACCGGCGTCGCCGTGGCGCAGATCGTCTCCAACAACTACCAGGGCGCCCAGCTCGGCGCGCAGGAGTTCGTCAAGCTGATGGGCGAGAAGGGCAATTTCGTCGAGCTGGTCGGCAAGGAATCCGACACCAATGCCGGCATCCGCTCGAAGGGCTATCACGACGTCATCAACGACTATCCGGACCTCAAGATGGTGGCGCAGCAGTCGGCCAACTGGAGCCAAACGGAAGCCTATTCCAAGATGGAATCGATCCTGCAGGCCAACCCGGACATCAAGGGCGTGATCTCCGGCAACGACACGATGGCGATGGGTGCCTATGCAGCACTCGCCGCCGCCGGCGCCAAGGATGTCATTGTCGTCGGCTTCGACGGCTCGAACGACGTGCGCGACTCCATCACCTCCGGCGGCATCAAGGCGACCGTGCTGCAGCCGGCCTTCGCGCAGGCGCAGATGGCTGTCGTGCAAGCCGACGACTTCATCAAGAACAAGAAGTCTCCCGCCCAGGAAAAGCAGCTGATGGACTGCGTGCTGGTCAATGGCGACAATGCCAAGCAGCTGGAGACTTTCGCGCTCACCAACTGAGCCGGCATCACATCAATCGCAAGGGACGGACCTCCGGTTCGTCCCTTGCCCAATTTCCGTGGGTGCTTCCTGACCGCCATGCCGAACAAACTGACCTGGTTGAGCTACGCCGTGCCAATTCTTGCCGGAATGGCCGGCCTCGGGCTCACCGCCTGCAAGATCCTGCCGACACCGTCGATGCAGGGCGGCGGCAACGCGCCGGCCTTCAATCCCGACAAGATGATCGAGGACATCTGGGCGCCGAAGGTAATCCCCTATCTGCAGCAGAAGGGCGGACCGTTCCCGGAAGTGCACGCCTTGGCCACCACCGATCCGGCTGCCGCCGGCGCCAAATACGGCAATCCGAACAAGCAGGCGAATTCGCCCTGGACCTTCGCGGTGCGGCTGGAGGGCAAGATCGTCGCCGCCAACACCCAGTCGCGCGCGGCGACCATCGATGTCGATGTCGACGGCGACGGCAAGGCCGATGCGCGGCTGCAGATCGGACCGGCGGTGCGCGGCACCGCGCTGCGCGACAGCCTCGACTTCATCCAGTTCAACGACTTTACCAACCAGATCGACTTCGCCCAGTTTGGCAAGGCATTCAACATTTATGCCGACAAGACGGCGCTGTCCAAGCTGCCGCGCGAGGCGCTCGAGGGCCGCAGCGCCAAGGTGCTCGGCGCCTATACGCTGGGCAGCGGCCAAGACCTGCCGCTGGTGACGCCGGCGGAGGCCGAGATCGGGCCGAAGCCATGAGCGCGGAAGCCGAGCGCGACGTCATCCTGAAGCTGGAGGATGTCTCCAAGGTCTATTCCGGCACGGTCGCGGTCAAGCGCGCCAATTTCGAGGTGCGCAGGGGCGCGGTCAACGTTCTGGTAGGCGAGAACGGCGCGGGCAAGTCGACGCTGATGAAGATCATCGCCGGCGTCGAGCAGCCGACCGCCGGACGCATCCTGCTCGAGGGTGAAGACGTGTCGTTCGCCTCATCCGGCGATGCGGTGAACCGCGGCATCGGCATGGTGTTCCAGGAGCTCAACCTGTTCGGCAACCTGACCGTCGCCGAAAACATCTTCGCCACCCGCGAGATCACCAACCGGTTCCGCAAGATCGACCGCAAGGAGCAGGAGCGCCGCGCGGCCGAATTCCTCGAAAGGCTGCAGGCCGGCATCCGCCCGGACATACTCGTCGAGGATCTGCGCATCGGCCAGCAGCAGCTGGTCGAGATCGCCAAGGCGGTCTCTCTCGACGCGCGCATCCTGATCATGGACGAGCCGACCTCGGCGCTGAGTGCGGCGGAAGTCGAGATCCTGTTCAAGGTCATCGCCGACCTCAAGGCGCGCGGCGTCGCCATCGTCTACATCTCGCACCGGCTGGAAGAGCTGATCCGCATCGGCAACTACATCACCGTGTTGCGCGACGGCCGCATCACCGGCCAGGAGCAGATGAAGAACGTCGACACGCAGTGGATCGTGCGGCAGATGATCGGCTCCGATGCCAAGGATTTCGCCAAGGCCGACGGCCACGCTCCCGGTGAGGAGATCTTCCGCGCCGAAGAAATCTGCCTGCCGCGCGCGACCGGCGGCCTTGCAGTCGACCATGTCTCGCTGTCGCTCCGCGCCGGCGAGATCTTGGGCATCTACGGCCTGATGGGCGCCGGGCGCAGCGAACTGTTCGACTGCATCATGGGCCGCCACGGCCATGCCACGGGTTCGATCTTCATCGATGGCAAAAAGGTAAGGGAACGCGACACGACGCGGCGCATCCGCCGTGGCCTCGCGCTGATCCCCGAAGACCGCCAGCGCGAAGGGCTGGTGTCGATCCTGTCCGTCGCCAGCAATCTGACGCTGGCCAGCCTGTCGCGCTTTGCCCGCCTGTTCCACATCCGCGGCGCCGAGGAAAGACAGGCGGTGGCCGGCATGGTGCGGGAGCTAGCGATCAAGGTCGCCGACCCGGCGCAGGAAGTCTCGTCGCTGTCCGGCGGCAACCAGCAGAAGGTGGTGATCGGCAAGGCGCTGCTCACCGGTCCGAAGGTGCTGCTGATGGACGAGCCCAGCCGCGGGATAGATGTCGGCGCCAAGGCCGACGTTTTCCGCACTATGCGTAAACTGTCGCGCGACGGGCTCGGCATCCTGTTCGCCACTTCGGATCTCGACGAGGTGATGGCTCTGTCCGACCGCATCGCGGTGATGAGCAATGGAAAGCTGACCGGCATGTTCGATCGCGCCGAGGCAACGGAAGCGGCGATCGTCGCCGCATCGGCGCTTGGCCACGGACCCGCAGGGCCAACGGAGACAAACGCCCATGACTGACATTCCGGCCAAGGCGGCTGCCCCCACCGCTTCCAGCGGTTCGCTGCTTCTTACATTGATGAAGCTCAGGACCTTCATCGCGCTGATCGCGGTGTTGGTGTTTTTCTCGATCGCCGCGCCCAATTTCCTGTCGGCGGCAAACCTTATCCTAATGGCCAAGCACGTGGCGCTGAACGCCTTCCTGGCCATGGGCATGACCTTCGTCATCATCACCGGCGGCATCGACCTGTCGGTCGGTTCCATCGTCGGCTTGTGCGGCATGGTTGCCGGCTATCTGGTGCTGAACGGCATCGACCTGCAGATCGGCTACACGATCTATTTCAACGTCGTCGAGATCGCGCTGATCACGCTGGCCGTCGGCATAGCGATCGGCGCCGTCAACGGGCTGCTGATCACCAGGCTCAACGTCGCGCCATTTATCGCCACGCTCGGCGTGCTCTATGTCTCGCGCGGCCTGGCGCTCTTGTCGTCCGATGGCCGCACTTTCCCCAATCTGGTCGGCAAGACGGAACTCGGCACCACCGGCTTCGGCTATCTCGGCGCCGGCAAGCTGCTCGGCCTGCCGGTGTCGATCTGGATCCTGATCGTCGTCGCGCTGGGCGCGGCCTATCTCGCGAAATACACGCCGCTCGGCCGCCATATCTTTGCTGTCGGCGGCAACGAGCGGGCGGCGCGCATTTCGGGCGTGCGGGTCAACATGGTCAAGATGTTCGTCTACATGTTCTCCGGCTTCTGCGCTGCGATCGTCGGCCTGATCATCTCGTCCGAGCTGATGGCCTCGCATCCGGCGACGGGCGAGAGCTTCGAGCTCAACGCCATCGCGGCCGCGGTGCTCGGCGGCACCTCGATGTCGGGCGGGCGCGGCACGATCGGCGGCACCATCGTCGGCGCCTTCGTCATCGGTATCCTCTCCGACGGACTGGTGATGATGGGGGTGAGCTCGTTCTGGCAGATGGTGATCAAGGGCCTCGTCATAATCGTCGCCGTCGTCGTTGACCAGGCGCAGCGCCGACTGCAAAGCCGCGTTACACTGATGCAGATGGCAATGGTGGGCTGAGCATGGCGGGGTTGCGGGGAGCGCTGATCGGCTGCGGCTTCTTTGCCGTCAACCAGATGCAGGGCTGGCGCGAGATCGAAGGCGCCTCGATCGTCGCCATCTGCGACCGCGATGCGGAACGGCTCAGGATCGTCGGCGACCAGTTCGGCATCGCGAGGCGCTATAGCGACGCGGCCGCCATGTTTGCGAACGAGACGCTCGACTTTGTCGACATTGCCACCACCGCGCCCAGCCATCGGGCGCTGGTCGAGATGGCGGCCGCGCAACGCGTACCCGCGATCTGCCAGAAGCCGTTCGCGCCGACGCTTGCCGATGCCAAGGCGATGGTGAAGGCTTGCGCGGACGCCGACGTGCCGCTGATGGTGCACGAGAATTTCCGCTGGCAGTCGCCGATCCAGGCGGTGCGCGCCGTGCTCGACAGCGGCGAGATCGGTACGCCGTTCTTCGGCCGCATCTCGTTCCGCTCCGCCTATGACGTGTTTTCCGGCCAGCCCTATCTGGCGACCGGCAAGCGCTTCATCATCGAGGATCTCGGCATCCACATTCTCGACATCGGCCGCTTCCTGCTCGGCGACGCCTCGACGATCACGACGCGGACCACGCGCGTCAATCCCGCCATTGCCGGCGAGGATGTCGTGACCATGCTGATGGATCATGCGAGTGGCGCCACATCCGTGGTCGATTGCAGCTATGCGACGAAACTTGCTGTCGAGCCGTTTCCGGAGACGCTGATCGAGATCGACGGCAGCGACGGCACGATCCGCCTGGCGCAGGGCTACAAGCTTACTGTTACGGGCAAGAGCGGAACGGTGGTGAGCGACGTCTCGCCGCCGCTGCTCTCCTGGGCATCGCGTCCCTGGCACAACATCCAGGAAAGCGTCGTCGCGATCCAGCAGCACTGGGTCGACTGCCTGGCGACAGGAAAAGAACCTGCGACCTCCGGCGCCGACAATCTCAAGACCTTCGCGCTGGTCGAGGCCGCCTATGCGGGCGCGGCGAGCCACGAGCCGGTCCACCTCGATGCCTTGCTGAAATGACCGCCGACGCTTTCCAGCTCTATGGCACGCACGCGGTCGAAGCCGCGCCGGTCAGGCTGAGTGCGGGCGCGCTAAGCGCCGATTTCGTCAACGGCAATCTGCGCACGATCCGCCATGGCGGCACCGAGGTGCTGCGCGCGATCGCCTATATCGTGCGCGACCGCGACTGGGGCACGTATGAGCCCGTACTGACCGACCTGGTCATCGACCAGCGCGTCGATGCATTCTCGGTCAGCTATGCGGCACACTGCACGGGACCGGACGGCAGCAAGCTCGGCTTTCGCGCCACCATCAAGGGCTCTGCCAGCGGCGAGTTGTTCTTTGACGTCAGCGCCCTGCCCGAGAGCGATTTCGAGACCAACCGCTGCGGCTTCTGCATCCTGCATCCGATCGCCGGGCTGGCCGGCAGCCCGGTGACGGTCGAGCACACCGACGGCAGCGTGGTGGATACCAAGTTGCCGCTGCAGATCGATCCCTGGCAGCCGTTCAAGGATATTCGCGCCATCACGCATCAGGTCCGTCCAAGTGTGGCCGCCGAATGCCGTATGGAAGGCGACATTTTCGAAATGGAAGACCAGCGCAACTGGTCGGACGCCTCCTACAAGACCTATGTGCGGCCTCTCGCATTGCCGTGGCCTTACAAGCTGCCGGCCGGCGAAACCAACCGCCAGACGATCACGCTGCGCATCACCGGCGACGGCAAGGCGCCGGCAGTCGCCACTACCTCCGAACCGGTCCGCGTGGCGCTTGGTGAACCCGGTGCGGCGCTGCCCGAGATCGGCGTTGTCATCTACCCCGAAAATGTCGAGGCAACGCTGGCGATCTTGCCCTTACTAACAGTGCTGGGGCCACGCCAGTTGCTGTTCCACTACGATCCGACGCGCGGCCATGGCTTCGAGGCGCTGCGCGCCTTCGCCCAACTCGCCGAGGCCTACAAGTCGGGCACGACGCTCGAATGCGTGGTTGCCTGCGACGGCGATCTCGATGCCGAACTTTCCGGCATCGCCGGCATGGTGCGCCGGGCCGGCTTGCGACTCGATGCCATCGCCGTCTCGCCTTCGGTCGACCGGCAGTCGACACCGCCGGGCAGCGCGTGGCCGCCCTGCCCGCCACTCGAGAATGTCTATGCGGCGGCGCGGCGCGCCTTCCCGGACATCCGCCTCGGCGGCGGCATGTTCAGCTATTTCACCGAACTCAACCGCAAGCGCGTTCCCGTCGGCCCGCTCGACTTCATCACCCATTGCACCTGCCCGATCGTGCACGCGGCCGACGATCTCAGCATCATGCAGTCACTGGAGGCGCTGCCCTTCATTACGCAATCGGCGCGGGCGATCTTCGGCGACAAGCCGTACCGAATAGGACCATCGACCATTGCCATGCGCCAAAACCCCTATGGCGGCGCGACCAAGGACAATCCGGATGGCCAGCGCATCGCCATGGCCAATCGCGATCCGCGCCACGCCGGCCAGTTCGCGGCCGCCTGGGCGATCGGCTATGCCGCGCGTGTGGCATCAGCCGGGCTGGAGATGCTGACGCCGTCGAGTTTCGCCGGACCGTTCGGACTGCTGGCGTCGTTGGGCGAGCCCGCCAAGGACGGCGCGCCCCGGCCGCTTTTCCATGCCGTGAAGATGCTTTGCGACCTCGTCGGTCATCAGCATGTCCCTACTACGGTCAGCGATGACACCCGGGTAGCGGCACTCGCCAGCCGCTCCTCGATGGGCGAGACGATCGTCTGCCTGGCCAACCTGACAGCAGGCGAGGTTGAGGTCGACATTTCCGGTCTGGGCAAGGCATCGCTCATCATGCGGAATGGGAGTGAGCGCGCCATCAGCCTGGATGCGGGCGGCAGGCTGGCGATGCCGCCTTACGCGATCGCCCGGATCGGCTGAACCGTCACTTCTCGGAATTCATCACATAGAGGGCACGCGAGCGTTCAAGGTGCTTGATCATTGCCTTCTCGGCGCCATCGGCATCCTTCTTCTCGATGCGGCCGATGATCTCCTCGTGCTCAGTCAGCGTGAACTTTTCCTTGCCGGTCCAGATCAGCATCTCGGTGTGGTATTCCTTCAGCCAGCCGAGCATCGCCTCGCTGACGGCGACATAGATCGGGTTGCCCGAGATCGCCGCGATCTGGGTGTGGAACTTCATGTCGGCGGAGATGAAGGCTTCGGAGTCGCCGCGAAAGCTGCGCTGCTCTGCAATGGTGGCCCTCAACCGCTGCACATCCTCGGCCGTGGCCTTCTCGGCGGCTTCCCGGACCATGCCGCGCTCGAAGAAGATGCGCGCGCTTTTGAGGTGCTCCAGCGTGTCCTTCGACGACGACAGGATTATCTTGGCCGCGCCATCGACCTGCCTGATGATCGACTTGGCGGTCAGTTGCAGCACCTTGGCACGCTCGCCATGCGAGATAGCGACGAGGCCCATATTGCTTAGCGCCTGCATTGCCTCGCGAATTGCTGGCCGGCCGACCTCGAAACGCTCCATCAATTCGCGCTCCGACGGCATGTCGTCGCCCGGCTGCAATTCGCCGCTGGTGATCAGGCGCTTCAGTCGCGCAAAGACTTCATCGGAAAGCTTTCGCCGGACGATCGGCTCCGAACGGTTCATCGTCGCGAATCACTCCCTTGACCCTGCTCTATCTAGCATTGCCGCGGCGGTTCCCGGAATGCCCGTCCGCCGGTCGGACTGTATCCTTTGGGCAGGATATTGCTTGCAATACTTATGTACTCATTATACCAGATTTCGAACGACAGGGAATTGTTTTCGAACCCCTTTTCGACCCGAGACGGCCGGCCATGATCATCCTCACCTATCGCATCGAAACGTCCGGCAGCATCGAGGCGATGGCGGCCAAGATCGCCAGCGACCAGTCGACCGGAACCTTCGTCGCGCTGCCCGGCGAGACTGAGGAGCTGAAGGCGCGCGTCGCGGCCCATGTGCTGGCGATCCGGCATTTGCCCGATGCGGAGCAGCCATCCATTCCCGACGCCGGCCCTGGCCCATTCAAGCGCGCCGATGTCGACATCGGCTTCCCGTTCGACGCGATCGGCACCGACCTTGCGGCACTGATGACCATCGCCATTGGCGGCACCTATTCGATCAGGGGTTTTTCCGGGATCCGCGTCGTCGACATGAAGCTGCCGAAGGAGTTCAGGGGCGCCCACCCCGGCCCGCAATTCGGCGTCGCCGGCAGCCGCCGGCTGACCGGCGTCGAGGGCCGCCCGATCATCGGCACCATCGTCAAGCCGGCGCTCGGCTTGCGGCCGCACGAGACGGCCGCGATGGTGGGCGAGCTGATCGATGCCGGCATCGACTTCATCAAGGACGACGAGAAGCTGATGAGCCCGGCCTATTCGCCATTAGCGGAGCGGGTGAAGGCGATCATGCCTTTGATCCTCAACCACGAGCAGAAGACCGGCAAGAAGGTGATGTATGCCTTTGGCATCTCGCATGCCGATCCCGACCAGATGATGCGCAACCATGACCTTGTGGTCGAAGCCGGCGGCAATTGCGCCGTCATCAACATCAATTCCGTCGGCTTCGGCGGCATGGCTTACCTCAGGAAGCACTCCGGCCTGGTGCTGCACGCCCACCGCAATGGCTGGGACATCCTCACCCGCCATCCCGGCCTCGGCATGGATTTCATGGTCTGGCAGCAGTTCTGGCGGCTGCTTGGCGTCGACCAGTTCCAGATCAACGGCATCGGCTCGAAATACTGGGAGCCGGACGACTCCTTCATCCGTTCCTTCGAGGCGGTGACGACGCCGCTGTTTTCGCCTGATGATTGCGCGCTGCCGGTGGCGGGCTCGGGCCAATGGGGCGGACAGGCGCCTGAAACCTACGAACGTACCGGCCGCACGGTCGACCTGCTCTATCTGTGCGGTGGCGGCATCGTCAGCCATCCGGACGGACCGGGCGCCGGCGTGCGCGCCGTGCAGCAGGCCTGGCAAGCAGCGGTCGACGGCATCCCGCTCGCGGACTTCGCCAAGAGGCATGTCGAGTTGGCGCGCTCGATCGAGAAGTTCGGCGACGGCAAGGCGGCCTGAGCAATGCGGGACCTTCTGCTCAGCTATTATGGCGACGACCTCACCGGCTCGACCGATGTGATGGAGGCGCTCGAACTCGGCGGCGTGCCGACCGTGCTGTTCATGCGCCAGCCGGATGACGCACAGCTGGCGCAATTCTCGCATTGCCGTGCCGTCGGCCTGGCCGGCACCAGCCGCAGCGAGTCGCAGCAGTGGATGGACACGCATCTCAAGGTGGCCTTCGGTTGGCTGAAGACGCTTGAGGCCGAAATCTGCCACTACAAGGTCTGCTCGACCTTCGATTCCAGCCCGACGATCGGCAGCATCGGCCGGGCGATCGAGATCGGCCGTTCGGTGTTCGCGCAGGACAGCGTGCCGCTGGTGGTCGGCGCGCCGCAACTCAAGCGCTACACCGCCTTCGGCCATCTGTTCGCCGGCTATCGGGACAAATACTACCGCATCGACCGCCATCCGGTGATGAGCCGCCATCCGGCGACGCCGATGGACGAGGCCGATCTTTTGATCCATCTGGCGCGGCAGACCCGGCTTGCCTCGGGTCTGCTCGACCTGGCGACGCTGCGTTCGGCCGACCGCTCAGCGGCCTTCGATCGCCTCGCCGCTGATGGCGCCGCCATCGTACTCATCGATGTCGATAGTCCGGAAAGCCAGGCGTTTGCCGGCAAGGAGATCTGGCGCACGCGCAAGCAAGGCGGTTCCTTCGTCGTCGGCTCGTCCGGCGTCGAGTACGCGTTGCTCGCCGAATGGGCAGAGACCGCCGTTGTTCGGGCCGAGTCCCGCTTTTCGGCGCCGGGTGCTGCCGGCCGCGTCGGGGTCGTCTCGGGCAGTTGCTCGCCGACCACGGAACGGCAGATCCGCCATGCGTTGACCGACGGCTTCGACGGCATCGAAGTCGATCCCATCGAACTGGTCTCGGACAATTCCGAACAGGCGATCGTGCGCGCGGCGGCAAGCGGCCGCGCCAGCCTGGAAGCCGGGCGCAGCGTCATCCTTTACACGGCACTCGGACCTGCCGCTGATCGCGGTGCCGAGATCGATCGGCAGCAAGGCGCCCGCCACAAGCTCGGCCGCGGCCTTGGCACGCTGCTGCGACAACTGACCGAGCAGCAGAACCTGAAGCGCGTCATCATCGCCGGCGGCGACACGTCGAGCCATGCACTGGGGCAGATGGGCGTCGACGCGCTGACGGTCAGGATGCCGCTTCCAGCGTCACCCGGCTCGCCGCTCTGCGTCGCCCATTCGCGCATCGCGGCGATCGACGGGCTGCAGGTCGCGCTGAAGGGTGGCCAGGTCGGAACCGATCGCTATTTCTCAGCGATCCGCGACGGCCTCGGCGGTTAGCTTTCAACCCAAGCAGCGAAACCTAAACTGGCAGTTGAATGTGGGGAAAGGCGGTAGCGCCCTCTCGCTGCCATCGCTCCCGGAAGGGAGGCGCGGTGGCAAGGCATTCATCGACAAGATTCGACAGACAGCCCCTAAGTTGATTGCAGACGAGGCGGCGGCAGCCAGGGTGCCATCTACCTGGAGAATTTAGATCAGGACGCCGAGTTATGGATCGCTCTTCACGGCCGAAAAGGCAGGCCTTTGGCAGGCCGCTTCATCGCAGCTTTGACAGGCCAATGGGTCTAGCCCTGCTGCCCTCTGGCATGCTGCATTACGCTAAGAATTCTCCAAGCGGTCAGATCGGTTGGACAGGAGGTTTGGATCAGAACAGGTTTGATGCGATAGCGAGGGCGTGGAGACTCAGGAAGCAGTTTCCAGGGCTTTCGGGTAGGGCGACCGCTTCCAGTTGATATACAAGCTGGCATTGACGACCGCTATGAGGCGCAAAGCGGCCATTGCTGAGCTGTCGCGAGCACGACTGGTATGAGTCACACCCGCCCTTTCGCACGCCGTTGCCGCCGATCACCGCACTCGCCGTCGGAGAGCCTTTTGAAATACAGGGGCCTGCGCTACGTCTCACAGGTGACATCGACCAGACGGAGAAAATTGACCAACGGGCCCCAAAATCATTCCATCTAAAACTCATGAATTTATCTGGCAAAACTCGCTTAATTCTTGAAGAATTAAGCGTAACACATTGATATGTTATAATTTGGTGGGCCCGGAGGGTCGTCGTCTTCTACACAAAATCAATACGTTAGCGGCTGGTTCGCCAACCCATATCCTTCGTATTCTCTCGTATGGTCTGGCGAACCTAACGACCAGGAGGAGGACTAGTATTCCATGCACCCGGTGTCTCTTTCATCCTACAAAAGGGGTCGATGAACCCGTGTTGACCATAAGGGTGCGAGCGCGGCTGTCTTGGGCCAGAAGCGGATTGGCAGCTTCGAGGCTCGCTCTCGGCTGCGAGGTCCTGAAGGGTTTCTCGCGACGCGACCATCAGACGCCTTCAAAGGCGGCGTCGACGGTCTGCGCCGGGAGCAGCACGCGCCTCGGTTCGACGAGCACGGCGTGGCCGGGTTCCGCGCCCAGCGCGTAGTGCTTCGATCGTCGGAGCCGTGCCTTCAGGCGCTCCAGGACATCGTCGGTGACGCCGAGCGCGGCGCGTCGTTTCGCGAGCCACCAGCCGGAATCGGAGGCAAGCGACCGGTTGTCCAGCAGTTCGAAAACCTTCGCCGACCTGTTCGGGCTGCTCCGCATTGTAGGGCTTGAGGTGGGCTTTGATCACCATGAAGGCGAGACGGTATTCGTCCGAATGCGGTGCAAACCTTGTTGAGGCTCCACGGCTACCTAGCTTGGCTCAAGGGACTCAGTAGCGAAAGCACCGCAGTATGGCAAAATCGAATTGCCCCGGCGGCTTGCGCCACCGGAGCTTCTTTGCGTCGTCAACCCCGGCGTCGGGTCGGCCTGACGCGGCTACTTCAGCGAATTGTGATCAGCTTGCAACTTTGGCGCGGTCAACCCAGGCATTGAACTGTTCCTGATGGGTTTCGATCCATTCATGCGCCAGCTTTTTGATGTTGCTGTCGCTGCCGCCCTTTTCGCTGATCGTTTGTTCCCAGGTCGACCAGTCGGCCAGCGGGAACGACATCTGCTCCACGAGCTTCTTGACTGCCGGATTGGCTGCAATGAACTTGCGGTTGGCGACGGCGTTCCAGTTCCATGCCGCCATGGCCATGCGGCATGGATCAGCGCCGCCAGCGCAACCGCTGACGCCTGACACCAGGGCAGAGCCCTTGTTGGGGACCTTTTCCGGCAAGGCATCGAAGGGCGTCGGCAACCAGACGACATCCTTGCCGGGCACCAGAGCCTTGTTCATCCACGAAGGGCTCCAGGCATAGAAGAATACCGGCTCGCCGCGCTTGACACGGGCGACGGCCTCGACCATCAGCGCCTCGTATTTGCCGCGGACCGAATTGACGCTGCCCTTGAGTCCGAATTTCTCAAGCTGGAAGTCGACGACGTCGCCGCAACTCCAGCCCGGGTCGCAATTGATGAGGTCGGCTTTGCCGGTCGTGCCGAAAAGAGCTGCGATCTTCGCATCCTTCATCTGATCGAGCGTGGTGATGTTGTTTGCGTCGGCGGTTTTCTTGTCGATCAGATAGCCATTGATGCCGCCGCCTTGAATTAGGCCACCGCCGACGATCTCGGCCTGCGCCTCGACCTTCTTGTAGCCCGGCTCGCGCTGCGGGAAGTTTATATCGGTCGCGATATCGAGATCGCCCTGGGCCGCCGCCTGGAAGAACAAGGTGGTGTTGAGCGTGCTCAGCTTGACGTCGTAACCGAGTTCCTTCATCGCCGCCATGCCGATCTGGGCAACGACATAATTGGCGCCTAGGCTGTCGGACTGGGCGTACCGCACCGTCTTGCCACTCCCAGGCAGGTCTTCGGCGAAAGCAGTTTGGCCTAGAGAGGCCGCCAGCACCATGCCGGTGACAAAAAGGGAAAAGGTTTTCAGGCTGTGCTTCATCGATGTTCTCCTTCTGGATTTTTCTTTGGACTTCACTGAGTTCGAGGTTCGGCTGTAACGCGGGCGCTGCAAGGGATAGGCAATGAATTCCTGTCCGGCGGAACGAGCCGCCGGTGTCTGTCGTCATTCCGGTGGTGGTTACCGCCGGAGCGGCTCCGCTCAATGCGTGCGGTTCGCTGCGGTTGTTACGATGGCCTCGTGCGATCGCTCGCCCTTGAAAAGATTGCAAAGGTAGTGCAGCACCGACCTGCGCTTGCGGTCGGTCGGCTGGGCAAGCTGCTGGGTGATCCGGTCAAGCATCATGGCGAGCAGGACGATGGCGATGCCACCGACGGCGGCGCGACCGACATCGAGACGTCCGAGGCCTTGGAGAACCACGAGGCCAAGGCCTTCCGCGCCGATCATGGCGACGACTACGGACATCACCATCGCAGTCAGCACGGTCTGGTTCAGTCCTCCGAGAATGGTGGGGATAGCCAACGGCAGCTGTATTTCCCACAGAAGCTGGCGCTTATCGGCGCCGAAGGCGAGACCTGCTTCGACCATTTCCTGCTCTACCATGCGAATACCCAGATTGGTGAAGCGGATGAGCGGCGGTGCAGCTGCTGTTACGACCGCCACTTCGCCCGGCACTGTGCCGACGCCGAACAGCATGACGACCGGTACGAGGTAAACGAACGTCGGTGTGGTCTGCATAATGTCGAGCACCGGCCGCACCACGCTCCAGACCTTGTCGTTACGAGCACACCAGATGCCGGTCGGCACGCCGATGGCGGTGCAAAACACGATGGCCGTGGTAATCAGCGAAAGCGTTGTCATGGCCTCGGTCCAGACCCCGATGGCTGCGATCACGACAAGTGAGATGGCGCTGAACACCGCGATGCCGATGCTGGCAAGCCGATAGGCGGTCAAGAACACCAGAACGATGAAGATCGGAAACGGAATTTCGTGCAGTATGTAATCGTTGAACGACAACAGGTTTTCGACCGGCCACTTGATTGCAATAAACAGTGGACGGAGGTGGAGCGCGACCCATTGGACGGCGTCCGCAATCCACTGGTCCACCGGAAAGATGGCTAGATCGTCGGCATCAAGCATTGTGGCCTCCCATCGAAGCAGGCGCTGGCGATCTCGCCGCCGAGGCGATCCGTCCAAGGATATGTTCGGGTTCAAGCATGCCGAGGAAGCAGCCGTCCTCGTCAATGACGGCCATTGCCTTGCCGCTCTGATACAAGCCAGCGACATCCACGAGCTTGGTGGTGCCGCTCACCGCGACGAAATCACGCGTCAAAAGGGCATCGACCGGCTTGCCAGCCTTTACCTGTTGCAGGGCTGCAGCATCGAGACAGCCGACGATGCGGTTCGACGCGTCGATGGCAAAACTCATGGCCTCGGGATGCTCGGCGTCGCCGACGATCCGTGCCGAACCATCGCTCGACACCATCGAACCGGTGCGCATCACCGACCGTGCATCAAACAATCGCGACCGGTCGACTTCGCGCGTGAAGGCGGCGACATAATCGCTGCCTGGTTCGAGCACGATCGATTGCGGTGTTCCCTCGCGCACCAATTCGCCTTCGGACATAATGGCGATGCGCGTTCCGAGTTTCAGCGCCTCCTGGAAGTCATGAGTGATGAAGAGGATGGTCTTCTTCAGCGTGTGCTGCAGCCGCAGCAATTCATCCTGCATCTCGGTCCTGATCAGCGGGTCAAGGGCGCTGAAGGCTTCGTCCATTATGAGGACGTCGGCATCGGTCGCCAGGGCCCGCGCCAAGCCGACACGCTGGCGCATGCCGCCGGAGAGTTCATGCGGGCGATGATAAGCCCATTTGGCGAGACCGACGATCGCCAGCACCTCTTCAGCGCGCCTGCGTCGCTGCGCGGCGGAAACGCCACGCAACTTCAGGCCGAATTCGGCATTTTCGATCACCGATTTGTTTGGCAACAAGGCAAAATGCTGGAAGACCATGGAGATGCGCGTGCGCCGCAATTCGCGAAGCGCGTCCTCGCGTAGCGGCACGATGTCGATATCGTCGAGCAGGATCTTGCCTGCCGTTGGTTCGTTCAGCCTGTTGATGCAACGCGCCAGCGTCGATTTGCCGGACCCCGAAAGACCCATGACCATGTAGATCGCGCCTGAGGGAACGGAAAGCGAGACGTTATTCAGACCGACGACGGCGTCGGTCTCCGCAAGGACACGCGCCTTATCCGCGCCGGTGGCGAGCAGCGTCATGGCTCTGGTGGGTGAAGGGGCGAAAATCTTATACAGATTCTCTACTCTCAATCGCTCTGTCACCAATGGCTCCCATGTTTCAACGATACGGATGTTCCCGATCCGCAATTTCTTGACGAGGATCAATTAAGGGGCATGTCAGCTAGATCGTCTTCCGCGAACACGGAGGATTTTTGCTGCTACACTTCCTCCAAACCGAGGTGCATTTACTGCAGTGCAACTCCACCGTGCGCCGGTTGGCTTCAGGGTTTGCCTTGCGTTTCCCTTCTTCTATTGGAGTGGTGAAAAATCGGTCGGAAGAAGGATACGGTTTTCCGCGCTTTCGATCAGCGCCGTCAGTTTCGGAATGAAGGCCCGCCAGCGCGCATCTTCCGACAACGTGCGGCGGCGCGCAACGCGATCGGCGAAATCGGCATATCGCCAAAGATGGACCACCTGGTTCAGCTGCCCGACCCCGGTGACGAAATAGCCGATCAGTCCGCCGAGAATCGGTTCCTGGATTGCCAGCCCCTCCTCTCGCACAAGCTTCAGATATTCGGAGGTTTTGCCCGATCTTATGCGATAGATACGCTCTTCAACGATCATTTCACGGTCTCCGGCACGGTCAAAAAATCCGCCATCATCGATGCGACGAGATCGGGTGCTTCCGTCAGGATCGAATGCCGCAGCCCCGGAAGGACGCGGAACTCGGAGCGTGGGATGCGCTCATGCATATATCTTGCCATGCGCGGATTGGAGCCTGCATCCTCCTCGCCGGTTGCAATCAACGTCGGGCAGCGAATCTGGTCGAGAAAACCGCCGAAGTCGGTCTCGGCGAGAACCCGGTAGGCAGAAGCGTAACAGTCCGGATCGTTCTGAGAATTTCGCTGCCTAAGCGTTGCGATCAGGTCGGGATTCTTCTTCTGGAAATCCTCAGTCAGCCAACGCGACAGGGATGCGTCATAGTGCGATCCCGGTTCGCCGCTGCGAAGAGCGGCGAGGCGGGCGAGAACGCGCTCCCGCTCCTCGGGCGTGCGTCCCGCGACCGTCGAGAGGAGAATCAGGCGCTGAATGCGCGGAAGATGCGTCAGTGCCAACCGCTGTGCGATCAACCCGCCAAGCGAAAAACCGGCCAGATGGAAACGGTCGAAGCCGACACTGTCCGCCAACGCAAGTGTTTCGGCAACGAAATCGTCGATCTCGTAGCGGCCTTTGACGCGCGACGAGTTTCCGTGACCCCGTAGGTCGAACGTCAGGATGGTGAACCGATGCTTCAGCCGCTCAACGACCCCGCTCCAGGCTTCAAGGTAGGAACCGACACCGTGGATGAGCACCAGCGGCACTGCCCCATTGCCGTCAACCCTATAGTTCAGGACCACATCTCCGACCGTATGACGCTGCGTATCAGTCATCCTAATACCCTGCCGCGGCCAGTTGCTGGGTTTCGCGCTCGCGCTGCGCAAAGAAGGGCATGACCTCGTCCGTGAACAGGCGAAGTGTCTTCTTCTGCAGTTCGAAGGGCAGGTTGAAGCTGAGGCCGAGACAATATTGATCGACGCCAGCTGCTTCGTAGTCGAGCAGCTTCTCGATCACTTCGTCGGGCGTTCCGAACATCAGGTTCTTGCGGATATTTTCCGGGTTGTAGTTGTCGCGGCCCTTAACGCTTTCGAAGGGCACGGCCTCCGGGAAACCGTTCTTCACGGTGCCAATGTTCTGCATCAGGTTTTCGAAATAGCGACCATAGTTCATGCTGTGCTCGACGGCGAGATGCCAGTCATCGACCTTGTCATAGACACAAGTGCGCCGCTGCATCATGAATTTTGGGCGTTTCACCTCGGGATGATCGGCGACCGCCTTGTTGAACTTGCTGGCGAGCACGCCGATTTCCGCCGCCGGAAGCGAGAGCGGCGTGGAGAGGATGTTGGCGCCGATGCCGAGCGCCCAGTCGAAGGTGCCGGGATCGCGGGCGGCGACCCAGATGCGAGGACCTCCCTTCTGCAGCGGCTTCGGCACCGAGGTCGCTCGCGGAAAATTCCAGTACTGGCCCTCATGCGCATAATCACCGGCCCAAAGCTTCTGGACGGCTGGCACCAGTTCCTTCATGTAGCCCACGCCCTCCTGCTGCTGGACGCCCGGCGCCATTCGGTCGAACTCGTACTGATAGGCGCCGCGGGCGATGCCGAATTCCAGGCGCCCGTTCGTAAGGTGATCGCACAGTGCGGCTTCGCCAGCGAGACGGATTGGATTCCAATAGGCGGCGGCAAGCGTTGCCGTTCCCAAGCGGATACGGCTCGTATGCTGGGATAGCCACGTGAGGATCTGAAACGGATTGGGTGATATCGTGCACTCGATTGTGTGGTGTTCCGGCGTCCAGATCGTCTCAAACCCGCCGGCGTCCGCGATTTTGGCAAGTTGCAGCAGATTGTCCATTACGGCCGTCATCGAGGTTTCTGGCGAGAAACGCTCCATGCCCAATGAGACGGCAAATTTCATTTCAATCTCCCTTGGATGGTCTGCCCCAGTGTTTCTGACGGTCAGCGCAGTCGAATGACAAAGGGATCCTGCATGGCGCCGGAATAGTCGATGACGACATTTTTTGCCCTGGAGAACTCGCGCATGACGTCGAAACCGCCACGCCTGCCGTAACCACTTTCCTTGAAGCCGCCATTTGCGGACATGTAGGCTGCCGACCGGTAGGTGTTGATCCAAACGGTACCTGCATCGATCCGGTTGGCGAAGCGCATCGCCCGGTCGATATTCTGGGTCCAGATCCCGGACGCGAGGCCGTAGCGTGTGTCGTTAGCGAGTTCGATCATGTCTTCTTCCGAGGTAAAGGGCATGACACCAACGACCGGTCCGAAAAGCTCATCGCGCATGAAGGACATATCGTTCTTGGCGTCGATCATGACGGTCGGCTCGAAATACCAGCCGCGGGCGAGTTCTTCCGCCTGAGGACGCTTGCCGCCTGACGCGATCCGTGCCCCTTCCTTGACGCCCGAAGCAACGTAGGACTCGACTTTCGTCAGCTGCGCCGACAGCGCCAGCGGGCCGATATCCGTCTTGTCCTCCAATGGGTGGCCGACGGTGATGCGGTTGGTGCGTTCCACCAACGCTTCGATGAAGCGGTCGTAGACGCTGGCCTCGACGAAGCAGCGCGAGCCGGCGACGCAGGTCTGGCCCGCAGCTGCGAAGACGCCCGAAACGACCCCATTAACGGCCTTTTCGATATCAACGTCGGAAAAGATCACGTGGGGAGATTTGCCGCCGAGTTCCATCTGGCACTGCGCAAGGTTGGTCGCCGCGTTAGCAGCAATTTTACGGCCGGTATCCGTGCTGCCGGTGAAGACGTATTTTGCGATGCCCTTTTGCCGCGTCAGCGCGTCGCCGGTTACCGCACCCGTTCCCGAGACGACGTTGACAACGCCGGCCGGAAACCCCGCTTCCATGATTAGCTCGGCCAAGGCCAGCGTCGAGGCCGTCGCGTGCTCGGAAGGCTTGATGACGATCGTGTTGCCAATCGCCAAACAGGGAGCGAGCGTTCCTGTCAACATCATCAGCGGCGAGTTCCAGGGTGTGATCATGCCGACGACGCCGATCGGTTCGCGCATGTTGAAGTTGAGCTGGTCCAGCTTGTTGACCGGGATCGTATCGCCCTGCAGTTTGTCAGCCATGCCGGCAAAGTAAGTGTAAGAGTCCGGGATCGAGCGCATCTGCGCCCGCATTTCCTTGATCAGCTTTCCATTGTCGCGCGTTTCGATCAGCGCCAGGTCGTCGGCATTGGCGAGAACCAGATCGGCCAGCTTGCGCACCAGCTTTCCGCGATCGGTCTGCGTCATTCGTCGCCAGGCAGGATTGACGAATGCCTTTTGCGCCGCCTCAACCGCCAGTCGCACATCGTTGGCGTCGGCTTCCGCAAACTGATACCAGGCCTCCGCGGTGGTCGGGTCGAAACTGTCCAGGTAGCGACCGGATGTCGGTTCGACAAACCGGCCGTCGACAAAGAGGTTGAGGCGCATTCCCTCGAGCGATTTCACCGTCGTCTTCATCGTCGCTTCCTGATTTCGGGTTAGTCTTGAATGGCCTGATGCCACGAGCGGGCCTCGCCCTCGATCATTGCCAGTCGCCCGCCGTCGCCGGAATCCATGTAGATGCCAAAGCGTTCCTGCTTGCGCTCGCGGACATAGCGGCGAAGCATCGCCCGTAATTCCCGGGTCGGGATGAGGTCATAGGGCAGCTTGTCAATGGCAAAGAACCGCAAGTCTTCCGGCAGGTCGCGCCCTTGTCCGCCATCGGCAAGTCGGGCGCGATAGATCAAATAACCGGGGTCGCAGTCGGCAACATCGAAGATCGAGTAAAGAAAGGTGTTATCCGACAGCAGCTTGAGGGATTTGCCGTCGTCGAGCGGCAGTTCGCTGCCGGCCTTACGGCGTTTGGCCGTTGGCAGAGCCCAGCCACCGCTTCCATCCGCTCGCAGCAGAATCTCGCCGCTGGCTTCGATCAGATAACCGATGATCATGTTGTGCGAGGCCAGCCAGCCGGACGGCAGCGGATCCTTGACGCTGGCATATCGGCCGCGACAAAAGCCGAGCGGCGCCGAAGGGCTCGTGCCGAAAGCCTGCACCTGGCCGATCAGGACGACATGATCGCCTGCATCGACCCTGTTGTAGGTCGTGCAGTCGAACCAGGTAAGGCTGTCCGTCAGGATTGGAGCGCCGGTATGAACTCGGTCGTGATTGACGGAGTGGAACTTATCGGGGGATTTCGAGGCGAAGGTCGCCGAGATGTCGACCTGTCCCTCATGTAGCAGGTTGACGGCAAAGGAATCCGCCATCGTAAAAGCAGCGAAGCTTGACGCCGATTTTGCGACGCAGACCAGCAGCAGCGGCGGATCGAGCGAAACCGAGGTGAAGGAATTGGCCGTCATGCCGCGCGGATTGCCGTCCGTGTCCCGCGTCGTGATGACGGTAACGCCGGTGACAAAGGTTCCGAAAGCCCGACGCAACGCGATTGGGTCGATAGGCGTCGGATTCTTTGCGGTTCCCGTGGTCAACATGGGATCAGCGCCTCCTGTTGGTTGTCAGTTGAAGGCTAACCGCAAGAAGAGCGACCTTCTTCCTTCACTCAGCTGGAAGAGCGCGGGAAATATTGCTGCTGTTTGCGGTAAGAGACGGGGGGGCCGATCCGAAAGGTCAGGTCGATTGATCTTCCGCCGAAGAACGACCTTCCGTGACACCATGCAGGTGAATGGCCAATTCGATGGCAAAGCGTCGCTCTGGC
The DNA here is from genome assembly GCF_004792275.1 of Mesorhizobium sp. M4B.F.Ca.ET.143.01.1.1. Lineage (NCBI taxonomy): Bacteria > Pseudomonadati > Pseudomonadota > Alphaproteobacteria > Hyphomicrobiales > Phyllobacteriaceae > Mesorhizobium > Mesorhizobium sp. M4B.F.Ca.ET.143.01.1.1. Next base: position 29,669 of record NZ_SRSR01000001.1, read on the forward strand.
GTCTCGACATCGATGCCGAACATTTCCTGGATTCGCGACAGGCGATAGCGCAGCGTGGTTACGTGCAGGCCCATCGCATCGGCGCAGGCGCCGCTGCGGCAGCCCTCCCTCAGATAAGTCGACAGCGTTTTCAGATAGGGCGTGCCATGCTGGCGGTCATGGGCGGCGATGGCGCCGACGCTTTCCTGAACGAAAGCGCGTACGTCGTCGACGCCCGCGGCCGCTACGAGCATCGGCAACGGCCCAAAATCCTGCCCGGACAGCGCACCGGTGCGACCGAACGAACGGGCGATGGCAATCATGCGGCTGCAGCGATCCCAAGCCAACGGATAATCCGTCAGGGTGGCACAGGCGTTGCTGGCGATGACGATCGGTTCTTCGTCAAAATATTGGCCAAGATCCGCTGCGATGCGCCGCATCAGTTTCGATGTCCGCTCCTGTTTCCAGACGTCATCATAGGGAATGAGGCACACCAGCCCGCCATCGATGGCCACGACGCACGCGGGAACGGAAGCTTGCTGCATGATACGAGCGAGACTGTGATGCAGATCGACGGACGTTCCGCCAAGATTCTTCGCGCTCTCGGGAAAGTCGACGACGACGATTTGCTGAGTCGTCATGAAATTGATGCCGAGCCGCTGGGCTCGCTGCTGGACATCTGCCGCGTCGCGCCAACGCCGCTCCACCACCTCGAAGAAAAGCTCGGTCTGTGTGCGGGTTTCGAAACGGAATCGGATGAAACTGCGCATCATTTGGACGCTGAGCGCGAACTTGGCGCTGTCAAGCAGCAACTGGTCCAGATCGCTGAAGGCACGCGACGTGGAAAAGATGATCAATGCCCCGACAAGTTGGCGGTCGACCGTCAAGGGCTCGATGCGGGCGGCCAGATTGAGCCGGGAGCTTCCGTCATCGAGAAAAAGCGTCGCCCCGCAGTTGCCGCCCCGCTCAATTGTATCGCGTGCTGCCTTTCCCAGTTGTCGGCTCAGCGGACCGGCCGCTGCTGATTGCCAAGCGGCATCATCGAACTGCACCTCGCTTGGCGAGCGGCCGGCGATAATCTGGTTCGCAGTAAAATCGACGACGACGACCGGATTGGGCAGCAGGCTGCCGACCATCGCCGACAATGAAGAAACTGAGCCGTCTGCAAGCACGTGTTCAAGTAGGGAGGTGTGCGCCTTGAGCGCCTTTTGCAACCTGTCTCCGGCCTGCCGTTCGGCTTCCAGCCGCTGCTCCCTCTCGATCGCGATGGCGCCGAGATGGACGATCATACCCAGAAACGCCAAATCCTCTTCCGGGACCTCCATGATATCCCGCGACACAACGCTCAGCACCATTGGCCGGCCCTCGAAGTCGCTGCAGTTCATAGGCATGACGAGGACGGTACGGTAATCTCGCTCGAAAGCTTCGCGGCGATAACCTGGAAACTCCTCGGATTCGCGCACGTCGCGGATATAGACTGGCTCGTTCCGCTTCAAGGCGATCAGCGAGGGGCTCGTCGCCAGTTCCCAACGGTCAGGGAGCGTTCGCTCGATCAACGTCGGATCATAGCGAACCATCACATGGGCATAACCATGAGCGGCATCGATCGACATGATCGAACCGAGCGTCCAGTTTGCATGGCGGCAGGCGGCGAGAACCAAGTGCTTCAGGATCATGACAAGATCACCGCCGGAATTGATCTCACTCGCGACATCTTTGAGAACCGAGATTTGCGCCTTCCTGTCCACAATCGCTCCCTGCGCCACGACCCGCTGAGTTAGGCATGCGCGGGAGCTGAATTCTACATCGTTTCGAAGTGCCGGCCATTCTGTTTTTCCTCCCTAACGAAGGAAGACATTCACCGTCGTTGCTCATTAGGTTGCGCCACAATCCAGCGAACAGATGAGGAATCCATGGATCTCGGAGTGAGAAAGTTTTGCACATTCATCGAGGAAGTATTCGTCGAGGGTGGCAAGAAAGCAGACCAACCGATCTCCATGGTGGTGGTCGCAGCCGTGTTGAAGAACCCGTGGGCCGGTCAAGGATTCGTTGAAAATTTGCGCCCAGAGATCCTCCGGTTGGCGCCGGGTCTTGGCGCCGAAATGACCAAGCGATTGGTGGCGCTCTTGTCGGCGGATAAGGTCGAGGCTTACGGCAAGGCGGCTTCGGTCGGCATCAATGGCGAGATCGAACATGCATCGGCGCTGATCCATACCTTGCGGTTCGGCAATATGTTCCGCACGGCGGTAGACGGCACGACCTATCTGAGCTTCACGAATACCCGCAACGGGCCAGGCGCCCTTCTTTCCCTGCCGATGACCCACAAGAGCGAAACCGGCAAGCGCTCCCACTTCCTGACGGCCAACTTCCAGGTTCCGGACGCACCCGGTGCGGATGAGGTGCTGATCGCCATTGGCGCCTGTGATGGCGGGCGGGCGCATCCACGTATCGCCGACAGGTTCCAGGACATGGCGGAAATGGAAGCTGAGGGGCAGGCACGCTGAGCTTCGTCTTTCGCAGCAATCCCCGGGGCGCCGAAATGACCTTCCTCTATGATGCCGATGCCGAAAGCGGCGTCGAGTGGGCAGCGCTCTTTGCCGAACGTGCCCAACCGCGCGATTTCTTCGGCAGGGGCAACGACCCTCCACGGCGTTCGGAGCGGCTCCCGTCCTCTAGGGATGACGCACAAACCACAGCCTGGCGAACCTTTTGGCGAACCGGTCAATAACTCATTGATAAATAACGATAGTGATGGGCGCTGAGGGTCATCGTTCTCAACGGAAAATCAATACGTTAGCGGGTGGTTCGCCAGCCCGTTTCCTTCGTATTCTCTCGTATGGTCCGGCGAACCTAAGGACTAGGAGGGCGACTAGTTTCCCGGCAAGCGCATGTCGCCACAGAAAACGGCTTTCGCCTCAGCACAAGCGCTCTGCGAGACGCTCTGCCGGGGAAGAGCCGTGGCAGAAAGCTTTCGCGATAGACGCGGTCTCTTACTGCGAGCCGGGCACTCGAGGCGCCGATCGGCGAGGCTGAAGTAGGTCGCTCTGGCCCTGGCTCAAAACCGGCTGGAGCGTTCCTCCGGCTGCGGCGATTTCAAGCCATGGCAGGAACATTGCGGATCGGCCGGAAGCCGCGCGGCGGTTTCCAGCGCAACCCGCGAGGCTGTCATGGACAGGCTCGGCAACACGTCCTGCTGCAGCAATTCCTGGCGATTACGGTCCATATAGTCATTGAAGGCCGCCGTGACGAACGCCAAGGGCACGAAACAGGCGCCGATCTCGCGCGACAAGGTGGCTTCGGGGGCAATCGAATGGTTGAGCACGTCGGCTCCCATGCTTCGAAAGGCCAAGGCTTCGGCCGGGCTCGTAAGACGCGGCCCGTAACAGTGGGCAGCCACCAGCTGCTGTTCGATGCCATGAACGCGGCATTGCGGCGGCCAGTGACGGCGCGCGGTTTCGACCAGAACGGCTGCGCATCTTGGGCATACGATCTGCTTGCCGGAACAGTCGAAGCTCTGGCGGCCGGGAAGCAGTGAGAATGGGGTCTGCGTTAGCTCGATGATATCGGCGTTCACCACCATGTCGCCGGGCTGGATCGCCTTGTTGACGGCACCGATGGTTGAGCAGGAGACGACCTGTTTCACACCCGCGTTCATCAACACCCAGAACGCGCGGCGATGGCAGGAATGGTCGATATGGTCGCGGGGATTGCCATGCGAATACATGCACAGCGCCTGTTTCGTTCTGCCTTCGGCGGTAATCGAGGCATCGAACTCGATCAGCTTCCAGTTGTCAGTGCAGCCGAAAGGCGTCTCGAAGCTGATGTCCCGCCGCAAGGTGCGCACGCCATCGACTTCGACATCTTCGGGAAAGGCCAGCCCCCAGTTTGCAGAACCGGTGATGATCGCCAGCCCCACCTTGGGGATGTCTGTCTGATGGTCGGCTGCGATAGGATTGCTTGGCATGATTTCCGGTCTCGGTCAGGATTTCTGGCGAAGCGTCACGATCAGGATGACGGCCACGACGATGGCGGTCCATAATGTCGAGATCGCCGCGATGGTTGGATCGATCTGATCGCGCAGCGACAGGAACATGAGCTTCGGCAGCGTGCTGTTGCGGCCGCTGGCGACGAAGATCGAGATGACGGATTCGTCGAGCGAGGTCAGGAAGGCCATCAACGTCGCCGACAACAGGCTGATCCTGAGTTGCGGAACGATGATACCGCCAATGGCTCTGGCCCAGTCTGCGCCCAGGCTGCGCGCCGCCTGGACCTGGTTCCAGTCGAACCGGGCAAGAGCGGGCACCAGCACAATACAGGCGACCGGGATAGCCAGCACCACGTGGCCTACCAGCACGCCGAACAGCGTTCCGACCAGGCCCTGCGCCGCCAGCACGAAGAAGAGGCCGATCGCAAGCAGGATTCCCGGCACGATGGAAGGGGTGAGCAGAACACCCTGAATGGTCGCCGCGGCCCGGCCGCCGAGCCTGTTCGTCGAGATGCAGGCCAGCAGCGCCAGCGGCACGGCAATCGCCGCCGTCAAAGTGCCGAGGATCAGGCTGGTCCTAAGCGCGTCCATCCAGGTGGCCGACCCGAAGAAGTTTTCATACCAGCGCAGCGAGTAGGCGCGCGGCGGGAACTCGAGCAGGTCCGACGCCGAAAAGGAGAGCGGCACGACGACAAGTGTCGGCAGTATCAAGAACGCCATGACAAGCGCGGCAAAGCCCCACAGAGCGACGCGGGCGAGCCTGTTGTCCGGATAGGCCTCAAGCATGGGCCGCACCCATTTTGTTGTGTGCCATCAGCCGTCTTGCCGTCAGGAACATCACCGCGATCAGCGCCATGAGCACGAGGAGCAGAATGCCCAGGACGCTCGCCGAGCCCCAATCCTGGAAGGTCGACAGCGTACGCTCGATCCGGATGGAGAGCGGATTCACCTTGCCGCCGCCAAGCACCGCGGGGGTGATGAAGAAGCCGATCGTGTAGATGAAGACGAGGATCGAGCCTGAGAAGATGCCGCCGGCCGAAAGCGGCAGAATGACCGTGCGGATCACTTGCCCGAGCGTGGCTCCCATGCTGGCGGCGGCGCGAGTGAGGTTTGTGTCGATATCGCGCATCGCGGCGTAAACGGGCAGCAGAAACAGCGGCAGCATGTAGTGAACCATGCCGATAAGCGTGCCGGTGAAGTTGTAGACCAGCGGCAATGGCTCCGCGGTCAGGCCTGAACCCGTCAAAGCCGCATTGATCAGGCCATCGCGCCGCAACAGCACGAGCCAGCCATAGGTGCGCACCAGAATAGAGGTCCACAATGGCAGCATGACGAAGGCCATCAGCACGTTGGCCACCCTCGGCCGAGTGCTGGCCAGAGCGAGCGCCAGCGGAATGCCGAGAATAATGCAGACCACCAGCGTGCCCAACGACAGTTCAAGGGTCGTGGCCAAGGCCGACCATGTCAGTCCGCTCGACAGCACCTTCTCGTAATTGCCGACGGAGTATTGGCCCGCCGTCGTCAGGAAGGATTGCCGGACGATCCAGAGGAGCGGCAGTATCGCCGCCAGCCCAACGATGAAAAGCGCCGGAAGCGACAGCGAAAGGAAGAAGCGCCGCTCGCGTCGGCCATCCGCGGCGAGCGCGGGATCGGCGGCGACGCTCACGCCATTGCTCCCGGCAGAACATGAACTTTTTGCGCCGGCGCATAGACGGTCACCCGCTGACTGGCGGCAAGCTCGACGCAGCCACCGGCCAGGGCCGCCGGAATGCAGACTAGGATTTCCTGCCCGCCGTCAAGCGCCAGCGTCAAAAGCCAGTTCTCGCCGCGAAATGCCTTGGCGCGCAGCGTCCCGTCGAGGGCAACTCCGTCGCGTCCGGCGAGGCTCGCGTCGAGATGCAGGCTTTCGGCGCGGATCATCAGCGTCTCGCGCGACGCCCCAGTACCGTCGACCTTGCGCGCCAGGCCCGGGGCGATAATGTTGGCTTCGCCCATGAACTCGGCGACGAAGCGTGTCGATGGGCGGTCATAGATGTGCTGCGGCGCATCGATCTGCTGGATGCGGCCGGAGTTCATCACCGCGATCCGGTCGGACATGGTCAGCGCCTCGCGCTGGTCATGGGTCACATAGATGGTTGTGATCCCGAGATCATCGTGCAGGCGCCGGATCTCGTACTGCATGGTCTCGCGCAGATTCTTGTCGAGCGCCGACAGTGGTTCATCCATCAGCATCACGCGCGGTTCGAAGACAATTGCCCGCGCCAACGCCACCCGCTGGCGCTGGCCGCCGGACAGTGCGGCAATACTGCGCTCCGACAGACCTTCCAGTTTCACGCGGGCCAAGGTGTCCAGGGCCCGCTGACGGGCTTCCGCCTTCGGTATCCTGCGCAGGGCCAGCGGATATTCGACATTGGCGAGGACGTTCATGTGGGGAAACAGAGCGTAGTTCTGGAAAACGATGCCGATCTCCCGCTTGTTGGGGGCAAGGCGAGTGATGTCGCGATCCCCCAACAGGAGCTTTCCGGAATCGGGCCGGACAAAACCGGCCAGAGCCATCAGCAAAGTGGTCTTGCCCGACCCGGAGGGGCCGAGCAGCGTCAGGAATTCGCCGGCCCTGATGTCGAGTGAGACATCGTCCAGCGCGACGTAAGACCCATAGGCCTTACGCACGCTGTCGATGGTGATCGGAAGCGATTTCATCATGCGCTCCGTCGTTGCATCTGATGCGCTGGAGCGTCAGCGGCTGATCATTTCATCGAAGGCCTTTTGCGCGGCTTCGCCGTTCTTCAGCCACCAGTCGGCATTCGAGAACACCGAAGTGCCGGCGTTTTCGGGCGCCGTCGCCAGGGTCTTCAGACGGTCCTTCGGAATAAGGCCTCCTTCATAGGCGGCAGGGTTGACCGGCCCGTAGGCGATGAAATCGGTGAGCTTCGCCACCCGAGCGGGTTGCGTCATCGCCGCGATGAGCTTCATGGCCGCGTCCTTGTTCTGGGCGCCCTTCGGCACACCGAGGCAGTCCGTGCCGATAACGGAACCCTTGAACGTATAGTCGACGGCGCCGCCATCCGCCTTCACGGTCTGGGCTCTTCCGTTCCAGGTGACGACCAGATCCGCTTCGCCGTCTTTCAGCAGTTGCGCCGACTGCGCGCCCGAGGTCCACCACACGGAGACGTTTGGCTTGATCGCCTCGATCCGCTTGATGGCGCGCTGCAGCCCTTCCGGGGTGCTGAGCACGGAATAGACGTCCGCCGGCGCCACGCCGTCGGAGAGCAGCGCGATCTCGATCAGGTCCTGCGCGTTGGCGCGCAAGGCGCGACGGTTCGGGAACTTGGCGACATCCCAGAACTCCGCCCAGCTTTTCGGCGGGTTGTCGCCAAGGGCCTTGGTGTTCCACGACATGACGGTGCCGTAGGAATCGAACGGATAACAGTAGTCGGACTTTGCGCCGGCCGGAACGGATTTGGGATCGATAATCTTGTAGTCGAGTGGTTCCAGCAGCGACTGCGCGGCCGCCTGCGCGCCTTCCGGTGAGCCGAGATGGATGATGTCGGTGGTGACCGCGCCCGAGGTGACCTGCATCTTCAACGCGGCAAGGCCGTCGCTCTGCGTCTCTTCGCGGACCTCATAGCCAAGCTCTTTTGCAGCGGGAGCCCACATGGCCTCCTTGATGGCATTGCCATAGTCCCCGCCTGCGGTGGTGAGGGTGACCGTTTGAGCATAGACGGGCAAGGCAGCCGAGACTGCGATCACCGCCAAGGAAATGCGTGGTAGCCAAGACATGGATTTTCCTCCTCCAGGATTCATCAAAGCGTCGATTACGTGGCCATTTTAGAAATCGTAACGTTACGATTGCAGCGAAACGGCATTGAGTCAAGCGGCTTTACGGCGGATATTTGATAGTGGGGGGCGTCGGATTTGACCGTCAGGTCGAATCCGGTAACGTTACGAAGCGCAGCAAAATCAGCCGACGCATTCGCAAATCAAGTCGGGCGACATGGCCAATCTAAAACAGATCGCGGCGGAACTTTCTCTTTCGGTGACCACCGTATCGCGCGCTCTGAAGGACGGTCCGGAGGTGCACCCCTCGACCGTGGCGCGGGTCAAGGAGGTGGCCAACCGCGTCGGCTACGTGCCTGATCATCATGGTCGCGCGCTCAAAACCGGACGGACCATGACGCTGACGGCGGTGCTGCCGATGGAGACGAGCGATTACCTGTCCGATCTGGCCAAGCTTCCCCTGATCGAGGGCATGACGCTGGCGGCGCGGCAAACGGGCTACAGCCTGTCCATATATTCCACCACGCCCGACGATGATCCGGTCCAAAGCATGCGGCGCCTGTTGCAGGCGCGCAGCGCGGACGGGCTGATCATCACGCGCATGGTCTCGGGCGATCCGCGCATCAAGCTGCTGCTCGACCAGGGCATACCGTTCGTCACCTTCGGCAGAACCGATGTGGACGCCGCCTATCCCTATGTCGATATCGACAATGAGCAGATCGCCTATGACGCGACCCGACGGCTCATGGGCAAGGGCTGCCGACGCATAGCGCTGCAGCTTCTCGTGGCGAAGGACCAGGCGAGCGCCGCGCGGCTCAAAGGCTATCAGAGAGCGATGGCCGAGGCCGGCCTTCCGATCGACCAATCGCTGATCGGCCACGGCACGTTCACGATGGAATCGAGCGCAGCCTGGTTCGATCGGCTGCTGGCGTCGTCAGATCCGCCAACGGGCCTGGCGTGCGCCAATGAACTGGGCCTGCTTGGGGCGCTGCACGCGCTCGGCCGACGGGGGCTTGAGCCGGGCCGAGACGTCCACATCGTCACTCGCGACAACACGCGTCTGTCGCGCTTCCTGCCGGCGAATATCGGCGTTCATTCCGTAGACATGGCAGCCGTCGGGCACAAACTGATCGAGCTGCTGGAGGACCGGATCGCCAATCCGCTTGGGTCGGTCGCGACAGTCTTGTTTGAAGGTGAGTTCGACCCTGGCGAACAGGTCGGACCTGAAGAAGTGGGAGTAAGTCAAATACTCAAAAAGTGAAAAGTGAAGATCCGCATTGCCCTGACAATTATCGGTGACTGGGCCGAACGGCGCGCAGATCCGGATCAAGGACGCTCCTCTTCAACACGCCGATTTGTTGCCGATGGCAGGTTGATGCCTGCAGCGGAGATGTTCATGCACCGGAAGGTCAACGCCGTGGCTGCATTTCGGAACTGAATTTGAGCCATCCCCGGCAAGGGATTAACGAGCCACAGCCCATGAAGCCGGGCGAGACCGTCGCAGTCGAACTGGTGCTTGATGCGTGCGGCTACCGCTTTGCGCCGGGCCACCGTCTGCGCCATTGTCCAGTGCCTATTGGCCGACCATCTTGCCACCGCCTTGCGACGCGACTCTGGTGATCGAGCTCTCGGCGCTGCAACTGCAACTACCCCTGCTTGGTGGGCATCGCAGGATCGAAGTGCCTCAACCACCCGATCCCGATCCGCTGCCCCGCTATGAAGTCTTGACGGAAGGATTGTCTGCCCGTTCGGTCGAACGTGACCTTCAGCAAGGTGTCACTCATTACCGCGTGCATGAGGATACGGGTCAGTCGACATCCGGAGAACGGCTTGTGCACGCGCGACATCCGGCGAGAGGTATGGTCTATAGCCCCCGACGATCCCCTGTCATTGGCCGCCGAGATTCGCTGGACATGCGCTGCCCAACGGACAGACTGGCGAACGGAAAGCCATTGCACCACCCGTCTCTCCTGTACGGCGGCCGAATGGGTGATTTCGGAGCGGGTTGAAGCACTGGCTGACGGTCACAAGGTATTCGAACGCGAGCGCAACGCTCGGATCTCGCGTGACCAGATGTAGGGGTTCTATCCTACGGCAACATAACAGCGCGTCAGGCCCGGAGGGCGTCTTGAACTCATTGAGTTTCGTGGGCAAAAATCTGAAAGCTTCCCATATCGTTCCGTATCGTCTCGTGGCGCTAAACAGATGTAGTTTACGAAGTGTACGAACGTTGGCAGCCATCCTCCAGAACGGCCGTAGTGAGGCCGATTGCTGCCGGTCCGGTTGCGGGAAGGACTGGGTAAGCTGACACCGAGCAAGGAGAGGCCGATGGCATCAAGGTCGCGCGGGACTCTGCCGCAGCGGCCGCCCAGCCCCTCCGAGGTCGTTGACCGCTAAGGTTGCCGCGGGTCCCTCAAAGCGCACGCCATGTGCTGTTTGCGGGCATGGAAGCGTGCAGCCGGGCGGCTGGTAGCCGCTGGAGCCCGGTTGCCCGGGCAAGCAGAGGTCCCTTGGGAAGGTAAAACCGGCCAGTGCTGGGCCGCTGACATCAGTCGACACCGAACCGCGCGCTGAGCCACGCCATCTGTTCGCGCTCCTGGTAGCCTTGTCCGCCTTCATGGTTGTTGAATTCGTATTCTACGATGGTCTTTTCCCCCGTGTAGGCATTGAACGCGCCATAAACGGTAGAAGGCGGGCAGACTTCGTCCATCAGGGCCACGGAAAACAGCGCCGCTGCCTTGGACTGCCTGGCAAAGTTGACGCAGTCGAAATAGCCGAGCGTTTCAAAGACTTTCGCCTTCTTCTCGCGATGCTGCGCCAGAAAACGAACGATCTCCAAATAGGGATCGCGCACGGCAGTCCCCAAAGCGCGCGGAAAGTCGCAAAGAAACGGCACGTCGGCCATTACGGCCTTGACGCGCGGATCGATTCCGCCGACGGCGAGCGAAATGCCGCCGCCCTGACTGTCGCCGCAAACCGCGATGCGCTCGGGATCGATGAAGTCCAGCCCCAGGAGAGCATCTATCACCCTCACAGCATCGGTGAACACGCGCCGGTAATAGTAGTCATTCTTGTCCAGGACGCCACGGGTCATAAAGCCGGGAAACGAAGAGGTCGAGCCGACCGGATCGGCGGTCTCTCCTACGCTGTAGTCGCTTCCCTGCCCGCGTGTATCCATTCGAAAATAAGCAAATCCTGAGGTCGCCCAGTGCAGTTGCTCATGTGCCAAGCCGCGTCCGCCGCCATAGCCGATATACTGCACGACAAGAGGAAGCCGCCCCTCACGATGCGTCGGCAGGATCAGCCATCCTTTGATCGGATGACCGCCGTATCCCGGAAACGTGACGTCGAAAGCCTGGACCGCCTTCAGTGTCGTCTGCGCCGGTACGATGTCGACCTTGCCGCCGGCCTGGCGGGCCTCGGCGATGGTCGAGGCCCAGAACTGGGCAAAGTCGCCTGGCGTGGCCACTTTGCTGACATAGGCGCCTAGTTCAGGCTGGATCAGATCTTGGAATGGCACTTGTTCCTCGCCGTTGAATTAGAAGCAAAATTGGCGATGTATCGCTGCACAGGCGAGCGTGGATTTGCGCGTTACTGGTCCAACAGACTAGCGCATCCCCCGCCATTCTTCCGCGCATAGCCATAAGATTGCGGCAGACTTTCACCAGAGGCGCCGCCAAAAAATGGGCCAGTGACCGCCCCATCCATGTGCCGTTTAGCTGCCCGTCTTGATCTGGGTCCAGAGACGGGTGAGGACGCGCTGCTCCTTGGATCCATACGAAGAAATCGTGAAAAGCTTCTTGAGCGTTTCCTGCGTCGGATAAACTGAAGGGTTCTTCAACACGGCCTCGTCGATGAACTTCTGCGAGGCGAGGTTGCCGTTGGCAGTTTGGACATAGTTGGTTGACTTGGCGATGACTTCCGGCCGCATCAAGTAGTTGATGAAGGCGTGCGCTTCATCGACATGCCTGGCGTCGGCAGGAATAGCCAGATTGTCGAACCACATATAGGTGCCTTCTTTAGGGATCAGGTATTCGACCTTGACCCCGTTGTTGGCTTCCTTGGCGCGGTTCTTGGCCTGCAGCACGTCACCCGACCAGCCGATGCTGATGCATTTATCGCCATTCGCCAGGTCGTTGATGTAGGCAGAGGAGCTGAAGGTGCGGACATAGGGCCGGATTTTCGTGTAGATGCCACCACCGGCTTCGAGGTCTTCTTTCTTCTTGCTGTTGCCGTCCTTGCCGAGATAGTTCATGGCAATGGCCATAGTCTCCTCCGGCGCATCGACGATATTGATGCCGCAGTCCTTTAGCTTGGCCGCATTCTCCGGCTTGAAGAGCACATCCCAGCTGTCGATCGGCATGTCGCCGAGCGCGGCCTTCACCTTGTCGACATTGTAGCCGATGCCGGTCGTGCCCCACATATAGTTGACGGCATATTCGTTGCCCGGGTCATATTGGGCCAAGCGCGCCATCACCTCGGGCCACATGTTCTTGAGATTTGGCAGCTTGGACTTGTCGAGCTTCTGGAACACGCCCGCCTGAATTTGCCTGGCCAGAAAAGGTCCGGTTGTAACCACCACGTCATAGCCGGAGCCGCCGGCAAGCAGCTTGGTCTCAAGAATTTCGTTCGAATCGAAGGTGTCGTAGACGACCTTGATACCGGTTTCCTTGGTGAAATCATCAAGGATGGAACTGTCGATATAATCAGACCAGTTATAGACGTTGACGACCTTGTCCTCCGCCAACGAGACCCCTGCGGAAAAGAGGACGGCCGTCATCGCGACAGCCAGTCCGAGTAGCTGTTTCTTCATGTTCGTTCTCCTGTTGGTCCGGCTTGCCATTTTGCAGGCAGGCCGATGTTCCCTTCTCAGCGGAAGCAGTGCTGGTCTTCCGATCGTTCCCGATTTTCTGGGGGCTTGCCTGACATGCTTTGGCCCAGGCAAGCCCTGGCAGAGGTCATTGCAGTCCGCTCAAACTGTCGTCAAAAGCCGTGACGAACATATCGGCCTCTTTTCGCGACCAGATCAGCGGTGGACGTAACTTGAGGGTGTTCGGCGTGCCTTTCCCTGTCAGGATGTTGCGTGCGAGCAAGGCTTCGACAAGCTGATCGGTCTGCCGCGCCGCCGGTTCCTTGGTGAAGCGATCCGTCACCAGTTCAACGCCGGTCATCATGCCTAGACCGCGTACGTCGCCGATGATGGGATGCCGTTGCGCCAGACGCCCAAGCTCCCGGCGCAAATAGTCTCCTGTGGCGGCGCCGCGCTCGATCAGGTCTTCCCGCTCGATGACGTCCAGAACAGCCATGCCCGCCGCGCATGCGACGGTGTTGCCGCCGAATGTGCTGAACAACAGCGGATAGGTGCCGTTGAGGAAACGCTTCATAAGTGCCGAACCGAGGATGACGACGCCGAGCGGGTGGCCGTTTCCGACCGGCTTGCCCATCGTCACGAAGTCGACATTGTCATCCGAGAGCCCGTTCGCCCTGAACCCCCAGAAGGTTCCCATGCGACCGCAGCCGGCCTGCACCTCGTCCGCGATGACGAACCCACCCGCCGACCTGACGGTTCTCGCGACGAGGTTGAAATAGTCGTCAGGCGCCCGCAGCACGCCGCTCGAACACAAGGCCGTGTCGACCATGAATGCCGCCGGCCTGTGCCCTCTGGCGCGCAAGGCGGCTATCGCCCGGTCGGCATCCGCAGCGTAGTTCGCGGCTGCCTGTGGGTCGTTGGCGAAAAGGCCCCTGTACATATCCGGGGCCATCAGGGTCTCGATCTGCCTGGGATGCTCGCCGGCGGGCAAGTGACGCCAGCTTTCATTGGAGAGCGTCGTCGTGAGTTCGGTGCATCCATGGTAGGCCTGGTCAATGATCAGACCGCCATCATGCCCGCTGAGCGACATGGCTATCTGCATCGCCAGATCGTTGGCTTCGCTGCCTGAATTGACGAAAATGCAGGTGTCCAGGTGATCAGGCAGATCTGCGGTCAATCGCGCCGCATACTCGACCGCCGTGTCGCACATGTATCGCGTGTTGGTATTCAACGCGCTGGCCTGACGGTATATGGCTCTCGCCACGTGCGGGTGACAATGACCAATTTGGGGGACGTTGTTGTAGACGTCGAGATAAGCCGTCCCGCCGGCGCCATACATCCAGGCCCCTCGAGCGCGCGTGATGTGCAGGGGCCGCTTGTAGAAATGCCATATCGGACCAAGATGGGCGTCGCGCTCATGCCTCACCAGGTCATAGTCGTTCGCGAGAGGCTCGCTGCCATTGCCCGAGGGATGATAGACCGGAAACCGGCACGCCTGACGAAGCCGGCGTACCGCCTCCGGGCGCCCTTGCCGGCTCAGCAACTCCATCATTCGCGGGTATTGGCCGGCGTTTTCGATATGGGGAATGCCGGATTCGATCGTGGCTTCCCTGGCTTCGACGATGACGGTGGCCAGTGCGAGGCGCAGCAGCATCGCGTCGAAAATGAGATCGATCTCATTTTCTTCGAGCGGATATGTCGAATCGAAACCCGACGCCACATCGCAGAGGTAGGCGATCGGATCATCATCGGATTTCGAGAATGTCTCGCAAGCCGTCACAATGTCCGCAACAATGGAATTGTAGCCCATATCGCCAAAATCGATGATACCGACCGGCGATGTGCTGTCGTTGGGATCGACAAGGATGTTGCCGCCATGGGAATCCTGATGGACGACTTGCCGGCGCGTTTTCAGCAATTGAGGAAGGGTAAAGCGCTCGGCGCGCTCGAAGATTTCCTCGCACAATTGCCGAAGCCCGAGGTCGGAGATCTTTGCTATCTGCGGGCGCAAGGCCAGGGCACGTGAAATGTCCCAGAGGTGCACATTGCTGCCTGCGTATGGATGAAAAAAATCGCGCAGCGCATAGGCAAGCCGCCCTACCATCGCTCCTATGTTGAACCGAGTGGCGGCGGAAAAGGCTTCCTCAACCTGCTCCATGATCTTCCCCGGAAGGAAAGTAAGCACACGGATCATGTGCCGGCAGCCGCGCTCGTCCTCGATCCATTCATATGGGGCGCCAGCGAGGGAGGGAACGACGCGAGGCACCGGCAGGGACGGATCGCGCTCGAAGATATGGTTCAGGGCTTTGACCTGCATATCCACGACGCCTTCGGGCTCGCCGGCATTCGATATCTTGACGACGACGTCGCGGCCATCGGTGCCCTCGATCCGCCACGACAGATCGCGCTCGGAAGCCAGTTGCGTGTATGTCCCGTCGATCCCGTACCGGGTTGCTACGAGGCGCCTTGTCGTCTCCGGCGAAAAATTAGGAAGGTTGCGAAGCAGCAGTGCGTCCGTGCTCATCCCATGCCTTAAGGCTAAATAGCGACACCCGACGTGGCGACCACGTCGAACTTGCACGTTTGGCGGGCAAGTCCGCAGGCGGCACTTTTGCGCTGCGCATCGCCAGCCCTACGAGAGGCTAGACCTCTATCGACACGGCAAGAATATCATTCAGAGAACGGATACATTGGTTTTCACAAATGCATCCGGTGCGCCCTGATGATCGCATCACGGACATAGCTGACGTTGGCAGCCTGCTCGCCTGTTCGCGTGGCGACCTCGATGTCGGCGGAATAGGCCTCGTCGGCTATGGGAAGTCGGCGAAGACGCCCCTGCTGTTCGAACATGCTCGCAAAATGTATCGGCAGGACCCCGAGGTAGGCGCCCGACAGGACCATCAGAAGCTGCGCCTCAATATCAAAGGCTACCCGGTTCGCGGCGGTATCGAAGCGGTGACGCCTAATCCCGTACCAATATCCTCTCTCTACCCACGGATGGCCGTAGCATTCCTCACTCGTAATCGTCTCGTCATTTCGGCAAAACAAAGGATGAGCCGAACCGCAAAATACCGCGTGCTCCTCTTGGTAGATGATCTGGTATTGCACGCTTGCGACTTTGATGTCGGAGGCACCTATCCCAATGTCTATTTCGTTTTCCGCCACGGCCTTCGTTATGTCGTTGGGGCACATGATCTTGAGATCAAGCTCGATTTCCGGCGCAGCTTTGGAAAGCTCGGCAATAGCGTCGGCGAGCCGGAAACTTGGGTCGGTCGTTAAGCAGTCGACAATGCCAACGCCGACCTTTCCCGCCAAAGCGCTTCTAACACGCGAAAGCCGGGCCGAACCGGAGTCCAGCATCCCGGTGATTTCCGTGCTGATTTCGTAAACCCGCCGCCCCTCCTCCGTTAGCGAAAACCCGCGCCGCCCTCGTTCACACAACTTCACGCCGAGCCGTTGTTCAAGCGCCGTCAGATGGTTGGAAATCGTAGGTTGACTGAGCGACAGTTCCATCTGTGCCGCAGACATGCCGCCGTTGCGGACCACGCTTTCAAAGACACGAAAGAGATGGAGATCGGAGCCCGATATCTTCATGGGGGCAGATTGCACCAAATGCACTGGATGGCAATTGAGGCTGCCAACCGTGATTTGACCTCTGGGAACCAGGCCCCGTGCCTTTGAAGCAGCCGAGATCGCCCACCTTCCCTCCCTACTTCGTCATGATCGGGTCTTGACGCTCCAGCCAAATCCGGATTTGATAATACGTGGATACAAAAATACTTTTGGGTGCAAAGTGCCAGCAGCCTTCTCCGTCGAGCCACGCTTGCCCGCCACCGCAGAGGAGGAGGCATATAGGCATCTTCAGCAAGCGCTTCGCCTCGGTCGTTACAAACCGGGTGACCGCCTCATTCCCGAAGACATCGCGGCTGAAATAGGCATGAGCCGCATGCCGGTGCGGGAAGCCTTTCGGCGCCTGGCATCCGACGGGCTGGTGGTTCTTCGCCCAAATCGGGGATGCGTGGTCGCTGGGCTGACTGTCGACGAGCTTTATGAGATTTTCGAAATTCGCTCGGTTCTGGAGGGGTTGGCCGTCAGGCTGGCGATGCCCCGGATCGACGAAGAGGAGTTCGAGGAATTCGACCGCCTGCTCGAACGCATGGAACGCGCGGGCCAGAGCGGCGGTAGCGACTGGGTTGTCCGCCACCAGGAATTCCATGGCCGCATCTGTGCGTTGAGCCAGAGGCCCAAGCTGGTCCACCAGATATCGGCGCTGCATGTGGTCATCGAGCCTTACATGCGCATCTGGTTCGACGATTGTGACAAGCCGCTTTCCGCGCGCGAGGAGCATGCCGCCGTGATCGCTGCCTTGCGCTCGGGCGACGCACAGCACGCGGAACAGGTGATGCAGGAACATGTTCTCGGCACGGCGCCGCTGCTGGCCGAGCTCGTGAGTCCCGGCCGGTGACGAAAACCGACCGGGCATGAATGGCCTCGAACGGCAATGCGGCCGGGCGTGGGAATCGTTCAATCAGCCTACCAAAAAAAGGGGAACCAAATGAAATTCAATCGTTTGGCCGCAGTTGCGGCCGCACTCAGCATGTTCGGCTTCATGCACACCGCCTTGGCCGAGGACGCGCCCAAGGCCATCACCATCGCCACGGAGGGCGCCTACGCTCCATGGAACTTCACCAACGCCGACGGCAAGCTCGACGGACTGGAGATCGATCTCGCCAACAATCTTTGCGAGCGGATGAAGGTCAAATGCACCATCATCGCCCAGGATTGGGACGGTCTTATTCCTGCGCTGAAGGTCGGCAAGTTCGATGTGATCATGGCCGGCATGTTCATCACGCCGAAACGCCTCGAGACCATCGACTTCACCCAGCCTTATGCGATCGACCCGGGTGGTTTCGCAGCCGCCAAGGACAGCGACCTGGGCAAGCTCGGCGCTTCGACCGAGAAATTCAAAATGGACGATGAGGCTGCTACCAAGGCCGCGATCGATAAGTTGAAGCCCTTGCTGAAAGGCAAGGTGGTCGGCGTCCAGGCGGCAACGGCGATGCTCGAATTCGTCAAGAAATACTTCGGGGACACGGTGGAGATCCGCGAGTACAAGACGACCGAGCAGCACGATCTCGATCTGGCCGCGGGCCGCATCGACGCGATATTCGCTCAGAAGACGGCGCTCGCCGCGACGCTTGCAAAACCCGAATTCGCGAACTTCACGGTAGCGGGGCCCGGCTTTGTCGGCGGTCTGTTCGGCGCCGGAACCGGTGCGGGCCTGAGGAAGGAAGACACCAAGCTCAAGCAGATGCTCAACGACGCGATCAGCGCCGCGATCGCCGACGGCACCATCAAGAGCATCTCGGAAAAATGGGTGAAAACGGACGTGACGCCGGTCAAGTAGCCATTTGGGGACTTGTTCGGCCGGTCGGTGTCGACCGATCGGCCGGACGCCCCTGATCATCTAGGTTTCAAATGACCGATGCACTCCATATCCTGTCCCTCGGCAAGGGCGGCTGGGGCGGCGCGCTGCTCTTGGCAGCAGGCGTTACGTTTGCGCTGTCCATCCTAGGCTTCCTGCTCGGCGCCTTCTTCGGCGCAGTGGCCGCGAGCGGTGGGCTTTCACCGAGAGCTGTACCGTCGTGGTTGGCCAAGGCCTATGGCACGGTGTTCAGGGGCGTGCCCGATCTGTTGACGATCTACCTGCTCTACTATGGCGGCAGCATCGCCTTGACCGAGATCGGAAAACTCTTCGGCAGCGCCGGCTTCGTCGGGCTCCCGACATTTGCAACCGGCGTCCTGGCGATCGGCATTATTTCTGGCGCCTATCAAGCCGAGGTCTATCGCGGAGCCTATCTCGCCGTCGATCCCGGCCAGTTCGAAGCTTGCAAGGCTTTGGGCCTGGCCCGATTCCATTCGCTACGCCTCGTCATCATACCGCAATTGATGCGGCACGCTCTGCCGGGCCTCGGAAATGTCTGGCAACTGGTGCTCAAGGATTCGGCCCTGATCTCCGTGATCGGTCTCGTGGAATTGATGCGGCAATCTCAGATCGGCGCAGGATCGATGAGGGAGCCCTTCGTCTTTTACCTGGCCGCCGCGGCACTGTATTTCCTCATCGCCGCGGTGACCGGATCGGTCTTCCGCTACGGCGAGACACGAGCGTGGCGAGGCATGGTCCACGCATGATCGACCTGCATTTCTTTGTCGAGATCATTCCAACCCTGCTCTCCGGCTTGCCGCTGACCTTGCAGCTTGCTGGGCTGTCGATCGCAATAGGCTTTGCCTTGGCCCTGTTGCTCGCACTGGCGCAGCAGGGAAACCATCGGATGCTGGTCTGGCCGATACGCGCCTTCGTCGCCGTCTTTCGCGGCACGCCATTGCTCGTCCAGATATTCCTCATCTATTACGGCCTCGGCCAGTTCCGTCCCACGCTTCAGGCTGTTGGGCTCTGGTGGCTGTTTCGCGAGCCCTATTGGTGCGCCATCATCGCACTCAGTCTCAATACCGCAGCCTATGGCAGCGAGATCCTGCGGGGCGCAATACAAGGCGTGCCGCGCGGTCTTGTCGAGGCCGCTTCCGCTTTCGGGATGACACGGATCCAGACACTGCGCCTCGTCGTTCTGCCTTTGGCGCTGCGCCAAGCCATTCCAAGCTACAGCAACGAGATCATCCTCATGGTGAAGGGTACGTCGCTGGCATCGATCGTCACCCTGATGGAAGTGACAGGCATAGCCCAGGGGTTGATTTCTCAGACTTATCGCGCCGTCGAAGTTTTCGTGGCTGCGGGCGCGATTTACCTCACCATAAATTTCACGATCATCTCGGCCCTGAATGCCCTGGAGACCTGGCTAACGCCCTATCGGGTCCGTGCATGAAACATCACCGGGGCATAATCAGGAGAATTGGCGACATGGGCTGCGCCGACAAGCCGAAACGATCTGCTGCCGTGTTGTGTTACGCGATGGTGAACATGTCGCTTCGATCAGACCAAGGGATACAGAGACAGAATGCGTGATTTCCAGTTTCCCGGCCGCTCGCCGGTTCGTGCCAGCGAAGCGGTCGCCGCGACATCGCACCCGCTGTCGACGCTCGCGGCGATCGAGATGCTGCGCGCCGGCGGCAATGCCATGGACGCGGCGGTCTGCGCCGCCGCCGTGCAGGCCGTGGTCGAGCCGCAATCGACCGGCATAGGCGGCGATTGTTTCGTGCTCTACTGCCCGGCGGGACAAGGTGACGTGCTGGCCTTCAACGGCTCCGGCCGCGCGCCGGCGGCCGCGACCGTCGACTGGTACCTGGACAGGGGTTTCAGCGAGCTTCCCAAACAGGGACCGCATGCAGTGACGGTGCCGGGCGCCATCGATGCCTGGTGCCGGCTGCTCGAGGACCATGGCAGCAAGGACCTCGCCGAGGTGCTGGCGCCGGCCATTCATTATGCCGAGAACGGCTATGTCGTGCACGACCGCGTCGCCTTCGACTGGGCGGACCCGGAGATCGACCTTGCCGCGGACGAACATGCCGCGCGCATCTTCCTGCCCGGCGGCAAGGCGCCGAGGGCCGGCGACGTCCACCGCCAGCCGGAACTCGCCGCTACCTTGCGCATCATCACCAAGCAGGGCCGCGCCGGCTTCTACGAGGGTGCTGTCGCCGACGATATGGTGCGCCGGCTCAAGGAATTGGGCGGGCTGCATAGCCAAGAGGATTTCGCGGCGACCAAAGGCGACTATGTGGCACCGGTCAGCACCTCCTACGGCGGCTACGACTTCCACCAGATGCCGCCGAACAACCAGGGGCTGACCGCGCTTCTAATGCTGAATGTGCTGTCCGGCTTCAAGCTTGGCGGGCTCGATCCCAATGGCGCCGAGCGGCTGCATCTGGAAATCGAGGCGGGGCGGCTGGCCTACCAGGACCGCGACCGTTTTGTGGGCGACCAGGACCAGGTCCCTGTGCCGGTCAAGCAGCTCTTGTCCGCCGCCTATGCCGACAGGCTGCGCGCCGAGATCGACCCCGAGCGGGCGATGACGCATCTGCCGAAGCTGGACCTGCCGGGCAGCGACACGGTCTACATCACCGTGGTCGATCGCGACCGCAACGCGGTCTCCTTCATCAACTCGACCTATTATTCGTTTGGCAGCGGCGTGGTCAGCCCGAAGACCGGCGTGGTGCTGCAGAACCGTGGCTCGAGCTTCCGGCTCGAGCCCTGGCATCCCAATGCGATCGCGCCCGGCAAGCGGCCGATGCACACAATCATGCCCGGAATGGCGACCCGGAATGGCCGCGTGGTGATGCCGTTCGGCGTCATGGGCGGCGGCTACCAGCCTTTCGGCCATGTGCATTTTTTGACCAACATGATCGACTTCGGCATGGATCCACAGCAGGCGATGGATGCGCCGCGTGTGTTTTACAACGATGACGTCGTGGAGGCTGAGCGCAACGTTCCCGACGAGGCGATCAAGGGCTTGCGCAAGCGCGGCCATCGCATCGTCGAACCGCATCACCCGCTTGGCGGCGGCCAGGCAGTGCTGATCGACTGGGAAAAGGGCACGCTGACCGGCGCCTCCGACCCGCGCAAGGACGGGATGGCGTTGGGATATTGAGAGCCGGCGGCATCACATCTGTGTGTCGCGGCTGGATTTTGACGGATTGGAACGATAGTCGGTGACCATGACCAGCAACGCAAATTCGCAAGGGCTTTCACGCCCGCTCGCCTCCGGAGCCGATGACGCGCCGGCGATCCTGGCGCCTGACCGGCCCACCCTCACCCATGGCGGATTGCGCCAGCTGATAGGCGCCACGGCGGCGGCGCTGCATGCGCGCGGCATCCGCCGGGGCGACCGGGTGGCAATCGTGCTGCCGAACGGGCCGGAGATGGCGACGAGCTTCGTCGCGGTGGCGGCAAGCGCCTCGACGGCGCCGCTCAATCCGGCCTACCGGGCGGACGAACTCGATTTCTACCTGACCGACATCGGCGCCAAGGCGATCCTCGTCTCCGCCGACGAGAGTGGCCCGGCGGTGACGGTGGCCGAGCGTCTGGGCATCGCCGTGCTGCGGCTGGTCGTGCCGGCCGGCGCCCCTGCCGGCAGCTTCGTCATCGAGGGCCCGTCAGTGGGGCCGCAGGCGGCGCCCGACATGGCGCGCGACGACGACATCGCGCTGTTGCTGCACACGTCGGGCACCACCTCGCGCCCCAAGCTGGTGCCGCTCAGCCATGCCAATGTCGCGGCCTCCGCCCGCCATATCGGCGCGACGCTCGGCCTGAGCGCCGACGACCGCTGCCTCAACATCATGCCGCTGTTTCACATCCACGGGCTCATCGCGGCAGTGCTGTCGTCGCTCGCCGCCGGCGGCAGCATCTACTGCACGCCGGGCTTCAACGCGCTGCGCTTCTTCCAGTGGCTGAGCGACGCCAGGCCTAGCTGGTACACGGCCGTGCCGACCATGCACCAGGCGATCCTGCCGCGCGCGGCGCGCAATCCGGACGTGCTGGCGGCGGCCTCGCTGCGCTTCATCCGCTCGTCCTCGGCATCGCTGCCGGCGCAGGTGATGGCCGAACTCGAGGCGACCTTCGGCTGCCCGGTCATCGAAGCCTATGGCATGACCGAGGCAGCGCACCAGATGGCCTCGAACCGGCTGCCGCCAGGCCTGCGCAAGCCGGGCAGCGTCGGCGCCGCCGGCGGACCCGAAGTGGCCGTCATGGCGCTCGACGGCCGGCTGATGCAGGCCGGCGAGACCGGCGAAATCGTCATTCGCGGCCCCAATGTCACATTGGGCTACGAAAAGAACCCCGATGCCAACGCGACGGCCTTCGCGCATGGCTGGTTCCACACCGGTGACCAGGGCGTGCTCGACGAGGATGGCTATCTCAGGGTCACCGGAAGGCTGAAGGAGATCATCAACCGTGGCGGCGAGAAGATTTCGCCGCTAGAGGTAGACGACGTGCTGATGGACCACCCGGCGGTGGTGCAGGTGGTGACCTTCGCCATGCCGCATGACAAGCTCGGCGAAGAGGTGGCGGCGGCCGTGGTGCTGCGGGAAGGCATGAGCGCCTCAGAGAGCGATATCCGCGCCCACGCTGCGACGCGGCTAGCCGACTTCAAGGTGCCGCGCAAGATCCTGATCCTGGACGAGATCCCCAAGGGGGCGACCGGCAAACTGCAGCGCATCGGGCTCGCCGCCAAGCTCGGGCTGTGACAATGAAGATCACCATTTTCGGCGCCGGCGCCATCGGCGGCTATCTCGCCGCCAAGCTGGCCATTGCCGGCCGCACCGATCTGTCGATCGTCGCGCGCGGCGCGCATCTCGACGCGATCCGCGCGGGCGGGCTGCGCCTGATCGAGGACGGCGCGGAGACGGTGGCGCCGGTCAAAGCCGCGGCGAAGGCCGAAGAGCTCGGCGTGCAGGATTATGTGGTGCTGGCGTTGAAGGCCCATTCGCTGACCACGGCGCTCGACCAGATCGCGCCGCTGCTGGGCACGGACACCGCGGTCGTCACCATGCAGAATGGCGTGCCGTGGTGGTATTTTCACAGGCTAAGCGGCCCGCTCGAAGGCACAAGGCTCGACGGTGTCGACCCAAGCGGCGCCATCTGGCAGCGGATCGGACCGCAGCGCGTCATCGGCTCGGTCGTCTATCCCGCCGTCGAGGTCGACGCGCCCGGCCTCATCCGCCATGTCGAGGGCAGGCGCTTTTCGCTCGGCGAACCCTCCGGCGAGAAGAGCGAGCGCGTCACACAACTGGCCGAGGAAATGGTCATGGCCGGGCTGCAGGCGCCGGTGCGCGACGACATCCGCAGCGAAATCTGGGTGAAGCTGTGGGGCAACCTGTCCTTCAACCCGATATCGGCGCTGACCGGCTCGACGCTGGCGGCGATCGTCGCCGACGACGGCACCCGCGCGCTCGCCCGCACCATGATGCTGGAGGCGCAGGCGATCGGCGAAAGCCTCGGCGTGCGCTTTCCGATCGCCGTCGACCGCCGCATCAAGGGCGCCGGCGACGTCGGCGAGCACAAGACCTCGATGCTGCAGGACCTGGAGCGCGGCCGCCCGATGGAAATCGACGCGCTGGTGACCGCCGTTCAGGAACTCGGCCGGCTGACGGCCCGGCCGACACCGGTGATCGACGCGGTGTCGGCGCTGCTGAAGCGGCTGGCGGTGGAGCGCGGCTGCTATTCCGCAGTTGGCCGAAAGCAGACTGGCTAATTTGAAACCAATTTTGGAGTTTCCGTCGCTACCGAATTCCGAAGCCGCTTCGCCAAATAAGCCCCGCACCGAGTTCGAGACCGTAGCCCGTGTAATGCGTGTAGCAGCCTGTCCACGCTGCTCCGAGCTTGTAACTAGTAGAAGCGGTTGTACCAGCAAGGGGAGGATGGCCGCTGTTGGGCGCGGAGGTGCCACTGCGGCCAGCCGCTCGAATGTCTGCTTCTGGACGGCGGCCCATGACAAGTTCAATGGCCAACTTCAGGCGCATTGCAGCCGTTCGTGTCATGGAAAACGTACGTCGGCTTCGGGGCCGTTCCCCGGTCTTTTGAAGCTTCGAGACAGGGCTCAGCCCCTTAGACAATATCGCGGCGTTTCCGAATGGAGGGAAACACAGTAGCGCTCTCGCCGCCCACCCTCGGAACAATGCGATCGGCTCAAGCGATTCTGAGATGGTAAGGAAAATCGCCTGGGTAGTTTATTGTCAGAAAGAGGGGGTTCGAGTCCGCGTTGTGGACAGCCTCGGAAATACACAGCAAGATCAATAACTTAAATTGATCTTCTGGTGGCCCCGGAGGACATGTTTAAACGAGTTTTTCGTGGGCCATAATCGAAAAACTTCCCGTATCGTTCCGCGTAGTTACGAGACCGCTTTAAAGACAGGAACGCCTTACCTGTGCGGGCCGCGAACTGGAATGATGCCCACTTGATTGTCACCCATCTAATTAATATCGCCGTGTTTTTCCTACATTGCGGCACTGATAGCCGGCGCGATACCTGATTTCCGCGAACTCTCATCACAAAGTGGCGTTTCCTGTGCGTCAAATCGCGAATGCAAAGCTCTGTCTGCGAAATCGCCGTGGGACCCCGCCGATGTAAAGATAAGCGCGGTGAAGAGGCCCGAGCGAGAAGGCGCTCTTCGTCCACCTCTAACAAGCACCCAAGCCGTTCGTCAAAAGGGCGCACTGAAGAAATGCTTGCCAGAAGGGCGCCACACGCGTTCCGAGCCAAATCGTCACGAAACTAATCGCCGCCGATAGCAACCGGTAGCCGCGGATCGGCTGAGCGCAATCGGAGTTTCGTCTCTCCATTCTGCAGGGGGCTTGAGGGCCCTCGTGTGTCAGCTTGGAATGAGCCCCCTCCATGACCATGAATTCCAGCAGGAAGAAATCGATGAGCAAAATTTACAAATGGGGACTGGTCGGCGCCAGCCGGATTGCCGAGGAGTGGCTGATACCGGCCATCAACAGCGCTCCGAACAGCGAGGTCGCCGCAGTGTTCTCCTCCGATACGGCCCGTGGACGCGCCTACGCCGAGCGAAACGGCATCCCGCAGGTCTACGATACCATCGAAGCGCTGCTTCGCTCGGATGTCGACGCCGTTTATATAAGCAACACCAATGAAAAGCATGCCCCCGATGCGATTGCGGCAATCGTGGCGGGCAAACATGTGCTCGGCGAGAAGCCAATGGCAATGACAATCGCCGAGGCCGAAGCCATGGTTGCGGCCGCCGAAACGCACAAACGCGTTTTGGGCATCAATCACCATCTGCGGAACATGGCGACCCACATCAGGCTCCACGATTTGGTGAAGAATGGTGAACTGGGCGCACTGGTCGCGGCCCGCATGACGTTCGGTGTGCTGCTTCCGGTCGCCAATCGCGGCTGGAGAACCGATTCCGTGACCGCCGGAGCCGGCGTGTTCTTTGATCTTACCGTGCATGACGCAGACCTTTTGCACTACGTCCTGGGCACGGAGGCGCAGGAGGTCGTAGCGATGACCGCCAACAATGGGATAACGTCGAAGGAAGTCGAGGATACGGTCGCGATCGTCGCACGAATGAAGACCGGCACAATTGTTCAGATTACCGAGAGCTTTGCTATTGATCACGCTAGAACGACGGTTGAGCTCTTTGGCACAAAGGCTTCCGTTTTTGCGGACGACGTTCTGCTCCAGCGTGGTGGTGGACGTGTGTTCGTGCGCAAGAATGGCGAACAGGTCGAAGAGCAGATCGACCATGTGAATGCCTACGACAAGGTTGTCCGTGACTTCAATGCAGCCATGGCTGGCAATGGCTCACCAACGGTAACAGGTCGCGACGGTTTGAAATCTTTGAAATTTGCCGTGGCCGCACGCGAAGCGGCAAAGACCGGCCGCTCGGTGCAGGTCTGAGGTTCATTCACGAGGAGCGGTTCCGGTCGAACCGCTCCATTTTGAATCCAGCGGATATTCCGATGCGCTAGGGATCTTCAGCCGCATTGAGCGGCTCGCTGATGACGTGAACCCTTCAGGTTACTAGAACCGGGTAGACCCGCATTCTACTGCGCTGCAGGGTCGACATCTACTTTCTCTTAGAAAGACGTCTCCCGTGCGTCAGATTGCGAATGCAAAGCTTTACCTGCGAAATCGCCCTGTAGCTGCCGCGATGTAAGATGAGTGCGGTGAGCTGACCATCAGGTGCTCCTAGCAGGGGTTCTCTGCGTGTATTCAAAGGTTTTCGCCTCATAGAAGAGACAGGCCAGTCGGCATGCGTTGGACCGAGCCCGGCATGCCGTCGGGTGGCATTGACCGAGGCGCAAGGCGCCAGTGGAGAACCAAACGGTGTTGGAAATTCCGAAGCGCTTCGCAGATCAACCTGCCTGGCCCTCAATAGACGACCGCAAGAGCCGCACGGCTATTTTCTCCATTTTCTTCCTGCATGGCTGCATATTCGGCACCTGGTCTTCACTTGTGCCGACAATCAAGGCGCGCCTCTCGATACCAGACAGTCAGTTCGGCTGGTCGCTGTTCATGATTGTCGCGGGCTCACTATTCGCCATGCTGGCGAGCCGGTCTCTCATCACGCGTTTCGGCAGCAAACAAGTGGTTCGAGTGTCGGCGCCCCTTCTCCTGGCGACGGTCGTGTTGGCCTCGTTCACGAATGCCCCAAACCTGTTCCCCCTGGTCCTGCTGATGCTGGGACTTGCGGGCAATTTCATGGACGTCGCCATGAATGCGCAGGCGGTCGAGGCAGAGCGCTTATCCCAAAAGGCCCTCATGTCGACATTCCACGCTATGTGGAGCCTTGGCGGGCTTACAGGTGCCGCCTCGGGGGGCCTGCTTGTCAAATTTGCGGGGAGCTCGTTGGGTGCGCTAATAGCCGCGCTATTACTCTCGAGTCTCTTCGTGGCAAACCAGAGCAAGCTTCTCGCTGCAAGGCCAAGTGAGGGCGCTACGGCAGCCCGGCCAATCAGCCCAAAGTGGCTGCTAGTTGTTGCAGGCCTGCTTGCCGGTGTGTGCATGTCGACAGACGCAGCGGTCCGTGACTGGGGTCCCCTCTTCCTAACTGGCCATTTTGCGCTCGATTTCAGCTTCTCTGGACTCGGCTATGCGGCGTTCGTAAGCGCCATGGCAATCTGTCGATTGGCTGGCGATCGCTTCAGAACGCTCGTGGGCGAGAAGCAACTTCTTGCAATCTCGACAGGCCTCGTGATCGTCGGTCTCTCGATTGTCGCCTCTGCCAAGATGGTGCCTGTGGCGCTATTCGGGTTTGTCCTGTTGGGCATCGGCGTATCGAATATCTTTCCCACACTATTGAGCATGGCGGGACGACGCGGCGATGCGTCAAACATAGTGGTCGTCTTCGCGACGGGTTACATAGTCGCCCTGGCCGCGGCACCCAGCTTCGGCACCCTCGCCGAGGCAACCTCCTTAGCCAACATTTACTTGCTGCTGGCCGGGATGTTCCTGCTTGCCGGAACGGCTTTCGTCCGCGTCGCCAATCGCTTCTGAACTGCGGAGACCCCTTACACTCGACCGCTGTTTCTTCAAGTAAGTGGCTGTCGCCTCCGACCTACTCGCGGCAACGGTATCTTTTGATCGAGCCGGCCTCGTATCGTCCGAGACCCATTGACAGTTATCTGTAAACGTTTACCACTCTTCAAGTGACGCCGTCGGCACCTAGCGGCTTGTGATCGAGAGGCATCAAGTGAAAACCCCTCAAGGGCGCGCCATGCATAATCACACGCGCAATGTGTTCCTGCAGATAGCGAAATTTTGCATCCCTCTTCTCGCGCTTCTAATGTTTGCAAAACTTAGCCCGGCCGTGATGGCGATGCTGGCGGACCAGAGTGTTCAGCGCGGTATGATCGCCCAGGCGCAGTCCAAGGCGGCGGAGCATTACCTGTCGATCCTGCTGAACTAAACTCAAAGCGTGCTGCGATCTCGTGACGGGCATTGCCGTGCCCGTCGAACCTGATTGCCCTTAGGAACGCACGACCCGCGGTACGCCTTTCCGGATTTGGCCAAAAAAGCAGGATAGCCCTTGAGTTAATTATGTAAACGTTTACTGACGCAGCTTCTTTGGAAACACGGGTGCCGATCATGACCGTAAGTCATCCCTTGTCCTCCGCCGGAGGAAATCTCAGTCTGATCCATCAGGCTGAGATGATCGTCGACCTAGAGGCAGTGCGGGGAAATTACAGGCGACTGAACGCCATGGCGGGCGGGGCCGATTGCGCTGCCGTCGTGAAGGGCGACGCCTACGGCCATGGCATGATCCCGAGCGCGCTGGCGCTGAGGCAAGCGGGCGCCAGGACGTTTTTCGTGGCAACGGCCAATGACGGCGTGACGCTGCGAGTCGCTCTTCAAGAAGCAGAGATTTGCGTGCTCGGCGGCTTCCTGCCCGAAGAAAGGGAGGCATTTGTCGGCGCGAACCTAGTACCCGTCCTGAACAGTCGCAATCAGATCGAGGAATGGGAAAAGGTTGCGGTCGGGGTGGAGCGTCCTCTCGCCTCGATCATCCATTTCGACACGGGAATGAACCGGCTCGGACTGCTGGCCGATGACGTCGCGTGGCTTCGCCAGAACTTGCCGCTCCTGTCGCGGATCCCGCCTATCCTCTACATGTCGCACCTTTCGGCAGCCGATGACCTCGATTTCGACAGGTGCGAATTCCAGCGCGGGGCATTCCTGAGCGCGGTGAGCGGGCTTCCCATCGCGAAAATGTCGCTTGCCAATTCGGCTGGCACCTATCTGGGCGCGGACTACGCGTTCGACATGGTCCGGCCCGGCAAGGCGACATTCGGGATCAACCCGCTGACAGGGCGCCCAAATCCCATGTTGCAGCCAGCTCGCGTAGTCGCGCCGATCATTCAGGTCAAGACGATGAAGCGCGGTGCCCCTGTCGGCTACAGCTCGACCTACCGCCTGACCGAGCAAGCCAAGATCGCGACGGTCGCGATCGGATACGCGAACGGCTATTCCCGGGCCGGCTCAAGCCGCGCTGCCGTCTCCGTTGCGGGTTTTGCCGCCCAGGTTGTCGGACGCGTTTCCATGGATCTCCTGACCGTCGACGTTTCGGGGGTTCCTGACTGGGCGCTGGTACCAGGCAGTCCGGCCGAAATCCTCGGACCCCATGTTCGTGACCACGATCTGGCGAAGGCCTGCGGAACGATCGAGCATGAAATCTTGATTTCACTCGGCCATGGCTGTGCGCGGCGTTACGTCAACGAATAGCGCGCGCCATGGCGTTGAGTGCTGAAGCACAGGCCCGCCCCCAACCTACGCGAGGCACTCTGCCGCCAACGGACATTGCAATGCAGCCGTTGGCGGCCCCGATAGGCGAGCCACGCAGGGAGGCGCGTCGCTCTGTTGAAGCGCGTGATTTGTCATGACCGCATCCTTGTCGCATGAGCCAGCCATTTATCTCAGCCTGCCCGAGCTCATCGCCATGCTGGAAGCTATCATGCTGCGCCACGGGACGTCCGACAGCGTCGCCCGAGCCCTGGCGACGAATTGCGCGAGCGCCGAACGCGACGGCTCGCGAAGCCATGGCTTGTTCCGGATGGCGGGCTATGTGAGCAATCTCAAGAGCGGCTTCGTCGACGGCCGCGCCGTTCCGCAAATCCAGGACGCTGGAACCGCTTTCCTTCGTGCCGACGCCGGCAATGGCTATGCCAGACCGGCGCTGGAAGCGGCCATGCCGCAGGCCATCGACAAGACGCGATCGGCCGGCGCCTGTGTGCTCGCCATCGGCAATGCCCATCATAACGGTCCGCTCTGGCTGGATGTCGAGCCATTCGCGGAGGCGGGACTGATCGCCCTCAGTGTCGTCAACAGTGTCACTTATGTCGTCCCTCACGGCGGTCACAAGCGGCTCTACGGAACCAATCCGATGGCCTTCGCCGTGCCGCGCGCAGATGGCCAGGTTCTCCTGTTCGATCAGGCGACGGCAGCAATGGCTCATGGCGAAGTGAAGGTTGCGGCGCTTGAAAACAAGCTGCTCCCCGAAGGAACGGGCCTGGACGCCTCGGGCCTGCCAACCAGCAGCCCGCAGGCTATACTTGACGGGGGTGCGCTGCTGGCTTTCGGCGGACACAAGGGATCCTCCATCGCCATGATGATCGACATCCTTGGCGGAGCGCTGACAGGCAGCAACTTCTCCCATCAGGTCAATTCGTCGGCCTATCCCGGGGCCGACTCCGCTCATACCGGTCAAACCATCATCCTGATCGACCCGACGAAAGGAAATGGCTCCCTGAGAATGTTCACAGGGCGGATCGAGGAATTGGTCGAGGCGATGGCCGAAGCCGGGCAGACGCGCCTTCCAGGTGAACGTAGGCTCGCCGCCCGCAAATTGGCGGCCGAGCGCGGCATCGCCATCGAGGCAGAGACATGGAAGCAATTACAGGCCCTTTGACAGACGCAAAGCGCGAATGCGTGATTGGATTGCGGCGTTGACGGTGGGTGACGACTCT
Source organism: Mesorhizobium sp. M4B.F.Ca.ET.143.01.1.1 (assembly GCF_004792275.1). Classification (NCBI taxonomy): domain Bacteria; kingdom Pseudomonadati; phylum Pseudomonadota; class Alphaproteobacteria; order Hyphomicrobiales; family Phyllobacteriaceae; genus Mesorhizobium; species Mesorhizobium sp. M4B.F.Ca.ET.143.01.1.1. Next base: position 60,155 of record NZ_SRSR01000001.1, read on the forward strand.
TCGCTTCAACGGGTTACCCAGACCAGAAGGTACATGGCCGCTGTTGCGACCGCCATCCAAAACCAGCCCCAGAAACGGGCTCGTCGCTCGGCAGCGTTATCCTCGTCCTTTCGCTCGATCTCGTTCTTGCTGTCCATTCAAGATACCCTCGGCAAGGGTTCAGATGTCGTTGAGCATCCGCAGCGCAGCCTCGTGCAGGACGGCGTTTGCCGAGGCCAGGACGTTGCCGCCCCGCTCCGGGCGACCGCCGTCGAAGCGAGTGACGACACCACCGGCGGCCTCAATGAGCGGAATAAGCGCAACGACGTCATAGGCTGTCAGGGCGAGCTCGACGCAAAGGTCGATCTGGCCGGCGGCGAGCATGGCGAACGCGTAGCATTCGCCACCGTAGCGAGTGAATTTGACCGACGACGCGAGCCGGGCAAATCCTCGCCCCGGACGGCGCGCGAAGGGTTCTGGAGAATTCGTGTGGCATATCGCGTCGGAAAGACGTTGAGTGCCGCTCGCCCTCAAAACGGTCTCGCCATGGGCCGAATGGCAGATCGATTTCGTACCATCGGACCAGAAGCATTCCCCGGTATGGGGCTGGTTCATCATTCCCATTGCGGAGCGGCCATCGACGGTGAAGCCTATCAGAGTTCCCCAGACCGGAAGCCCGCATAGGTAGGGTTTCATCCCGTTGATCGGGTCAATCACCCATTTGAGCGGCCCGGATCCCGACGGGCTGAGCTCCTCGCCCAATATCGCGTGCATCGGATACTCGGCCGATATGATGTCGCAGATAGCCCTTTCAGCATTTCGGTCGGCTTCCATGACCGGATCGTATTGCAGGCCGGGTTTGACCTCGGCTTCGACGGCCAACCTCTTGCGAAACCTCGGCATCACCTCCGCAGCAGCCGCGTCCGTGAGTTTGCGGAAAAATTCGAAGGTGGGCAGCAGATCCCCGTCCCGTTGGGAAGCAACACTAAGCTTGGGGAGTGAGGCCTGCCTGGCCATCAGAAGGCGCCCTGCTGGAATATCCTGTGGCCACCGCCTAGCCCGAACGCCATCTGGTTCGTCTTCGCGAAACCCAAGTAGAGCCAAGCTTCGAACTCGAAACGCAGCGGCCGCGCGCCGACTTCGTCCAGGGTGAGATCGGTGATAGGGCCGACGCCGGAGAACGGATTGGCGGTTCGCCGCGGTCTGCCGGCCGCCGTCAATCGCAGGGCGCTCAGCTGTTCTTCCCTAAGCACTGCAACAGATGTCATTGACTTCCCTCAAATCCAACAGGGCGCCCGCAAGCCTGCGGGCGCGCCGATCTCCCGCGAAGGGCCGATGGCCGGGCCGAGAGGGCCGGCCACCGGATGCCATCAGCGCAGTTGGATCCACACCGCCTTGGTTTCGGTGTATTGGTCGTGCGCAGCGAGGCCCTTGTCCTTGCCGCCGAAGCCCGATTCCTTGTACCCGCCGAAGGGCACGGCGAAGTCGCCTTCTGAATAGCAGTTCACCGAGACGGTGCCGGCGCGGATCGACTTGGCGACGCGATGCGCCGTGTTGAGATCGTCGGTGTAGAGGGAAGCGGCAAGGCCGTAGTTGGTGTCGTTCGCAATGCGAACCGCTTCGGCCTCGTCCTTGAACGAGATCACCGACAGGACAGGCCCGAAGATCTCTTCACGGGCAATCTTCATGGTGTTGGAAACACCATCAAAGATCGTCGGCTCAACGAAGCTGCCACCTGTTTCGGCCAGCACACGATTTCCCCCCAATGCTACCTTGGCGCCTTCATTGCGTCCCGTTTCGATGTAGGACAAGACCTTGGCGAGATGATCCTCCTCGATCATCGCACCGATGCGCGTCGAGCGCTCGAGCGGGTCGCCGACCGTCCAGGACTCGAACACCGGCTTCAGCTCATCAAGGAGGCGGTCCTTGATGCTCTCGTGGACGATGAGGCGGGAACCGGCCGAGCAGTTCTCGCCCTGGCAAAAAAGAATACCCGTCGCGACATTCTCGACGATAGGGGCGAAGTTCTTGACGTCGCTCATGACGATTGCCGGGCTCTTGCCGCCGCACTCGAGGATGATCCTCTTCATGTTGGAATCGGCAGAATATTTCAGGAAAAGCCGACCGACCTCGCCAGAGCCCGTGAAGCTCACGCAGTCGATATCCCTGTGCAGGCCGATCGCCTGGCCGGCAGTCGGCCCCAGACCCGGGACGACGTTGAAGACGCCGTCCGGAATGCCTGCCTCGGATGCCAGTGCCGCCAGCCTGATCAGCGACAAAGACGTCTGTTCGGCCGGCTTCAGGACGAGGGAATTTCCTCCCGCCAGGGCGGGCGCCAACTTCCACATCGCGACGAACAGAGGGAAGTTCCAGGGAATGACGCCACCGACGATGCCGATCGGCTCGCGCACGATCATCGACACGACGTCACGCGGCGCCGGCGACATCTGATCATAGATCTTGTCCGTCGCCTCCGCATGCCAGCGGAGCGTCTCGACGGAGTCGGGCAAGTCGACACTGAGGGAATCGTTGATCGGCTTGCCGCAATCGAGCGTTTCGATGAGCGCGAGTTCGGCGCTGTGCTTTTCGATCAGATCGGCAAAGCGCAGCAGGACTTTCTTGCGCTCCCGCGGCGGCATGCCCGACCAACTGCCGGCCTCGAAACTGCGGCGTGCGGCCCTGACCGCAAGGTCGACGTCCGCAGCGCCGCCGGCGGCGACATTGGCAAGGAGCCTGCCGGTGGCAGGATTGACGGTTTCGAACGTCTCCCCCGATTTTGCCGCCACATAGGCACCGTCAATAAAGGCCCGTGTTTCGAATTTCAGCTTTTCGGCTTGGGCGTGGAAGTCTGCGTGCACGTTCATCTTGAACTCCTGCAAATGGCATTGATGGATATTGGTCAGGCACCGGGCCAGGTATCGGAAAGTGTGTAGCCCCTCGGAAACGGATCGCTCGGGTCGAGCACGAACTGATGGAAGCCTGTGATCCAGGCCCGTCCGGTGATGGCGACAGACACGGCGTCGAGACCTCCGATCCGGGTGCTCTCGAATATCTCGCCGACGAATTTTGTGCCGATGATCGACTCATGGATGAATTGTTCGCCGGCAGCGACTTCACCGCGTGCATGGAGCAGCGCCAGTCGTGCACAGGTGCCGGTCCCGCAAGGCGAGCGGTCCAGTCTGCCTGGCGAGACGATGACCCCGTTCCTGGATGTCTTGATCCCGTCGCTTACCGCGAGCGGACCGGCGAAAAGCGTCTGGTTGATTGTGTGTATCTCTGGGTTTTCGGGGTGCACGGATGGCAGTTGCTCGGCCGCCGCCCGCTTGATTTTTTCGCCGACATCCGAAAGATCGCGCGCTTCGGACGGCTCGATCTCGAAGCCGCAGTCCTGGGCGTCGACGATCACGTAGATCATCCCCCCGTAGGAAACGTCGACGCGAAGCGATCCTATGCCTTCGACCTCGATCATCCGGTCTCGGTGCATGACAAAGGACGGCTGGTTCCTGAACTTGACGCTTTCGCACTTTCCGTCCCGGCACCGCGCTTCGACCTCGATCAGGCCGGCTGGCGCCTCAAGCGTCAGGTTGGTGACAGGCTCCTGCATCGGAATGATCCCGGTCTCCAGGAGCACGGTCACCGTGCATATGGTGTTCGTGCCCGACATCGGCGGATAGGAGGTCGGTTCGATGATGACGTAACCCATCTGAGCGTCAGGGTGAGACGAGGGCAGAACCAGGTTGGTGCAGAGCGTGACCTTGCCGCGAGGTTCATGCAGGAGAAAGGCTCTAAGGTCATCGCCTTTGGTCTCCAGCCATCGTGCCTTCTCGAACATGGTCTTGCCGGGAACATCGATGACACCGCCTGTAATGACGTCGTTCGGCTCGCCCTCGGCGTGAGCGCCCACGACGTTGATCATCCGCGACAACCGCATTCCTCAATCCTTTCTGCCAGGCCGGCCATGAAATCGTGCAATCCGATGCTGGACGAGGAAGAACGAATGTCCAGGACCAGTTGCAGCAGCCGGATACCCAGGGCAACGAAGCCCCGGGGACGACCGGATCGCGTCAGGCAGCTGCCGCTGCAAGCGCCTTGTCAACCAGTTTAACCTCCTCAGCGGTCAAGGGGATAACCGGGAGGCGGCACTCGCCGACAGGGCGCCCCGTCTTGGTGCTTGCTGCCTTGGCGACTGGATTGAAGGGGGCGGTCCAGAGCAGCAGCGACAGGGGACGCAGCTTGAGCCACAGCGCGGTCGCTTCGGCCAGGTTCTTGCTCTGAACCAGATCGTAGAGCCGCACGAGCTGCTCCGGAACCGCGTTGCCGGAACCAGTGAAAACACCCGGCGCGCCGCTCAGCAGGCTGTAGAAGTTCAGATAGTCGCAGCCGTTGAACACCTTCGCACCCTGTGCCGACAGCTGGTCGATGCGCATCATGTTGGAGGTGCTGTCCTTGATGTACTTGACGGTATCGATCTCGCTGAAGCGCTTGTAGACGTCAGGCGTGATGTCGAAACCGGTGTACTGAGGAATATTGTAGACCATGATCGGAGTGTTCACGGCGCTGGATACCTGTTCGTAGTGGTAGCGAACGCCTGGCTCGCCCGGCCCCTCGAAGAAGGGCGGCAGGATGAGCAATGTGTCGGCGCCGGCGTCGCGAGCATGCTTCGAATTTTCGATGGCGTCTTCAGTGCGCAAGGCCGATGTCTGGACGATCAGCTTGGCGCGACCGTTGATGCGCTTGCCGGCAACCTCCGCTATGCGCCGCTTCTCGCTTTCAGTCAGGAACGGGAATTCGCCCGTTCCGCCGTTGACCGCGATGATATGAATGCCCGCATCGATCAGCGTATCGATGTTTGCGCCCAGCGCGCCCTCATCGAGGGCCGCGCCATTGTCCTTGAATGGCGTGCAGATCGGCACACAGATTCCTTTTAGTTCACTCACGTCCATGCTCCTTTTCGAGATCGGATTTGTTCGAGTTTTCAACGAATACCTTGGCCAGAAACGATGGCGTCAGCTGACGTTTCAAATATTAATTCGCCTATACACTCTCTTTCATTGAAATCTTTCTGCTGCAATATTTCGCCACACGAGTTTTTGATTTATGTAATCGTTTTCACGATAGATATCAAGCGTCCTCGACATTGCATCCCTGACTGTCTTCAAGCGGTGTGATACGGCTGTAGATCCGCAGGCAAAGCGACGCGGCCTCGGATGGCGTCCGCGACCTTTTCCGCCATCATGATAACCGGGGCATTGAGATTACCGCTGACGATCTCGGGCATGATCGAGGCATCAACAACTCTGAGACCTTCAATGCCGTGCACTTTTGCGTCCTTGTCGACGACCGCGTCGTCGCCGTCGCCCATTCGGCAGGTGCAGCATGGGTGGTAGTTTGTGCCGGCAATGCCGCGCAGCCAATTGGCGATGTCATCGTCGGTCGCGACCGAGTATCCAGGCATTTCCTCCACGCCCCGGAATTCGTCCCAGGCCTGCTGGCGGACTACGCTGCGAATTGCCTTAACGGCCTGGACCGCCTGCACCATGTCGTCGGGATGCTGCAGGTAGTTGAACACGAACTTTGGCGCAGCCGTCGGATCCGCCGTCTCCACCAAGACGCGTCCCTCGCTTTTGGGGCGCATGAGGCTGAGGAAGTACTGAAAACCGTTCTCGAGCTTGACGTTGCCATGCTGGAATTCACCAAGCATCGGGACGAACTCGAACTGCACATTGGGTATGGCCTCTTCGTCGCGCGTGCGCATGAACGTGCCCACCTCGAAGAAATTGGTCGCGCCGAGCCCCTTCTTGAACAGCAGCCACTGCAGGCCAATCTTGGCCTTGCCAAAGGTGGACAGGTCCTTCGCGGCCGAAACGTCTTTGGTCGCGCGATACATCACCGGCGCGGCGACGTGATCCTTCAGCCCGCGGCCGACGCCCGGCAGATGATGCTTAACGGCTATGCCGGCGTTTTTGAGATCCTCGGCCGGACCGATGCCTGAAAGAAGCAGGAGCTGCGGCGAGTTGAGGGCACCGCCGCACAAAATGGTCTCACGCTCCGGCTCGAACTGCTGAGCACCGGATTTGGTGGTAACCGCAACCCGCACGACGCGCTTGTTGCTTGTCTCGATGCCCGTGACCCTTGCGCCGGTCAGCACGGTGAGATTGGGTTTGCGGGGCTGCGCATGGATATAGCCCTGCGAGGTGCTCCAGCGAATGCCGTCATGGACGTTGCGCTGGGTGATGTGAACACCTTCCTGCTGATACGCATTGTGATCGGCAACATGCTTCAGCCCGCTCTCCACCCCGGCGTTGAGGAAGGCGTGATAGAGGGGATTTTCCGCCTTGCAGGTTTCGATCTGCATCGGCCCTGCCCCGCCGCGATAAGCGTTCGCTCCCTTGTCGAATGTCTCGGCTTTCTTGAAATAAGGCAGGCATTCCGCATACGACCACCCGCCTGCTCCGATGCCTGCCCAATTGTCATAGTCCCAGGGATTGCCGCGGACCCAATTCATGCCATTGATGGAGGACGAGCCGCCAAGCACCCGCCCCCTCGCCTCATGAACGATCCGTCCCTGCAGATGTGGTTCCGGCTCCGAATTGTAGAACCAGTTAAAGCGGTCGTTCATCAACGGGAAGCCGAGGGCCGCCGGCATGCGGATGTAGATATGCTGATCCGATGGCCCTGCTTCCAAAAGAAGAACAGTCGTGGAAGGGTCTTCGGCGAGGCGAGAAGCGATTACCGAACCTGCCGAGCCGGAGCCGATGACGATGTAATCGAACGTCTTCTTGTCTACCACCGAGGGTCACTCCTTACGTGTCAGTTCGCCACGGTGTGCGGCAAGGCGTGCGGGCGCTGCCCTAGCTTGATAAAGGTCGACTTTACCTCGGTGAACTCGAGCAATCCGTCCAGGCCGTTTTCACGACCGATTCCGCTCTCCTTGAACCCTCCGAACGGAAGCTGAACAGCGGTCTCGAGAAAGGTGTTCACATACACCGTCCCGCTGCGGAGTTCGCGTGAAACGCGGATCGCCTTGTCTATGTCCTTCGTCCAGACACCATTGCCGAGTCCATAATTCGTATCGTTGGCAAAGGCGATCGCCTGATCCACGCTGGCGAAACGGGTGACAGCCAGAACCGGCCCGAAAATCTCTTCGCGGAAGATCGTCATATCCGGGGTGACGTCGGAAAAGATCGTGGGGGCGACATAGAAGCCGTTGCCCAGGCCGTTCTCCGTGACACGGCTGCCGCCGAGCAAAAGTGTAGCGCCCTCGTCTACGCCACTCTGGATGTAGGACAGCACCTGTTCCATGTGCTTTTCATGGATCAGCGCTCCGACATCCGCCTTTTCATCCGTCGGCAGGCCGAGCCGGATCTTCTTCGAGCGCTCGACCAGCTTTTCCAGGAAGCTGTCCGCGACGCTGTCCTCGACCAGCAGCCTCGTGCCTTGAACGCATTCCTCGCCTTGATTGAGAACGTAGCCAAGCAGGATGCCATCCAGCGCGGCGTCGATATCGGCATCGGCAAAGACGATATTTGCCGCCTTGCCGCCCAATTCGAGGCCAACGCGTTTGACTTGTTCGGCAGCGCGCTGTGCGATCCTGATTCCAACCGCAGTCGAGCCGGTGAACGAGATCATGTCGACCTTACGATGCCCTGTCAGCATCTCGCCGACGGTGCGGCCGGAGCCGGTGACGACATTGATAACGCCGTCGGGAAGGCCCGCGTCTTTCGCGAGCCTGGCGATTTCCAGCGTCGACCCTGAGGTCAGCTCGGACGGCTTGATCACAACCGTACAGCCAGCAGCGAGCGCGAATGGCAGCTTTTGGAACAGCGTAACCAGGGGAAAGTTCCACGGCGTTATCATTCCGATCACGCCGCGCGGTTCACGGGTCACAAGGCCCAGATTTGCGTCCCCGATATTGGAAACCAGATCTCCGGGGATTTGCCAGGCGAGCGCTGCAGCATAGCGCGCAAGCTCTATCGACCATTCGACCTCGGCCTTGGCGAAGCGGATCGGCTTGCCGACCTCTTCGGCCTCAATCAAGGCAAGCCTGTCGATCTCACGGATCAGCAGATCCACCCAGCGCCCGAGAGCCTTTGCCCTCTCGGCGCCAGGGATGGCTGACCATATGGATCGGTCATCGAAAGCCCTTCGGGCAGCTTCGATCGCGGCGTTGACGGCGTTCTCGTCGCTTTGCGCGAACCTCGCCAGCAGCTCGCCATGGGCCGGTGACTTGCGTTCCACCTTGCGATCGGTCTTCGCCCAGGCGCCATCGATCCAGTTCTCGTATTCGCGCACGTTCATCAGCTCACGTCCCCGGTCAGTTGCGCGCGACGAGCCGGCTCTTGCCGGGGGTTACGGCTACACCGACAACGTCGCCGATCTTGGCTTCGGTGCGATCCGTCACGACGATGAATTTGTGACCACCGCAGTCGACGTAGACATTGGTTGTCTGCCCCAGGGGCTCCACGAAGTCGACATTTGCAGAGGCTGCGCCTTCAACGCCGTCGCGCACGATCATGAGATGCTCGGGGCGTACGCCGACATAGAATTGTCCCTGGGCATCGGCAAAGCTGCTTGCCCTGTCGGCGACCTCGCCGGACAGACTGTCGGCAAATGGCTGCACGGTAGCGGCGATTCCCTTCTTGCCGTCAAAGTGGGCAGGAAACAGGTTCATAGGAGGCGACCCGATAAAGTCGGCGACGAATTCGGTCCTCGGCCTGTCATAGATTTCGAGCGGGGTTGCGACCTGCACCATGTCGCCGCGGCGCATGACGGCGATCCTGTCAGCCATCGACATGGCTTCGATCTGATCGTGGGTCACGTAGACAGTGGTGATGCCGAGGCTCGTCACGAGTTTCTTGATCTCGGTGCGCATCGTGGCTCGCAGCTTGGCATCGAGATTCGAGAGAGGCTCGTCCATCAGGAAGACACGCGGGTTACGGACCAGGGCCCGCGCCAGGGAGACGCGCTGCCTCTGCCCGCCGGAGATCTGCCCCGGTTTGCGGTCCAGATACTCGGCAATTCCCAGTTTCTCCGCGGTCGCCTGCACCTTCTTTTTGCGCTCGCCCTCGGCAATCTTGCGCACCTTCAGCGGGAACTCGATGTTTTGGAATACCGACAGGTGCGGATAAAGTCCGTAGTCCTGGAACGCCATCGCGATGTCGCGATGGCGAGGTTCCTCGTAGGTGACGTCGCGGCCATTGATCTTTATCTGGCCGCCGCTGGGGAGTTCCAGTCCGGCGATCATCCGCAAGGTCGTGGTCTTGCCGCAGCCGGAGGGGCCAAGCATGACGAAGAACTCGCCGTCCTTGATGTCGACCGAGACGCCGTTGACGGCGGTAAAGGCGCCAAAGCGCTTGTATACGGATTTGACTTCGATACCCATTATCTCTTCCTCATCCCTTCACGGCGCCGAGGGTCAAACCCCTGACCAGGTATTTTTGCATCAACAGCACGAGCACGACGACCGGCAACGACATCAGCACGCCCGCGGCCGATCCCAATCCCCACGAGATAGCCTTGGCCTTGATCGAGCTGGCCGCGATGACGGGCAAGGTGCGCGCTTCCGACGAGGTCAGGATGCTGGCGAGCAGGAATTCGTTCCAGGCGAACATGAAGATGATCACCATGGTCGCCGCGAGACCCGGCAAAAGCAGAGGCAAGGTTACGCGCCAGAAGCACTCGAAGCGGCTGCAGCCGTCGATGAGCGCGGCCTCTTCGATCGACTGTGGAATCTCCTGGATAAAGACGCGCATCACCCAGACCACGAACGGCAGACCATTCAGCGTATAGACGGCGATCAACAGCCACGGCGTGTCGAAGATGCCAAGTTGCTTGGCGATGATGAACAGCGGGATAACGCTGACCATGGGCGGCAACATGCGGATCGACAGGACTTCGAAGGCGATGAAGTTCTTGTTCTTCACGTCAAATCGGGCCAGTCCGTAGGCGGCGAGCGTGCCTGCGATCATTGCAAACAGCGTGGCCAGGCAGACGATGAAGGCGCTGTTGATCAACGCATCCATCGCGTTGAGTTCGGTGAAAAGCTTGCGAAAGCTCTCCAGTGTCGGTGAAAATATCCATTTCGGCGGATAGGCCGATATGTCGACATCCGACTTCAGCGAAGACAGCGTCATCCAGACGATCGGAAAGGCGAAGAAGGCGGTCGAGATCAGGGCCAGCAGATAGTAGCCGATACCGCTGAAGAGCGATCCACGTGGCGCAGTCGAACTCGACATCAGCGTGCCTCCTTTTCGTTCACCATGCGCATGAAGCCGGTATACTTCACGAAGATCAGAACCACGGTCAGGATGATCAGCAGCGTGATCCAGGACAGCGCGGCGCCGTATCCGAGATTGAAGAAACGGAAATTCACGCGCGCCAGATAGACGCTGAGCAGATCGGTGGCGAAGTCGGGGCCGCCTCGGGTGATGATGTAGACGGTGTCGTAGGTTCGGATGGCGTCGACGATCCGCAGCAGGCTGGCGATGACAATCACCGGCCTGAGCATCGGCAGAGTAACCATGAAGAATGTCTGAATGGGGGATGCGCCGTCGATCGCCGCGGCCTCGAAGGGACTCTTCGGCAGCGCTGACAGGCCGGCAAAGATGATGAGGAACATAAACGGCGTCCACTGCCAGACATCGACAAGCACCATCGAAGCCATGGCGCTGGCTTTCTCGCCGGCCCAAGGCTGGGGCGGGATGCCCGCGAGGCTGAGCACGTAGTTGAGCACGCCGAGATCGGGCATCATCATGATGCGCCAGGTGATGCCGACCGCGATCGGCGTGATCAGCATCGGCACGATGATGATGGTCCTGAGAACGGTGAAACCCCTGAGCCTGAGGTTGAAAAGCAGGGCGAGCAGAATCGCGAAGGTAAGGGACAGTCCGACCGAGAGCACCGTGAACAGCAGCGTCAGCAGGATTGAATGCATGAACTGGGCGTCCGCGAGCGCATCCGCATAGTTGCCGAGACCGACAAATCCCTGGAACTTGTCCGGATCCGCCGGCCTATAGCCGGTGATGCTCATGTACAGTGAGTGGAGGAGTGGAAACAGACCGACGACAGTCATGATGATCATGGTCGGCGCAAGCAGGATCATGCCCGTGTAGCGCTCTCCGGCGCGCTGCGCGCGGTCGCTTGCGATTGGCAAACTCTCTATGCTGGCTGTCATGGTTCCCTGCTCTCCAGGGCGCACGCGGGCATAGGCCCGCGGCGCGTTCCTGTTCAACGACGGTCGGATATCCCGACGCACCGGTGCGGCGACTTCAGCCCTTGATGAGCTTTGCCACTCGATCAACGGCATCGACCATGGCGGTCTTGGGCGTCTTTCGCCCGGTCACGCCCGCGAGGACCTCCTCGTAGATCGCCCGCTGCACTTCCACCGCGTTGGTGAGGCGGTACGGCGGGATAGCGATCGGTTGCGTGCCGCGGGTCTTGAAATCCTCAAAGACGTGAAGTCCGGGGATCTTCTTGATCATCTCGGGATTGTCCAGATCCGGCTTGTAGCAAATCGACGTTTCGCCAGCTTCCGAGAAATATTTGTAGCCACCATCGGCAAGCCAGGCCAGGAACTTGTAGCCTTCGGCCTGTTTCTTGCTCGAGGCATTCAACACCACGGTCCAGCCGCCAATCATCGACTGCTGGAACTTCTCCGTGGGCGCCACGGCGTAACCGAACTTGCCGGCGTGCGGTCCACTCTCAATTCCGGAGAGCGCGTCCGACCAGGATATGATCATGGCTGCCGTGCCTTGGCCGATCGCCGACTGGCCTTCCGGATAGTCGAAGCCGGACACGCCCTGCGGGCAATACTGCAAGACCTCCTTCAGCCGCTCGATGGCATGCTCGCCCTGCCGTTCCGAATTGAAGACGGGTTCGTTGGCATCGTTGAAACAACCGTCATCCGTGGGCGCAAGCTTCGTCATACCCATGACACGGGTCATCCAGTCGCCGGACATGTGGGCGTCCTGCCCTCCCAGACACAGCGTGTTTCCGGCCACATCCGAACTGTGCAGCTTCTTGGCGGCCGCGACATACTCGTCCCAGGTGACAGGCACCTTGTCGATGCCAGCCTTCTCGAACAGGTCCCGGCGATAGATGAATACTGGAATTGTCATGGCGAGCGGCAGGCCGTAGTGCTTGCCCTGATAGATCGAGTACTGGAGCGATCCTTCGGTGACGTTCCCGTAGTTGATGTCGGGAAGGCCCGGCGTCGCAGCCTTGATGTCTTCCATCGTCGGCGCCCACTTATTGCGCTGCGGCTGGCGAACCCAGAGGCTGTCGGTGGTGATGATGTCGAACGTCTCGGAGCCCTGCGAGAGCTCGATCAGCATCTTTTCATAGTGCGACTCATAGGGATTGGACTCGCCGGTGATCTTTGCGCCCGTGTAGGCCTTCGCCACCTGGTCAGTCAGGGCCCCGGCCCACACCGAGTTGCTGTTGAGGATGTTGAGCGTCACCTCCTCCGCATAGGCCGACGAGGCGCGATACGCCGCCATCGCCGCGGCAAGACCGGCGGAAGCCTTCAAAAAGTCGCGACGGGAAAAGGGCAGTCTGATCGGGTCGGTCACTTGTTGCTCCTCCTGTTTTGATGCAAGGCGAACCGAGTACGCCTTAGCGTTCCCAAATCGTGTAAACGTTTTCATTTTCATGACCCCCTTGTCAAGCGCCAATCTTGAAATATGAAAACGATTTCACCTGAAGCGCTTTATGACTTGTCAAGCCGGGCGAAGTCGAAGACAAAGGCTGAAGGTCGGTGAAACCAACGATCACGGTGGCGGCGTATGCCCGGTAAAAAGACGAAACAGTCAAAGCTCAAGAAACGAGCTGGCGTGTTCGATGTCGCCCGGGAGGCGGGCGTATCTGTCGCGACAGTGTCGAGAGCCTTCAACCTGCCCGATCTCGTCAGCGAGGATGTGCGCCGGCGTGTGCTGGCGATTTCGCAACGCCTCGGTTACGCCGCCAATCCTGCCGCCAAGGCGCTTCGGTCGCGTAAGACACACATTGTCGGGGCCGCCATTCCCACCCTCGACTACGCTATCTTTGCAAAGATGATCAATCACTTCCAGGATACGTTCGCTCAGCATGGCTACATCACGATTGTCGCCACGACAGGTTTCGAGCACGCCAACGTGTTCGAGAAGGTCAAGACGCTGGTCGATCGCGGCGCCGAAGCGCTGCTGCTGGTTGGGGCGATAGAGGATCCGGCACTGGTGCGCTACCTGAAGGAGCCGCATATACCGGTCGTCACGACCTACTCGTATATCCCCGAAGAGATCGTGCCCTGTATCGGCTTTGACAACTACGCCGCCACCCAGAGCGCGATGGAATACCTCGCGGATCTTGGCCACAGAAATTTTGCCATGATTGCTGGCAGCCCGAAGGGCAGCGATCGTCAGCGCACCAGAATTGCCGCCTACAAGGATTTCATAGGGGCGAGACAACTGGAGGGCGAGGAGAACATCATTATTCGCGACTTTACCATCCGCGACGGCGCCGAAGCGATGCGCGCCCTGCTGGTCAAATATCCCGACACAACCGCACTGGTCTGCAATACCGACGTGGTTGCCTTCGGCGCCCTAAGCGAAAGCCGCCGGCTTGGGATTCGCATTCCACAGGACATCTCCGTCGTGGGCTTCGACGACGCAGAGTATGCCGCACAGTTGGACCCTCCGCTGACGACGATTGCCGTGCCCGCCGAGGAAATGGGACGCCTGAGCGCCGAGATGCTCCACATGTCGCTTTCCACAGGAGAGTCTCCTCGCTTTGTGCGGCTGGACTCTCAATTGATCGTGAGAAAATCGGCTTGCCCCCCGCGAGGCCTGAAGCAACTGCGCCTCGCCAGCGCCGTGTAGACCATTGCCGCTGCTGCCATGGGAAACATCGCAATGAAGAGGCAAGGCGTGCCCCCTAAGACAGTTCTCCCGGCCCGCCCTTCGGCGATAATCTTCGATTTCGACGGCGTCATCTTGGATTCAGCCGAGATCAAGGCTCAGGCTTTTGCGGAGATCTATTCCGAGAAAGGCGAAGAATGGGCTGCTTTCATCCTGGATTATCAGCGCAAGCATGGAGGCGTATCTCGTCGAGAAAAGTTCAAACATTTTGACAAAACGATGCTCGGCCAGGAACCGACCGAGGAGAGACTTTCTTTCCTGTCACAAAGGTTCACGGATATCGTTTTCAAGAAGGTACTTTCCGCACCTTTCATCCCCGGGGCCAGATCGCTGCTGGACGCCGCTCGCGGTCCCTCCCGGCTTTTTGTCGTCTCGGGTACGCCGCATGGAGAGTTGGTCGAGATCGTCCGACAACGCGACCTGAACCCCTATTTCGAAATCGTCATCGGTGCGCCTACCAGAAAGCATGAGGCCTTCACCGGGATCCTTGCCTTGGGCCTTGCCCGGGAAACGGTGGTGGCTGTCGGTGATTCCATCACCGAGTGTTCGGCGGCGATCGAACTGGGAATCCCGTTCCTCGGAATCCGCAACGGCCCGTCACCAACGAATTTCCCGGAAGGAGTCCTGTCCCTTCCCGACCTGACAGATGCTACCCGTCTGCTTGGATTTTGAAGTCCACTCAGTACGTCACTCCCCACTTTCATTGATATCGTGCTTGCCAACCCGGCTTTGTGGCTGCGAGTGCCTCACGCGGGGCCGTTTGCCCTTCAAGCCGAGACGGCGTTCGAGAGACCCGCAAACTCGGCGCTGTTGCCGAAGCAAGCATCCGTGGGCATTACCTTCGCGCCGGGCCGGCTGGCCAACAACGCACTGTGCATGCGATGGCGCGCGCGCCACAGGGCCGCCCCGCTCTCCTCTGGCCCAGCGAAACTCGCCTCCGCCCATTTCGGCGGATTTCGCCCCGACAGTGGCTATCTGTTCGGCAACAGCTTGGGGCGCGCCAGCGAATTCGAAAAACAAGGTAGGCCGTATTCATAATCGAGCTTGAAGTAGTCGACGCATGCCGGCATGGCGGGCTCGTCCATCAGCTCCGCTCGCGCAATCGGCAATGCAAGTTGAATAATTTGAGGCACCGTGGCGACCGCAGCCTTCAGCGAAGGATAGCCGCACACCGCGACGGTCTCTTCTGGGACGCCATGAACGCGGATGGTGAGTTGTGTGATTACGCCGAGAGTGCCTTCGGACCCGATGAAGAGCTTGGTCAGGTCGTAGCCGGTCGATTACGCGCCCCGTGCTAGCGGCTCTTTTGGCGCACTCCTTTCGGAAAGTGCGCCTCCTCCTTGTCAGCGCGGGTGTCCATTCAGTCAGAAACTGGAGGAGCGTCACTGCGGTCTGCGGAACCGTGTTGTGCGGTTTGGCAAAAGAGGGTCAGGCTTGCACCGCGTCGGCCTGACGCGCATCACACGCGTTAGCCAGGATCATCAAAGATCGTTGCGGCTGCGGCGGAGGAAATCGGCGGCGCGCTCGCCGACCATGATCGCTGGCGCATTGGTGTTGCCGGACGGCACGGTTGGCATGACGGAAGCGTCGGCGACGCGCAGCCCCGAAACGCCGTGGACACGCAATTGGCCGTCGACGACAGCCCTGGCGTCCTTGCCGATCCTGCACGTGCCGGTCGGATGCAATGCGCCTTGCGCCATTTCCTTGACGTAGTGGCGGTAGTCGTCCATCGATCGCATTTGCCGGCCAGGGTGCGTCTCGCGCCTGATTAGGGGCTCCAGCAGCGACTGGCTCATGATCTTCTGGCCGAGGCGCACGCCTTGGGCCATGGTGTCGAGATCATAGGGGTCCGACAGATAGTTCGGCTGGATGCGCGGAGGATCGACCGGGTCGGCCGAGCGCAGTTCGACGAAGCCGCGTGAGCGCGGCCGGATCTGGCAGGCGTTGAGTGTGCAGCCATAGCCGCTCTCTACTGGCGCGACGCCGTCCTCGACCCCCGAGCCGGCGAGGAAGGCGAACTGGATGTCGGGGTGCGGATCGTCTGAATTGACCCGCCAGAAGGCGCCGCCTTCGATGATGTTCGAGCAGACCGGACCTTTGCGGAAAAGCGCATATTGCAGCCCCGCCCAAGCCTTCCAATGCAGCTTTTTGTACTTGTCGTAACCGTGCGGGCCGTTCAGCTCATAGATCAGATAGACATCCATGTGATCCTGGAGGCCCCGGCCAACGCCGGGCAGGTCATGAACCACCGGAATGCCCAGCTGGGCCAGATGCGCGGCCGGGCCAATCCCTGAGAGTTGCAGCAGCCGGGGCGAATTGATGGCGCCTGCCGACACGATCACCTCGCGTTCGGCCTTCGCCACGATGCGGACGCCGCCGCGCATATACTCAACGCCGACAGCCCGTTTGCCGTCAAAGAGGATGCGCAGGGCGCGGCTGCTGGTCTGTACGGAGAGATTGCGCCGCCTGCGCGCCGGTCTCAGGTAGCATACGGCGGCGCTGGCACGGCGGCCGTTGCGCAGCGTGAGCTGGTAGAGGCCCGAGCCCGCCTGCTCGCCACCGTTGAAGTCAGCGACATAGGGAATACCGGCCTGTTGGCAGGCCTGCAGCCAAGTCCTGGTCAACGGGCTGACATGCTCGGGACTGGACACGTGTTGAGGTCCGCCGCGCGCATGCGCTGGGCCTGCCAGCGTGTCGTTATCTTCCGCCTTCAAGAAGAACGGCAGCACATCTGCGTAGGACCATCCTTCGGCGCCGTTGGCTGCCCAGCCGTCATAGTCGGAGGGGATGCCGCGCACATAGAGCATGGCATTGACCGATGAGCCGCCGCCCAGCACTCGCGCCTGCACCATGGTCGGCGGACGGGCTTTCGGGTTTCCGGCTGTGACTTCCTGCTCGAAGCGTTGCAGCAAATTGCCGGTCGCCGTCTTGTAGACCGTTGCAGGCAGATGGATCGCGATGTGTCGGTCTTCCGGGCCTTCTTCGAGAAGTAGCACGGATGTAGCGGGGTCTTCGGAAAGGCGTGAGGCGACGACGCATCCGGCCGAGCCGCCCCCGATCACGATGTAGTCGGGCATCTGCTATCCGTTAAGAGACAGCGAGGCGGCGCAGGACGAGGCCGCCTCACTATGCGGGCATAAGAGGAAAGAGCGAGGCGCCGGTCAGCCGGCGGCCTTGAATTCATTCCACGCTGCGACCCAGTCGGCGTAAGTGGCGAACTGGGTCGACTCAAGCGGTGGAATGCCAAGCAGCGGTGACGACTTGAAGATGCCTTCGACGTCTGAATAGTCGAACAGCGCCTTGGTCTCCGGTGGCAAAAGGTCAACCGCCTTCGGCGATACCACGCCGGCGGCGTTGCGGGTGACGACTTTGGCCTGGATTTCCGGCGAAATCGCCATGTCGATGAAGGCGTAAGCGGCATCCTCGTTGTCGACCGACGGCGGCATGAACCAGGCATCACACCAGGTACCGGCGCCTTCCTTCGGGATCGTGTATTCGGTTTTGACACCCTGCTTGGCAGTTTCGACCGGGATGCCGGTCCAACCACAGAAGAGCGCGGCCACTTCGCCCGAAACGAACAGCGAAACGAGGTCTCCGTAGGTCAGGCTGATGATTCGCGACTGGTCGCGGTACTTCTTGAGGTT
This sequence comes from Mesorhizobium sp. M4B.F.Ca.ET.143.01.1.1, assembly GCF_004792275.1. NCBI lineage: Bacteria > Pseudomonadati > Pseudomonadota > Alphaproteobacteria > Hyphomicrobiales > Phyllobacteriaceae > Mesorhizobium > Mesorhizobium sp. M4B.F.Ca.ET.143.01.1.1. Next base: position 77,670 of record NZ_SRSR01000001.1, read on the forward strand.
TTCAAAGATGGCCTTCATCTCGTCGGGCGTGACATTCGGGAACTTGTCACCGAGGCCGGCCATACGGGCAGCGATAGGCCAAGTGGCGAGCGTATCATCGACGAAGGCGATCTTGCCCTTCAACTCGGGCTTGAGCAGGTCCTCGTAGGAGGTAGGCTTTTCCATCAGCGCCGGATTATAGACCAAAGCGTTGAGTCCCCATGCATAGGGCACGCCGTAGAGCTGGCCGTTTCGGAACCAGGTCGGCTTGTCGTAGAAGACGTCGAAGAGATTGTCCTTGTTGTAGTTCGACAGCTTGACCTTATCGAGCGGCTTGGCGATCTTCAAAACGTCGAGGTAGAGGTCGGCGTAGCCTTGGTTATACTCGGCGGCGTCGAAGGGCGGCGGGTTCGGCACGCTGAACTTTGTCGTCACGTCGTCCTGATTGCCCATGGCGCTGACCTGGACGTTGATGCCGTTCTTGGCACGCCAGTCGGCGAGTTCATCTGTCAGCTCCCAGCCTTCCCAAGCCATAATCTGCAGGTCGCCGCTTGCGGCGCGCGCCGGGAAGGGCAGAAGCGGACCAAGCATTGCGCCGCCGGCCAGAGCCGTGGCGCCCTGAAGGAAGGAGCGGCGGCCTACCCTCGCCTGCAGGATCTCGCCTGTTGACCAAATTCGTCTCATCTTCGTTCCCCTTTTCGTGTTTCTTGGCTTGGAAAGTTTCCCGCTTCGCAGACGCTTCCACAATTTCGCATGATCGAAATTGCCGCCGCTTGACGACGCAAGCCGTGCGCCATCCTGCGAATGGTGGGCGGCCCTGCCTTACTGGCGGCGGCTGGGTCAATGGTTTGGCAACATCACCACATTGTGGGCGTCCCAGAAAACCTTGGTCCGCGCATGCAACGCTGGCAGGAGGTTGCGGCCGTCGCGTTGCACCTGGATGCGGACGAAGGACTGGTCGTCCAGCCGCACGGTATAGAAGGAGCGGCTGCCGATGAAGGCAATGTCGTCGACTGTCCCCTCGACCGACTGCCGCGCTGCGTCGCCCTCCTGGAAACTCAGCGATTCCGGACGAAGGGAAACTGCAACTTTGTCGTCCCTTGACGCATTCGGCGCGTGGCTTGCGAGGAAGCGGATTCCGGAGGGCGTTACCGCCGTTGTACCGACGCCGTTGACGTGTGTAACCTTGGCCTCGAACAGGTTGGTCTCGCCGAGGAATTTCGCAGCAAACAGCGACTTAGGCTTCGCATACATGTCCTCGGGGCGGTCGACCTGAACGAACCGTCCTTTCTCCATGAGCACAACGCGGTCCGACAGGATCATGGCTTCGTCCTGGTCGTGTGTTACGTAGACAAAGGTGGCACCGGTTTCCGCGTGGATGCGCTTCATCTCAGAAAGCATGTGCTGGCGGATTTTGAGGTCGAGAGCTGCTAGCGGCTCGTCGAGGAGCAGGACTTTCGGTCCATTCACAAGCGCCCGCGCCAACGCGACACGCTGGCTCTGCCCACCGCTGATCTGATCGATATAGCGGTTGGCGAAGCTGTCCAGCTGCACGATGTGTAGCATCCGCTGAACGCGTTCCTTGATCTCGTTCTTGGGAAGGCCCTTGACCTTTAGGCCGAAAGCGACGTTCTCGAAGACGTCCAGATGCGGGAAGAGCGCGTAGCGCTGGAATACCATGTTGACGGGCCGTCGCTCCGGCGGCACGCCGGCGACATCCACGCCGCCGATGCGTAGCGAGCCTTCGGTCAGGCTGTCGAAGCCCGCGATGAGGCGCATCAGCGTGGTCTTGCCGCAGCCGCTCGGCCCGAGCAGGGTGAGAATCTCGCCCTCCTCGATCGCGAGATCGATGTCGGACAGCGCGATGAAGCTGCCAAAGACTTTCTTGCCGCGTTTGATCTCTATGATGGGATTGGGAGGGGTCATGCTGGGCTCCTCACGACGTTTCGCGGCCTGAGATGGATGAACTGCGACGCCACCTGCCGATCGCCCACGCGCCTACCAGAATGACGACTGAGAAGGCGAGAGCCAGTGTGGAGATGGCGTTGATGAGGGGTGTCACGGTGCGCCGCATCATCGACCAGATGTACATGGGCAGCGTCGTCTCGGTGCCTGCCACGAAAGACGTCACGACGAACTCGTCGAAAGAGACGGCGAAGGCGAGGATTGCCGAGGAAATGAGCGTCGGCGCGATCAGCGGCAGCGTGACGCGCGAGAAGGTCTGCAACTGGCTGGCGCCCAGGTCGCGAGCCGCTTCCTCCAGCGACATGTCGAACAGGGTAAGTCGCGCCTTCATGGCCACAATCATGATCGGGATGGCGATGACGACATGCGAGATGACGATGGTCACAGTTGAAAGCTGCACCCCAGCCTGGGCGAAGAGGACCAGCAGCGACACGCCGACGAACAGGCCGGGCAGCGCGATCGGCGTGACCGTCACTGCCTCGATCAGGTTGCGGCCGAAGCGACCGGAACGCAGCCAAGCCAAAGAAGCCGTCGCGCCGAGCAGCAGGGTGATGACAGCGGTCAGCAGCGCGATGCCAAGGCTTTTCAGCACCGCGGCGCTCAGTTGCGGATTGCCCAGCAATTCCTCGTACCAGCGCAGGCTGAAGCCGGCGAACGGAAAGGAAAGCGACGGCGAATCGTGGAAGCTGAACAGCACGATGATGACGAGCGGCGCCAGCAAGAAGGCTAGGATGGTCCACACGACGAGCTTGATCAGCATTTAAGCCTCCGCGGAGGCGGTTGGTCGCCGGCGTTTGACGATCAGTCCGCTGACGCGGCCGAGCCCCAGCAGGATCGTGTAAAGAAGCACCGAGACAGCGAACATGATGAACGCCTGCGCCGCTCCCAGCGGCCAATTACCGGTCTTGCGGAACTGGTCCGCGATGAGCAGTCCGGTGGTTTGGCCAGATGCGCCGCCGAGCATCTGCGGCGTCACGTAGTCGCCCGAGACGAGAATGAAGGTGAGCATGAAGGCGCCAATGAGACCGTTGGCCGCGTTCGGCGCGATGACCCTATGAAATGCGCCGAACGACGTGGTGCCGAGATCGCGCGCGGCATCGATCAGGTCGCGTTTGATCTCGCTGAGCGAGGCCACCACCAGCAGAATGCAGAATGGAAGATAAACGTGAACCAGCGTGATCGTAACTGCAAAGGAGTTGAACAGTAACGCCTCGAGTGGATGGTCGATAAGGCCGAGCTGTAGCAAGACCGTGTTGAGCACGCCGTTGGTGCCGAGCAACGTGCGCCAGGCATAGATGCGCACGAGGTAGCTCGAGAACCACGTGATCAGGATTAGGTAGAGGATGACTTGCGAGCGGCTGATGTAAACAAGGTAGTAGCCGACCGGAATCGCGAGGATCAGGCTGACCGTAGCAGTCAACAGGCCGATGCGGATGGCGTTGAAGGTGACTTTCCAGAACACCGGCGACATCAGCGAGTCTGCATAGTTGCCCCACTGGAAATCCGGAACGATGCGGTAGGAGGCGGATGACCAGAAGCTGTAGACGAGAAGGATAAGGCTGGGAACGACGAAGAAAGCCAACATGTAGGCGACCGTGGGGCCCGCCAGGATTGCACTAGTCCTTGTTCGTGCCAGGCTCATCTTTTGCCTATCCCGGCGGGTGACGGTCCGTCGTCCGCTCGCACTTTTGAGTACGTGGCTCAATTTTCAGCCGCGGAGTCGGCTGGGCCACGATCATCAAAGTCTCAGTTGTAATGCATGTCCCCGGCGGCTGGTCGAACCCTGTTGACCGCGCACTTTGTTCTTCCAGTAGGTTCTTCCAGATTGACGCGTCACACAATTTCGCAGACACAGGTTTGTTGAAGCGAGGTGAAGCATGTCTTGCGTAGCTGCGCGTCCTTTGCTCTGATTGGCGCTAGGAAAATCGACATTAGCGTCAAGACATGCGCGCAGGGGCGGCACTGTGACGGCACGCGAGGCGTCTCCTCGACGAGCGCTTCTCCAGGTTCGCTTCCACAAGGCCCCGCCGGGTCCGATAAATCGTCGACCCCCAGACCTTCAAGATTGCGACTATAACCTTGTCGCTCAGGCCGCCGTTCGCGGCCGGGAGTATCTTTGCCCATTTCAGTTTGCGCGTCGCTTGGCGTCGCTTGGCGTCACTTGCTCCACAGCGCGTCAAGTTGATCCCGTTTCGATTGGCTGAGGGCACCATACTTTATACTTACGTCCACCCTTCAGCCTTCAGGTGCAGTTACAGCCGGAAATGCGGCCGTCAGTTGGCGAACGACAAACCGCACAGCCGCCGCGCGTCAGGTAGCTTCAAGGCCAGTATTTGGCCTTCATCTACCCCGACAGCCGGTTCCCCAAGCAACCCCGGCCGAAGCGGAGATGCGGCGCTTCGTCGACGTCACTGCTTCATTCGTCCACCAGATGGTGGATGACTTTAGAAAAGCCCGACCTCGTCTCACGCACACCCGGAGCCACTTGAAGCGTACAACTTCTTATTCCTTCGGAAGCGCTTCCGATCTTGCGCTACAACAACGCATCACAATCTCTACGGAACGGAATATATCTTACGACCATAAATCCTAAGGAGCATCTGAAAGACCGATGAACTCGGCGCTGTTGCCGAAGATTTGCTCAATCTGTTCAGGGAGCAGAACACCTTCGTCTTCAACGACCTGGCGCAAATTTCTCTTCCCTGCCAAAGCGCGCTTCGACAGCTCCGCCGCTTTGCTATAGCCAATGAGCTTTGCCAACGGCGTGGCCAAAGCAAGAGATTGGTCAAGCAGGGCTTTGCAGCGATCCTCGTCGACTTCGATCCCGTCCACGCAGCGCTCTTTGAAAATCCGCATTCCTCTCGTCAACAACCGCATTGATTGCAGGATGTTCAAGACGATCACCGGTTCCATTGCATTCAGTTGGAGCTGCCCGGCGCTCGCGGCGAGCGTCACGGCAAGATCATTCCCAATGACCTGGAAACTGAGCTGGTTCATCATCTCCGGAATGACGGGGTTGATCTTGCCCGGCATGATGGAAGAGCCGGCCTGTACCGGCGGCAAGCGAATCTCGCCGAGGCCGCCGAGCGGTCCGCTGCTAAGGAGGCGCAGATCGTTGCAGATCTTGGTCAGCTTGACAGCGATGCGCTTCAGCATACCTGAAAAGGAGACAAAACCTCCGGTGTCGGACGTTGCCTCGATAAGGTTGCGCGCGGCGATAAGCTGAATCCCGGATATTTGCGACAGATGACGGCAAACGATACTGGGGAACTCGCGAGGCACGTTGATCGACGTGCCGATTGCCGAACCGCCGAGGTTGATTTCCAGCAACAATCTCGATGCCGATTGAAGCTGGATGATGTCCTCATCTATGAGTTCGGCAAAGGCCCCGAACTCTTGCCCGACTGTCATCGGAACGGCATCTTGAAGCTGAGTTCTGCCGACCTTCAGGGCATTTGCATGCTGCAGCGCTTTCGCGCGGAACGCCTCACGCAAGCCGACCTTTGCGGATACCAGTCCCTCGCAGGCTCGCAACACCGTCAGCCGGATTGCGGTCGGATACACATCGTTGGTCGACTGGGAAAGGTTTACGTCGTCATTGGGGTGCAGTCTCGTATAGTCGCCAACGGCTGCGCCGAGCTTGATCAAGGCCAGGTTCGTTACAACCTCGTTGACGTTCATGTTCGTGGACGTGCCGGCCCCGCCCTGCATCATGTCCACGGGGAAATTCTCTTCGATCCCCCGAAGTCCGATGAGTTCGTCACAGGCATCCGATATGGCATGTGTCTTTTCGGGCGAGAGCAGTCCGAGTTCCATGTTCGCCAGGCCAGCGGCCTTTTTCACCATGGCCATCGACTGGATGAGCTCGGGGAAATCCCTCAGGCGCAGCCCCGAAATGTCAAAGTTCTGTTCCGCTCGACGGGTGTGCACGCCGTAGAGCACATTGCCAGGGATAGCGAGCGGTCCGATCAGGTCGGATTCGATGCGTTCGACAAACATGGTTGCTTCCTCTCTCAGGACAGGATCTGGCACCACACACCGCCCCATCGCTTGCCTGTGGACCCGATCGGCCTGACGGGGCTGCCGCAAGCCTTGGACCCGGGCCTCTGCGGGGTACGACGCTCAGTTTCTCGGCGTCCCACCAGGGCTCGCCTTCAGCGGCGTCCTCTCTGCCGCGGGAGGTGACACCGTCACCTCTGCTTGATGGCGGCGCCAGCCTTGATGGCGAGGGCCGCAACGGTCAGTGCGGGGTTAACGGCCGCTGATGTAGGAAGTACCGAAGCGTCGGTCACGTAGAGGTTTGAGATTTCGTGCGAACGGCAATCGGTCGACACGACCGACGTCTGCGGATCGTTCCCTAGTCTGGCAGTGCCGCACTGATGCGAAGTCGTCTTCCTGCCGAAAGTTCGGGTGAGAACGATGGGAAAGCCCGCCTTGCGCATGACGTGACGCGTCTTGCGGATGAGGGTCTCGTGCGCCCGCATGTTGCTGCGCACCCAATGCATGACGATGCGGCCGTTGCTGACCGTGACGCGGCTGTCGGGATTGGGCAGATCCTCGCTGGTTAGGAACCAGCCATAGCAATTGCGGGCTATCAGACCGGCCAGCCAGCGCGGCAGTAGTGGTGCGTTGGCCTTCAGGATATTTCCCGTAATGTGTCCGAGTAACTGGACGTTTCCGAGCGGAAATCCGGTCTCCGGATCGGCATTGTAGAAGTCGTTGAACGCAAGCGTCTTCTGGTAAACCGATGTGTTGGCGGATAGCGGATCGATCGTCAGCATGGCGGTGGTGTTGTGGTTCATGAAATTTCGGCCGAGTTGGTCGGAGCCATTGGCCAGCCCGCGCGGGTGCGCGCCATTGGCAGACCGCAACAGCAGCGCAGCGGTCTGGACGGCGCCGGCCGCAACAGCGAAGACGCCAGCGCTGATGCGTTGCTCAACGCCATCCTTCAGGAACACCGCGGCAATCACCTGCTGACCGGCCGGATCGGTCTCCAGGCGCAAGACATTCGCCCCAGTCAAGAGGCTGACATTGCCGTGCTCGAGCGCCGCCGCCAGCGGGCCGGCCTCAGCATCGACCTTGCCGGATCCAGTATTGGGAAAAGCATCCCATCCGGTCTTGGCGCGGCGAAGCCATTCATCGATGTCGATGGCCAGGGGAAGACTGGAGGGGTGTACGCCTGCCTTGTTCAGGCGAGCCCGCACAGCGGCGATGGCGGGCTCGTCCTGCACCGGGGGAAAGCGGTAGGGGCTCACACGCGGCGGCTCCGTCGGGTCCTGTGAGGCATCGCCGCGCACCTTGAAGATCGCCTCGGCCCGCTCGTACCACGGCTCGAGTTCGTCATAGGTGATCGGCCACCCTGGTGAAGCGCCATCCATGTGGGGGCGAGGCGAGAAATCTTCCTCTCTGTAGCGGTACAAGACCGCGCCAAAGAACTTGGAATTGCCGCCGACATAGTAATAATTGCCCGGCAGGAAAGCCTCGCCATCGGTGCCAATCCACTCTTCGCTCGATCGATAAAATCCCTTGAGGAATATGGCCGTATCATCGCGCGCTTCGGGGGTATCCCGCAGGTGCTCGCCACGTTCCAGGATCACGATACGCCTGCCGCTATCGGCAAGGCTATAGGCCAGGGACGCGCCTCCAATCCCCGATCCGATGATGACGATATCTGCTGTCTGGTCCAAGTCGGCGCCTCAATCTATGCGTTGTTCGGTCTCAGCATCGAACAGCACGATCTTGGCAGTATCGACAGCGAGGGTCGCGGGCGTGCGGGCTGCTACGGCTCGTGGTGGCACGCGCGCCGTGACCTCGACGCCACCTGCCTGGAACAGGGCAAGCGTGTCGGGTCCGGTCGGTTCGACAACGTCGATATTTACCGACAGCTTTTGCGCAGACTGTGCGCCGGCAAGGCTGAAAAGTTCAGGACGGATCCCGACAAGGACCCTGCGCCCGGCGTATTTGGCAGCCGCCTGCGACGAGACCGGAATTCCGGCGAGTTCAGTGGGCGCCGCGCCAGGGATGTCGATGACAGCAACCGCGCGGCCTTCTTTCACCTCGAGCTTCGCCGGAATGATGTTCATCGATGGCGAGCCAACGAACTTGGCCACATATACGTTCGCCGGCCGGTCGTAGACCGACTGCGGATCGTCGAGGTGCTGGACCACGCCGTCCTTCATCACGGCGACGCGCGTGGCGAGCGTCATGGCCTCGATCTGGTCGTGGGTGACATAGACGATGGTGGTTCCCAATCGTGCGTGGAGGCGCTTGATCTCCGTGCGCATATCGACGCGCAACTTGGCGTCCAGGTTGGAGAGAGGTTCGTCGAACAAGAACAGCTTGGGTTGACGCACGATCGCGCGCCCCATCGCCACACGCTGTCGCTGACCGCCCGAAAGTTGGGACGGCTTCCTATTCAAAAGATGCGTCATCTGGAGCAGGTCTGCCGCGGTCTTCACGGCCTTGTCCCGCTCGGCCTGTGGCACACCGCGTATCTTCATGCCGAACTCGATGTTCTGGCGCACGGTCATCGTGGGGTACAGCGCGTAGGACTGGAACACCATCGCAATATCCCGATCTTTCGGCGAGAGGTCGTTGACCACCTTGCCGGCGATGCGGATTTCTCCGCCCGATATCTCTTCCAGCCCCGCGATCATGTTGAGCAGCGTGGACTTGCCGCAGCCCGAAGGGCCGAGCAGTACGAGGAAGTCACCGGTTCCGATGGAGATGCTGACCTCCTTCAGAACTTCGAGTTCACCATAGAGTTTGCGAGCACGATCGATTTCGAGAGTTGACATGGCATCAGCCTTTCACGGCGCCGGCAGTAAGGCCGCGCACGAAATATCTTCCAGCGACGACGTAGACAAAAAGGGTCGGAAGCGCGGCGATCATGGCGGCAGCCATGTCGACGTTGTATTCCTTGCGGCCCATCGAGACGTTGACGATGTTGTTGAGCGCTACGGTGATGGGGGCATTTTCGCCAGCGGTGAATGACGCCCCGAACAGGTAGTCGTTCCAGATCTGGGTGAACTGCCAGATGCAGGACACGACGATGATCGGCAGGGCCGCCGGCAGCATGATCGATACGAAGATCCTGATGAAACCGGCACCGTCGATCTTCGCCGCTCTTACAAGTTCATCGGGAATGCTGACGAAATAGTTGCGGAAGAACAGCGTGGTGAACGCGATGCCGTAGACCGTGTGGACCAGCACGAGCCCCGGAAGAGACCCGGCGAGACCAAGAATGCCCAACGTTTGCGCCATGGGAAGAATCACTGCCTGGAAAGGCAGGAAGCAGCCGAACAACAGCAGCCCGAAGATCACGTTGGAGCCGGGAAACCGCCATTTAGTGATGACATAGCCGTTGATCGCACCGATGCCGGTCGACATGATTACGGCTGGGATCGTCAACAGCAGCGAATTGATGAAGTAGGGTTTCAGCCCTTTGCAGGCGGTTCCGTTGCAAGCCTCTGACCAAGCGGTGCGCCAGGCATCGAAGCTGATTTGCTGTGGCAGGCCGATAAAGGAGCCGGCATAGATCTCATCGAGATGTTTCACCGAAGTGGTGATCATCACCCAGAGCGGCATCAGGTAAAACGCAGCCATGAAAAACAGGCTGCCGTAGATCACGGCACGGCCGATACGATGCTGTCGACGGAAGGACCTGGCATTGGTGGCCAAGGGCGTGGAACTGGTGGCCAAGGACGCGGCATTAGTGGCCATCGCGGGACTCCTTCAGCTCTGAATAGAGATACGGAACGATGATCGCAGCGACGGTCATCAGCATCATCATCGCACTGGCTGCGCCAACGCCCATCTGGTCACGCCGGAAGGTGGCGGAGTACATGAAGGTGGAAGGCATTTCGGTCGCGGAACCGGGTCCGGTGTTGGTCAGCGCCAGAATGAGATCGAAGCTCTTGATTGCGATATAGCTGAGCAAGACGATCACGCTCAGGAAGGCGGGGCGCAGCATCGGCACGACGATTGTCCGATAGATTCGCGGCAGGCTTGCGCCCTCGATCTGGGCGGCCTTGATGACCGAATTGTCGATGCCGCGCAGGCCGGCCAGGAAGATCGCCATGGCGAAGCCGGTCGATTGCCAGACGGCGGCTATCACCACGCAATAGATCGCGAAAGTCGGCTGTGCGATCCAGTCGAAAACGAAGCTGGTCCAGCCGAGCTCATTGATCACTTTCTGCACACCCAGAGCGGGGTTTAGAATCCACTTCCAGGCGGTGCCGGTGACGATGAAGGACAGCGCCATCGGGTAGAGAAAGATCGCCCGCAATGTGCCTTCGACGCGGATCTTCTGGTCGAGAAGGATTGCCATCAACAGTCCGAGCCCGGTGGTCAGGGCCAAAAACAGTGTTGAAAAGACGAACAGATTGAACACGGCCGTGTGCCAGCGCGGCGTCGACCACAGGCGGACATACTGATTGAGGCCGACAAAATCGTATTTCGGCACGATCATGGAAGACGAGAGCGAGATCCAACCCGTCCAGCAGATGAACAGGTAGACCGCAACCAGCACAACCAAGAGGCTGGGCGCCAGCACAAGCCGTGGCAACCAATGCTCAATACGGTTCGATAAAGGGGTGGGTCTGCTCATCGGCTTGCCCTCAGGTTGGGTCAATGGAGCTGCGAGAAAGGCGCTGCCGGGACCTCATGGGAGGCATTGCCCCGGCAGCGAACGCACGCCTCAGCGTGCGTTGTTGATCCCGTCGACCAGGGATTTGACCGCGTCTTCCGCGCTCATATCCGTGACGAAGAACTTGCCGACGACGTCTTGGAACACGCCAGAGAAACGCGGCTCGACAGCAAAGCCGTCGGTGAGCGATCCGTAGATGGCGTTGTCCTTGATGGCAGCGACGCGGTCCGAAAAGCTGCGCTTGGCGCAGTCGTCAAAATCGTCCATCGGCACATCGAGACGAGCCGGGATCGAGCCCTTGATCAGATTGAACTTCTTCTGAACCTCGGGGTCCATGATGGCTTCCGCGACCGCGTCCTGCCCCTTTGCGATATCGCCATTGTCGATCTTGAAGCCGCCGAAGGTATCGAACACGAACTTGTAATTCGGCGTGGCGGTCGGCGTCGGGAAGCAGAGGAAATCGACGCCGGGCTTCATGCCCTTGGCGAGGAATTCACCCTTCGCCCAATCGCCCATGATCTGCATGCCTGCCTGGCCGTTGGCGACCAAGTTGGTCGCAGCCGCCCAGTCACGGCCGGTGAAACCGGCATCATGCAATCCACGCACCTTGCCCAGAAGTTCAAACGTCTTGATCATCTCGGGGCTGGACAGCGCCGTCTCATCAAGATCGATAGCTGCTTTCTTGTAAAAATCGGGGCCGTTCACGTCGATCAGCATGGATTCGAACAGCTCTTCGATCTGCCAGCTCTCGTCGCTCATCGCTATCGGCGTAACACCAATCGCTTTCAGCTTTTCGGCACTGGCAATCAGTTCGTCCCAGCTTGTGGGAATGGCGATCCCAGCCTTGTCGAAGACGGCCTTATTTGCCCAAACCCAGTTCTGACGATGCATGTTGATCGGAGTCGAGAAAAAGCTGTCATCCTGCTCCAGGAATTGCAGCATGACCGGAGGAAGGGCGGCTTTCCAGCTGTTCTTGGCATAAAGGTCATTCAACGAACGCAGCACGCCTTCCTTGGCCCAGCCCAGTCCTTCGAAGCCGAGGAACTGCATCACCGCAGGCGGATTGCCGGCGGCGACACGAGTGCGCAACGCCTGCTGGGCATTGGCGCCATTGGCGCCACCAACCGCGCTGTCCTGCCACTCGAAGCCCATGGTCTTGAGCTTGTCGGTGATGACTTTCAGGGCCCCGACCTCGCTCGCCGACGTCCAGACATGCAGGCCTTCAATTTTGGTTTGTGCCATTGCCTGGCCCGCAAAGGGCAGTCCCAGGGCAGCGGCGAGCAGCATTCTCTTAAAATTCGTCATCGTTCTTCCCCTTTTGGAGGTTGAAGCCCGGTCGCATTTTCGCTGTTATCGGGCCGGTTGCAGTCAGCTTGGATCGGCCGGCATGGCGTAGCCGACGTTCTTTCTTCCGTAGCGGCGGACCCGGATGTTGGCTTGTTCGGCATGCCCGGCGAACCCTTCCATCAGGCAGAGACGCGAGCCGTACTCTCCGATCAGGGCCGAGGCCTCGTCGGTCAGGATGCGCTGATAGGTGCAGGTCTTGAGGAATTTGCCGACCCAGAGCCCGCCAGTGTAGCGCGCGGCCTTGTTGGTCGGCAGCGTATGGTTGGTGCCGATGACCTTGTCGCCAAACGACACATTCGTGCGGGCACCGAGAAACAGCGCGCCATAGTTTTTCATCTTCTCAAGGAAGTAGTCCGGATCACGCGTCATGACCTGGACATGCTCGGAGGCGATGCGATCGGCCTCGGCCACCATCTCGTCGATCGTATCGCACAGGATGATCTCGCCGAAATCCTCCCAGGCTTTGGCCGCGACAGCCGCGGTCGGCAGGATTTTGAGCAGACGCTCGATTTCATCCAGCGTGTCGCGGGTAAGTTTTTCCGAGTTGGTGATCAGCAAAGCAGGAGAGCTGACGCCATGCTCCGCCTGGCCAAGCAGATCCGTGGCCACGATCTCACCGTCGACACTGTCGTCGGCAATCACCAGCGTCTCGGTCGGACCGGCGAAAAGGTCGATGCCGACCTTGCCGAACAGCAGCCGTTTCGCTTCTGCCACATAGGCATTTCCAGGGCCGGCCAGGATATCGACGGGAGCGATCGTCTCGGTGCCGTAGGCCATGGCGGCGATCGCCTGGACGCCGCCGAGGCAGTAGATTTCGTCGGCGCCGGCGAGCGCCTGGGCGGCGACAATCTTCTCGGCGATCTTGCCCTGAAACGGCGGGGCGCAGGTGATGACGCGCTCGCAACCAGCCACTCGGGCGGTCAAGACAGTCATGTGGGCGGACGCAAGCAGCGGATATTTGCCGCCCGGGACATAGCATCCGACATTCTGGATCGGCACGTTCTTGTGGCCTAGAACGACTCCCGGCAGCGTTTCGATCTCCAGATCGAGAAGGGTCGCGCGCTGGGCTTCGGCGAACCTGCGCACCTGGTCCTGCGCGAAATCGAGATCATCGCGTTCGCGCTTGGTCAACGCGTTGATGCACCCGTCGATCTCGGCCTTGGTCAGGCGATAGTCATCCCTGTCGAACTTGTCGAAGCGGACGGACAATTCGCGCACCGCCTTGTCGCCGCCCTTCTCGACCTGGGCCAGCAAGGCCTGAACTGTCGCGGTAACTGCCGGCTGACCATCGTCTGCGACACTGCCTCGGGCGGACTTGACGGTGCGTATCATTGCAATAGCTCTTCGTTCGCGAGCGCGTGGGCGCCGCATCCTCAACGAGATGGGTGGCGAAGTTTGAGGGCGGGGCCGGCCCGCCCTCACGTCGGTCCTGCTACAGGTGCTGCTCGCGGGCGCGCATCTCGGCGTATCCGGCCTGTTCTTTTTCGTAGTAGGCCGGCGACGGAAAATCCCACCAGCCGGTCGCGAACGGTCCCGCCGCGTCGCGCGAGACAATGACCTCGACAAGAGCCGGGCCTCCGCATTCCAGAGCTGCCTTCAGGCTGCTTTCGAGATCTTCATCCTTCTCGACTTTCCAGGCCTCGAGCCCGAATGCGCGGGCGGAGGCCGTGATATCGGCAGAGTAAGGCTGGCCATTGCCGGAGTGATGGGTAAATTCGGAAGCGATGTGACGGCCCATGAACTTGCGCTGGCCACCGCGGATCGACATGTAACCTGAGTTGTTCAACACGAGGAACACCACATTGATGCCGTTCATCACGGCAGTGCCCATTTCGGGCAGCGACATCATGAAGTCGCCGTCGCCAACGATCGCCACGACCTGACGATCCGGGCATGCGAGCTTGGCGCCCAAAGCCGCCGGCACCGCCCAGCCCATCGGCGAATAGGAGCCGGAGGTCAGGTGGGTGCGAGGCTCGTAGACCGGGAAGCTTTGCTTCACCGAACCCTGGGTGTTGCCCGAACCGACAACCACAATACCATTGCGGTCGAGGACCTTGCGCAAAGCGACCAGTGGCCGCTGCGATGTGAAGGGCGTTTCGCGGCTGTTTTCGCGCGGCGCCACCTGGGCGATCCAGTCGGCCTTCGCCTTCTGGACGTCCGCCAGGAACTTCTCGCGTTTTGCGAGGGCCTTCTTGGCATCTGCCTCCGAGATCAACGCCAGGATTGCCTCCAACGCCACCTTTGCGTCGGACACGATGCCAACCTCGGTCGGATAGGTTTTGCCGATCTCACGCGGGTCAAGATCAATGTGGATCAGCTTGCCCGGGGGGATCGAGAACGAAACGCCCTTGGCGTAGGAAGATGCCGACCAATCTGTAAAGCGGCAGCCTACCGAGATCACGACGTCAGCGGACGCGGTGATCTTGTTGCCGCATGTCGTGCCGGTCTGGCCGACTGCGCCGATGAAGAGCTCATGATCTTCCGAGATGGCGCCCTTACCGTTCCAGGTGATCGAAACCGCCGCGCCGAGCCGCTCTGCCAGACGGGTCAATTCGTTCGAAGCGTTAGCCGTGATGGCGCCGCCACCGGCGACGATGACCGGCCGTTCGGCGTTCAACAGAAGCTTTACGGCCGCCTCGATCGCGCTCGGATCCGGGTAGGCCACACCGATCGGCAGGCGCTTATCCAGCGGATGAATGCTCACCTCGGCCGCCTCGACCTGCACGTCCATCGGTACCTCGACGTGCACGGGGCCCGGACGGCCGGTGAGCATCTCGTTGAAGGCGCGATGCATGATGGTCGGCAGAACCTGAACGGATTGAGCCTGCCAGGCGCGCTTGGTCACCTGCTCGGTGATGCGCGCAAAGGCGTTGTCCTGCTGGCGCTCGATCTCCTGCATGGTGCCGTGGCCATGCATGTAGGTCTGTGGGGAGCCCGAGACATAGAACAAGGAAGTCGAGTCGCAGTAGGCTGTCGCAAGCCCAATGATCGTGTTGGTAGCGCCGGGTCCGACCGACGTCGAACATGCCATGGGCTTGCCGCTGGCGCGGAAATAGCCGTCCGCCATGTGAACGGCGCTCTGTTCATGCATGACCTGGATGAAAGGCAGCTGCGAGCCTTCCTCTAGAAAAGCATCGAACAGGGCCCAGATGCCATGTCCAGGTACGCCAGCCACATATTCGACGCCATATTCCTTGAGCGCTCTTGCGACGATCTGCCCACCGGTCAGTTTCATTGTTCGACCCTCTTATCTTTGGCTGACGAGGCGGTTGCGAGATATGCTCCTCGTTCATGCTCTTAGTAAGCAGCCATGGAAGGCCCTGCGACAAGTTCGCAGGGTAGGTTTATTCGAAGCAATGTGACGCGCTATCAGAGAAGAGTTGCGACAGTAGGGGTTGACCGCTTCCAGCCGCCGATGGGCGAAATATGCCGAGACTGGCTCCAGCCAGGCGCAACACGCGTCCAGATTCCAGGAGATTTTCGACGCGATATAACGCGATAAGTGCTGCATATCGCGCAAGAATTCGCACTACCGCGCAATTCCGCCTCAACAACGCGTATGGCTTGCTTGCTGGTAATGTCAACCACTTATGACGGTGGAACCCATGTCGAAGCGCAACCAGATTGTCCTGCATGCACTCGTCGCGCGATACGGCACGCTTGCACTTGATCTCGATATCGCACACCAGATCGGCTTCGATGGGCTGGAAGCATCCGGCGCCAAGATTCGCGCTTTCCTGGACGCTGGTTTCAGCCCGCAGGAGCTGCGGCGCGTTGTCGGCGATACTTTCATTCCAGGAATTGGATTTCTTCTCGACGTGGAACGCTACGGCGACGCCCGAAAGGACCTGCTGAAAGACGCGGAAGCTTTGACGGACCTTGCCTCGGCGGTTGGATCAAAGGGCATTCAGGTCATTACAGGTCCAATCAGTCTCGAGGCTCTCGATCCCACCAGCGTTACCCGGCTACCCGATCTCTACCGCGGCGTTGTTGGCCTGCCGATAGAGGAGCAGATCGACATCACGGCGTCTGGATTGGCCGCGGTCGCCGACATTGCCGCCCAGCGCAATGTGGTCATCTACCATGAAGCGTTGTCCTGGACGCCGCTCAACACCCTTGACAGGCAGCTTCGGACCATCAGGAAAGCAGCGCGCGACAACATACGTCTCGTCGTCGACTTCTGGCACTGTTACACCTCGGGCGATGGCCCCGAACAAATCTCGCGATTGGACAAGGATCTGATTTACGGCGTGCACATCTGCGACTCTCTGCCGTTTGCGGGCGGAGTCCCCAACGAGCCGGTGCTGCGCGACGTGGAAACAGGCAAGGGCGCGCTAGACCTTCGAGAGTGGGTAGCTGCCGTGAAGTCTACCGGCTACGATGGCTGGTGGAGCTGCGAGCTGTTCTGCAACAAGCAGCATCAGATGAACAGCTACGACGTCGCTCGCGATCTCAAAACCCTCATGCAGGATCTTGTTGAAGGTCCTTAGGTCGTCGATCGTCGAGGTTTCGATTTGGACCCCCCAATGCGCGGTGGATCACCGTGCCCTGCTTGCTAAACAATTGGAGGCTCTCGGCAGTTAGCTGGCGCCCGACCACCAAATGGTCGATCTCTCCAGGTCCCGAAACTTGAAAGGGCGCGACCCTCGACATCCTGTCTGCGGTCGCAAAAGCTACCCGAGCGATGCTCCGCCTGCACATCGCGCGTTTGATTTCAGCCTCGGCAAGGTCGAATGCGGTCAAGCCGACGGAAGCATCTATGGCACAATCGGCGGCAAAGAAGAAATCGGCATGGAACTGCTCCAACTGCGAGAGGCAGACAGGTCCAAAAGAGCATCCTTTGTCCTGGTCGTACAGGCCGCCCAACAGAACCACGCGCACTTGACGATGCCCTGATAATGCCGTCGCGACTGACGGAGCATTCGTCACAACCGTCAAGGCCATGTCACGGGGCAAAGCGGCAGCGCATGCGACGCTTAGGGCTGCTTGATCCATCAGGATCACCGCGCCGGGCTGCACGAGCTTGGTTGCGGTAGCAGCCGGCGCCGCGAGATCGGAGACGGAGATTTTCAACCGCCCGCCTCCCGTGCCGGTCGCTGATGATCTGGCGAGCGCTCCGCCGTAGACCCTGCGGCAAAACCCGGCTTTGGCAAGATCGCGAAGATCGCGGCGTACGGTGTCTTCCGACACACGGAATTCGAGCGCCAGCGCGTTGGCCAGGACCTTGCCTTGCTCCGCTAATCGATCGCGTATGATCGCCTGGCGCTCTTCCGAAAGCATCACCCAAACCTCCCAGACAGATCATGGGCAGCTTCTTTTTCCGTCTTCATGGCTAGCGGATATAACTCCCAACCGTCCCAGGCCACAATGTCATGATGAACCGTCGCTGCAGGTCGAGCCAAGGGCACTGTTCGTCGATCATGTGGTCGATAAGCCTCACTACCAGCCGCTCACCGATGCAATTTCGCACAGTCACCATTCCTGACGCATTTGGACGTTCATTTCCGATGTCGGGAAACGGGGAACGGGGGTCGTGGAGGCCCCCCCGTGACTATCCTATCCATCAGACCAACCCCGGGCTGTCGTGATTGATTGCGGGGCGCCGATACCATCGCGGCTGAGCGGCGCTCAAGTGGGAGCCTGGACTTGATGCACGACAGACAGCGACCTAGGCACATCGCGTCACTCTGCGTCACAGATTGGAACCGTGCGAACTTGTCGCTCGATCTCGCGAGTGGAAGGATACCGTCGACCGTTCCTCATCGCAGCCGCTGTCGAATAGGACGAGTGCGACACTTCCGACCAAGTCCAAAGATGGACCGAAATGCGCGATGGGGACCTATGAGCCTTCTGACGAACGACATCCCCCGCAAACGTCGCTTTCGCGCCGGCATGGTGGGAGGGGGGCGTGGTTCATTCTTTGCAAGCCGTCATCGAACTGCCATGCGGCTCACCAATCGTTTCGAATTGGTAGCTGGCGCCTTCTCGTCCGACCGGCAGACCTGTCTTGAAGCCGGCGAGGCGCTTGGGGTGGCCGCGGGCCGCAATTACCTCAGCTTCCATGACATGGCGGCCTTGGAAGCGGCACGCGACGATGCGATTGAAGTCGCGATCATCGTCACGCCCAACCATCTGCATTTCGAACCATGCAAAGCGTTTCTCGAAGCTGGCATTCCTGTCATCTGCGAAAAGCCGCTGGTCCACTCGTCGCAGCAGGCGCGCGAGCTTCAGCGGATAGCGGCGGCAAATGACACGTTCTTTGCCGTGACATACACCTACACCGGCTATCCCATGGTCCGAGACGCGCGCGCTCGCATCCGCGCGGGCGAGATCGGGCAGGTTCGCTTCATGCATGTGGAGTATCTGCTCGAATGGCTGGTCAACGACCCGTCGAAGCTGGGCAAGGGCGGGATATGGCGCGGCGACCCAGCAAAGGCGGGACCGACGGGCGCGCTAGGGGATATCGGCACGCACGCTTTCAATATCCTCGAGTTTGTGTCCGGTCTCCGGTGCACCGCACTCAGCGCCAACCTGATGCGAACCGTCGACTCCTTCGGGTTAGACGACACTGACTTGATCCAGCTGGAATTCGAGGGCAACGCCAACGGCCTTTTGTGGTCCTCCTTTGCCGCTCCTGGCCATCGCAATGGCCTGCGCTTCAAGATCGTCGGCTCCAAGGCCACCATGGAATGGCGGCAGGAAGCACCGGAAACGCTCAGTGTCTTCCGGCTTGGCCAAGGCGACCTCACCTATCGTCGCGGAAACAGCGACCTCTCGGCCGACGCGAAACAGGCGACCAGCCTGCCGGCCGGCTCTCCCGAAGGCTACCTCGAAGCGCTCGCCGTCTTGTACAGCGACTATGCGACGGCGCTCGAGGCAGGACGTAACTGGCGAGAAGCGCTGCAGGTGCCGGTTTCCGATGTTTACGAAGGGCTGCGGGGTGTTCTGCTGTCCGAGGTCAGCGTCACGTCGTCAGCGTCGAAATCCTGGGTTGCGTTCCCACCTTCCTGAAGCAGACAACCACCAAATGATTGGACTCTGCCCTCTCAGAGCCAAAACACATCAGGACTGAAAAAATGGATGACCTCTCTCGCGACGCTTACGCAGTACTCCTGCCCGCCTTTGACAAGGTTGAGTTCACACAAGCGTCGACGTCTTTCTTCACTGCCGGCGGCGTCGCTTCCCTTCTCGGTTCGACGCGCGAAGAATATGTGGCGCGGCGCATGTCGCCGGCCAGGCAGCAATCGGAAACGCCGCAGCTTCTCCTGGACTACCACGACCGTGCGCGGGCGCTTGCTGGCGACGTGCTGGTCGCAATCGATTACGAACTGGGAGGTGTCCACCGCCTCCACAACCTCGGACCCCAGCTTCCTCATCCGCGCGAAGTTCTGGAGATGAAGGAGACCGAGATCGAGCACTTCGGGGCAGAGGCCGCTCGCGCCGCCAGGTCCTGCGGCATCAACTTCTTCCTGGCGCCCGTCGTCGATCTGGTGACCGGAAGCAACCCGTGGCTGCGTGACCGCACCTTTTCCGCGGATAGCGACCTGGTCAGTCGCGCCGCGTCGGCATTCATTAGAGGCGTTCAGAACCAGGGAGTTGCGGCAACAGCAAAGCACTTTCCCGGGCATCCCCATGTGCCGGCCGACCCGCACGACAGCGCGACTGTGACGGTCACTGCTTCGCTGGAGCAGCTGAAACCCAATCTAAAGTGCTTCGACGCGGCCATTGCAGCAGGTGTGTGCGCCATCATGACCGGGCCCATACCGGTCGATGCAATCGATTCGTCCGAGCCTTCGTCGACTTCGGCAAAGGTAGTCGCGATGCTTCGCGGCGCCCACAGGTTCCGTGGCCTGATCGTCTCGGACGATCTCGATCTGCCCGGAACGTTGCGCGGCCGCACGGTTCCGGAAACCGCGGTGGCGTCGCTCAAAGCCGGCGTCGACCTTCTCCTGTTGGCGGGCGGGCCTCAGGTCGATGATGTGGCAAACAGTATCATCGCCAGTGTCCGCGCCGGCAAACTCGAACGAGACGTCGTTGCCCGTTCGGCGAGCGCGGTGCGCCGTCTGGCCGCGGATTCTGATCGGTCCTTGCAGGCTGCCTGAGCAACCACCGGTGCAAATGCGCATGCTTTTGCCGGATGCGATCGCTCGGTGCTGTTCTAGACAGATTAAAGTCGCGCGCCCAGAAATTCGGTCTCGATCCGGCGTTCGACCCAAGCGGCGGCCGCATCGACCAAATGGAGATGGAACCCATGTCAAAGCTCCCGGACTCATCCTTCCTGCACCATCTGGCCGATTTGGCGGATGCCGAGACCCTGCCCCGCTATCTGGTTGACCTCGCCGTAGAGACCAAGGTGAAGGCCGGATACAGGTTCGATCCGGTTACGGAGGCAGATCGCGAGGCTGAAATCGCGTTGCGCGCCGCCATAGTGAAAGAGTTTCCGGACCACGCCGTACTCGGCGAGGAATTCGGCGAGACGGGCGGCGGCAGCGACTGGCGATGGGTCCTAGATCCCGTTGACGGAACGCGACCTTTCATCTGCGGCATTCCGGTCTGGGGGACGCTCATAGGTCTAACCAATCGCGGCCACGCCGAGATGGGGATGCTCAGCCAGCCCTATATCGGCGAACGGTTTTGGGCCGACGCAACGGGCGCATGGCGCCAGCGCGCCGGCGAGCGAAAGGCGCTCAAGACGCGCAACATCGACAACCTTTCCGACGCCATTCTTCACACCAACTCGCCCGAGCATTTTCATGGTGATCTCAAGGCTGGTTTCGAGCGGCTGAACAGCGCGGTAAAGATGACCCGGTATGGCGGCGAATGCTACGCCTTCGCAATGCTGGCCGCGGGCCGGATCGATCTGTCGCTCGAGCCCTCCCTGCAGCCCTACGACATTGTCGCGCTGATACCGATCATCGAGAAAGCGGGCGGCGTCGTCACACGTATCGACGGTGGCCGCGCCGAAGAGGGAGGGCCGGTCTTGGCCTCAGCCACGCCTGCGCTGCATCGCTTGGCGCTGAATGAGCTTGTCGGCACGGCGTAGGCCGGCTTCACGAATAGTGTCAGACGACCGCCTCGTACCGTCAAGGCTTCGAGACTACATCTGGATCATATCGGACCCATCCCCGAGGTACTGTAGCACCTCCCTGGGAATGCTCGGATCACCTCTGTCGATCACTGTAAGCTCCTTGAGGTGACGGCGCTGGAGCAGGCCCGGCCCCTTGTAGTGCAAAGCGACCTTCGTTGAGTAGGGTTGACGAAAGGCATTGGCCGCGATGCCGCTGGCAATGCCGAACATGAACCGCTTGGCGTTTCGCTTGACCTGGGCATAGACGCCGAAGGTGAGCTCGTTGCTCTGAATCCCTTCGAAATCGGCTGTGAACAGCCTGTCCGCCACAGGGAAACTAAAGCCATAGTACTTAAAGACATATTCGGTTTTCCCCGGCTTATCGAAGCTCGGAAACCGCTCAATATAGTAATGCTGCAGAAATTTATCTGGTCTATACAGGCAGAACGCCGATTTTAGAATGAAACCCTTATAGATCGAGGAAAACTGGTAGCGATCATAAACGCCCAGGATCTCGGAATCCTGCACGGTGCTATCAAAAACAATGTTGGAAAGAAAATTCACAAACTCAGGCAGATGCCGGGCAGTGGACATCGCATGAAAAAAATTACCGTCGATCAACGTCCGAAATTCCTCCGGGTTGGAGAAAAGGATCGGAACGCTCAGTCCGAAGAAATTCGCGATCGTGCGCAGATTGGCGCTCGATGGCACATGGGCGCCGGACAAATATTTGTTAAATTGTTGCCGGTTGACGTTTAATTTGCGACAAACGGCTGCCACAGACCCGTGACGGTCGCAAAGGGTTCTCAAATTCGCCGCAAGCGCAGCATTCTCCCCTGCGAGGTGGTTCAATCTGGCGGCCTTCCCCAGTGACGCGAATAGACGCTCTGTGTACGCCACTTTAATTCAGAACTCAATCAGATGCGAAGTTGGCTCCGCGACGCGAATTCGCCCATACTTGGACCGAATAAGGAGCTCCCGGCATGGCAACTCACGGCAAGACGGGGTGGTCGGTTATGGGTACCGGCACCATCGCCACGGAGCAGATGGTCGCCGGGATCAGGGCGCAAGGGCATACTCCCTTGTGGGTGGTCAGTCGACGCAAACTGGATGCCGCGCATTTCGCCCAGGACTTGGATATCCCACAGTGGACAACCAACTTGTCAAGTGCCCTTGGCGACCCTGACGTCGAGTTCATCTATGTCAGTGCCCGAATACAGCGGCGGGCGCATTACATCACAGCCGCGGCGCAGGCTGGCAAGAACGTCCTTTGCGACGGTCCCATCTCCGAAAGCAGCAAGATGGCAGCCGCCCTGGTGCGCGTGTGCGATACAGCCGGCATCGTTCTTGCCGTGCATCACCCGTTCCGGGCTTCGGCGATCCACCAGACGATGCGCAGGTTGATCGTCGACGGCGAAATCGGCAAGGTGCAGTCGATCCTTATCACGCGCGAGGGACCATACAAGCCAACAGCCAAGCGCAGGAAAGACGATCTCGACGGCGACAGCGACATCTATCTCGACATGTCCGTCGACGACATCGACCTGGCTAGATTCCTCACGGGCGCAGAGCCTCAGGAAGTTTCCGCCCTCGGTGCGAATGAAGGCGGTGCTCCCAACCAGATTTCTTATGCATTCAAGCTCGACGATGGCAGCTTATTTCAATCGTTCGAGAGTTTCGCGATCATCGACATGGAAAGCATGGTCGTGGTCGCCGGCGATCGCGGCACTCTGATCGCTCATGGCACGCTGAACGGTAAGGCTTCGGGCACGCTCATGCGACGGCATGGAGCCAAGAATGAGCTCGTTCCTGTTCGTGACGGCGACTCCCACGTCGCGACTGTCGAGGATTTCGTCAGCGCAGGGGACCGAAAGATGTCCTGGCTGGCGCGAGGGTCGGATAACATCGCCGCCCTGCGGGCCGCCGAGGCGGTGGCCGCGGCATCTACAAAGCGCCGAACGATCGCACTTCGGCCGTAACCTGCAGAACCCGGCTGTCGAAATGACAGCCAAGCAGGTAGCTCCGCCGATCACTCGCTCCCGAAGCTCAGGCGGGCATCTTCCCTTCATACCCCATAGCGCGTGATATCTGGTCGGCGATCTCGGCAACGCGCCTGCCTGTCGAGGGAAGATCCTCGTCGGTGACGCGCGCGATCGGCCCGCTGATGCTGATCGCACCGAGCGGGCGTCCGGCTTCATCGTAAACAGGGGCCCCGATACAGCGGCCACCTATCGCCGACTCTTCGTTGTCGACCGCATAGCCCCGCTCCCGTATAAGCGGGAATTCGCCACGCAGCTGGTCCAGGGTGATAAGGGTATTTTGGGTGTAGCGGGGTAACCCCGACGCCTTGATGAGCCTGTTGACTTCATGCGCATCCAGCCAGGCGAGTATGGACTTTCCCAAGGAGCTGGCGTGCCACGGATTCGTCACGCCGACTGACGCCCCCTGACGCAAGGTTTGCATGGCCTCGATACAGTCCACGACAACGAGCTCATCGCGCAGCCAGAGAGCGAAGCTGACCGTTTCGTTAAACTGCTCGTGCAGGGTTTCGAGATAGGGACGGGCTACGGTTCGTACATCCCTTCTATGGAGGGATTTCTGCCCCAGAATATAGAGCCCGATGCCCAGGACATAGCGGTTGCCGTTTACCTTAGCGATAAGGCCATGACCGACAAGACTGGAGACATAGCGCGACGTGGTTGGCTGGCCTAGCCCGACCTCGCGGGCAATCATCGACAGCGACATCGGCTGGTCCGCCCGTTCGAGAACGCGCAGAACGGCAACCGCCCGATCGACGGCGTCGAAACGGGCACGCTTCTGCTCAGCGGTGGCAAGGTCGGTGGGCAAGATCGCTCCGGCGAATCTCCATGACAATCGCCCTCTTGGTGCTCCAAGAAGAGGTTGCCGTCAATTAAGGCGCGGCGCGGCTTCCAACAACATCCTCGTGTAACGATGCTGCGGCGAATGGAGGACTTCGCTCGTTCGCCCGGCCTCAACGATGTTTCCGTCCTTCATGATTATGATGGACTGTGCAATTTCCGAGACCAGCGGCAGGTTGTGCGTTATGAACAACATCGCAAGGCCATCCTTTTTCAGATCGAGCAGAAGCTCGACGACCGCAGCCTGCACAGACACGTCGAGAGCCGAGGTAATCTCATCACAAACCAGGAGCTTCGGTTTCAACGCCAGCGCCCGGGCCACCGCGACGCGCTGACGCTCGCCTCCGGACAGATCCGCGGGATAGAGGTCGATTACTCTTTGCGGCAGTCGAACGCGGTCGAGCAGCGACCGGACCTCCGCGCCGATCCTCGTCTTGTCTGTCATCCCGGTCAGGCTAACGGCGCGGGCAATGCTTTGAGCAATCGATTCCTTGGGGTTGAGTGAGCGGTCAGGGTTCTGAAACACGATCTGCATGGCACCCAGATCAGCTTTGGAGCGGCTCGACACGGCGAAGGGCATCGAATGGCCTTCGAACAACAAGGTGCCGGTGGCATTGCCATGCAAACCCGTCACGCACCGGCCTGTCGTGGTCTTGCCGCTGCCGCTGCCGCCGACCAGCCCTACGCATTCGCCTCTGCCGACCGAGAATGAGATACCGTGGACGACCTCAACGTTGCCATGCGAGGCGCGCAGGTTCTTCACCTCGAGGACGTTCTGGAATTCAAGGGCGCTGTCGGTCGTATCATCTGCCGCAGGACCTGGGCTCTCGGCCACCAGTCGCGGTATGGCGTCGAGCAGCATGCGTGTATAATCGTCGCGCGGCTCAGCAAACACCTGCTTGCGGCCGCCCTGCTCGACAATCCTGCCAGAAAGCATG
Organism: Mesorhizobium sp. M4B.F.Ca.ET.143.01.1.1; assembly: GCF_004792275.1. Taxonomy (NCBI): domain Bacteria; kingdom Pseudomonadati; phylum Pseudomonadota; class Alphaproteobacteria; order Hyphomicrobiales; family Phyllobacteriaceae; genus Mesorhizobium; species Mesorhizobium sp. M4B.F.Ca.ET.143.01.1.1. The sequence continues at coordinate 102,492 of NZ_SRSR01000001.1, forward strand.
ACCGCCACCCGGTCGGCGACGACGTTCACAACCGCAAGGTCATGGGTTACGTAGACCACGCTGGCGTTGCTGGACTTGACCAGCCTGGCGATGAGTTCAAGGATCGTCTGCTGGGTCGAGACGTCCAGGCCCGTCGTTGGCTCGTCCATCACGATCACCTGCGGAGACGTCATAAAGGCCATCGCAATGGCGATGCGTTGAAGTTGTCCGCCGCTCAACTCGAAGGGATAGCGTTTCAAAAACCGTTCATCATTGGGGAGGTCTACGTTGCGCAGAGCCTCGGCCAGCAACTGCTTCAGGCCAGGCCCCGAGTGACCATGCGCGGCAAGAAGCTCGGCCATTTGCTTGCCGATGGACATTCGCGGGCTGAAGCTGGTGGTCGGATTCTGTGGAACCAGTGAGACCTTGCCGCCCTGAAAGGCGCGCCTCTCGCGCCCCGAAAGCGAGAGGATGTCGGTACCGCCAATCGTTATCTTGCCCGACGAAATGCGCATTCCCGGTCGCGCAAAGCCAAGCAAGCTCAGCGCGACAGAGGTCTTGCCCGATCCCGACTCGCCGATGATGGCCAGGACTTCGCCGCGTTTGACGGCAATGGATACGTCGCTGACGATTTCGCGGCCGCTGAGATCGTGCATGAAAAGCGATTGCACGACGAGCGGAATTGCTTCGGCCATTTCAAATCTCTTTCGAGCGACCAACCGAGCGCGCAAAGCTGTCGGTCAGAACGTTGACGGCAACGGAGAAGACGGCAATCGCAAGCGCCGGTGCGATGGCGATCCATGGCGAGATGGTGATGCCGATTCGGTTTTCGCTGATCATCAGGCCCCAGTCGGCCGCCGGCGGCGGCAGGCCCAGACCCAGATAGCTGAGGGAGGCGTAAAGAATGATCGATCCGCAAAGCCGCACACCGAAGTCGGCTGTGACCGGCGTCAGCACGTTGGGAAGGATGTCGAGGAAACAGATCGCCGTCCAGCTCTCTCCGCGGGCGAAAGCCGCCTCCACGTACTCGTTCTTGGAAATATCCATCGTGATCAAACGCACGATGCGGAAGATGCGGGGAGAATGCAGGATGACGATGCCGACTATGACTGTTGGGAGGCTGGGGCCGGTCGAGGCGAGAAGCACCAGGAGGAAGATGGCCGGCGGCAAGGCGTAGATGACATCGGATATTGCGATCAGCACGACATCGAGAGGCCCTCGCCGCAGCCCGGAATAGATGCCGAGGGGCACGGCCACGATATAGGCCGCGACCGTCGCGCTCAGCGCGACAACCAGAACCGTCCTGCCGCCATAGAGGAAACGGCTGAAAGTGTCGCGACCGAGGAAATCGGTTCCGAGCCAATGCTCTTGAGTTATGGGCGCGAACGGAGCGCCGACAATTTCATCAAAAGCGTAGGGGCTGAAATAGGGTCCAAGCGTTGCAAGGGCGACGATAATCAGGACCAGGACCAGGGCGATGCGGGCGGCGGGCTTCGCCAGCGTAAGGCGCAGGACAGAGGTGGACATGGACCGATCTCCCCGGCTCAGTTCTTGCCGCTCGCTACGCGCAGCCTTGGGTTCAGGAGAAGGATAAGCGCTTCCGACACCAAGTTGATCAGCACGTAGGTGGCGGTGATAATCAGCGTGATGGCGAGCACTGTCGGCATGTCACGGTTGATCACCGCATCTGAAAGCGCGCTGCCGATTCCAGGCAGTTGGAAGACGGATTCTGTGACCACGACCCCACCTGCCAGCCAGGCCGCGTTCAACGCGATCGTCTGAATGGTCGGCGTGATGGTGTTGGGAAGGACGTGCCATATCAACACCCGCGCTGGACTAATCCCGCGTAGCCGCACCATGTAGATGTACTCGGCGCTCAGCACTTCGAGGGCCACTGCCCGAACCATGCGCACCACCTGCGCCAGTGTCGTTCCAAGCAGCGTCAGCACCGGCAAGATGAAGAGGCTGGATTGGGACGAAAGAGGCAGGCTGTCGTTGATCAGCGAGACCGGCGGCAACCAGCGCAAATAGACCGCGAAAAGCACGATCAACACTGTGCCAATGACGAACTCAGGCAAGGCAACCGTGACGATGGTCGGAACGGATATCAGGTGATCCGCCAACCTGTCTTTGTAGATCGCCGCGACAATGCCGAGGACGAACGATAGCGGTATCAGCAGGAGCAGCGAGGTGACCGTCAGCACCATGGTGTTGACGGCTCTAGGCCCGATCGCTTCCCAGACCGGCCGGCCCGATGGGATTGATCGTCCAAAGTCGCCAGTGAGGGCGCCTTCGATCCAGCTGAAATATTGCACGACCGCAGGCCGATCCATGCCGAACTCGCGCCTGAGCGCCTCGACAGCGGAGGGGTCGGCCTTGGCGCCGAGTGCCGCGCGGGCGGGATCTCCCGGCAGATATTGAGTCGCGGTGAAGACAACGACCGAGACAGCAAATAGCGTGACGAAAGCCAGGACTATTCTTGTCAGCAGAAGCTGAAGCAATGGCTTGTTCAAGGGCTATCACTCTTCATATGAGAGGAAGCCGCCGTGGCCCGATCGGCGCCACGGCGGCCTTGCTGCTTACGCGAGATAGACACCTTCGAATTGATAGTAGCCGAGGTTTCTCTGGGTCGAAGGAACGATGTTCTTGACCTTGGCGCTGGAGGCGTCGAGGAGATCGCGGAAGCCCCAGATGATGTAGGCCCCTTCGTTCCAGAGCACCTTCTGCGCCTCAACGTAATATTCGCGGCGTTTGGGGGCGTCGAATGTGGTTCTTGCCTTGCTGACCCACTTGTCGAACGCGTCGCTGGTCCAATCCGGTTCGTTCCAGTAAGCGCCGCGCGCATAGCCCTGGCCGAATTGGGATTCGAGGGTGTGCTGGCCCCAGTCCGAACTTCCCATCTGGGTCTTCTTGAAGTTCGGGCCGGAATAGTAGCTATCGGGCGGGACAACCATGAGCTCGATGTTCACGCCAATTTTCTTCGCCTGATTGGCGATGAGGGTGGCAGACGCCTGCATGCCTGGAGCGGCATCTGAAGTGTAGAGCGTGATTGACTGGCTGTTGTCGTAGCCCGCCTGCTTGAGCAGCGATTTTGCCTGATCCGGATCATATGTGCGTTGCGGGATTTCGGACGCATAGTCCGGATCCGTGATGCAGTGCAGATCGTTGCCGATCCTGCCATAGCCGGACAGCGCGTTGTCGAGCAGTTGCTGGCGATCGATCATCAGCCTGAAGGCCTGCCGGACCTTCACGTCGGTAAATGGCTTCAGGTTTGTCATCATGAACTGATCGGTGGTGGCGCCGCTCTTGGAGCGCAGGAGCACAAGCGCGGGATTGGCTTCGATGAGCCGCGCCAGGCTCCCGTCAAGCTGGGCCACAGCGTCGACCTGGCCGGCCACCAGCGCATTCATGCGGGCGGTCGGGTCGTTTATCGCGATGAACTCGACCCCATCCAGATAGGGTTGCCCTGCCGTGCGATAATTGTCGCTGCGTGCAAGTGTCACTCGCTGGCCGCGGGACCATGACACGAACTTGAAGGGTCCGGTGCCGATCGGCTTGTCGAAGTCGGTCGTCCCGTCCTTGATGAGGAACATCACTTTGCTGCCCAGCACTTGCGGCAGCAGGGCATACGGCTGCTTCAGCTCGATTTCGACGGTGCTGGCATCCAATGCGCGCACGCCTTTTGACTCCAGGAGCGGAGCCAGGTTGGGGTAGGCATCGGCTTTGTTGTCGGAATTGAGGATGTACTGGATGGTGTAGGCTACGTCCTTGGCGGTGAAGGGCGCGCCGTCGTGCCACACCACACCTTTCTTGAGCTTGATCTTCCAGATGTTGCCTTCACTGTTGTGGGTGAAGTCATCGGCCAGCTTGTTGTAGAGATTGCCGTCCTTGTCGAAGTCGGTGAGCCGATCGAAGATCGACTGGGCGACCGCGAAATCCATATCGCCGGTCGAGATGAAAGGGTTGAGCGACGACTTCGCGCCGGCTGCTCCAAGGCCGACCCGGAGCGTCCCTCCCCGTTTCGGTTCATCGGCAAGGGCCGGGCGAAGCCCAACCCCCGCAAGCACCATGCCCGTGCCCATCATCAAGCCTGTTTTCAATAGATCGCGGCGCCCGATAAGCGTCGGATCAGCGTTGGGGCGATTGATGTCCTTGTTCATGTCCACATTCCCTCTGTTTTGATTGTTTTGTTTGCTGGTTTAATCGACCACCGGACGGGCAGCCCCAGCCGATCCCGGCTCAGGCAAGCAGTCCGGCATGCTTGAGCGCCTTGATGATGTTGTCCTGATCCTCCTTGGCCAGGTTGCCATTCGGCAGGCGCGGTTCACCCACCTTGCGGCCCAGGGCATTGATCGCGAACTTGATGCGGGCGGGGAAATTCACGCCCTTGGTCATTTCGCGGGCGAGCGGTGCGATCTTGTCCGTGAGTCTGCGGCCGAGCGCGTAGTCGCCCGCTGCATGCGCGGCATGGATCTCCACATATTGCTTCGGGATGACGCTGTTGATGCCGGAAATCGAGGCCTTTGCCCCGAACAGGAAGCTCGCAATATTCACGCTGTCGGCACCAGCGGCGATGACAACCCGGTCTCCGACGGTCTGGACCAGCTCCGTCACGGGCTCCAGCGCCACTTCCTTCACACAGATGACCTCGGGCAGCTTGGCAATGCGCTGCATGACGGCCGGCGGGTTGAAGAAATGATTGTAGTAGATGATGGGAAGCGAGGTCGCCGCCCCGACATCCTGGATGAACTTGTCCAGCCCATCCCCGGACGGGGTATTGTAGATGGGCGGTCCAAGCATGAGAGCGCAGGCGCCGTTCTGCTTGGCGATTTGACCACGCTTTATCGCGTCGCGAGTGGTGGTCGTGATTATCCCGGCGATGACGCGCAGCTTGCTACAGGTTGTTGCGGTCTCCACCAGGATGCCGAGTTCTTCGGCGGAGAGTTCGTCCCCTGAACCGGTGCTGCCGCCGACCACGGCGAGCCTGATGCCCGCGCTCTCCATGAACTTCAGTTCGCCCTTGAACAGGTCAAGGTCCAGATCACCATCGGGTTTGAAGGTCGAAACGAGCGGGGGGATGATCCCCTTGATCTCGTCCTTTTGAAGCACAGTCGTCATTGCCAATCCTTATTTCATTCAGTGAAAGTCACTATTACTGAATGAACATCCCGTGAAGCGCCTCGCTTGTCAAGAGCGTTTTGCGCAGCGGGCTCGAACGACATTTTCGCAGCCAGGTTGTTGAAGGCCTCGGATGGTCGGCTATCGAGGCGGATCGCCGGTCTTTTGTTCATTGCAAGGCGTGAACGCGGACGATTGCCGGCTTCCGTTGGCCTGGATCCGCTTTGCGGGGCTCTGCACCAGAATGCCAAACTGGAAGCAGGCGAGGGAAAACGAGACGACGTCACGGTCCGGGCCACCGCCCGCGATGTCGCCGACGCGATGCCGTTCGCGCCAGGATATGAACGAAGCCCCGCGCCCGCACTTGCTCCTACAGGAAGTCGCGGCGGCCGGCTGTGCGGGTCCGCTGGTGTTATCAACCAGCCGACAAGCAACCGCCGCCGCGATGATGACGCGCACTATTCGAGAACCGATCGAAGTAGGAACCGGGCCGTTGCAGATGACGGCCGGGCATCGTCAATGAGTGCCGGCTCGACTATTGTCCGTTGCGCAGATCATCGATCTTGCCGACGGAAAGTTTGATGTCCGAGAAGACAGCGGTCGTCCCCTCGCCCGTGGGCGATTGAACCCCCATGCCGATATGGACGGGTCGCCTTGCAATGCCAGGCAGGGTGAACCAGCGCAGGAAGTTCCAATATTTGCCGTCGGCCGAAAAATGGAGGGCGATTGCTTCCCCATCGCTGTAGATGCGCAACCACACATGGTCGCCGGGATAGGCTGGACCGTCAGAATCGTCGGACGTCGTGCGCGTAACCACGCTGAGGATGGTCGGCTTGCGCGCGGCAGAGAACTCGAAGGCGATCTTCGCCCAGTTGTCGCCGTCGCACTCGATGAAGAGGGCGCCACCGTCAAAGGGGGAGGCGAATTCGACGGATACCTTTGCAGACAATGCAAAATGCTTGTCTTCGACCTCGCCCACCAGTCGCGTGACATTTGCCATCCGGCTTTTGCCCCCTGGTGCGAAGAACCAATCGGTCTTTCCGTTGGCACGCAACCGCACCAGATCGCCCTTGACTGTCGCGTCGCCATTGTCCGTGCCCTCAACGAGTAAGCTGTCGAGTTTCATCAGTGCTTCCTTTCACTTACAGTTGCGTGCCAAGCGGTGCGCCGCTCTGATCATATCCACGCTTAAGCCCGAGAGCCTGCCACCAGCCTGGGCACGATCCAACGCAGTGGCGGTCGGCCCCTATGCAGGATCCAGCCTGGAATGGCCGACGGAGACATGGCTGATCCAGGGTCGCGACGGAATTGGAAGGCTGGTGAGTAAGCACGGCCTTTGTCAGCTGTCAGGGATGAAGTTCTATGGCCAGCCAGACCGAGTCGGTATCCGCGTAGTAGCGATGCCAGGGGTAGGTCCACTGGTTCTTGCCGGTAACCCGGCAAAATGGGTCGTGCGAATATCCGACAGGCATAACCACGTCTTCGTAAATCGTGGCTTCGTCGCGCAGTCGAAACTTCTGCATGCGTCCGCTGCCGTGGATCTGGGTATGCGTTTCCAGGAAAGGGTGCTCGTTGTGGATGAAGCAGTCCGTATCGCCCGGCGACCACCACAGGTTCAGCTTGAGGGTAAACGTCTGCGGCGATCCTGGGGCGGCACGTTCATTGGTGAAGACCAGCGGGTCGGTCGACACCGTACCGATCTCATCCTGCGACGAAATGAACAGCGGCGTATCGCGCGGAAAGCTCTTGATGCGATTGCCGAGCCAGTCCCAACCGCGAAACATGCAGCCGCCAAGATTGGTAGCTTTTCGCACTTTGAGGATAGCCGCTCGGTCCGCGGACTTGATTTGTCCGCCCTTCAGCCATGTCGACTTCCAGGCGGGCACGATTGCCGGATGCTCGTCCCCGGTGATCATGGCGCTGGGGCTGATGTTCACAACGACCGCGTCTTCAACGGCATAGTCGCGGACATCCTCCACGAGTTTGGCCAAGATGAAGTCATCGGCAAACGAAAGATCTCTCGTTTGGTTGGGCACGGTTTTGGTCCATCCTGAGGGTGACTTTCGCCATACCAGACCACAATGCGGCAGTTGGAAGAAGTGCGCGTTGTGACGATTCTTGTCGTGACCTGACGCCCATTATGCGTCGCCCTGCGAAGGCCTTCATACCCGCGATACTGGCACTGGCGCCATCTGCTTTCCAACCATCGCCCCGGACGGCCAAACCTGCCGGGCGTCCATGCCTGAGCCAAGGAGCGACGCCTCTCCCGGCGCGTCATGTTGCGTCTAAGTTCGCCATCCTGCGAACTTGTCAGCGATGCCCGATGTTTGCCTACTAGCGGCCGATGCCTCGGCATTGTCGAGGTTCGCCGCAGTGAATCGAACATTGACGGCGGCGCCCTGGCCCTGAAACCGGGGCCGCTTTTTAGGATATGACCGATGACATCGCATGGCTCGGCTCTCTGGGGCATACGTCCGCAGGAAGAAGTGATGCAAACCAAATGTGACTACATCGTCATTGGCGGCGGCTCGACTGGCTGCGTGATTGCCTCGCGGCTTTCGGAAAATCCCGATGCCTCGGTCTTCCTGTTGGAGGAGGGGCCGCGCGACTTCAATCCTTACATCCATATACCGGGTGCCTACTACAAGACTGCTCAAGGATCGCTCCTGAAACGAATTGCCTGGGAACCGACCTCAAGCCAATCGCGAAGCGAGCAGCCGACCATGGTGCAGGCCCGGGTGCTGGGCGGCGGCAGTTCAGTCAACGCGATGATCTATATCCGCGGCGCTCCGTCCGACTATGCGCGGTGGGAAGCGCTCGGTGCGGATGGCTGGAACTACGCCGATGTACTGCCCTTCTTTCTGCGTTCCGAAGACAACAACCGTTTCTGCAATCAGGCTCACGCGGTGGGCGGACCGCTAGGCGTTTCCGACATCGACCACATCCACCCCCTCACACGTGCCTGGCTGCAGGCGTGTCAGCAGGCCGGGCTGCCCTATAATCCGGACTTCAATTCGGGCGACCAGGCCGGCTGCGGTCTTTACCAGATCACCGCCAAAAATAATCGGCGAAGCAGCGCCGCAACGGCCTTCATCAAGCCCGCCCGGCACAGATCCAACTTACAGATTCGAACAGGTTCCACTGTCACGCGAATAATCGTCGAGAAGGGGCGTGCCGTCGGTGTGGAGTACGTAGCAAAAGGCCGCAAATGGGTGGTTATGGCCAGTCGCGAAGTGATCCTGTCGGCGGGTGCGATTGCCTCGCCGAAATTGCTGATGTTGTCGGGAATTGGGCCCGCCGGCGCTCTGCGCGAACATGGCATTCCTGTTGTTGCTGACCTGCCGGGCGTCGGGCAGAACCTCCAGGACCATATCGAGATATCTCTCGTCTATCAGTTGAACGGACCCCACAGCTACGACAAATACAAGAAGCCGCACTGGAAGGCCGCTGCCGGTCTGAACTACCTCCTGTTCAGGGATGGTCCCGCTTCGTCGAACCTCATCGAAGGGGGAGCGTTCTGGTGGGGCAATACAAGCGAGGCCATCCCGGATGTGCAATACTTCATGGTCGTGGGAGCCGGCATCGAGGAAGGCGTCGACGCCGTCCCGGGTGGGAATGGCTGCACCATCAATCTTGGGCAGATCAGGCCGCGGTCTCGAGGGGAAGTGACGCTGAGAAGCGCCGATCCCTACGATAATCCACGCGTTGCACCGCGATATTTTTCCGACACCTACGATCTCGATGCCGTGGCTGAAGGCACGATGGGCGCGTTCGAGATCATGGAGCAGCCCGCCATCCGCCGCTACATTGCCTCAAGGCAGATCCCGTCCGCGGGCACAGCGACGCCACTCCAGGTGAGAAAGTTCTGCCAGGAGGTCGCGCATCCGGCGCTGCATCCCGCCGGCACCTGCCGGATGGGCAAGGACGGCATGGCCGTCGTTGATTCCGAGCTTCGCGTCCACGGTATCGAAGGACTCCGCGTGGCGGATGCTTCGGTCATGCCAACGCTGATATCCGGCAACCCCAATGCTGTGTGCATCATGATCGGCGAGAGGACCGCGAACTTTATCCAACAGGGCAAGTAGGAACGCGGCTCCGCCCCGAGGACCAGCCTCACGCGCTCGCTGGCCAGCACGCCGGTGATGATGACATGCAGACCAGAGGCCTACGATAGTGAACGATGTCTCGACGATTTCCCAAGGCATCCGACGCAGCCGCTTCTTTTGCAGTCTGTTCTTCCTCGGCGGCGGCATCGGGATCGGGGCCTGGGCCTCCTCCCTTCCGGTCCTCAGCATTCAAATGAATCTGGACAAAGGGCAACTCGGGCTAGTCCTGATCTGCTTTGCTCTCGGCGCCATTTTGATGATGACCAATATCGCCCGCTTGATAGCGATTGTCCCGAGCAGCGTACTAAGCCTGGTGGGATCGATCACGTTTGGGGCAACCCTGACGGCCCTGCCCTATGTCGGGGACGCCTGGCCGCTGGCGGCGATTGTGTTCCTTGCGGGGGCCGGGTTTGGAACGCTCGACGTTTCGATGAATATCGATGCCTCGGCATTGGAGCGTCGCATGCGCCGGCAGGTGATGTCGTCGTTTCATGCCGTGTTCAGTTTCGGGAGCTTGGCCGGCGCGTTTGTGGTCGGTCAAATACTGTCCCACGGTGGCGCTTTGAGCGTATGCCTTGGCGTCACGGGGGCCGGTGTGGCGGCAGTCGCACTTGTCGCTTGCACGGGGTGGAACAATGCAGCCCGGTTAGACGGCCCTGCGGACGCGACAGAGGCGACGGACGGCAAGTTCGACAGCGCTTTGACGAACCATCTCTACCTGCTTGGCGGCCTCGCATTCCTGGGGATGCTCGCCGAGGGCGGGATGATGGATTGGAGCGCCATATACATCGTGACGCGATCCGGCGGCGCAGAAAGCACAGGCGCCTATGGCTTCGCGGCATTTGCAACCATGATGGCAACAGGCCGCCTGTTTGGTGACTTCATCGCAAACAGCATCGGTCAGATGACGATGTTGAGCTATTGCACAATGATCTGCGCGGGTTCAGTGCTCGTACTGATCCTGATGGGCGGCAATCTTCCCGTTGTTCTGGTTGCGCTCGCGGTGTGCGGTCTTGGCCTTGCCAACGTCGTGCCGACCCTTTTTGCAGCCGCTGGACGCGCGGGAGGCACATCGGCCGCTCGCGCAATGTCTATCGTGACAACGATGGGATATGCCGGATTGCTGCTGGGGCCGGGTTTGCTCGGCCTGATCGCCCATGTCGGGTCGTTGACCGGCAGCTTCCTAATCATCCTGCTGGCGTTCATCGCCATCGCAGTTTCAGCACGCTCGGTGCGTCGGGAGAAGGCTTGATCCGCCACAGTCGCCGACGCGAGACGCGGTTATGGCCGTCAAGCGGTGGATTTATTGCAACCACACCCGGACACGCCCCACGATCTCTGCCGTTGATATCCCATATCGATCGTGAAGGGTCGGCAGTGCACCGGCATCGAGGAATTCGTCCGGCAAGCCTATCTGCCGGAAGACCGGGTGCACGCCTTCGCGCATGAGGAGAGCCGCAACGCCTTCGCCGAGCCCACCGATGATCGTGTGGTTTTCAGCAACGACGACCAACCTCCCGGGCTTGCGCGCGACGGACAGTATTGCCTCGGCATCGAGCGGCTTGATTGTCGGTACGTGCAGGACCGCACAGCCGATCCGGTCTGCCTCCATCGCCTTTGCCGCCTCCAGGACACGCATAGTCATCAGACCGCTGGAAATGAAGAGCACGTCCTCGCCTTCGCGCAGCAGCCGCGCCTTTCCGATCTGGAACCTGTAGTCGTAATCGTCGAGCACGACCGGAACCTTGCCGCGCAGCAACCGCATATAGACGGGTCCCTTATGGTCCGCGATAGCTTCGGTGGCCTGCTCGATGTCGAGTGCGTCGCATGGATCTATGATGGTCAGGTTCGGCATGCCGCGAAAGATGGCGATGTCCTCCGTCGCCTGGTGGCTGGGGCCATATCCCGTGGTCAAGCCCGGCAGCGCGCAGACGATCTTGACGTCGAGATTCTCCTCGGCGATCGCCATGCAAATGAAATCATAGGCGCGACGCGAGGCGAAGACGGCATAGGTCGTCGCGAAGGGCTTGAAGCCTTCCCGCGCCAGGCCGGCAGCCGCACTCATCAGCACCTGCTCCGCCATGCCCATCTGATAAAAGCGGTCCGGATGCTCCTGCGCGAAAACATGGAGATCGGTGTATTTACCGAGGTCGGCCGTCAGCCCGACAATCTCCGATCTGCTACGCGCCAGGCGGGCCAATGTATGACCGAATGGGGCGTTGCGCGTCAAAACGCCATCCGGCGCGATCGAGGCGATCATCGCGGATGTGGTCTTGCGCTCTCTTTCGTTCACGGCGAAGCGCGGCTCGAATTTTGACAACCTCACAGCGGACGTCCCTGTTCCAGAGCTTCGAGCGCCAGCGCCCATTCATGCGGCTCGACGCGAATGAAATGCGTTACGTCGCGGGATTCCAGGAAAGGCACGCCCTTCGCCATGCGTGTGTCGCAGATGATCATACGGGGTCGCGGCTCCTTGAGTGAGCGAGCGCAGTCGAATGCTTCGCGCACCGCGTCGATATCGTTGCCGTCCACGCGCTGCGCATGCCAGCCGAACGCCTCGAATTTGTCGGTCACCGGCTCGGAGGACAGCATGGCCGTCGACGGACCGTCGGCCTGCTGGTTGTTGAAATCGACGATGGCGATGAGATTGTCGAGCCTATGGTGGGCCGCCGACATTGCCGCCTCCCAAGTCGAGCCCTCTCCGAGCTCACCGTCGGACAAGAGATTGTAGACGAGGCTGTCGCTCCGCTTGCGTTTCAGCCCCAGGCACATGCCAACCGCAATGCCGAGGCCGTGGCCGAGTGATCCGCCGGTGATTTCCATGCCGGGCGTGTACGCCGCCATGCCAGACATCGGCATGCGGCTGTCATCGGTGCCGTAGGTTGCGAGCTCTTCTTCAGGCAGCACGCCCGCTTCAATCAATGCCGCGTAAAGCGCTATCGCATAATGGCCGATGGACAGCAGGAAACGGTCGCGTTCCTCCCACAGAGTGTCCTCCGGTCGGTAGCGCAAGGCATGGAAGTAGGCGACGGCAAGCACGTCGGCCACTCCCAACGCCTGCCCGACATAGCCCTGGCCCTGGACTTCCCCCATGCGCACGGCATGCCGGCGGATGCGATAGGCACGTTCAGCAAGGCCCACATTGCTGCCGGCTCGAGGCATCTCGGTTTCAGATGCCGCATCAACCATGGATCAGCATCCCGCCATTCACATCGATCACCGCGCCGGTGATGTAGCTGGCTAGGTCCGATGCCAGGAACAGATAGGCCCCCGCCACGTCGCGCGCGTCGCCAAGCCTGCTCAGCGGGATTCCCTTGACGATGTCGGCGCGCATACTATCGGTCAGCTTGTCGCCGGTGATGTCGGTCTGGATCAGGCCGGGGGTCAGGCAATTGACGCGGATGCCGTCAGGGCCGAACTCGCGCGCCATCGCCTTGGCCAGCCCGAGCACGCCAGCCTTGGCGGCGGAATAGTGCGGGCCGCCAAAGATGCCCCCGCCGCGTTGCGCGGAAACCGACGACATGCAGATGATCGAACCGCCGCCATTGTCGCGCATGTGCGGGATGAAGGCCTGGCTGAGGTAGAGGACGCCGCGCAGATTGACGTCGAGGACGCGGTCCCAGTCGGCCGGGCCGATCTCCAGCGTCTTCACCGGCTGCGTTACGCCGGCATTGTTGCAGAGCACGTCGACCCTGCCGAAGGCTTCGCTCACCGCGGCGGCAGCCTTCCTGCACGCGTCGAGGTCGGTGACATTGCAGGCGAGGCCGATATGTTGGCCACCGAGCGACGCGGCGGCATCACGCGCTTGCCCTTCATCAAGGTCGAGTATTGCAATGCGCGCCCCGTGCTCCGCCATCAGCGTCGCAGTGGAACGGCCAATTCCCCGAGGGCTCGCGGCGCCCGAAATAACCGCGGACTTGCCCTTCAGCAACATGTCGAAGTCTCCTGCACTTTCAGTTCTCTCGGTGGATGATCTAGAGCCGGTAGAAGCGAGCAGCGTTGTCGTGAAACAAGGCGAGCCGCTCCTCGTGCGGATAGGCGATCGTGATTTCCTTGAAAGCGTTCACGATGGCGTCGAAGCTCGAAAACAGCTTGTCGACCGGAAAATTCGTCGCGAACATCGAGCGCTCGACGCCGAAGGCCGCTATCGCTTCTTCGACATAAGGGCGGATCGACGCCGTGGTCCATGACCAGTCGCCCATGCCCAGCCCGGAAATTTTGCAGGCGACATTCGGCGCCCGCGCCAACTGCCGCATCCCCCTTTTCCAGGCGTCGAAATGATCCGGGCCGTCTACCTGCATCCCCGTGTGATCGAGAATGATCTGGACGTCTGGAAAGTAACGCGCGAGTTCTAGAAATTCGCCCATCTGCGGGTAGTAGAGCTGCAGGTCGAAGCTCAGCCCGCGTTTTCCCAGTTCGCGGAAGCCTCGACGCCATTCAGGCGTCCGACTGATTTCCGGTCGAGTCTGATAGGTCTTGGCCGGGTCCGGATGATAGTTCATCGACTGCCGGATGCCCCGGAAATTCGCAAACTCCATATGCCGGTCGAGAAGTTCGCCGACATCGGCTTTGGATAGGTCGGCGTAACCGACGATGCCATGCGGAAAGCCGCGCTTGTCTGCGATCCCCTGCAACCAGCGCGTCTCCCCAACCGGGTCTCGAGGGTCGAACCCAACATCCAGGTGCACTGATTTCACCAGGTTCTGGTTCCTGGCGTCTTCGAGATAATCGTCCAGCAGATAGCTCTTGCGGATCGCCTCATAGTCGCCGAAGGCCGCCGGTTTCACACCGTCTGTGAGCCAAGGATAGTAGTGGGTTTCCAGATCCCACAAATGATGGTGCGGATCGATGAACGGCAGTTCGGTCACGATTTTGCTCCTTGATGGGGCGTGGACCCGCCGGTCGACCGGCAGGTCCACTCTCGTGATGCTCAATTGCTTGGTGGGAAAACGCGGGCGATGACCTTCTGCGCCTCGGGGCTGTCGACTTTGTCCGCGGTGACGAGCGGCATCACCAGAGCCAGGTCCTGGGTCACCGGCGCGCCTGTCAGCGCATTGTAGACCTGCTGCGTTCCATCGATGCCCTGGCCCACCGCTTCCTGGAAGAAGATGCCCTGGATCGCCCCTTTCTTCAGCAGCGCGATGGTGGTCGGCGATCCATCTGCGACCGTGATACCGACCTTGCCGGTCAGGCCGCGGGTCTCTACCACCTTGGCGGCACCCGAACCGGCTTCGTCATACATGCCGTAAATGGCCTTGATGTCGGGATTGGCGGTCAGCAGATCGTTTGCCTGCGTGACAGCCTCGTTTATTGTAAGACCGCGCGTTTCGAGCATCTGGACGAGATCGCAGCCATTCGCCGCGAACGCTTCCTTGGCACCCTTCAGATATTTCTGCGCGTTCTCCCTGTCCTGCGGCAGCGACAGCATTCCCACCTTGTTGCCGCCACGCTCCTTGGCGAGTTCGCAGGTGAATTTGCCTTGCGCCTTGCCGGTGTCGTAATTGTTCGCGGTAACCGAGGACGTGTAGTTGGTGAGGCCCGGCTGCGGCCCGATGCCGGCGAACGCGATCGGAACCTTCTGCTTGGCCAGATAGTCGAGGAGCGGCGGCGTCGAGGTGGAACTGACGGGACCGATCACGATGGCCGACACCCCCTTGGTCACGGCCGTCCTTGCATTGTCCATCTGCTTGGCCGGCGAGTTCTCCGAGGTGTACTCGACATAGTCCATGCCAAGTTCCTTGGCCTTCTCCTTCACGCCGTAGCCCACCCATTGCCAGTATGAGATGTCCAGCGAAGGGGCGATGTAGGCAACTGTTTTCTTGTCCTGCGCATAGGATGCGCTGGCCAAGGCGGTTGCCACTGCCGCAAGCAGGATTGTCTTGGTCTTCATCTTAGTTCCTCCCGTTGATGATCTAGAGTCGGTTCTTGTTGCTAAAGCGGTCGATCAGCACCGCAAGCAGGATGGCGGCGCCCGTAACAGACCCCTGCCAGAAGCTGTTCACGCCGATGAGGTTCACGCCGTTCTGGATGCAGGTGATCATGAGCGCACCCAACACTGCCCCTATCGCGCTGCCCGTCCCGCCAAAGAGACTGGCTCCGCCGATCACGACAGCGGCAATCGCTTGCAGCATCAGGCTGGACCCTGCCGTGGCCTCGGCGTTGAGGATGTAGCTGACCGTCAGCAGCCCGGCGAAAGAGGCAAGCAAGCCGGAGATCACATAGGCCGCGAGTTTGATGCGCAGCACCGGAATGCCGAGCAGCCGGGCAGCCACTGCCGACGAGCCCACGGCATAGAACCAACGCCCCAGGACGACCTTGCGCAGCACATACTCCAGCACCACCATCAGGATGATGCAGAACAGGAGATGGTTGGGCACCGAGGGGATGAGTTCGCCGGAGTTCAGGAGCCAAAAATCCGGCGCGCCGATCGGCATCGATCGGCCGTTGGTAACGATGAAGGCAAGGCTGCCGGCAACGGCGTATGTGATCAGTGTAACGACGAAGGGGGCCAGTCGCACGACCGTCACGAGGAACCCGTTGAGGGAGCCGAACACCAGGCCGACGGCCAGACCGGCGATACTGGCAGTGACGCCATCGGCGCCATTGGCCATCGCCAAAGCGGTCACCATTCCGGTCAAGGAAAAGACCGAACCGACCGAGAGGTCGATACCACCCGTGAGGACGACCAGGAAGACGCCCAACGACATGATGATGAGCGGGGCTGCCGCCTGGATGATGTTTTGCATATTGCCCATGCTGAGCGCGGCCGGCACGAACATGCCCACGGCAAGCATCAGGGCGACAATCGCGGCGGCAATCGCAGCCTCGGTGCGATAGGAGAGCAAGAGTCCAGGCGCGCGGGTTGTCGTGGTCCGGATCTTCTTGGCCGCCGCGTTTCCGTTGGTTGCGTCGGTCATGCGGCCATCCCCGTCAGTTCCGCGAGCCCGTCTTCGGTGAAACGCTCTTCGGACAGGAAACCTTTGGGGCGCCCATCGGTGTCGAAGGCGAAGATGGCGTCGCACAATTCGAGCAATTCGATGTTTTCGGTCGACCACCAGACAATGATTGCGCCGGCGTCCGCCATGTGCCGGATCAGGGCATAGATGTCGTGCTTGGTGCCGATGTCGACACCGCGCGTCGGCTCTTCCAGCACCACCAGACGCAGGGGCAAGCCGAGCCAGCGGGCAACGATAAGCTTCTGCTGGTTGCCGCCGGACAACGACGCCGGCAGATCCCAGATCGAAACGGCCTTCAGTTTCAGTGCCGAGACGAGATCAAGGCATTCCTGCCTTTCGGCCGCGCCAACGATCTGCCGCCCTTCGCGAACCCTGCGGGCGGCAAGCACGTTGTCGACGATCGGAAGCTGCGAGAGTATCCCCTTCATCGTCCGGTCGCCCGAGATGAAGCCGACGCCGGCGCGCGCCGCCTGCGACGGCGATGAAAAGCTTCCTTTGAAACCTTCGCCGGAGACGTGCCAGCCAGCACCCCTGCCGGCACCGACCAGAGGATTGATCAGCCCGGTCGGACCCGCTGGTGCGCCGGCAAGGCCTAGTATGGTGCCGGGCCAGATTTCCATCCTGGCATCGTCCGGGCCCAAGAACTCTACTGGGCTGCCTTGGCGAACCTCCTTCTTCGACTTCAGCCGTCCTGCCACATCGTGCGCCGGCTGCCCCATCTGCTGGACGATCTCGGCATCGCTCAGCAAGGCAACTGGGGTAGCGTTCACCACCGTGATGCCGTCCCGCAGAATAGTGCAGACATGGCAGAGTTCGCGGATTTCCTTCATACGGTGCGAAACGAAAACGATGCCGATGCCCTCGTCATGAACCAGTCGCTTCAGGACGGAGAACAGCTTGGCCGTCTCACCGGCGGTCAAATTGGCGGTGGGCTCGTCGAGAAGCAACACCTCCGCACCGGTCGAAAGAGCACGGGCGATCTCGACGATCTGCCCTTCATGCAAAGAGAGCTTGCGCGCCGGAAGATCGACAATCTCTCGCCCGATTGCCGGATCGATGAGATCGAGCGCGTTCAGCGCAACGTCGCGCATACGGCGATGGCTGCTCCGTGAAAAACCCGACCTCGCATGCACGATCCCGATATTCTCCGCGACCGAGAGCTCGGGGAGCAACGCCAGTTCCTGGTGGACCACGGCAATGATCGGATGGATGCTGTTAGTCTTCGCCGATGAAAACCGGATCTCTCCGGCGTCGCGAGGCGTTAGACCGGTGACGATGCGGACAAGAGTGCTCTTGCCGGCACCGTTGCCGCCCAGCAATGCGTGAATTTCCCCGGAACGGACCTGAAAGTCGACACCGCGCAGAACACGGGTTGCGCCGTAGCTCTTCTCGACATTGGAAGCCTCGATCAAAGACTCCCTGGTGAATGCCTGTCCGGCCGCGGCCACTGTGCCGCCGCCCAGGCTCTGGACCGGTTCCATCCTGCATCTCCTCCCGAGACCTGAGGAATGATGCGACCGATTGACATCCGGCTCAATTCTCGTTTCTTAACTGTTTGTGTAGCTGAGCTTAACTGCTGAGAGCGATGTCCGACCTAAAATTCAAGTCCATGGCTCACTTCGAGGCTGTTGCACGCCTGGGCGGCGTGGCAAAGGCTGCCCAGGAATTGCAGGTCACGCCTTCGGCCGTCAGCCAGCAGTTGCGGCTGCTGGAGCACCAGCTTGGCGTCCGTCTGTTCCAGCGCGAGAAACGCCACCTGTCCCTGACGATCGACGGCGAACGGCTCTATCAGACGACCACTCAGGCCTTCGAATCCATCCGCGAGGTTCGCAATTCCATCGTGCGGCAGCGCGAGGCCTTTCAGCTCAGCCTTCGCGTCAGCCCTTCCTTCGGCGAGAAGTGGCTGGCCCCCCGGCTTGCCGAGTTCAGCAAGGCGTTTCCGAGCTGGAATTTGCGGGTCGACGCAACGCCAAACTTCTCCGACTTCGAAACGGAGGTCATCGATCTCGACCTGCGTTACGGCGACGGTGGTTGGGCCGGCCTGTATTCGGACTGCGTCGTAAACGATCTCATCTTGCCAATGTGTTCGCCATCCTATTTGGCCGAGTTGCAGGCGCTTTCATCTGATCCGCGACAACAGCTTCGTCACGCCAGATTGATAGACAGCGTCAAGGCCTATTTCCGCTGGGATTACTGGCTGCCACGCAACGGCATCCAGGGTGCGCGAATGACGTACCCCTATCGTTTCGACCGTTCTTCCATGTCAGTCCAGTTGGCAAAGGACGGCGCGGGCGTGGTTCTGGAAAGCACCTCGATTGCATTCGAGGACCTTGCAGCGGGAAGCCTGGTGCCCGTTTCGACCGAGTTCGATGTCATCGAGTTTCCAGGATATTGGCTCGTCTGCCCATCGCGACATATGAACCGGCGTGCCGTCCGCCTGTTCTCGGACTGGGTGTCGAATGTCGGCAGGCGCGATACGGATCGCGCCCGTGAGTTTCTGGTGACGAGCGGCCTACGCATATCGTTCGAACGGCGGCCCCATTTCGGCTCCCGAGACGACAAAATCGAAACAACGCGTGAGTAGTCCCATCCTGCTTGATTTACTGAATCCTTGTCCCACGAAATTGCACCGTCAGGCCTGAGGATCTAGAAGCCGCACACCCTCACCCTTTTGACCAGCGTACAAGAATTCGACGCCAGCTCTTGTTAACGCCGCCTCAATGGCTTGTAGAGTGCTGATCCGGGAGTCCACCTTTCCGTTCTCCAACCTGGCCAACGCGTTCAGCGATACGATTGCTTTGTCTGCAAGCTCCTGCTGCGACCAACCAAGCAATGCCCGCGCGGCTCGAATCTGTCGTGGACTGACCATGAGTCCACAATCGACAGGTCGGATTTCTCCGCCACCTATAGGTGTATTTTACACCTTGTAAGGTGTTTGGAATGCCTTATATCATCGAGATCTGAGCCTTGGGAGATTAGGGATCCAACGCTGGATAGTTCCCGTGGAAGAAGGGCGTTGTCGCCTCCGCCTGCAAAAGATGCGAACCTATGAAGGGCGCGAAATGGAGTTGCTGCAGAGCGGCCTGAAGCTCCGACAATTGCAGGTCTTTCGCGCGGTGCTGCGGGCCGGATCGACGAGGCAAGCAGCTATCGCGCTCGGGATTAGCCAACCGGCGGTGAGTCAGCACATCAAGCAGCTCGAGGCGCTCCTCGGCATCACGCTGTTTGAGAGATCCACCAACCGCATCCTTCCTTCGCGAGAGGCGTGGGAACTCCTCCGCAACGTCGAACTTGCGCTGACATCCCTTGATCGCGTGGAAGCGTCGATCTTCGCGATGAAGAACGAAGAGAGGCAACAAATCGCGATTGCCGCACCCGCGGTCTTCGGTTTCGTGACCTTGCCGAAGGTCGTCGCGACAGTCCGATCGAAGACTGGTTCGAGCGTCCGATCAATTGTCAGGAAACTATCACCAAGTGGGCGAGCATATCCTGTCCGGCCGAGTCGACCTTGGCATCTCTCGGCTGCCTTTGGACCCTCGCCTGTTTGAATGGGCGCCGATCGGTTCGGCGCACAACGTGTGCATCTTTCATCCAAAGCACCGCTTTTCAAGGCAGACGTGTGTCGAAGCCAGCGACCTCGCAGGCGAAACGATCGTCGACATCGACCCGGAATTCGCGTCGCACCAGATGAACTTCAACGCCTTGCGCTTCGCCGGCGTCGAGCCGGACATACTGGTGGAATATGACTCCAATGGCTACGAGGTTGGATTCGTTTCGGCCGGCCTTGGCGTATCCATCACCAACGAGATCATTGCACGCGAGTATTCAGCGTTCGAATTGGAAGCAAGACCGGTCGACCCATCTGCGCTCTATCACTACGTGGCCATCTGGCAGAGAGGCAGGACGCTTTCCAGCACCATGGAGGTGTCTCTCGATGCAATCCGGTCGGCCTTCGAAAACTGTCTCCCGGCAAACGATATTGCACGCGACATGAACCGGCCGCCCATGGCGGTCCGACGCTAAGGCTTTCTCGCTTTCGCGAAGCCGCCATCCGTCGCCATGAAGCGCTGGAGCATAGGCACGATCAAGCGCATGGGATCGGTATGCGGCTGTCCGGCTTCGCGTCCAAGGATATCCTCATATCTGTTCACCGTGACTTTGACAGAGTTTGTCGTGCCGGTCCTGCTCCACTCGACGGGAAGGCCGCCATCCGGCCTCCTCCCTTCTCGGACCGCACAGCCTGAACCGGCCGAACCGGTGCGCCGCTACGAGCGCGAGAAGCCAGCGAGATGATCCACATCGACATCAAGAAACTCGGGCGCTTCGAGCGCGTCGGCCACCGCATCACCGGCGATCGCGTCGGCCAGTCCAACAGCCGCGGCGTCGGCTGGGGAGTTCGTCCATGTCTGCATCGACGACGCCTCGCGCGTCGCCTTCTCGCAGGTCTTGCCGGACTAGAGGAAGGAGAGCGCTATCGCCTTCCTGAAGGCGGCGGTCGCCTACTACGCCAGCTTGGGCATCGTGGTCGAGCGCGTCATGACCGACAACGGGTCCTGCTACAGGTCGAAGGCCTTCGCCAAGGCCTGCCGCAAGCTTGCCTCAAGCACATTCGCACCAAACCCTACACGCCCAAGACCAACGGCAAGGCCGAGCGCTTCATCCAGACCGCGCTGCGCGAATGGGCCTATGCCATCGCCTATCCGACTTCAGATCACCGTTCCGCCGAGCTGCCTGTCTGGCTGCACAGATACAATTGGCATCGCCCACATGGCAGCCTAAAGTCCAAAAACCTATCAGTCGCCTCGCTCTAACCGAGGACAACCTGTTGAGGCTCCACACCTAGAGCGGCTACCGGAAAACTTTTCCCCGAGCGAGCGATGCCACCGCCAGCCTTCTTCGCTACGGCTGGCGCTTGCGCGATGAAGGCCTGCGCATGCTGGGCACGGGTCGAGCGGATGCGGCCGGGGCGGATGCGAAGCTCGCGCTCTGTGCCATGCCGTTGTCCTGCAACGTGGAAAAGAGGATGCCGATACAAAGTCTTGGGCGTTCGGCGCACATTGCGCCGAATGACCGCAATGTGCGCAGGGCACCTGAAAATCCCCAAAAACCAACCGACCGGCCAGCACACAATGTGCGGGCTTTTATCTAGCCATCTTAATCGGTTGTGCTTCCGGTGGTCTTCTAGACATCGTCGTTCCTCTCCTTCTGTGCGATAATATACGAATTTATTCTCTGTGCTACGATGCCGCGTTCTGGCGTCGAGTTCCGATGCGCCGTGCAATCTTCCGCGCTCTGCGACGGGGTTAATCGGCTGCACGAAAGCAGCGCTCGAACCGTCGTGGCGCACTTTTCCATCGGACTGACGGTGCATCGTCACAGGCAATCGAGCGCGGTCCGGCCGTCTGTCGATCGGCGCGGCCGCAGGCAATGTATGGCCCGCACCGTCTGCAAGCGGAATGTTTTGAGTGGGACAACCGGTCTGCACCAATGTATCCGGCCTCGACGCTTCAGGAGTCCTGCCAAGATGGAGATTCGCGCGCCCGGCTCCTAACAAGATACACGACCTCGAAAGGGCCGCTGCCTGCCGACGGGTTTGCCGAACGCCGATCAACCGTTGGGCCATCTCTATGTACATCCTCCCGCAGACTTCATACGGCCGAGCAGTTGCCGGGACGCGCCCGCTCGACCAAACTCGTTACCGTTGGACGCCATCACGGCTTCGTAGGGGCGCTGGTTTGACATCACTGCCCAGGCGATCCGGGCCAGCTTGTTGGCGAGCGCAACGACCACCACGTTGCGCTTGGCGCGCTGCAGTAGCGCTTGCAGCCAGGCGCCGAGCTGGGTGTCCATTCGCGCCAGATATGGCAGTGCCGCTCGCGCGCCATGGATCAACAGCACGCGCATGTAGGTGCTCCCGCGCTTGCTTATCCCCGTCAGCCGCGGCTTGCCGTCGGTCGTGATCTGACGTGGAACAAGCCCCAGCCAGGCAGCGAAATCACGCCCCTTGGCAAACGCCGACACGTCGCCGACCGCTGCGGCCAGCGCCGTTGCGTTGAGAGCGCCAATGCCTGGCACGCTGCGCAGGAGACGGGCTCGTTCATCGCTTTCGGCGAGCGCTTCAAACTCGTGGTCGAGCTGCTTGATCCGATGATCGAGCGCGTGCAGTTCATCGACCATGTCGTGAACGAGTTGCTGCATCCTGGCGGTCAAGGTCGTGTTGTTCGGCGGGTTCTCGCGCAGCCACAGGTTCAGCTTTGGTCGACCTTGGCGATGACGATGCCGCGATCGAACAGCACACCGCGCAGTTGATTGATCAGGGCCGTCCGCGTGCCGACCAGTCGCTCGCGCGCACGGTGCAAAGTCTGGACATCGAGTTGCTCTTCCGACTTGACCGGTACGAAGCGCATGGTCGGTCGTGTCGCCGCCTCGGCGATTGCCTCGGCATCGCGATCGTCGTTCTTGTGCGACTTCACGTACGGTTTCACATACTCTGGCGGCATCAGCCGGACATCGTATCCGAGCGAGGTAAACTGACGAGCGAGGTGATGAGCGCCGCAGCACGCCTCCATGCCAATGATGCAGCGCGGTTGCTTTTCGACGAATGCAGCAAGGGATGGCCGGCGCATCCGACGACGCAGCACAACCGCTCCTTGGCGGTCGAGACCGACCAGGCTGCAGAGCGTTTTTCCGAGATCGATTCCGAGTACGGCGATGTTCATCTTCCGTCGTTCCTGGTCTGCATCGGTCCTCATCCGCCGACGGATCTCTAGTGTCAGATGGCGCCGGTCAGAGTGCCGGCACCGTGCGTTTGTACTGTCGATCTTCTGCTCATCGATGCGTTCCCAGCAGCCTGCGATCCTTGATGTGAGCGCGCGGGGCGGCATCGCTTCGGTTCGCCGCGGACCCGCCGACATAGAACGTTCCGTCGCTCCACATGGCGTGCATGATCACCGCCGGCTTGCGACACAGGCCTTGCGGCGGCAGAAGCCTGTGGCGATCGCGTGGCCCCAGATCTTGACCTTGTCTCGACGACACGATCCGCGTGATCTACCAGGGCGACATTTCGCCGACCAAATACATTCGAGCCCCGATCCCGCTGCCGGACGGCGGCATTGTCGGCAACGCCGAGATCATTGCGACGCTCGCCTACAAGTGTCTGACCGATCCGCACCACCCTGGCAACTACACGAGAGCCGGGCTGGAGGTGACGTTCCGGCCGCATGACGGCAAATTCAAGACGGACGACCAGCTTCACCCCGATTCAAAAAGCTTCTTCTCCAGCATCCGTTCGGGCGGCGAGGAAGAGGAGTTGCGGCGCGATGCTTGGAAATGGGAAAACTGCCTGCACGCCAGCCGCATCTTCCGGGGGTCGAGCCTGCGCAATCCGTGCTTTGACATCCACTACAATTCTCGGCTCGAAGGCCGGAACTTTACGCCCGCTGAAAAGCTGCCCTATGCTCTGGCCGCGACGGTGCGGGCAAAAGGCATTGCGGATTTCTGCGACCAGGTTGTACGCAAGTACGCAACCCAGTTGGAGCCGCTGCGGCCCGTCGTGGAAATACCGATCAGAACCTGAACCTGCTACGAATAAACGGCGGCGCGGCGCATGCGGATGTAGGCGCCGCTCATGTTCAGCCGAAGCTGCAGCATCTGCTCGCTCACGCCGTAGAGATGTTGCGCTTCATCCGTAAGCCTCCGGCGCAGCACATGCATCGCGCCCTCGTCCGTCAGCAGCAACACGCCGGCCAGGAAGTCTGCTTCGGCCTCGATACCGCGGTCGTGCGTCCGTTCGCCGTCGATCGTCAGCGGCGGTGTGAAGCCGTGGCCGAGAAAGCAGTGCGCGAGTTCATGGCAGACGTTGCTGCGCTGCCGGTGCTCATGGTGCTTGTCGTTGTGCAGAATGGCTGTCTGGCCGCCACGCGGCACGGTCACCGCCGAGAAGAACTTCCGGTTTTCGCCATGCAGAAAAGGGGAGTCCGGCTCGACCTCGCTCAGCTTGAGCAGACGGATGTCAAAGCGGGCGCAGACTTGCACGGGGTCGATAGGACAGATCGGCGTCAGGCCGACCTTTTCCCGGACCCGGGCGGCGATACGTTTGGCCTCTGCCTTAAATCCGTGCCTGAACTTCAATGTCAGTCATCCCGCAGCTTCTTGTAGGTACTGATGACGATATCCTCCATGAGCTTCGCCTTATCGCCGGACAGCTTCGGATCGGCGCGCAGCAAGGCGGTGATACGCGCGATCGGTTCAGCTTCTTGCTGACCTGCGCGCGGGATAAACATCTCGGCCTTAAGATTCGACCATGTCAGCAGGGCCGCTAATCCGTTGACGTCAGGCTTGGCACCCTGTCCGATCCTGGACAGGGTCGATGCGTTGACCCCTGCCTCCTCGGCGACCTCCTTCCACGTCATCTGGCGACCAAGACGCGCGGCATTGAGCGCCGCGTAGAAGGCTTCGCTGTCGAAGTGGTCGGTCATCGTATCTCCAATTGCGAAAATTAAATCAATTGCGAACTTGCAATTTCCCCCACGAGATTATAATATCGAATTGATTGCGAAATCGCAATCCTCCTCAAACGGCGCGACGCGCCAGAAAGATATGTACCGATGAATGACCTCAACCCCGAAGAGCGTCCGAAGACGGTGACCATCATCGTCAACGGCCGCAAAAAGACGCTCCCGAAGAAAGAAGAGCTGACCTTTGAAGAGGTCGTTGCCCTGGCTTTCGATAATCCCCCGACCGGCGACGGCATCCAGTACACCGTCCAGTACACCCGCGGTCACGGCCACAAGCCGTCGGGCACGCTGGTCGAGGGCCAGTCGGTGAAAATCAAGGAAGGGATGGAATTCGATGTCACGTCGACCAATCGCTCTTAGTCCAGACCTTCTCCGGATGCAGAACGAGGGTTACGACCTTGACATACGGGGCGGCTACCTGCTCGTCAGGAACGTTCCGTATGTCGATACGTCGGGAACCGTCCGTCTCGGCATCCTGATCTCGAAACTCGAGCTGTCCGGCGACAAGACCGTGAAGCCCACCGATCATGTCGCCTACTGGACCGGGGAGCACCCCTGCCACAGTGACGGCAGCAAGATCACGGCGATCCAGAACTCCTCAGCGCCCCAGGATTTCGGGGACGGGGTCAAGGCGGATCATACGTTTTCCGCCAAGGCGCACTACCGCGACTACCATCACAAGATGACGACTTATATCGGCCGCATCGCCGGCGAAGCGACCAAGGTCGATCCTGTCGCGACGGCCCGCACCTATCAGGCGATCGCGGCGGACGACGAATCCTGCGTGTTCAAGTATGTCGACACCGCCACCAGCCGCGCCGGCATTGGGGCAGTAAACGGCAAGGTGGCCGGCCAGAAAATCGGTATCCTCGGCATGGGCGGCACCGGCGCTTATGTGTTCGACCTGGTGACGAAGACGGCCGCGGCGCAAATCCATATCTTTGACGGCGATGTGTTCTCCCAGCACAACGCTTTCCGCGCGCCAGGCGCCCCATCGCTCGAAGACCTCGAAATCAAGCCCCAGAAGGTGGCGTATTTCGCGACCCTGTATTCGAACATGCACAAGGGTATCGTCGCGCATGACGTTTACCTCGATGAAACGAACGTCGCGCTCCTTGACGGCCTCGACTTCGTGTTCGTCTGTATCGACAGGGGGCCGGTGAAGCGGGTCGTGATCGACCGGCTTATCGCGAACGGCACGCCGTTCGCCGAAGTCGGCATGGGGGTCGTTCTTCACGAAGGCCAGCTGGGCGGGATCGTCCGGCTAACGACGAGCACACCCGATACAAGGGAAGCGGCCGCGCCTCATATCTCCTATGCGGACGATGACGGCGGTGCCAACGAGTACGCCACAAACATCCAGATCGCAGAGCTGAATTCGCTGAATGCGGTCATCGCCGTGATGGCCTGGAAACAGCACTTCGGCATCTACCGGCAGTCCCGGCCGCATTTTTACACCGGCTACTCCATCGGCTCCGGCGAGTTCGTGCACGAGAGTGCGGCATGAGCGGAACAAATCTCCTGGCGCCCTCCTTCGTCGATTTCATTCCCGATGAGCTGGAGGTGGGCGTCATCTATATTTCCCGCCGCTATTCAACCGCCTCGCACCTGTGCTGCTGCGGGTGCGGGCGTGAGGTCGTGACGCCGCTGAACCCGGCGAAGTGGCGCCTTGTTGAAAAGGACGGGAAGGTCTCCCTGATCCCGTCCGTTGGCAACTGGAGTTTTCCCTGCCAATCGCATTACTGGATCAGCGGCAACCGAGTTTCATGGGCGCCGGGCATGGCGCCTGAAGTCATCGCGGCCGTGCAGGCGCGCGATCGCCGCGATGCCGCCAAACATATCCTCCAGCGCCCGGGCTTGCTTGCCCGCATCTCGAGTGTTGCGGCGGAAATTCGCCGGCAGTTGGTCGACTGCTATCGCCACTGGAGAGGCCGCTGGTAGTGGCACTGGGACGATTCGGCTGCGCCGGGCGCAGCGCTATGCGCCGTCCTTCGGCGGCGAAAACCAAGGCTCTGCCTGGAGCCTTGTGCGCAGCTTGGTGACGACCAGTCCCGGAGCGGCTATACAATAAAGGCGCGTTACATCACGCCTAGGCGCGCTGCTCTTGTTCCCGTTTCGCGCGACTTTCTCGGAGCGGTGATGCGCCCTCTTCCGCGCCGCGGCGATTGCGTGCCCTTAAAACGCAAAAACCGCCCCGGTTAGACCGGGACGGTTATTGATTTATGATGAAAGTGGTTGCGGGGACCGGCTTTGAAGCTGCGAGCGGTTAAAGGCAGGAGCAATGGTCCTCTTTGGCGAAATGTAAGCTTGGGTCTGCCATGAGGGTCACGAGGCCTGCTCGCCCCTATTGGCTTGACCTTTGAGTGCGGCGGCATGCAATAAAAACAAGCACTTGCCTTTAAAGGCGGGCTAAGTCACGCTTTCGCACAACAAGGAGATGGTGCCCATCCAAAAAGGATCGTCGATCAAGCCTGCGCTGCGGATGATTTATGAAATCGCCTCTCGCTCGCAAGGCAGGGTAGCCCATTTGCTAGTCTCGCGATGTAACGGTCGTCGGAGCTAACCCTGACGTCACTTTGCAATGGCAACCATCCCATTTATACGCTCCGACCGCCATTCACCGCAGACTTAGATCATCTCTCTTTTGGAAGTATCCGACAAGATGTAGATCCTGGTCGCTGCATAGAAGCCTGCGTGCAAAGCCGTGGGCACTGCACGTGAGTGCCGACATGAAAAGCGACCCCCTCTCCTATCCTCCTCTCGGCCTCTCACGCGAAGAGGCCGCCCGGTACATTGGCGTGGGCGCAACTAAATTCGACCAAATGGTCGCTGACCGCCGCATGCCAAAGCCGAAGAAGGTTGACAGCCGCGTGATCTGGGATCGCTTAAAACTCGAAGCCGCCTTTACCGAACTACCTGGAGACGAGGAAGAGAATATCGTCGACTTCCTGTTGCAAGGGAATCATCGCAGGGAATAGATTCATCTGCCATGACCGACAAACATCCCGGCCTCTCCTCCTACACCGACCGCCATGGCAAAGTTCGCTGGCGCTATCGGACGAAGGAGCGTGTGCTTAGTCTGCCGGCCCCCAATCAAGCGGGTTTCAAGGAGGCCTACCAAGCAGCGGTCGAGGGCCGGAAAGTCCCCAAGGCTCCCGTCGTCCGTATGCCTGGAGCCGCTCTGCCCGGCACGTTTGGAGCGGCCTTTCAACGGTTGAAGATCTCGGTCAAGTGGTTGGCGCTTGATGAAGCCAGCAAGCGCAAGAACTCGCGGCTGATCGAAGAATTTCTAGAACTGCGAGTGGTCCCTGATCACCCGCTCATCTGGCGGGATGTAGCGGTTAAGAACCTTAGACGTATCCATATTGAAGAGCTTCTTGGCCGCTTCATCGCCACCCCCCATAAGGCCAAGCACCTGCTGGTGGGCATACGTAAGCTGGTCTATGTCGCGCTGCGGCAAGACTGGATCGAAATCGATCCGACAGCGGCGGTCGAATGGCGGCCCGCCTATAGCGGCTGGAAAGCCTGGTCGCGCGAAGCGATGGCGCAATTCGAAAACCGTTGGCAGCTCGGCACAGCGGCACGCACTTGCTACGGTTTGGCGCTTTGGCTAGGCAACCGCCGCGGCGACGTCGCGGGCCTTCGCTGGGACCAGAGGGTGACCCGACGTGTCTTCATCGATGGCGTCGAGCGTCATTTCGTTGGGTTCGATATTGTTCAGGGCAAGAACAAGGGACGAACTGGCGGCAAGCGGCTTTTCGTGCCGATCACACCAATGCTGACTGAGATCCTGGATGCGGCCGACAGGCGCGGCGAGACCGTTCTGGTCAACGGCTATGGTGAGCCATTCTCAGCCAAGTCACTGACTGGGATGATGGCGCATTGGTGCAAGCTCGCCGGTCTTCCGAAGGGTCTGACTCTTCATGGTCTGAGGAAGTCGCTCGGTGTTTATCTGGCGGAGGCCGAGGCCTCAACCAGACAGCTCATGGAGGTACTAGGGCACGACGATATCGATCATGCGGAGCTCTATTCGCGCGAGGCATCGCAGGTACGGCTGGCCGTCCAGGGGATGGATCGAGTCGTACGCCTCGTGACGCGCAAGCCGATGCTTGGCGAACCTATTGGCGAACCTCGTGGCGAACCACCCTCTAAAGCATTGATAAATAACGATAATGGTGGGCCCGGAGGGACTCGAACCCCCAACCAAGCGGTTATGAGCCGCCGGCTCTAACCATTGAGCTACAGGCCCCACGCGGCTGGCTTAGTGTTTTTCCCTCATCGGCACAAGGCTTTCCGGGCGGGCTGGCAGCGATCGCCCAAATCAGCCCATATTCGCGCTCTAGTTGCCAGATGCGACTGGTTCGCAGACCGAGGAGATTTTCATGACCAGACATCTTTTGCCCCTCATGCCGCTGGCGCTTGCTGCCGCCATCGCCTTCCCGGCGGTGGCTGGCGCCGCCGATTCGCAAGCCACGCCCCGCATCGTCGTGTCGGGCGAAGGCCAGGCGACCGTCGCCCCCGATCTCGCGCTGTTGACGCTCAGCGTCATGCGGGAGGCCAAGACCGCGCGTGCCGCGCTCGACGCCAACAACGACGCCATGGCGGCGGTAATCGCGGCGATGAAGTCGTCCGGCATCAAGGACCGCGACCTGCAGACGGCGGGCATCCAGATCAATCCGCGCTACAACTACACCAACAAGCCGGACGGCAGCCAGGAGGCAGAACTGGTCGCCTACCAGGTGACCAACACGCTTTCGGTGCGCATTCGTGACATCGACAAGACCGGCGAAATCCTCGACAAGGCG
This sequence comes from Mesorhizobium sp. M4B.F.Ca.ET.143.01.1.1, assembly GCF_004792275.1. Classification (NCBI taxonomy): domain Bacteria; kingdom Pseudomonadati; phylum Pseudomonadota; class Alphaproteobacteria; order Hyphomicrobiales; family Phyllobacteriaceae; genus Mesorhizobium; species Mesorhizobium sp. M4B.F.Ca.ET.143.01.1.1. The sequence goes on from NZ_SRSR01000001.1 coordinate 131,972, forward strand.
GTGTCGCTCGGTGTCAACCAGGGCGGTGGCATCACCTTCTCCAACGAAGACCCGTCCGCCGCCGTCACCGAGGCTCGCAAGAAGGCGGTCGCCGATGCCATGGCCAAAGCCAAGACGCTTGCCGACGCCGCCAGGGTCAACCTGGGGCGGGTCCTGGAGATCACCGACCAGAACATCGCGCCGCCGCCGATGCCGATCAACGCCAAGGCCTTCGATGCCGCGGGCGCGTCGGTCCCGGTGCAGGCGGGCGAGAATTCTTACGCCGTGCAGGTCACCGTCACCTTCGAACTGAAGTGAGCGTGGTCCGGCCGGCCTGCGCTGGCGGGGCCGGACGCAGGATCCGGCCGGTTGCGACCGGCGCCTGCTGCGCATGAAAAACCCCGGAGGACCAGTCCTCCGGGGTTCTTCTTGAGCCGCACCCTTCCGCCCTGGCGGAAAGGGGCTCTGCTAGGCGTTCAAGCCGGGGCCGGCTTGTGTTCCTCAGCGATAGATGATCGGGCAGCCGCGCACATTGGCGAACACCACCACCACGCGATCGCCGTACTGGCGGCCCGCGACCTTGACCGTGCGGCGGTCGATGTCGACGATGCGGACGCGGTGCAGGCCCATGCGCTCGGCCTTGTCCAGCGCGCGGTCCGGCGAACAGCCGCGGCGGCGCCACTCGCGATCACGGCGATAGCCATCGTCGTCGTCACCGCTATAGACGCCGAAGCGCGGATCCTGGTTGTTGCCGAAGCCGAGGTAGAGGCTGTCAGCATGGGCGGCGGGGATGGCGGTAAGCGCGCCGAGGCCGACAAGCGCCGAAAGGGCTGCCGTCTTGATGGTGTTGAGCATTGTCTTCTCTCCTTGTTGAGGGCTCTCGCCCGTCTGGTGAACCGATGGTGCGAGAATGCGCCTGCCTGTCTGAACTGTCTGCGAACCGTCCATTCATCTTCGGTTCATCTGGCAAGTCATCGGTTGCGGGCGGCCGGACCCCAAACGCCCCACGGCCCCGCCGGTTCCGGCCGAGGCCGCTCCGGCGCGTGGTATTTCCTACCGGTTTGCGGCGAAAATCGGTTCAAGGCCGGTCAAGATGCGAACCATCCAGATTCGTCATCAAGATGCGAACCATCCGGGTTCGTCAGCGAACCCGTCAGGGTTCGTCGTCGAGCATATAGTCGAAATAGTCGTCTGGCTCGGCAAGGTCGGTCTCGCTGGCCTTGACCCGTCCGCGGATCGAGATGCCGGCCTCGTGCACGGTTTCGGCGCTTCCCGAAACCAGCCTGTGCCACCAGTAGAGGTCATGCCCCTCCGCGATCAACCTATAAGCGCAGGTCCTGGGCAGCCAGCGGATGGTGCGCACATTCTGCGGCGTCAGCCCGACACAGTCCGGAACCCGCGCCAGCCTGTTGGCATAGTCGGCGCAGCGGCAGCTTTCGGCGTCGAACAGCCGGCAACCGACGCTCGTCCAGTAGATTTCGCCGGTATCCTCGTCCTCCAGCTTCGACAGACAGCATTTGCCGCAGCCGTCGCAAAGCGATTCCCACTCGGCCGGCGTCATCGCCTCGAGCGTCTTGGTTTTCCAGAATGGCGCACCCATTGCGCGGATGTGGCCCCGGCCGGCGCCGAGGTCAAGCGCGGCAGTGGCATAAATGAGACATGCATCATATGAAAAACACGAAGTTGCCTTCAAAACGCCGGTCAATCGTCCTTCGTTGCCGCTAATGCCCATGCGCCGGAACCAAATCCGGATGATGCAAGTTTGGGCAGGGATGGGACCCCAAAAGGAGAATTTGAGATGAAACGCCAACCACGGATTCTGGCAGGCACGGCGATCGGCCTGTTGATGGCATCCGCGCCGTTGGGCGCGTACCCGCTGCAGGGTGGTGCCGTTTTCGGCCCCGCGCAGCATGCCGCAGCGCCATTGATTCTGGCGCAAGCGAGCTGCGCCGAGGGCGAATCGGCCGAGGCCTGCGCGCAGAACCAGCAGGCTGAACCGGAACAGCCCAAGAAAAAGAAGCGCGAGCAGCAGCAGCAAACCGAATCCGCGCCGGCCGAGCAGGCCGCTCCCGAGCAGGAACAGAAGCCGCGCAAGCGCAAGGCCGAACAGCAACAGCAGCAAACGGAACAGGCGCCGGCCGAACAGGCAGCACCGGCCGTCGAAGAGCAGCAGCCGCGCAGGAAGAAGCGCAACCAGCAACAGCAGATCGAAGCGGCACCGGCCGAGCAGCCGGCCGAGCAGGCAGCTCCGGCAAACGACGAGCAGCCGGTCATGCCGCGCAAGAAGAAGCGCGAACTGCAACAGCAGATCGAGGCCGCGCCTGCCGAACAGCCCGCCGAGCAGGCAGCTCCGGCAAATGACGAGCAGCCGATCAAGCCGCGCAGGAAGAAGCGCGACCAGCAGCAGATCGAGGCAGCACCCGCCGAGCAGCCGGCCGAACAGGTCGCCCCGGCAAACGACAACAACCGCCAGGACAACCTGCGCAAGAAGAAGCGCAAGCAGGATCAGCAGATAGAGGCTGCGCCCGCCGAGCAGGCGCCGGCCAAACAGGCGGCACCCGCCGGCGAACCTGTCCCGCAGGCCGAACCGCTTCCTCAGCCCACAGAGCAGCAGGCGGCTCCCGCCCAGGGCGATCAGCCTCTGGACAAGAAAAAGCGCGGCAAGAAGACCATTGGCGAACAGCCGGTGACGGGCGAGCAGCCGGCCACTGGAGAACAGCAGCCATCGACGGCCGAACAACCCGCCAATGGCGGGCAGACCGTGACTGGCGAACAGCCGGCACAGGGCGAAAATCCGGCGGCCGAGGGCGAAGCCCAGGCTGACAAGAACGCGGCCCCCATCCTCGACAGCCAGAAGGATGTCCTGCGCAAGCGCAAGGGCAAGAACCAAAACGGCCAACAGGGAGGCGAGAATGCGAATGGTGAGCTGAGCAACCAGCCCGCCCAGCAGAATGGCGAGCAGGCGCAGGCCCCGAAGCCGGCTCCGGTCGACCAGGGACCGCCGCCCACCGACGACAAGTCGGCCCAGCAGGAGATCAAGCCCGAGAAGATCGTTCCGGTGACGGAGGAAAAGGGCAAACGCGTCGAGGTAGCGCCCGATGAGAACGTCCGCGACCGCCAGCGCCCGCAAGGCGTCAACGTCCTCAGGGAACTCGGCGATCGTGTCATCCTGCAGTTCAACAACCAGACGATCGTCGAAAGCAACGACGCCCCACGCATGCACCGCGGCGCCAGGAATGTCTACTACGAGGACCTCTCGGGTGGTCGCAGGCGCGAAATCGTCGAACGCGACAACGGCATTCAGATCGTCACCATCCGCAACCGTTACGGCGACGTCATCCAGCGCTCGCGCATCACGCCGGAAGGGCGCGAATATATCCTGAGCTATGTCGACGAACGGAACTATGAGGACGATGGCGACTGGCGCGATCCCGGCGACGACCTGCCGCCGATGCGGCTCAACATCCCGCGCCGGGATTACATCCTGGATTCGGAGGATGTCGAGGATGAAGACGACTACTACACCTTCCTTGAGCAGCCGCCGGTGGAGAAGGTCCAGCGCCTCTACTCGATCGAGGAGGTCAAGCGCTCGGCCCGTGTGCGCGACATCGCCCGTCGCGTCGACCTTGACACGCTGAACTTCGAGTTCGGTTCGGCCTCGATCTCCGATGAGGAGGTGCAGAAGCTCGACGGCGTCGCCAACGCCATGGAGAAGCTGCTGAAGAAGAACCCGGCCGAGACCTTCCTGATCGAAGGCCACACCGACGCCGTCGGCACGCCGGAAGCGAACCTCGCTTTGTCGGATCGGCGCGCCGAAGCGGTCGCCGAGGCGCTCACCAACGCCTTCGGCATCCCGCCCGAGAACCTGACCACGCAGGGCTATGGCGAGGAGTATCTCAAGGTCGACACCTCAGGGCCGAACCGTGAGAACCGCCGCGTCGCCATCCGCCGCATCACCTCGCTGGTGGCGCCGGTGGCCAGCAGCGAGAATTAACGAGCTGTTCCAGAAGCATAAGACGGCTTCTGGAACCAGGGTGACAACAGAAAGCCCATCCCGGTTTGGCCGGGATGGGCAACGCGCCACGGGTTTGACGCTCAAGGAGAATTGAGCCCCGATTCGACCGGCTTCATTGAATTTTCGGATTGCTGTACCCAGATTCTCGACAGGGCGTTCCCTGCCCTGTCCCGACTCCAGCGGGACACATGAGCCCCGCCGGCCCCTCCGGCGGGGTTTTGTTTTGGCCTTGCAAACAACTGCGGGTTGCCTGAAAAACGCCACTGAAAGCAGGAGCGGAACAGCGCATGAAACGCCTCGAACTCGCCATCGAATCGATCATTCTCGCCACACGCTGGCTGCTGGTCGTTTTCTATATCGGGCTCGGCCTTGCGCTCGCCATCTACGCGGTGTCGTTCGGCAAGAAGCTCTACGAGTTCGCTTTCAACGCCCTGACGCTCGGCGACACCGATACGATCCTGAAGATGCTCGGCCTGATTGACGCCGCCCTGGTCGCCTCGCTGGTGGTGATGGTGATCATCTCCGGCTACGAGAATTTCGTCAGCCGCTTCGACGAGAATGACGGCAAGGTGCACTGGCTGGGAACGATCGATGTCGGCTCGCTCAAGGTCAAGGTGGCCTCGACCATCGTCGCCATCTCGTCGATCCACCTGCTGCAGGTCTTCCTGAATTCCGTCTCCTACACGACAGACCAGCTGATGTGGCTGACCATCATCCACCTCGCCTTCGTCCTCTCGGCGCTGATGCTGGCCTATATCGACCGGCTGATGGGTTTGGCCAAAGGCAAGAAGGTTGAGGACTGAGGCCTCGCCCGCTGCCCCTCAGTAGATGGTTTTGATCTTGCTTTCCGTGCGGGCAAACACCTCGTCCGGCACGAAGAAGTCGCCGGCGAGAGGCCCTGTCGCGCCGGGCGCGTAGACGGAAAAATCGCTGACGCCCTCGGCGCGCAGCACCTCCTCGTCGATGTAGAAATTGCCGGTCGCCTCGCGCGACGGGCGCAGGAAGATCGCATGCGCGGCGTCGGCCATGATGTCGGGCGAACGGCTCATCGCCGCCACTGCCGCGCCGCCGAGCAGGTTGCGTACCGCGGCTGTGTCGATGGTCGAGATCGGCCACAGCGAGTTGACGGCGATGCCGTCCCTGGCGAACTCCGCGCTCATGCCCAGCGTGCACATCGACATGCCGAACTTGGCCATTGTGTAGGCGACATGGTTCTTGAACCATTTGGCCTTCATGTCGAGCGGCGGCGCCAGATTCAGGATGTGAGGGTTCTTTGCCAACTTCAGGTGCGGAATGCACATTTTGGAAACCAGGAAAGTGCCGCGCGTGTTGATCTGGTGCATCAGATCGTAGCGCTTCATGTCGGTCTCCAGCGTGCCGGTGAGCTGGACGGCGCTGGCGTTGTTGACGCAGATGTCGATGCAGCCGAACCGCTCGACGGTTCTCACGACTGCCTCGGCGACCTGCGCCTCCTCGCGTATGTCGCAGAGCACCGGCAGCGCCTTGCCGCCGGCCTGCTCGATCTCCTCGGCAGCGGTGTAGATCGTGCCCGGCAGCTTCGGATGCGGCTCGGCGGTCTTGGCGGCGATCGTCACATTGGCGCCGTCGCGCGCCGCGCGCAGCGCGATCGCCAGCCCGATGCCACGCGACCCGCCGGAGATGAACAGCGTCTTTCCCTTGAGCGACATCTTTCCTCCGCTTCCTTGACTACATCGCAGGCGCGAACCTTTGCGCGGCAGGCGACCAGAGCGCAAGGCCCGACCCGCCGCGAGCGGGTTACGCTGCGTCGGGTCCAGAAACGAGGCCAGGCGTGAGCACCGGAAGCGCAGGACGCCACCATTCGCAGGCCGGCCTCACCGGAATATCAATAGGCCCTCAGACCAGAACCAGTCCCTGCCGCATGGCAATGGCGATCGCATCGGTGCGATTGGCGGCGCCGAGCTTGATCAGGATCGCCGCGACATGGAACTTCGCCGTGTGCACGGAAATGCCGAGGCGCCGGGCGATCACCTTGTTGGGCGCGCCTTCGGCAAGCAGCGCCAGCACTTCCGCCTCGCGCGGCGAAAGCGTTGGCCGGGCAGCGTTCGTGTCTCCCGGCTCCTCTTCGAACGGGTTGCCGTCATGGAAGGAGAGGTCGTCGTGCCGACCGGTCAGCGGCCGGTCAGAGCCCGAAATGCGGTAGCCGGCGGCTGCAAGCCGCGCGGCAGCGGCGATCAGCAATTCGTCGGACGAAGCGGGCAGCACGGCAAGCACGCTGTCGGCGGGCTGTTCATGGCCGGGACGCCGCGACAGCAGCACCCTGGGCAGCGCAGCATCGATCGCCCTGCCCTCCAGGCCATCCTCGTCGATGATGGCGACATCCACGGCCTGTCCTGATCGGTTCCCGGCCATGACCGGCAGCAGATCGCCGGTTGCGGCGAGCGCCTCGGACAGTTGCTCGGCCCGCGCGGCGTTGCCGAGCGCGATCAGCACGGTCAGCCGCCGCTCCGCGGCGGCCTGATCCGCCTTCCTGTGGTTTGCTATCGCCGCGACCGCCATCATGCCCTCAGCTCAGCGGCTTCTCGCCGATGGTCACGGCAACATCGCGCGCCTCGCCGCCGCGCACGACGCCGAGCGTCACCGACGCCCCGGCGCTGTCCGGTCCGAGCTTGCGGATCAGGTCACGCGGACCCTGCACCGCTTCGCCGTTCCATGCCACGATTATGTCGCCGAGATGCAGGCCGGCGGCCTTGGCCGGACCGTTGTCGTCGAGGCTCATCACCATCGCGCCGTGGGTGTCGCTGTTGTGGACCGGATGCAGGCCGGCGCCGAGATAACCGCGTGCGACGTGCCCCTTCTCGCGCAGCGTCGCCACCGCCCGCTCGATCGTCTCGTAAGGCATGACCAGTGCCCGCCGGCGCGGCCCGAACAGGAGCATGCCGATCAGCCCGCCCCTGGCATCGAGCACGGGTCCACCCTCGAAGCGTGAGCCGGCGTTGACGGCGAGATTGATGCGCCGGTCGATCGTCCCGCCGCGCATCGAGCGCCAGGCCGGACCGACCTCGCCGACCGAACCGAACACGGCAAGTGCTGCGCCGTCGCTGTTGCCGATGGCGACGGCGACATTACCAGGCCGCACCGCATCCGCCTTGGCGAGTGAGGCCGTGCCTGCCGCGCCGGCGGGCTTCAGCAGGGCAACGCCGGTCGAGGGATCGCGGCCGACAAGCTCGGCCTTGACCGTCTCGCCCGAAGCCAGCGTCAGTTCGATCTCCTCGCCCGCCTCCACGACTTCCTCGGCGGTGACGAAATAGCCGTCGCGCCAGTGGAAGGCGCTCGCTGTCCGATGATGATGGGTTGCAAGGCTCGCCGTCGCCGGCGCGGCCGCTGCCGCGAGATCGGCGATTGCGTCGGAAAATGCGCTCAAATTGAAGTCGCTCATCATTGTTCTCCTGGGTTTGCGATTACCCAGATATCGCTCGACAGGACGCCGGCCGGTACTCGCCTCATGGCCAGTCGGCCGCGCGACTGGCCATCTGGTCAGGTCGCGGCCGAACGGGCCGCTCCGCACATATAATCATCCTTGCGCCTGATACCACGGAGCCCTTCCCATGGCCCTCGCCGCCGCCAAACTCCAATCCGACGAAGCCTTGCTCGACGCCTATTCGGCGACCGTCGCCGACGCGGTCGACCGCATCGGTCCCGCCGTCTGCCGCATCGAGCGTGTCGGCGGCGCCGGCGGCCATGGCTCCGGTTTCGTCATCACGCCGGATGGCCTGGTCGTCACCAACTTCCATGTCGTCGGCGACGCGCGCGCCGTGCGCGTCTCGATGCCGGACGGCGCGTCGCGCGAAGGCCGCGTGCTCGGCCGCGATCCCGACACCGACATCGCCCTGGTGCGCGCCGACGGCAGCTTCACCGATGTCGCGCCGCTCGGCGATTCCAAGCGGCTGAGGCGCGGCCAGATCGCGATCGCCATCGGCAATCCGCTCGGTTTCGAATGGACCGTCACCGCCGGCGTCGTCTCCGCGCTCGGCCGCTCGATGCGCGCCTCGACCGGACGGCTGATCGACGACGTCATCCAGACCGACGCGGCGCTCAACCCCGGCAATTCCGGCGGGCCGCTGGTGTCGTCGGCGGGCGAGGTGATCGGTGTCAACACCGCCATGATCCATGGCGCGCAAGGCATTGCCTTCGCCGTCGCCTCCAACACCGCCAATTTCGTCATTTCGGAGATCATCCGCTTCGGCCGCGTGCGCCGCGCCTTCATCGGCGTCTCCGCCGACACCACCAATTTGCCGCGCCGCGCCGCCCTTCTGTCGCAGGTCTCGAGCAGCACCGCCGTGCGCCTGCGCAGCGTCGAAAAGAACAGCCCGGCGGCAAGGGCCGGGCTGAAGGAAGGCGACATCATCGCCGCGATAGATGGCCGTCCGGTCACCGGCGTCGACGACCTCGTGCGCATGCTCGACGCCGAGCGCATCGGCCGCGAGACGCTTTGCACCGTGGTGCGGCGGACCGGCGTCAGCCAGGTCGCGGTGACGCCGGTGGCAAGGCCGAACTGAGCGACCTGCTCCCAACGCCCCGGTAATCGTCGGGGCGTCCCCGATGCGCTATCTGATCTCTTGCCCCTGATTGCCCAGACGCATCTTCAGCAAGGCAACCAGACTTGCCTGCGCGCTGTCCTCGGCCTTGATCTCAGCCGTATGCGGCCGTTCGCGCAGCGCCACCCGCATGGCGTGGAAGCCAAGTGCGCGATAGGCCTCCATCTGCTCTTCCGAGAAGAACTGATCGCTGGTCGATTCATGCGGGAAAAGCGGGTAGCGACGCTCGTAATCGAGGACATAGTCGGGCTCATCGCCGGTAACCGACGCCTTGACGTAGACAAGGATGCCTTCGACCGGATCATTCTCGTAGAGGATCTTGCCGACCGCGAAATGCCGCAGATGCAAATCCGATTCCGGCGGGACGATCTTGGTGCGGTTGGCGTCGCGCGCCAGCGCCGCGTCCCTGACCGGTCGCCAGTCGAGCGAGATGCGCACGCCGAGATCGATCCGCGCGAAGCGTTGGACGTCGGTGAAGGCGCCGAAATTCATGCCGGCATCGGCCTCGGCGTCGACCACGATGATCAGCTTGCACCTGCGCTTGAGCAGTTGGTAGAGGCCGATATTGTCGATGTGGCCGCCATCGGTGATGTAGACCCGCGAACTGTCGGACCTCAGCTGCCCCGTCGCCTCCGCGAGCAGATACAGCCGCAGGATATCTTCCCAACTGCGCCGCGGGGGCCGCTTTCCAAGCGCAATCCCGCTCGGGTTGGGAAGCCAGAACCCCAGTCGCAGGTTGAGCAGGGCAAGCGTCGGCCCAAGCAGGCCGAGGCTGGTGCGACCCATGCTGGAGGAGATGGCGGCCCCCGAGATCGCCGCTGCTGCCGCGAGGTCCAACTGCCCCTCTGCCTTGGCCATTGCTGTCGAGGACGCATATCCGGTCGAGGTGCTGCCGACGAAATGTTTTGAAAACAGGAAGAATTCGGCGTTGCGCCCTCTCTTGCTCGGGTCGGCCTCGGGAAGTCTGTGGACTTGCACGGCAGGTGGGGGCGCGATTGGCCGATGGTGGCCCGGCAGAATGATATCCGGCCCGCCCCACCAGGCCCTCAACCTTATGGCTGCGGCAACCTTGGCGCCCACCCAGCGGATCGCGCGGACGAGAACGGACCTCTTCGGAGGACCGGCTGTTTGCCCGGCATCCCTGGCGCGGCGCACATTCAACGTGCCGTTTATCAACAGATAGGGCGCCATCGCGCCGAGGGCATCCAGCGCGATGTCGGCCTGGTCTTCGCTGCCGCCGAGGCGAAATGCCTGCCGAAGCCGGTCGCGGTAAAGGCGGTGCAACCCATTGGCGTTCTCGGTGAAGTTGAAGGCCACCATTGTGACGATGGCGCTGATGGCCAGATAGTTGAGCAGCACGGTGGATTCGTCGTGCTGCCAGACCCCTTTCGCCATTCTGGCGGCCACGGCGAAAATGGCTGAGCATGCAATGAGCAGCAGCACCTTGATGACCACCGATCCGCTATAGTCATGCCTCATCGCGCCAAAGAAGCCACTGAGCCGACCGGGGGCCAGATCGTCGGCGAGATAGCGAACCACAAAGGTTCGCGCCGCCAGAAACAGCGCCATCGATATGACAAGGATCGTGAACAGGACGCGATTGTCGGCCGTCAGCCAGGCTGGACCGTAGGCATAGCCACTGTCGCTGCCAAACAGCCACGACACGTCGAAGCCCCAGATCGTGATCGGCGAAAAGATCTTGATGCCCCAGATCGTGATCAACAGAAAGAAGCCGTAGATCAGCAGGGGCAGGGCAAGACCGAGTGCGAGAAATGCCGCGCGCGCCAGATAGCCGCGCAGCTGGTGTCCGATCCCCGGCGAATTCAGGGCCTTCTGCAGCCAGGAAATCAGAATGCCCCTGAAGGCGGCGGTGGCTGTGACGATGGCCCCGGCCGCCGTGATCAGCGCCTTGAGCGTCTCCATTGTCGTCTGCCGATGACCAGCCTTCGGAGAGGTCACCTCGATCAGCCATAGGATGATCTTCGGCTGAATTTCAATCAGGAGCAGGCCGGCAGTGACCAGCAGCAGGGTGCGACCGCCCTTGGCCCAATTGCTGTCCTGTTCCAGGCGCTCGCCTTTGCGCGCAAAGGCATAGCTGTCGGTATAGGACCGTCGCAAGCCCCAGACGACCAGCCAGACGGCGAGAACCACCATCATCGACCGCGAGAGCACGAACGGGTTGGCCACCAGCGATCGCAGGCTGGCGGCCCATCCCGCCTTGCCCCAATCGTCGCCGAAGAGCCAGTTGGCGACGTCGAGCACGATGCTGTGCCCGAGATGATCGGTGGTCGGGTTGGTCAGGATGACGAATGTCGCCAGCGGCAGGATCAGCGTCAGCAACAGCAGGACATTGACCATCCAGCCGCGCATCAGAATGCCGATCGACAGCGTGATATCCTGGAAGCCGCGCGGCGCCAGGAAACGGCTGTTGTCGCGGATGTGGCCGACCAGCGCGTTGTCGCGCACGTCGTCGCCCGAGGCGAAGGGAAAATCGGGCCGCTTGCGCTTGCCATTCTTCGCCGGCGCGAGTTCCTGGCGCGTCATGTCGGCGATCATCGCCGATCCGATGTAGCCGCCGCCCGATACCGTCGACAGATAGTCGATCCGAGGTATGAGCTTGTACTGGTCGAGTGCCTGAAGCGCGCCGAGGCAGAGCGAAGCCGATCTTATCCCGCCACCCGAAAGCGCCACGCCAAACAGCCAGGCCGGATCACCCTTGGCAACGGAATCGGGCTTGCCGCCAGTATCTTTTGATGCATCGACGCCGAGCGCGCGGCGGCGATCGAGGATGGCGTCATACTCCGCCCGCAGAACCCTCTCGAATTTGTCGGTATACGAGCCAGAATTTGATTCCTCTCCTCGACTGGCCATAGCTATCCCCCGACACCGCTATTGCTGAACAATACAATAGGCAAACAAGGTTTTTCGCAAGGATTATTGCCGTCAGGAAAGTGAAACCGCCGCCTGGATCATCCGTGACTTGAAAATCACGGGCGACTTTAACGACAGCATGCGCTTTGCTTCGCGAGGCACGCGAGCCCGCCAGGCGGCCGCCCGTCGGCATCGCCATGCCGACAATTGCCGCCAACGGTCGCCGCTCAGCCCGCCGCCGCTCCCTGCACGAACTGCGCCTGAAATTCGGGGCTCGGCGGGATCGGCTTGATCACGTCGATCAGCACGCCGTTCGGATCCCTGGTGATGAAATGGCGCTGGCCGAAAGGTTCGTCGCAGAGAGTTCTGAGGATCGGCAGGCCGGCGGCCAGCACCCGCTGATAGATCGCGTCGGGGTCGCGGACCTCGAAATTGATCAGCAGGCCCGACGTGCGGCCCCGCCCTTCCTCCGGGATCGTTTCGTGGTCGCCCTGGACGATGCCGAGATTGACCCGGCGGTCCTCGGCCGACTGCAGATGCACATACCAGTCGCTCTCGAACAGCGGCTTGAAGGCGAAATGCTCGACATAAAATTCTTTCGTACCGGCGACGTCGCCTGTCATCAGCACCGGATAGTAGCTCGTCGTCTTCATCTTTCCTTCTCCCGTCAAACAACATACAGTCTGCATGTAAATGCAATTAACATACAGGCTGCATGTATGCAACGAGAATCCGCGCGCCGCTCCAACCGCGACCGCACCGAGGCGACGCGCGCCGACCTGATCGACGCCGCGCGAAAACTGTTCACCGAAAAATCCTATGCCGAGACCGGCACGCCGGAGATCGTCGCCGCCGCCGGCGTCACCCGCGGCGCGCTCTATCACCATTTCGCCGACAAGCAGGCGCTGTTTGCCGCCGTGGTCGAGCAGGAGGCTGGCGCGGTGGCCGAAGAGATCGAGCGCGCCTCGCCCGCATCGCTCCCTGCCCGCGACGCGCTGATCGCCGGCTCGGACGCCTATCTCGCGGCGATGCGGGCGCCGGGCCGCACCCGCCTGCTGCTTCTCGACGGGCCCGCCGTGCTCGGCCGCTCCGCCATGGATGAGATCGACAACCGCCATGGCAACCGCTCGCTGCGCGAAGGCCTCGTCGCTTCGATGCGCGAGCAGTCCATGGCAAGACTGCCGATCGAGCCGCTGACCGCATTGCTCGCCGCTGCCTTCGACCGCGCCGCGCTTGCCGTCGAAGCGGGAGCATCGAGCGGCGACTACCGCGCCGTGCTCATGGCGCTGATCGACGGTCTGTCTCCGGCTCCTCCTCGGTCCACACGCCCGGCTCCATCTCGTTGAAGCAGCCGAGCCCTCGTTTGAACCGGTCGATCAGCCAGGCCGCAGCCGGCTTCGGGCTGCTGTCATTGCGATGCATGGCAAAAAGCGGCGAACGCGCCTCCCTGAAGACCTCGAGGTCGAGCTCCACCAGCCTGCCGCTTGCCAGATCGTCGGCGATCAGCCAGCGCGGCAGGCCTCCCCAGCCAAGCCCCTCCCGCATCAGCATATGCTTGGTGCGCATATCGGTCAGCCGCCAGGTGCGGTAGGCGAAGACGCCGAAGTCGCGTCCCTTGGTGCGTTCGGACTGGTCGGTGACGACGAGTTGCGTATGTTCGCGCGCATCCTCGAGCGTCACCGGCTTCGGCAGCAGCGCCAGGGGATGGCTGGGCGCGGCGGCCAGCACGATGGACATGAAGCCGATGCGCACGAGGTGGACGTCGACCTCGCCCAGCATGCCGCCGATACCGAGGTCGGCCTGCCCGCTGAGCACATGATCGGGAATGACGCCAAGCGTGCCGATATGCAGGCGCAGCATCACGGTCGGAAACTGCGCCTCGAACGCCTTCAGCACCCGCACCAGCACCGGCGACGGCAGCGCCGCATCGACCGACAGCGCGACTTCGGCCTCCAGTCCCTGGTGATGGCCGTCAACCCGCGAGCGCATCCGCTGCAGCACGCCGATCATGCGCCGCGCATCTTCGAGCATCGCCCGTCCGACATCGGTCAGTTGCGGTTCGCGCGTCCCCTCGCGCTCGAACAGTTTCAGCCCAAGCTGCGCCTCCAGGTTGGCGATACCATAGCTGATGACGGATTGCGCCCGGTTCAGCTTGCGGCCGGCGGCCGAGAAACTGCCGGTATCGGCAACCGCCACCAGGATCTGCAACTGGTCGAGCGTCGGATTGGGCTGCATCGTTATATCTATTTTTTGGATGGATCGTATAGAAAATATACCAGTTTTTCGAATGAGTCGAGCGACCCATATTCAGCGGGACAGTTCAATCCCACTGGAGAGCCCCACAATGTCCATTCTTCTTGTCACCTCAAGCCCGCGCGGCGCCGCCTCGCACTCGACCCGCATCGCCACCGAGCTTGCCAATAAGCTGCTTGCCGCCGATCCGTCGAACACGCTTGTCGTGCGCGATCTCGTCGCCAATCCGCTGCCGCATATCGATCCCGACTATTCGACCGGCATCTACACGCCCGCCGAGGCGCGCAGCCAGCGCCAGGCCGAAGTCGTCGGCGTCTCCGACGCGGTGCTCGACGAGCTCTTCGCCGCCGACACCATCATCCTCGCCACCGGCTTCATCAACTTCGGCATCTCCTCGACCCTGAAGTCGTGGGTCGATCACGTCGCCCGTTCGGGCAAGACCTTCTCCTACGGCGAAGGCGGGCCGAAGGGTCTCGTCAACGGCAAGAAGGTCTATATCGTGCTCGCTTCCGGCGGCATCTATTCCGAGGGCGCGGCCGTGCAGATGGATCACGCCATCCCCTATCTGCGTGGCGTGCTCGGCTTCCTCGGCATGACCGATGTCGACGTCATCCGCATCGAAGGCGTCGGCATGGGCCCGGACGCCGTTGATGCCGCGATCGCCAAGGCGACTGCCAAGGTCAACGCGGTGGTGGCCGGAACCGCCGGCAAGCAGGTTGCGGCAGCGGCGTAACGCACGACGCCATCCCGACCGAAGCAAAAAGGCAGGCGCCAGGGCAGCGCCTGCCTTTTTGTTTGTGGTGCCTGCTCACTCGGCCAGCGCATAGCGCCCCAGTCCAGGCTCAGTAGATAGCCGTGCAACGCCATTGGTTATTCTGCCGGTCTGCGCTATCGATCGCTGATGTTCCTGTCCGTTGCTACAACACATCGTCCGGCCACAGATCTCGGTTTCTTGCTGCACAAGCATCCCGATCGTCTGCACGAGACCGAGCTCGCCTTCGGAAAGGCGTGGTTGTTCTATCCCGAGGCAACCGAGGAGCGTTGCGAGGCCGCACTTCTCCTCGATGTCGACCCGATCGGGCTCGTACGGGGCAAGGGCCAGGCGGAAGGCCTGCTGGACCAGTATGTAAACGACAGGCCATATGCGGCATCGTCCTTCCTGTCGGTGGCGCTCAACAAAATGCTGCGGACCGCGATGACCGGCATTTCAAAGGAGCGCCAGGAACTGGCCGAAAGCGCGTTGCCGCTGGAGGCCGTGGTGACACCGCTGCCGATGCATGGTGGCGAGGCTCTGGTTCGAGACCTGTTCGAACCCTTGGGCTGGACCGCCGATCTGACGCCAGTCGAGAATGTCGGGGATGGGGCAGGCAAGTGGCGATACGGTCATCTGAAGCTGACCGGGACAGGCCGGCTAAGCGGTTTGCTGAACCACCTCTATGTCCTGATCCCTGTGTTGGACGACGCAAAGCACTACTGGGTCGGTGAGGCCGAGATCGACAAGCTGCTGTCAAAGGGTGAAGGCTGGCTGGAAAACCATCCCGCCAAAGACCTGATCGTGCGCCGCTATCTGCGCAATCGCGGTGCGTTGGCCCGCATCGCCCTTGAGCGGCTCGCTCCCGAGACGGCCGGCCAGTCACTGTCCCCCGAAGTCAGGGACGCGCCCGAGGAAGCGCTGGAGGTGCCTATTCGGCTGAACGACCTGCGCATGGACGCGGTGGTCGAGGCCATTCGGGCGACCGGCGGAACCGTCATCGCGGATCTGGGATGCGGCGAAGGCAAGCTGCTCTATCGCCTCGTGCGCGAGCGATGGGTCCACAAGCTGTTCGGGCTCGACCCGGCAGTGCGCGAATTGGAATGGGCTGCGAAGCGTCTCAAGCTGAATGAGTTCGGTGGACCGCCCGAAGGTCGGGTCACGCTGTTGCATGGATCGCTGACATACCGGGACAGCCGCTGGGCCGAAGCCGACGTCGCCGTGCTGGTTGAGGTGATCGAGCACCTCGACGACGACAGGCTGCCCTTGATTGAACGCATCGTTTTTGGCGAGGCGGCGCCGAAGTCCGTGATCGTCACCACTCCGAATGCGGAGTACAACGCACTGTTTCCGAAGCTGGCTCCGGGCAATTTTCGCCACCCCGACCACCGCTTCGAATGGAGCCGGGCGCAGTTCGAAGCCTGGGCTGACAAAATCGGTAAGATCTATGGCTATGCCGCCGCCTTCAGCGGTATCGGGGCTGTTGACGCCGTCTTGGGCGCGCCCACGCAAATGGCGGTGTTCACGCGGTGAGAGAGCCCGACAAGACCGACCTCGCCCTTCCCGATTTCTCGCTGGTGGTGCTGATCGGCTCGACCGGATCGGGCAAATCGACCTTTGCCGCCAGGCACTTCCTGCCGACCGAAGTCATCTCCTCGGATCGCTGCCGCGCGCTTGTGTCCGACGACGAGACCAATCAGGACGTTTCGGCGGACGCCTTCGAGTTGATGCGCGAGATTGTTGGCAAACGACTCAAGCATCGCAAGCTGGCAGTTGTCGACGCCACCAACGTGCGCGCAGCCGACCGCAAAGCGTGGATCGAATTGGCGCGCAAGTGGCATGCTCTGCCAGTCGCCATCGTCATCGATCCAGGTGTCGACGTCTGCGTCGCGCGCAATGCAGCGCGACCTGACCGACAATTCGGCGCCGGTGTGGCCCAACGCATGGCGACCGAGATCCGCAAGGGTCTTGGCGGCCTGCAACGCGAGGGCTTCCGCCAGGTCTGGAAGCTTGGCAGCGAGGCCGGCGTCGATGCCGCCAAGGTTTCGCGCCAACCGCTGTGGACCGACAAGCGGGACGACTCCGGTCCGTTCGACATCATTGGCGACATCCACGGCTGCGCCGACGAACTTCAGACCTTGCTTGGCCAACTCGGCTACAGCGTCGCCTGGTCCGAGGATCGCGGCGACCGAACGGTCGTCGTCACCCCGCCGGAGGGACGCAAGGCCGTCTTTGTCGGAGATATCGTCGATCGCGGTCCCAACTCGCCCGACGCGCTGCGCATCGTCATGGGCATGGTGGCCGCCGGCACTGCTTACTGTGTCCAGGGCAATCACGAACGCAAGCTCGGCCGCTGGCTGGAAGGCCGCAAGGTCACGGTCGCTCACGGCCTGCAGCAAACCATCGACCAGTTGGATGCTCAGGATCGCGGCCTGCGAGAGGCTCTGCCGGCTTTCCTCGACGGTCTGCGCAGCCACGTCTGGCTGGACGGTGGACGCCTGGCGGTTGCCCACGCCGGCCTCAAGGAAGAGATGATCGGACGTGGTTCGGGCGCCGTGCGAGAATTCGCTCTCTATGGCGAGACCACGGGCGAGATCGACGAATTCGGCTTGCCCGTCCGTGCCGACTGGGCCACGACCTATCGCGGCAAGACGGCCGTGATCTACGGGCATACGCCGATGCTGTCGGCGGAATGGCTCAACAATACCCTGTGCATCGACACCGGCTGCGTTTTCGGCGGCAAGCTGACGGCCTTGCGCTGGCCGGAGCGCGAACTTGTCGAGGTGCCGGCAATCCAGGTCTGGTCCGAACCGATACGTCCTTTGGGTGGATCCGATCTCGGCAAATCGGCCCAGGCCGACGCCGACGGCGTGCTCGACTATCAGGACGTCTCGGGTCGCCGCTGGATCGAGACCGAACTAAGGGGCCGGATCGTCGTGGCCGAGGAGAACGCGTCGGCGGCACTGGAGGTGATGAGCCGCTTCGCGCTGGCGCCGCAGTGGCTGGTGTATCTGCCGCCGACGATGTCGCCGTCCGAGACCAGCAACCAAAGCGGCTGGCTCGAGCGTCCCGAGGAAGCCTTCGCTTACTTTCGCGAACGTGGCGTCGCTGAGGTCGTTTGCGAGGAAAAGCATATGGGTTCGCGGGCCGTCATCGCGCTCTGCCGGAACGCGCGGACGGCGCGCGAACGCTTCGGTGTTTCAGGAAACGAGACCGGCGCGATCTGGACGCGGACGGGGCGCTCCTTTTTCAAGGATGCCGCGATGACGGAAGGCCTGCTTGCCCGTCTTCGCGCGAGCGTCGATGCGGCGGACCTGTGGAACGAACTGAGCAGCGACTGGCTGCTGCTGGACGTCGAGATAATGCCCTGGTCGGCCAAAGCCGGCAGCCTGATTGAAAGCCAGTATGCGCCGGTGGCGACCTCCTCGACTGCGGGCTTCCAGGCGAGCCGCGAGGCGTTGGCCCGGGCATTGGCGCGCGGCGTCGATGCCACCCCCCTGAGTGCCCGGTTCGATGACCGGGCCGCGCGCGCGGCCAAATACGCCACCGCCTGGGCACCCTACGTATGGCCGGTCACTGGCATGGATGACCTGAAGGTCGCGCCGTTCCACCTACTCGCCAGCGAAGGACGTGTCTGGTTCGACAAGGACCACGTCTGGCACATGACGCTTGCGGCCCGTCTGACTGCCGACGATGGCGTGGTGACCGGCACGCGGTGGCGTACGCTCGATCTGGCCGACGCCAATGCGTGCGCGGAAACGATCGCCTGGTGGGAGGCGCTGACCGGTTCGGGCGGGGAAGGCATGGTCGTCAAGCCGCGCGACTTCGTGAGCCGCGGCAAAAAGGGGCTGATCCAGCCGGCGTTGAAGGTGCGCGGCCGGGAGTATCTGCGCATCATCTACGGCCCCGAATACGATGCGCAGGATAACCTCGCTCGCCTGCGGGAACGTGGGCTGGGTGGCAAGCGCAGTCTGGCGCTCAGGGAGTTCGCTCTCGGTCACGAGGCGCTGAGGCGGTTTGTGGCAAAGGAACCGCTGCGGCGGGTACACGAGGGTGTGTTCGGCGTGCTGGCACTGGAAAGCGAGCCGATCGACCCAAGGCTGTAGCGATGATGGTCTTAGCCGAAGATTCGCTCGCCCTGCTCGTCGACCAGTTGGATGCCCTTCTTGATCGAGATGTCGACGGCATCGTCCAGGCCGGCGAAACGGTCGGCGCGGATGAAGCGGTGTTCCTTCGTCACGCCGTCGATTTCCTTCGAGACCACGCCGCAGGTCTGGTACTGGCCATCGGCCTTGTAGGGCGTGGCGCTGATCAGGAAACCCTTGTGCTCGACCTGCTTTGCCGGCGCCGCGCTCTTGGGTTCGCCCGCATCGCCGCCACCGCCGAAAAGCTTTTTCAGAAAAGACATGGTTCAAATCTCCACTTTCACCTCGGCGCAAAATGCCTGCGCCGGTTCTCATTATCGCATTTAGGCGTCACGACGGTGCCGCGCCAGCATGATCCAATGTCCCGCCCCGTTCCAGCCCCCTGATGAAGACGGCGACCAGGAGCTCGATCTGCTCCCAAGTCTCGTCGGCCTGCCGCCCGGCGGAATTCGCGGCATAGCCGCTGGTGACGATGCCATGCACGCTTGACCACAAGGTGCGGGCGGCGATCCGCAGGCGGTTTTCATCGAGGCCGAAACGGCCGTCGGCGAGCACCCTGGCGATGATCTGCAGCAGATCACTGAGCCGCGCCTCATAGGCATCCGGCTCCGCATGCGCCGGCTGGCGGCGGTTGAAGGCGAGCAAGGCCGGCCAGCTCGCCGGATGCGCTTCCACGAAGCCGGCATAGGCACGCGCCAGCGCCAGCAAGCATTGCCGCGTGTCGGTCACCCCCGCCTTATTGAGTTCGGCCATCGCTGCGGCGCCGGCTTCACCCAGCCGATCGAGCAGCCGCATGTTCACGGCGCGATGCAGGTCGTCGATATCCCGGAACAGATTGTATATGGAGCCGACCGCGATGCCGGCCTCGGTGGCGATGGTCCTGGCCTTCAGGTTCTCCGCCCCGCCGGCTTCGATCAGATTCTCCGCGATGGCGATGACGCGCTCGCTCATCTCTTCCTTGTCCAGTGCCAAACCTTGTCTCCGCATCATCTCCGCCGCCTCTCGGGCGCGGCAACGGATGCCGGTTTACCATAATCCATTCTGCATGAACAGCGTTCAAAAAGCATCTTGAACAATGTTCATTTTCTGCTACATTTGCCCTTGTGAACAACGTTCATAAAGGGAGAACGAACAAATGCTCAGTCTTATCAGGACATTGCTGGATGGCGCCGGCGCCAAGGCCGAGGACCGGCTGAAGGACCAGTTCGCCGTCGATCTTCTCGCCCAGCGCATCCGCGATGCCGAAGCCGGCCTCGCCTGCGCCAAGCAGACGCTCGCCTCGCTGATCGTGCGTCAGCGCGCCGAACAGGCCAGCCTCGACCAGCTCGACCGCCGCATCGCCGATCTGGAGACGCGCACCCGCAGCGCCCTTGCCGCGGGAGCCGAGGCCCTCGCCCACGATGGCGCTTCCGCCATCGCCGAACTGGAGAATGAACGCGAGGTCCGCCGCACCACCGTGCGCAGCCTGACCGAGAAGACCTTGCGTATACGCCTGTCGCTCGAACAGGCGCACCGACGCATCGTCGACCTCAACCAGGGCATGATCTCGGCGCGCGCCATCGACGCCGAGCAGAAGGCGCAGCGACGCCTGAACCGTTCCATCGGCCGGACGGCCAGCCTCAACGAGGCAGAGGCGCTGCTCGCCCGCATCCGGGAGCGCGGCGACCCGTTCGAGGAAGCCAGCATCCTCGACGAGATCGATGCCGGCCTCAGCCAGGAAGCCATCCGCGGCAAGCTGGAGGAGGCAGGCCACGGCCCCTCGACCAAGGTCCGGGCACAGGACGTGCTCGAGCGCCTGAAATCCACGCACTGATCCACGAAACCTACTTCACATACCAAAGGGAGAACGACAATGAACGCCAATCAGACCTACATCATGTTCAACACCATCTCGGTCGGCATCGCCTATTTCATGCTTGGCCTGTCGCTGTGGCTCGCTCCGGTCGACCTGTCGACCAAGGGCTATTGGGGCATGGGCGTGCTCTTGCTCACCGGCAGCCTGGTCAACCTCGTCAAATACCGCACCGACGAGCGCGTCGCCGCCGAGACGACCGCCAAGATCGAAAAGGCGCGCAACGAAAAGCTGATCAGCGAATATGTCGGCAAGGAATGACGCCGGCAGGCACGTCCCAGATACGTGCGGCTCCAGCAACGAAAAAAGCCCGGATCTTCCGGGCTTTTTTGCGTGGGTTGCTGGCGGCTTCAGCGGCGCGACAGCGCTTCAAGCGCCGCGGCGGCATCTTCCAGGATGCTCATCGCCTGCGCCTGCTTGTCTTCCGGCGCGTCGACGATTTCGCTGAGCGCCGCGCGCAGCCGGTGGCGCACGGCACGAAACGCATCGCGCTTTTCGTGGCGCCCGCGATGCCGGCCGCCCTCCTCGCTATCGTCGTTCCAGCCGAACCAGTCGCGCGCCTTGGCCATCTTGCGGCCGAAGCGTTCGAGATGGTCGAGCACGTGGTCGATCATCTCGCGGTTCTCGTCGAGATGCGCCTGTCCGGCCTCGGTGATCGAGAACACCTTCTTGTTGCCCTCCGCCGAGGAGATGGCATAGCCCGCCTCTTCCAGGAAGGTCAGCGTCGGATAGACCACGCCCGGGC
The DNA here is from genome assembly GCF_004792275.1 of Mesorhizobium sp. M4B.F.Ca.ET.143.01.1.1. NCBI lineage: Bacteria > Pseudomonadati > Pseudomonadota > Alphaproteobacteria > Hyphomicrobiales > Phyllobacteriaceae > Mesorhizobium > Mesorhizobium sp. M4B.F.Ca.ET.143.01.1.1. Next base: position 153,160 of record NZ_SRSR01000001.1, read on the forward strand.
TTGGGCTGTAGATGCCGCTGGTGCGCTCCTCCAGCGCCTTGATGATGTCGTAGCCGTGGCGCGGCGCCTCGGCCAGCAGCGATAGCGTGATCAGCTTGAGATCGCCGTCGGCCAGCATGCGCCCGGCGCGGAACATGTCGCCCGGGCCGCCGCGGCCGCCGCCCCGCATGCCCGCCCCGAACGGACCGAAACCGCCGCCGCGACCGCCGAACTTGCCGGCCATATGCAGGAAAGCGCGCTCGGCGCGCTCGCCGAAAGGATGATGTCTGTGCATGGACTGCTCCTTGAGTTATGTCTTACGATATATCTCAATTAGGCAGGCGGACGCGTCGAGTGAAGATATATCTTACGATGTATCTGAAAATGGTGCCAGCGGGATTGATTTCGCAAACGCCCGCCGCTAGAAGGCGCGCGAGGGTCGACGACCGCTCCGTAAGCGTCTGACGTCAAGCAACGCATCCATCCCCGGTCGTTCCGGGCAATTGCGCCGCAAGCGGCCAAAGGATGCCTATGCGCTCGACCGGACACTTCAGGGAACATCCCAAATGACCACGACCCGCAAGCGCGGCAGACTGCCCGCGCGCTATGCTGTTGTTCTCACTCCGCTGGTGCTGTCGCTGTTGATGACCTTCATCGTCTCGTTCATCTCGACGCTGAAGAGCCTTGGGCTTCAGCCCGGCCTGCCGGCCGTCTGGCTGACGGCCTGGGGCCTCTCCTGGCTGGTGGCGTTTCCGACGCTGCTCCTGGTTCTGCCGGTGGTGCGCCGCATCGTCGGCTGGCTGTGCGAACCCGCCTCCAGATAGCCGGCAAGGCCCGGACCCGGATCCGGGCCTACCCTCATCAGCGAGGCTTCGTCTACCAGCGGCCCTTGCGCCGGTTCCAGGCGTAGAGAAGATCGGCGAAGCGATCATAGGCAAGCCGTGTCAGCGGCAGCAGGATGGGGTTGCCGAACAGCGCCGCCAGCCAGCCTTCGCCCGGCGTCCTCCGCCACACCGCGATTGCGACGTCGGCGCCGACCAGCAGTCTGCCCTCGGCGTCGGTGGCGTGCAGGCGGCGGCGGATATCCTCCAGCGAAGCGCCGTATCCGGCGAGCGCCGCCGGCTCAAGATTGATGTCGCGGAATTCGATCCGGCCCGCCTTGACCGCCTCGACAAGCCGGCGCTTTTGCCTGCTGATGCCGGCATCGCAGACCGGGCAGCGCGTGTTGTACCAGACAGTCAGCAGGGGCTTCGACATGGCGCGACTATCGGCGAGGCGGCACGGCCCCGCAATATGACGCAGCGCCACGCAGACCCGCGCCGCGCCGAGCGCTACCCAAGCGAGGTGATAATCTCGCGATAGGCGAATTCCGGGAATGCCTTCAGGGTCCGTGTCCTGACACTGCCGCCCGCCGCCAGCATCAGCGCGAAGCGCGCGATAACCGCGTCGTCCGGCGCCTCGACCACGGCCACCATGTCGCAGTCGCCCATGGTCAGATAGAACGCCTTGAACGATCCGCCCATCTCGCCCAGCTGTTTCTTGGCGGCATCGAGCCGCTTCGGTGACTCGCGCACATTCCTGGCGCCCTGCTCGGTCCAGTTGAGGAGCAAGATGTAAGTCGTCATGGCATACCTCCCATCGGAGCCGCCCGGCCAGAGCATCCGGCCTGCGCCCGGAAATGCATTCGACGTTCGGACTATCCTCCCGGCGGCCGTTCCGGACAAGGGTTGCGTGGTGAAGCCAGTAACAAAAAGGGCGCAGAAGCGCCCTCTTGATCTTTGCCCACACTCAGGTCAGTTGCCCCAGACACGACGTCAGCTTTCGACGGTCCTGATCAGCCTCTCTTCGAGCAGATCAACTTTATCCTTCAGAATGTATCTGTGGCCGAGGCCGACGGAATTCTCCGGAAGTCCCAAATAGGTGACGAGTTCTTCGTGGAGGTCGAGCGGAGCTATGTACTCCTTGGCTCCATCCATTCCCAATATCTGAATCAGACTATTGGGTGCAGTGGATTTGCCGATCGTAGCCAGCAAGGCGGCGGCGTCCTCGAGCCGGGGACGCATGTCCTCATCGTCAGGGTCGCTCATCTCCATGCCTGGGCAGGAATTGTAGCGAGACTGCAGAACACCATCCTTCGCCGCCCAGAGGCGCAATTGTTCTTCGTCGTAGACGGTGATCGCGATGGCGACGCAGGCCAGGTCACGCGTAAGACTCTGGAGCAAAGGCTCGATCCAGCCAGGATCGAGCCCGTCCGTATATTGGTCCGAGAAGGTGATCCAACCGCTCTCATCAGCCGCAGTGACGAAGGCATCGATTTTCTTCGACCTCAGCCAGCCGACCAACGCCTCTTGCGTTGGCCCTTTTACGCTGACAGTCCCGTAAGTCGCCCCCATGCCGAGCTCCGGAAAGCGGACTGCCTCAGCTGTCGAGGAAGCTTCTCAGCTTGCGCGACCGGCTCGGGTGCTTGAGCTTGCGCAGCGCCTTGGCTTCGATCTGGCGGATGCGCTCGCGCGTCACCGAGAACTGCTGGCCGACTTCTTCCAGCGTGTGATCGGTATTCATGCCGATGCCGAAGCGCATTCTGAGGACGCGTTCCTCGCGCGGCGTCAGCGAGGCGAGCACGCGGGTCGTCGTCTCGCGCAGATTGGCCTGGATCGCGGCGTCGATCGGCAGGATCGCCATCTTGTCCTCGATGAAGTCGCCGAGATGCGAATCCTCCTCGTCGCCGACCGGCGTTTCGAGCGAGATCGGCTCCTTGGCGATCTTCAGCACCTTGCGCACCTTCTCCAGCGGCATGGCCAGCTTCTCGGCCAGTTCCTCCGGCGTCGGCTCGCGGCCGATCTCGTGCAGCATCTGGCGCGAGGTGCGCACGATCTTGTTGATCGTCTCGATCATGTGCACCGGAATGCGGATAGTGCGCGCCTGGTCGGCGATCGAGCGGGTGATCGCCTGCCGGATCCACCACGTCGCGTAGGTCGAGAACTTGTAGCCACGGCGGTATTCGAATTTGTCGACCGCCTTCATCAGGCCGATATTGCCTTCCTGGATCAGGTCGAGGAACTGCAGGCCGCGGTTGGTGTACTTCTTGGCGATGGAGATGACGAGGCGCAGGTTGGCCTCGACCATTTCCTTCTTGGCGATCGCCGCTTCGCGCTCGCCCTTCTGCACCTGGTTGACGATCTTGCGGAATTCCAGGATCGAGATCGCCGTTTCGGTGGCGAGGTTCTGGATCTCGGAACGCAGGTCGCGGATCGCGTCCTTCTCGTTCTTGGTGAATTCCTTCCAGCCGCGCGAGGTCAGGTTGGCGATCGAGCGCGTCCAGTTCGGATCGAGCTCCGAGCCCTGATACTCCTTGAGGAATTCCTCGCGGCGCACACCGTAGCTTTCGGCCAGCCGCAGGAGCTTGCCCTCGTTCTGCACCAGGCGCTTGTTGATGTCGTAGAGCTGCTCGACCAGCGCTTCGATGCGCGCCGTGTTGAGCGACAGCGACTTCACCGCCTTGATCAGCTGATCCTTCAACTCCTTCAGCCGGCGGTCCTGGCTGGGCGACAGCGTGCCGGCCGCGGCCAGCCTGTTCTCGACCTGCTGGTCCTGCAGCTTGCGCAGCTTCTTGTAGGTGTCGGCGATGACGTCCAGCGTCTCCATCACCTGGGGGCGCAGTTCCGCTTCCATCGCCGCCAGCGACAGGCTCGCCTCGTCCTCGTCGTCCTCGTCTTCCTCCAGTCCGCGCGTGTCGCCGCCGACATTGGTGATGTCGTCTTCCTCGTCGCGCGCGGCGCCCCGGCCACGCGGCTTTTCGTCCGCCTTGGGGGCTTCCTCGATCCGCTCGACCACCGGCGCCTGCTTGGCTTCGGGTCCGGCATAGGTGGCTTCCAGATCGATGATCTCACGCAGCAGGATCTTCGATTCGTTGAGCTCATCGCGCCAGATGATGATGGCCTGGAAGGTCAGCGGGCTTTCGCAGAGCCCCGCGATCATCGTCTCGCGGCCGGCCTCGATACGCTTGGCAATGGCGATTTCGCCCTCGCGCGACAGAAGCTCGACCGAGCCCATCTCGCGCAGATACATGCGGACCGGATCGTCGGTGCGATCGGTCGGCTCCTTCTTGGTGGTCGTGGTGGCGACGGCGGTGCCGGTCTGCTCGGCGAGTTCGTTGGCGTCTTCCTCGGCGTCCGCGCTCGTATCGGCGGCCTCGGACTCCTCGCCCTGCTCGTCGTCCTCGACGACATTGATGCCCATGTCGGAGAGCATCGCCATCGTGTCCTCGATCTGCTCGGAGGTCACTTCCTCCGAAGGCAGCACCGAGTTCAGTTCGTCCATCGTAACGTAGCCGCGCTTCTTGGCGGCCTTGATCATCTTCTTGACAGCATCATCGGAAAGGTCGAGCAGAGGGCCATCGGTGGCGCCTTCGCGTTCGGTCTCGACCTCTTCCTTTTCCTTTGTCGCCATTCTTTGTCGTCTCCAAGCGGCCTTAAAGCGAAGCCGCGTAAGCTGCCGTGCCGGTCAAATCGGATGCGCTCGCACCAGAACGCTCTTCACCGGGCCAGTAACCGCATCTCTCGTTAAGTCCAGATTAACCCTGATATCTGTGGCAGGCCTTTTGCCCGTCCAGTGACCAGCACCCGGCATCGCTCAATTTTCCCGTCGACGCCTGGCACGGGTTAATATTTCGAATCGTCCTGATTCCGCCATTCTGCCAGAAGGTCAAGCGCCTCTCGCATGATTCGCATGAAAAAAGCGAATCAATTACCCGACTTAGAGGCGTCGATTCGACGCGGGGACATTTCCATTTCGCTCTTTGGACGGAGTTTGGACCCTATACGCGCCCGACTCTGCCCGAGGATACGCCAAACCCTTCGATCAGCGCTTCCGTTGCCTGTACATCGTTGAATTGCGCCTGAATCTCGATCAGATGCCGGAAATTTTCGTCCGAGGGATCCGCGTCGAGCGCTGCCTGCGCCTGTTTCAGTTCCCTATGTAAGGTGCGCGCGCTGCGCTGCAAGTGCAGCGCCTGGTTGAAGGCGTCGCGGGCATCCTCGAGCGCGGCGGTTTCGAGCGCCGGCCACTGCCGCGCGCGCTTGATCAGTTCCACCGCCCGCCCCCAGATGCCGCCGCACCCGGCCCGCTCAATCGTGGCGATCACCGCGCCGCGCTCGTCGGCGGCATCATGCGCCATGGCGTCGAGGATCGCGGCGTGCAGTTTCTTCAAGTCCGCATTGGCAAGGTCGAGGAATTCGACATGGGCGAAATTCTCGTCGATCAGCGGCGGGTGGTTGACGAGCGCCACGATGATCGTCGCCTCGCGCACCGACATGCCCTCGCCGCGCTTGACCAGCGCCGACTGTCCGAGGCTCTCGGTGATGGCGATGCGGCCGCTTGCGCCCTTGGCGAACTGTCCGCCGGGCGCCTTGCCCTGGCCGCGCTCCCCTGGCCGGCCGCCATCATGACGGCCCTGCCTGGCGTCGCGTTGGGCGCCGAAGAAGCTCCGCACCCGCTCGCGCATCACCTGTTGATATTCGTAGCGCACACTCTCGTCGCGGATACGGCTGGCGAGCTCGCCCAGCCTTTTTCCCAACTCGGCGCGCCGCTCCGGCGTCTCGAAAACGCCGCCCGCCGTCTCGCGCATCCACAACAGGTCGACCAGCGGCCGCGCATCGGCAAGCACCGCGCGGAACGCGTCCGGCCCCTCGGCCTTGACCAGATCGTCGGGATCCTTGCCTTCCGGCAGCAGCGCGAAGCTCGCCGAGCGCCCGGCCTGTACCGACGGCAGCGCAAGATCGGCGGCGCGCCATGCCGCCTTCAACCCGGCCTTGTCGCCGTCGAAGCACAACACCGGCTCCGGCGCCATGCGCCACAGAAGCTCGAGCTGGTTCTCGGTGAGCGCGGTGCCGAGCGGCGCCACGGCATTCTCGAAACCGGCCTGCGCCAGCGCGATCACGTCCATATAGCCTTCGACCGCGATCACTGTACCGCCCTTGGCCAGTGCCTTGCGGGCGCGGGCGAAATTGTAGAGCACATTGCCTTTGTGGAAGAGCTCGGTATCGGGCGAGTTCATGTATTTGGCGAGCGCGTCGGGCGCCAGCGCCCGGCCGCCAAAGGCGATGATCTTGCCACGCGAATCCGGGATCGGAAACATGATGCGGTCGCGGAACCAGTCGTAGGAGACCGGGATGTCGTCGCCATGCCGCACCAGCCCGCAGGCCTCGATATCGGCCTTCGGCACGCCCTTGGCGGCAAGATGCTCCTTCAGCGCATTGCGACTGTCGGGCGCATAACCCAGCCGAAACGACTGCTGTGTCGCCGAGGTCAGACCACGCTCCCTCAGATAGGCGCGGGCCTTTGCGCCTTCCGGCCCCTGCAACCGCTCCTGGAAGAAGGCGGTCGCCATCTCCATGACATCGGTCAGGCTGGCGCGTTCCTTCTCGCGCCGTTCCTCCTGTTCGTCGCGAACCGGCATCGGCACGCCGGCCATGTCGGCGATCTTCTCGACCGCCTCGGGAAAGCTCATGCCGTCGAGTTCGGTCAGGAACTTGAAGTGGTCCCCCGACACCGAGCAGCCGAAGCAATGGTAGCGGCCCTTCTTGTCCTCGCAATGAAAGGACGGGCTCTTCTCGCCATGGAACGGGCAGCAGGCCCAATAGTCGCCGCGCGACGCATTGGTCTTCTTCCTGTCCCACGCGACGCGCTGGCCGATGACCGAGGAAATCGGCACACGGTCGCGGATCTCGTCGAGGAAGGCTGGCGGAAAGCGCATCGGGAAACTCTTTTCCCGTCCATATAAGCACGCTTGCCGGACCGCACGACCCCAAATGCGGACGATGCCCGGTTTCCACAGGGCAAAAGGAAAGCGGCCGTCGCCGGCCGCCTTCTTCAAAACGCAGCTCAGTACTGGCAGGCTTACTGCGCGGCGATGGCACCAAAGATGATGCCGGAGAAGATGCTGACCAGCACATAGTCGTTGCCGACGCGGATCCACTCCTGGCCAGGGCCTGGACGGCGCAGGCCATAACGGCCGTAATCGCGGATCGGCTGGTGCCGCTTCCAGCTGGAGTACTTCTGGCCGTTGCGCCAATGGCTGCGCTTCACCACGACCTTCTTCTTGATGACGCGCTTCCTTACGTCGACGTGCTTGCCGGGCTGCTGCCAGTCGACCTGGCTGTAGTTCGACTGCGGCGCGACCGGCGCGTTGAGCGGCGCGGCCTGGCCCGAGACGGACGTGGCGGCCAGCATCGAGGCGGCGACGGCGGAAAGAACGAGACGTTTCATGACGGGTACTCCTTGGTTGTCGATGCGCAAGCAATAGGGTGCGGGGATGAGCCGAAACTGAATGTTAGAATTACAATTATGTAATGATTTCTTGCATTTAGGATGCCAAATTCAACGTCGTCGTCAGATGGGGCGTTTGATAGGCGCGGGAGCGCCGGGCGGCATGCCGCCACCGGGCCGGCGGGCCATGCAACCAAATCGCCGTCCATCCATTTCCGACACGCCCTGTCGTGCGCCAGCCGTCGCCCGACGGTCAAAATCTATTATCCGGCTAAAGTAAATCGGCGTATTCTCGGTTCTGAAATGTCTATGATTCGCACCCTCCATTGCCTGGTCGACGGTTCGGCTCGCGCGCAGCGCGCGCCCGTCGGATCGCGAGATCGCGCATGAGCGGTTCCGTCGTCCTTCTGCATCTTGCCGGCGCCGTGGCGCTGATGTTGTTCGCCACCCGCATGGTCAAGACGGGCGTCGAGCGCGCCTATGGCGATGCGCTGCGCCACAGGCTGCGCGCCACCATGCGCAATCCGCTGATGGCGGTTCTGGCCGGCTGCGGCCTCTCGGTCGCGCTGCAGAGCTCCACCGCCGTGACCTTGCTGGTCGGCTCCTTCGCCGGCGCCGGCATCGTCTCCGGCATGTCCGGCCAGTTGGCCGTGCGCGGCGCCGAGATCGGCTCGGCGCTGGTGGTCAAGCTGCTCACCTTCGACCTCTCGCTGCTGGTCCCGGTATGCCTGGTCGCCGGCACCGTCATGTTCATGGCCACCGAGCGGCGCGACTGGCGCCAGTCCGGTCGCATCCTGGTCGGCATCGGCCTATTGCTTCTGTCGCTGGAGATGATCGGCCAGGCCTCGGAACCGCTGCGCCAGAGCACGCTGATGCCGATGATCGTCAACTATTTCTCCGGCGATTTCGTCACCGCCTACCTGCTTGCCGCGCTGGTCACCTGGCTGTTCCATTCCTCGATCGCGGCCGTCCTGCTCCTGGTGACGCTGGCTGGCCGCGGCTTCATCCCGCCCGAGCTCGGCATCGTGCTGGTGCTTGGCGTCAATCTCGGCTCTTCGATCATCGCGCCGCTGCTCACCCGCAACGCCGAGCCCGGCGTGCGCGTCGTGCCGGTCGGCAACCTGCTGATGCGCGGCATGGGCTCGCTGGTCATGCTGATCCTGTTCATGACGCTGAAGCCGCCGGTCGGCTTCCTCGGCGCCAGCGTCCCCGACCAGATCGTCAACGCGCACATCCTGTTCAATGTGATCGTCCTGCTCGCCGGCCTGCCGCTCGCCAGCCTCGTCTACCGCGCCTCGGAGAAGATCGTGGCGCTCGGCGCCAAGCCGGAGCAGGCTTCGGCGCTCGACATCATCGAACTGTCGGCGCTCAACGAAAGCGCGCTTGATACGCCGAGCCAGGCGCTGGCCAACGCTACCCGCGAGGTCGTGAGGGTCTGCGAGACCGTCGAGATCATGCTGAAGCGCATCATCGAGCTCTACGAGAGCGCCGACGCCGACAAGATCAAGGCGCTGGCCGCGCTCGACGACCGCGTCGACAAGAAACACGCGGCGATTAAGCTCTATCTGGCCAAGGTCACCAAGAACCCGATGAGCGAGGACGAGGCGCTGCGCTGCCAGGAATTGATCGGCGCCTGCGTCAAGCTGGAGCAGGTCGGCGACATCATCGTGCGCAACATGCTGGTGCATGTCAGGAAGAAGCTCGAGCGGGGGCTGGAGTTCACGCCCGAAGGCTGGCGCGAGCTCAGCGCCTTCCATGCCTCGGTGCTCGCCAACGCGCGCCTTGCCTTCAACGTGCTGGTCTCGCGCGACCCCGAGGCCGCCCGCCAGCTGGTGCTGGAAAAGGACCGGCTGCGCGACCGCGAGAAGGAAACCAGCGCCAGCCATTTCGTGCGGCTGCGCGACGGCACCGCCAAGAGCGTCGAGACCAGCTCGATCCACCTCGACACCATCCGTGACTTGAAGCAGATCAACTCGCTGCTCGCTTCCATGGCCTATCCGGTGCTGGAAGAGCGTGGCCTGCTCGGCGGTTCAAGGTTGAAGGCGGGCTAGGTCGATACCGGGTGCGGCGACATCACCTCAGTCCCATCAGAATTTGTCTTTGCTCATCCTCTCGTCTCTCGGCTAAGGATCGTGTGAGGTCTACTGGGAGGATGATCGGCGATGGACACCCATTCACGCAGCTTCGCCAAGGCGCTTTCCTGGCGCGCCACCGGCACCATCGACACGATGATCATCTCGCTGGTGGTAACGGGCAGCGTCAAGCTGGCCGCCGCCATCGGCGCCACCGAGGTGGTCACCAAGTCATTGCTCTACTATCTCCATGAACGGGCATGGCTGAAAATCCCTTACGGCAGGAAGACGGCCTTCCTGGCCCCATCGGCAGCTGACCGACCGGATTGAGCCGGTCAAGAAAAGCTAAAGCGGCATCGACATTTTCTGCATTGCCGGCGGCGCCCATCCATGGTTTGAGGCCATCTCATTTGGGATCGCTTGCCGCGCCATGCTTCCTCTCATTGCCCTGTTCATCGCTGCCTTTGCCTTCGGCACCACGGAATTCGTCATTGCCGGCGTGCTGCCGCAGGTCGCCGGCGGCCTCGGCGTTTCCATTCCCACTGCCGGTTACCTGGTCTCCGGCTACGCCTGCGGCATTGCCATTGGCGGTCCGCTGCTGGCACTCGCCACCAAGACGATCTCCCGCAAGACCCTGCTCATAGGCCTCGCCATCGCCTTCACCATCGGCCAGGCGGCTTGCGCGCTGGCGCCTGACTTCACCTCGATGCTGCTTTTGCGCATTGCAGTCGCCGTGGCGCACGGCGCCTATTTCGGGGTCGCCATGGTGGTGGCCGTCGGCCTCGTGCCGGAAGACAAGCGCGGCATGGCGGTGGCGGTCATCCTGTCCGGCCTCACCGTTTCCAACGTCATCGGCGTGCCGGCCGGAACCGCGATCGGCAATCTCTGGGGCTGGCGCGCCACCTTCTGGGTGATGGGCGCGCTGGGCGTGGCGGCAATTGCCACCATGCGTGCTTTGTTGCCGCGCACGGCTGGGTCGTCGAACAGCCCCGCCAGCCTGTCGCACGAGGTCCGCGTTCTCGGACGTCAGCAGGTCTGGACCTCGCTTATCCTGATGCTGATGCTGATGATCGGCCAGTTCGGCCTGTTCACCTACATCACCCCGACGCTGCTCGAAGTCACCGGCCTCGATGAGAGCCTGGTGCCCTGGGTGCTGCTACTCAATGGCGTCGGCGCGACCATCGGCGTCTTCCTCGGCGGCAAGCTGGCCGACTGGAAGCTGATGCCGTCGCTGATCACCATGCTGCTCCTGCAGGCGCTGGTGCTTGGCGTCATCTATGCCGTCAGCCCCTACCCCGTGGCGATGGTCGTTGCGATCGTCATCTGGGGCGGCCTCAACTTCGCCATCGGCGCACCGATCCAGACCCGCATCCTGGCCTGGACGGCGGACGCCTCCAATCTCGCCTCCTCGCTCATCCCCTCCGGCTTCAATGTCGGCATCGCGCTCGCCGCGTCGCTGGGTGCGGCCATGCTCAATGCCGGCTACGGCTACCGCAGCCTGCCGGTGGCCGGCGCGTTGGCCATGCTGGTCGCGGTCGCCGTGGCGGTCGCCTCGCAAGTCTGGGAAGGACGCAGCCGCGTGGCGCCGCCGCTGCCCGCGGCAGCCGAGTAGCGACGCCTCTGCCACGGCGCCAGAAAACCCTGCAAAACAACGCGTTGCCGCGCCCTCCTGAATCAGATCGTCAGGCTGCCATCGTCGCTGCTATAGATCGATGCGGAAGCGCCGGCTCTCGGCGCCGCCATAGGCGGCATCCTCGAAGAAGCGGCCGACGAGCCTGCCGCCATTGGCCAGGATCACCTTGTGCGAGGCCGGATTTTGCGGCTTGGCGGTGATCTCGACAAAGGGCAGGCCGACCGCCCTCGCCTCGTCAAGCATCAGCCGCAGCGCCTCGGTCGCATAGCCACGCCCTCGCTTCCACGGCACCACCGCGTAGCCGATATGACTGAGAACATGCGAGGGAAGCGCCGCCGTACCGGGCTGCCAGCGGAAGCCGATCGAGCCGGCGGCCTTGCCATCCCAGATCCACCGCCGAAAGCCGGGCAGCCGCGGCACCGTCGTGCCGTCGGGCAGCGTGATCGGCGGTCCCCTGCCCTCGGGATCGTCGAGACCGGCGAGGAACGCAACCGGGTCCTCCTCGATCGCGGCGAGCTGCTCTCGCGTCGCTTCCTCAAGTCGCACATTGTCCGGCGACCAGCCGCGCTCCAGCGCCGCCTTGTAGGACGGCAAATGTTCGAGTGCTGGCTTGACGATTTCAACCATGATGTATTCCGGCTTGGAGGGGGGCAGCTAAACTAGAAGTGTTTCGCAGATCGGCGCGAGACCTTTTATGATCGGCTCCAGGTGATTCATCGCAAGACACAATGCGTTGACGGGGGTGAGCCGGTGCGGTTGAGATCTGTTCCGCTGGGTGTAGCTATCCTCAGCCTCTTTGCCATTGTCGTCACCTTGACGGCTTCGCCTCGATCTTTCGCCGCCCTGCAACCGTCCGGCATTCCGGCCTGGCTGCAGGCCCATGTTGGCGAGGGCGATGGCCAGATCGCAGAAGTCGTTCTGGAGCGGGCGCGCGCGCTTTACCTGAAAAAAGTCGCCGCCGGCGCCGTCAACAACCCCTGCTACTTCGCGATGGATGCGACGCGTCCCGGCGATCTCGGCAACGGCGTGCTGGGGCGCCGCTACTACATCATCTGCGAAGCCAGCCAGTCGTTTCGCGCGATCTCGTCCGGCCACGGCGGCGGCCGCAACCTGAAAGGCACCGTCGATTTCTCAAACGGAAGACGATGCGCCAGGAACTTCGGCAATGCGATGGATTCGGAATTGACCGCCGGCGGCGCCTACATGACCCGCGAGGCGAAAACCTCATTCAAGGGCTTCTATCGCACCGGCGCAAGACGGGACACGGCTTTCCTGCGCACCTTCATCCAGTTCGACGGCGAAGGCGAAGCCGCCAATGCCAGGCAGCGCGTGATTGGCGGCCACGCGGCCCAGGTGCTGCGCGGCATGTGCCTGCGCAAGAACCCCAACAGCTCCTACGCCGACCATGACGGCATGGTGCCGTTCGGCAAGCTGGTGGACTATGCCGGCGGCCGCAGCAATGGCTGCACCAGCTGGTCGGCAACCGATGCCGCGCAGCTCATCGCGATGGTCAAGGGCAACCCGACGACGCTCTACATCTATCCGGAATCGCGAGACATCGCCGCCGTAGCGAGCGGCCGTGCCGGTTCGGGCGCCTACTGGAACGCATCCTGCCTGAAGGATATCGGCAGGCCGAAATTCTGGCCGAGGAAGACCCTCGAGCCGATCATTGCCCAGTACAAGAAGGACCATCCGGCGCCGCCGCCGCAGCCGCTGCCGATCTGCAAGGGGTCGTGAGGCCGCCTCACCAGTGAAGCGGGCGAGCGCAGGTTACTGCAGCAGCCCTTTGACGATGCTGCTCGCCTTGCCGAAATCCATCTGGCCGGCATATTTCTGCTTCAGCGCGCCGATCACCTTGCCCATGTCCTTCTGGCTGGCGGCGCCCGTCGCCGCGATCGCCTCGCGTGCCGCAGCCGTAACGGCGGCATCGTCGAGCTGCGTCGGCAGGAAGCCGCGGATGATCTCCATCTCGCCACGCTCCTGCGCGGCCAGTTCCGGCCGCTTGCCGTCCTCGAAAGCCTTCGCCGATTCCTCGCGCTGCTTCACCATCTTGGCCAGGATCTGCAGGATCTCTTCTTCGCTCGCGGCCGGCTTGCCGGCGCCGCGATTGGCGATGTCGCGGTCGTGGATGGCGGCCTGGATCAGCCGCAGAGTGGGCAAGCGGTGCTTGTCCTGCGCCTTCATCGCGCTCTTCAGGGATTCGGCGATTTTTTCGCGCATCGTGCTCTCTCCTTCGAACGGCGCGGACAATAGCTTTGCCCCGCGCGCAAAGCAAATCCAGGCAAACCCCTGATATTGCTGGAGAAACAAAATCGGGACCGGTTTCCAGCCACCGCATTGACCGCTTTGGCGCCTTCGCCTATGTACTCGGTCCTGCATGAGACAATGAGTTCATGCCGCCCAAAAGTGCACAGCGGTTTTGGGAAAACGGCATGAGCGAGAAGAATTGACGCGCGGAAGCCGCAGAAATCGCTGCTCCGCGCCGTTTGCTGCGCAGTTGGTCCCGGACCCGCTGTAACGCAGCCTTACAGGAGTGCCGCCATGGCGACGACGACTGCCCCTTGGAATACCGAGAAGCCGACCGCGCTTTTGGTGCTTGCCGACGGCACCGTCATCGAGGGTCGCGGCCTCGGCGCCACCGGATCGGCGGTCGCCGAAGTCTGCTTCAACACCGCGCTCACCGGCTACCAGGAAATCCTCACGGACCCATCCTATGCCGGCCAGATCGTCACCTTCACCTTCCCGCATATCGGCAATATCGGCACCAATGACGAGGACATCGAGGACCTCAACCCGGCCGCCCGCGCCGGCGCCGTCGGCGCCGTGTTCAAGGCCGATGTCACCAACCCGTCCAACTACCGCGCCGCCGGCCATCTCGACCAGTGGCTGAAGAAGCGCGGCATCGTCGCGCTTTCGGGCATAGACACGCGCGCGCTGACCGCGCTGATCCGCGAAAAGGGTATGCCCAATGCCGTCATCGCGCATGCGCCGGACGGCGTCTTCGACCTCGACGATCTGAAGCGGCGCGCCGCCGCCTGGTCGGGCCTGATCGGCCTCGACCTCGCCAAGGAGGTCACCTCGGGCCAGTCGTCGGTGTGGCGCGAGACGCCCTGGGTCTGGAACGAAGGCTTTGGCGAGCAGGCCGAGCCGTCGCTGCACGTCGTTGCTATCGACTATGGCGTCAAGCGCAACATCCTGCGCCTGCTCGCCGGCCTCGGTGCCAAGGTCACCGTTGTGCCGGCCAAGACCGGCGCCGAGGAAATCCTCGCCATGCAGCCGGACGGCATCTTCCTCTCCAACGGTCCCGGCGATCCGGAAGCGACCGGCGACTATGCGGTGCCTGTGATCCAGGACCTGCTCAAGACCGAAATCCCGGTGTTCGGCATTTGCCTTGGCCACCAGATGTTGGCGCTGGCGCTGGGCGGCAGGACCGCCAAGATGCATCAGGGCCATCACGGCGCCAACCATCCGGTCAAGGACCACACCACCGGCAAGGTCGAGATCGTCTCGATGAACCATGGTTTCGCGGTCGACGCCGACTCGCTGCCGGAAGGCGTCGAGGAGACCCATGTCTCGCTGTTCGACGGCTCGAACTGCGGCATCGCGCTGACCGGCCGTCCGGTGTTCTCGGTCCAGCATCACCCCGAGGCCTCGCCCGGCCCGCAGGATTCGCACTATCTGTTCCGCCGCTTCGTCAATCTCATCCGCGAGAAGCGCGGCGAGCCGGCGCTGGCCGAACGCGTCTAGCAGTTCAAACTTCTCAAGCCGGATCGGTCACGGCCTCCTGCGCGTGCATGCGCTCGACCTCCTTCGGCGTCGGCTTGGCGACTTTCGTGACGAAGACGATCACCGCCAGGGTGAGGAAGACCGCACCCAGCAGATAGGGCGCGCCGCCGAACACGACCGGCGCGCTCGGCCCGGTGAACCAGGAAAAGATCCCCGTGTAGAGCAGCGGTGTGATGATCGAGGTGATCGAGAAGATCGACGTCATCGCCCCTTGTAGTTCGCCCTGCGCCGAAGGCGGAACCTTGGCCGCGGCAAGGCTTCTCAGCGGCGGATCGGCCAGCGCCTCCAGGCAGCCGACGACGATCACCGCATAGATCATCCAACCCTGCGAGGCGAAGGCATAGCCGAAGGCGCTGAGCGCGGTGAAGGTCAGGCCGATCGCCGCCGTCCTCCACTCGCCGAGTTTCGGGATGACGCGCGGCAGGACGGTGGCCATGACGATCGCGCCGCACAGGCCGAAGGCGCCGAGCGAGAAGCCGATCTGTTGCTCGCTCCAGCCATAGCGATAATTGGACACGAACGACCACACCGCCGGGTACATCATGTGTCCGAGGGTCATCAGGAAGAAGACTAGGCCGATCCAGCCGATGCCGTGGTAGTTGCGCATCTGGATGAGCGTGCCGACCGGGTTGGCGCGTTTCCACTCGAAGCGGCGGCGATGCTTGTCGTCGAGCGTCTCCGGCAGCAGGAACAGCGCGATCAGGAAATTCACGAACGCAAGCCCGGCGGCAAAATAGAACGGCACGCGCGGCCCGAACGTGCCGAGCAGCCCGCCCAGGACCGGGCCAATGACGAAGCCGACGCCGAAGGCGATGCCGAGCAGGCCGAAATTCTTCGCCCGGTTCTCATCGGTCGAGATGTCGGCGATGAAGGCGGAGGTCGTCGAATAGCTGGCGCCGGAGATGCCGGCCAGCAGGCGCCCGATGAACAGCATCGGGTAGGTCCAGGCGATGGCGCAGATCAGATTGTCGATCGAAAAGGTGAGCACGGAGGCAAGCAGCACCGGCCGCCGTCCGAAGCGGTCGCTCAACCCGCCGATGACGGGAGCGAACACGAACTGCATCGCCGCATAGGCGAAGAACAGCCAGCCGCCCTCGATCGCCGCTTCGCTGACGCCGACTCCCGTCAGTTCCTGCAGGTAGGCCGGCAGCACCGGCATGATGATGCCGAAGCCGATAATGTCGAGCAGCAGCGTCGTGAAAACGAGCGCAAGGCCCCGCCTGGCGGTCTTGGGGTCGATCATGATGGTGTCAAGCTCCTCGGCCGCCTTGCAGCAAAGGCGGGTGCACCTTATAGGCGAGCCCGCCACCAAGAACAATGAGGGAACGACGGCAACTGCCTCATCCTGACATCAGTTGCCGCGATGGCCGCTTCCGATCGCCGCAGCAGGAACCCCGATGCGCCGCCTCAGATCGGATTGTTGAACGTGTCGCAGTCCGAGAGCTTGCCGCTCTTGTAGCCACGCGCCAGCCAGGTCTGACGCTGCTGCGACGTGCCGTGGTTGAAGCTTTCCGGCACCACGTAGCCCTGCATCTTCTTCTGCAGCGTATCGTCGCCGATCTGCTTGGCGGCATTGAGAGCGCTCTCGATGTCGCCCTGTTCCAAAATGCCCTTCTGCGCGGTGTAATGCGCCCAGACACCGGCGAAGCAATCGGCCTGCAGTTCCACTTGCATCGACATGTGGTTGGCGTCGGCCTCGCTCATCCCCTGCCGCATGTTGTTGAACTTGGGCAGGATGCCGGTGAGGTTCTGCACATGGTGGCCGACCTCATGCGCGATCACATAGGCCCGGGCAAACTCTCCGGAAGCGCCGAACTGCTGGTCGAGCTGCTGGAAGAACGTCATGTCGAGGTAGACCTTGTGATCACCCGGACAATAGAACGGTCCGGCCGCAGCCGAGGCGAAGCCGCAGGCCGAGCGTATCTGGCTGCTGAACAGCACCAGCTTCGGATCTTCGTAAGTCAGGCCGTTGGCCTGGAAGATGCCTTTCCAGGTGTCTTCGGTTTCGGCAAGCACGGTCGAGACGAACTGCTTCATCTCGTCGGAAGCCGGCGCCCCGGCGCCGCCACCTTCGCTGCCGCTGTCGTCGGTGATCTGGCCGCCGCTGTCGCCACCGCCCAGTATCTGTGACGGATCGAAGCCGAAATACCAGCCGGCGAGCACAACCAGGATGACAATGAAGATGCTTGAGCCGCCGCCGGTGCGGCCTCCGATCGGGATGCGGAACTGGCCCGGGCTGCCGCCGCCGAATCCGCCGCCGCCACCCGTGTCGCTGCGCTCGTCCTCGACATTGTCACTCTGACGGCGGCCTCTCCAGAGCATGGCAACTCCTCGCGATGCGAATTTCCAAACGGCCAGGCAGGCATCCTGGTGCCAATCAGACCCAACAAACAATTATCCCAATGGTTGCAGCAAGTCACAGCATTTTTCGCTCGCAAACCGGCGCTGGAATGGGCGGCGCAAGGCCTGTAGCATGGCGCCGGACAAGGGGATGCGAGGGGCGCTTGCGGACGATCGGCCGTTTCCTGTTTCTGCTGGTATTGGCCGCTTTCGGCGCTGGGGCGGCGCCTGCCGCCACGCTCGATTCCAGCGTCGCCGTCACCGATCCCGCGACCTTGCAGGCGCTCGAGCGCGGCGGCCTGTCGATCAGCCGACTGCTGGGCCCGGCGATCGGCCTGACGCGCGATGTGGACAATCGCGGCCTGTTTTCGGTGCGCGCGCTGACCCCGGTGCGCAATGCCGTCAAGCAGGAGATCGCCGACGAGCCCGCGGCAAGTCCCGATCCCTATGTCGCGGGGCTGGCCAAGTCCAAGGACACGAGCCAGAAGTTCAATCCGAAATACATCGACGACAACGGCTCGACGCTGGACCTCACCGGCGTCGTCAACCGCATGGATCGCGGCTATCTCGGCCACACCGAATGCGGCGAGATCCGGCTGATCTACCGTTTCCACTATTCGGTCGAGGAAAAGCCCGGAGAGCGGGTCTCCTCGCGGCTGCCGCTGACGATGAGCCTGGTCTTCAACGCCAAGCCGACGGCCGCGACGGGGCGCGCCTCCAAGGATCGCCCGCGCGCCGCCGATGGGTCCTGCGCCGACGTCGCCAGGCGCTGGCTGGCGGCCGGCGGGAAGGACCTTGCGCCCGAGCAGCTTGCGGCCTGGCTGCGCTCCGACGAAGGCCCGCTGTCGGGCGCCATGCTCAATTCCTCGCAGATCATGCGGCTCGAGCTCAACATGCAGGTTCTGCGCCTGTCGGCCTCGACGCGCCGCGATTTCGGCGGCCACGCCGAATATCTGCTGAAGATCTTCAAATGGGATCCGGCCACCGCCACCTTCCAGGAATCGCGGATGGAAAACCAGATCGAGCGCAAGACGGTGCTGGCGGACCGGCAGGCCTTCGCCAAATGGCTGCTCACCGACCGCAACATCTACGATCTCGATCGCGGCCGGCTGATCGTCGACGAAAAATTCCTGGCGACCAGCGCCGTCTCGGTGGCGCCGGGCGGCATGGCGCGCTCGCAAAACAACATCGCCTATGGCCTGCTCGATGATGCCGCCGTCGACAAGGCGCTGAAGGACTATGTCGCCAGGGGCAACGCGCTGCGCACCATAAAGTCGGTGGCCGGCTTCAATCTGCGCCTCAACGAGATGAGCTGCACCGGCTGCCACCAGACCCACGGCATCGCCGGCTTCCACTACACCGGCGCCGATCCGGCCAGCGAGCCGCGGCGCAACGCAGTTTTCGTGCCGGGCTCGGCGGTCTTCTTCGCCGACCTGCCGCGCCGCCTGGCCATCGTCGAGCAGTTCGCCGCCGGCGAGCATCCCCATTTCAGCAAGGGCTTCGCCGCCCGTCCGGATGCGAAATTCGCCGACGCCCTGAAAGGCACCGACCTCTACAATGGCTGGGGCTCGATCTGCTATCGCGGCACGGATGAAAGCTTCAAGGACTGGACCTGCGGCGAAGGCCTGCGCTGCGCCGGCGTCCACGAAAGCGCCATCCATCCGGGCTTCGGCACCTGCGTCAGCGAGGCCGGAACCGCGGTCGGCGACCCCGTCGAGTTCGGCGAGATCAGGATGTCGAAATGGGGCAGCGACCAGTATTGCCGCCTCTCGCCGGCGACGGCGAAAGCCTGCGCCATCGACCCGGCCAGGGACAAGAAGCCGCCGATCAAGCTTGCCGGCTATGGCGCGGCGCGCCAGCGCTACGACAACCCCGAGCAGAAGACCGGCGGTTTTCCGGGCGGCATGCTGCGTAAGGCCAGTTGCGACAAGCTGCCCGACGATGCGAGCTGCGGGCGGCTCGCCAAGACCGGCTTCAACGACTGCATCGGCTCCGGCAAGGACCACAAATATTGCACAAGGGAATTCACCAAGACCGCCGGCCTGCGCGCCTGCGACAAGACGCATCCCTGCCGCGAGGACTATATCTGCACCGCCGGCTATGAAGACCTGGCCGAGGCCAAGCCCGGCAAGGGCACCTGCATCCCGCCCTATTTCATCTTCCAGTTCCGCGTCGACGGCCATCCACGCAGCTGGGTGCAGGACACCGAGGAATGAACGCGCCGGCTGGAATCTTCAAGGCTTCTGCTTGCTGCCGGCGCTCTTGCCGTCGGAACTTTTCGAGCGCTCCTCGAAACGCGCCGCGCCCTTTTTCAGCGGACGGCCGGTCTCGGCTTCGGTCTTGCGCTCGTCTTTCGCCGCCGCCTGTCTCAGTCCCTTTGCGGCCTGCTTGCCCTTTGCGGTCGGTGCCTGTTCAACGCCCATCTCTTCCTCCCTGGCGCGGCTATCGCGCCGAAGAGCAACGTTCTGGACGTATCGGGGTTCCGGGGTTTCGCCCGCCAAGCACGGCGGCTGACGAGGCTCAGCGCGGCGCGATCATCGCCTTGCGGAAGGCTTCGAGCGTCTCGGCGCTGACATGGTGCTCGATGCCCTCGGCGTCGATGCGCGCCGTCTCGGCGCTGACGCCGAGCGAGCGCAGGAAGGCTTCCACGGTCTGGTGGCGGATGCGGCTTTCCTCCGCGACCTTGCGGCCGGCCTCCGTCAGGAACACGCCGCGATAGGGTTTCCGGGAAACCAGTCCGTCGGCGCAGAGCCTGGTCAGCATCTTCGCCACCGTCGGCTGGGCGACGCCGAGCCTGGCCGCGATGTCGACCTGCCGCGCCTCGTTGCCATCCTCGATGAGGTCGGCGATCAGCTCGACATAGTCCTCGACGAGCGCGCTGCGGCGCGCTTCGCGCGTCTGCCGGAAGCCCTCCGAATGGACATCGGCGTCCGGAAGCGGCTCTTCGCGTCGAACCGGTCTGTTCCTCAGCGCCAATGCGCGCTCCTCTAAACAACGTTGAATCGGGCCCGTAGTCATAGCACGGAGCCCGGCTGGTCTGGCCGTTTATTTGCATTCCGCGGCAGGCGCAACGGGGTCAGGAGCCTGGTCGCTCCGCCCGTTGGCGTCGTCGCAAAAGCATAAACAATGAAATATAGCCTATTGCATAATGTTGAGCCGTGGCATAGATAAGGGCCAACCTCGACCCTTTCCAGCGGAAATCCCTGATGTCCGACGCAGAAGCCGTATCCAGATCCGCGTGGCGTTTTGCCCGGCCTGACGAGGACGAACAGCCCAGCCTGCGTGAGGTCAACGCCTCCATCACCGTGCCGCAGACCGGCATCTGGTTCCGCCGCCTGTTCGCCTTCATGGGCCCGGGCTACATGGTTTCCGTCGGCTATATGGACCCGGGCAACTGGGCAACCGACCTCGCCGGCGGCGCCCAGTTCGGCTACACGCTGCTGTTCATAATCATGCTGTCGAACCTGATGGCGATCCTGCTGCAGGCGCTTGCCGCCCGGCTCGGTATCGCCACCGGCCGCGACCTCGCCCAGGCCTGCCGCGCCTACTATCCGCGCTCCGTCAACTTCCTGCTGTGGATCGCCTGCGAGTTGGCCATCATCGCCTGCGATCTCGCCGAGGTCATCGGCACGGCGATCGCGCTGCAGCTGCTGTTCGGCATCCCGCTGATCGGCGGCGCCATGCTTACCGCGCTCGATGCCTTCCTGGTACTGCTCCTGATGAACAAGGGCTTCCGCTATCTCGAAGCCTTCGTCATCGCACTTCTGATCATCATCTTCGGCTGTTTCGCCATCCAGATCTTCGCCGCCGCGCCGCCGGTCGGCTCGATCCTGCATTCGATGTTCGTGCCGTCGCCCGAGATCGTCACCAATCCGGCGATGCTCTACATTGCCATCGGCATCATCGGCGCCACCGTCATGCCGCACAATCTCTACCTGCACTCCTCGATCGTGCAGACCCGCGCCTATGAACGCACCGACCGGGGCAAGCGCGATGCGATCAAGTGGGCGACCACCGACTCGACCATCGCACTGGTCCTGGCGCTGTTCGTCAACGCCTCCATCCTGATCGTTTCGGCGGTGGCCTTCCATGGCACCGGCCATCAGGACGTCGCCGAGATCGGCCAGGCCTCCGAGCTCTTGTCGCCGCTGCTCGGCCTCGGCATCGCCTCGATCCTTTTCGCCGTGGCGTTGCTCGCCTCCGGCCTCAACTCAACGGTCACGGCGACGCTTGCCGGCCAGATCGTCATGGAAGGCTTCCTGCGCCTGCGCATCCCGCAATGGGCCCGCCGCCTCTTGACGCGCGGCATTGCCATCGTTCCGGTGGTGATAGTCACCGCGCTCTACGGCGAGAGGGGCACCGGCCAGCTGCTGGTGTTCAGCCAGGTGATCCTGTCGATGCAGTTGCCCTTCGCGGTCATTCCGCTGGTGCAGTTCGTCTCCGACAAGAACAAGATGGGCAATTTCGCCATCCCGCGCGCGGTCGCCATGCTCGCCTGGGTCGTCGCTGCCGTCATCCTGGTGCTCAATTTCAAGCTGCTCTACGACACCATCGCCGGCTTCGGCTGAGAACAATGCACGTCGCCCAAGAGTGCGCTGCGGTTTGGGACGACGACATGCATGAAAGCAAGCGACTTGAGGCGTGCCGCCTGAATTCCTCCAGGCGCGGCACGCCCGGGGACCCGCGCCACCGCGACAAATCCGCGGGCCGCGCTATCTTCTCAAGCCACCATGACCGGAACCGCCGAGGCCCGCCAATTCTACGCCCGACTGATGGCCGCCCATGCCGGCTCGGCCGATCCGCGCCTCGAGGAGGCCTTCGCCACGGTGCCGCGCGAGGCCTTTCTCGGGCCAGGGCCGTGGACCGTCGTCGCCGGTGACGGCAGGGTCGAGACGCCGACCGCAGATCCCTCCCACATCTACCAGAACGTGCTGGTGGCGCTCGATGCCGACAAGGGCATCAACAATGGCGAGCCCATCCTGCACGCCATGTGGATCGGCAAGGTCGCGCCCAAGCCAGGGGAGGTCGTCACCCATATCGGCGCCGGCACCGGCTATTACACCGCGCTGCTGGCGAAGCTGGTCGCGCCCGGCGCGGTCATCGCCTTCGAGCTTGACGCAGCACTTGCCGCCCGGGCCGAGGAGAACCTCGCCGCCTTTGGCAACGTGACCGTCATCCACGGCAATGCCGTCGCGAGCCCGCTGCCGCCGTCCGACATCGTCTATGTCAATGCCGGCGTGGCAGCGCCTCCGGCCGCCTGGCTGAAGGCGCTGAAGCCGGGCGGCCGCATGGTCTTCCCATGGCGCCCTGCCGAACGCGTCGCGCTGGCCGTGCTGGTGACCAGCACGGAATCCGGCTTTGCCTGCCGCCCGTTCATGGGCTCGTGGTTCATCCCTTGCGTCGGCGCATCGACCACGGACCCCTCAGCGAAAATCCCCGATCGCGAAAAGGCGGCGCGCAGCCGCTCGATCTGGCTGATCAGCGACAAGGCGCCGGACCGCACCGCCACTGCCATCATCGGCGACGTCTGGTTTTCGTCGCGAGGCGTCGACGGCAGCGGGGACGAGCGCGCTGAGCGGCAGAATCTTTTGCGGCCGCTGTCGGGCCGACGCCCGTCCAGGCGTCCTTAGAGCAATTCCAGGAAAAGTGCGCAGCGGTTTTCCGGTCGGAATTGCGTCAAAACAAATACTTAGAGCGGATCAGCGATTCCATGAAACGCCGAGCCGCTCTTGGCCAAAATCCGGCCCCGACGGCGCGGATCACGAAAAGGGAGAGTTCCAATGAGGAAGATCATCGCTGCCACATTCGTCAGCCTCGACGGCGTCATGCAGGCGCCCGGCGGTCCGGAAGAGGATCCGGTTGGCGGCTTCAAGTTCGGCGGCTGGACGTTCCACTATTTCGACGAGGTGGCCGGCGTGGCCATGGAGGACCTGTTTTCCAAACCCTTCGCCCTGCTGCTCGGCCGCCGAACCTACGACATCTTCGCCGCCTATTGGCCGTACCAGAAGGATCAGATCGCAGATGCCTTCAACCCTGCGACCAAATATGTGGCGACGCACCGCCCGGATTCGCTGACCTGGGAAAACACCGAGCCGCTTGGGTCCGATGTCGTCGCAAGGCTCGGGCAGCTCAAGCAGGAAGACGGACCCGACCTGCTCATCCAGGGATCGGGCAACCTGATCCAGACGCTGCTCGCCAACGGGCTGATCGATGAGATCAAGCTGATGACCTTCCCGCTGCTGCTGGGCAAGGGCAAGCGGCTGTTCGGTGACAATGCGATGCCGGCCGCCTTCAAGCTCGTCAAGTCACAGGCCACCACCACCGGCGTCATCATGGCGACCTATGAGCGCGGCGGCGAGGTCCGCACTGGCTCCTTTGCTCAGCAGGAGCCTTCCGAGGCGGAGATCGAACGGCGCAGGAACTGGAAGTAGCCAAGCGAACGGAGAGTGGCATCACCTCGCGGGCCACTCTCCGGCCGCCTCATCGTCTGAGAAATTCGCAACCAACGACCAGACGCAGCCTTGCCTCGGGCAATCACCAGGAGCCTGCCAATGACCCCAACCATCACCGCCTTTGAACGCTCGCCCGACGGCGGCAGGGGACAGGCGCGCGACATGCGTGTGCGCTGGGCACTTGAGGAGGTAGGTCAACCTTATGAGGTCCGTCTCGTTTCGTTCAACGGGATGAAAGAACCGGCGCATCTTGCGCGTCACCCGTTCGGGCAGATTCCGACCTATGAGGAGGGCGATCTCGTGCTGTTCGAATCTGGATCGATCGTTTTCCACATCGCGGAGCGCCATGCAGGCCTGCTGCCCGAGGACGCAAATGCCCGGGCACGCGCGATCACCTGGATGTTCGCGGCGCTCAACACGATGGAGCCGCCCATAATGGAGCGCGCAACTGCCGTCATTCTGGAGCGCGATGCCGCGTGGCATGAGCAGCGCCTGCCCCTGGTCGACGATCGCATCCGCAAGCGGCTGGCCGATCTCTCCCGTTGTCTTGGCGATGCCGACTGGCTCGACGGTGCATTCAGCGCCGGCGACCTGATCATGGTCGGAGTGCTGCGCCGGTTGAACAGATCGGCATTGCTGGACGAATACCCGAATCTGTCCGCTTATGTTGGGCGCGCCGAGGCGCGGCCGGCCTTCAAGCGCGCCTTCGCCGCTCAATTGGCGGTCGCCACCGCGGCGGGACGGGCTGACAAAGTCCCGGCCGCTTCGCGATCTCTGCCTGCCCCGGCGACGGCGACGTTCAAGCCGCCTGACGATAGCGGGCAAGACCCTGGCGGATGTGCGTCGCGAAGGCTTGTGCCGCCGGTCCGACGGCATGCTTCGGCAGAAACAGGTTGATCGAAAAATTCGGCAAGGCCGGCAGATTCGTGTCGAGGGACAGGATGTCGAGATCGGCGGGCACGGTCGATGCCAGCCAGGTGGTGACGGCAAGGTCGGAACGGACCGTAGCGGTCGTGGCATCGATGTTGCCGTTCTCGAACACAGTGCGCCAGTCGAGCCCATGCGCGCCGAGGGCAGCGAGCACTGACGGACGAAACGCGCAGGTGTCGGCCACCATCGACACCGGCAGCGGGCGCTTCAGGCGTGCCGAGCCGCCTCTCGCTCCGACCCAGACCAGCCGGTCGACGAGCAGGCATTCGCCGGCGGTGGGGCCGGCTCGTTCCTCGATGATGGCGAGATCGATCGTTCCGGCCGCAAGCGCCGCCGCAAGCTCCGGCGAGGACGCGCAGACCAGCGAAATCTCGACCTGCGGATGGGCTTCGGCGTAGGCTTTCAGCACCGGCGCAAGCAACGTGCCGACAAGGTCGTAAGGCACGCCGAGTCGTACCCTGCCCGCGACTGCGCTGCCGGCCATCTCGGTCCAGATCTCGTCGTTGAGCGAGAGCAGTCGTTTGCCCTTGCCGAACAGGTGCTCGCCGGCGCGGGTCAGCCGCAGGCCGCGCCGGTCACGCTCGAACAGGCTGCAGCCGAGAACGTCCTCCAGCCGCTTGATTTGCTGGCTGACGGCGCCTTGCGTCAGATTGAGCGCATTGGCCGCCGCCGTCATGCTGGCCCTGTCGGCGACGGTGACGAAGGTTCGGATCAACGCTGTGTCGAGATTGCGGATCATTTTGGCATTATAGATGCTAATGCAAGTCATATCAAACATTGCATTTACTGATGCCAAGCGCGCTTTAGCATGCAAGTTCCCGCGCAAGGAGCCTGCATGCCCGAAACCCTCCTTCCTCTCGTCCTGTTCGCGCTCATCTCCACCTCGACGCCCGGCATCGCCACGACGCTGTCGACGGCCTCCGGCGCGCAGTTTGGCTTTCGCCGCTCCGTGCCGCTGATGGCCGGCAGCGCCGCCGGCCTGGCCACGGTGGCGGCGGCCGGTGCCGCCGGGCTTGCCGGGCTGCTCGCCGCCGTGCCGTCCTTGCAGCTGGCGATGAAGATCGCGGGCTCGCTCTATCTGATCTGGCTGGCAGTCAAGATCGGCCGCAGCGGCCCGCCCAATCTCGACGTGTCCATGGCCAGGCCGAACAGCTTTTTCGGTGGCGCCGGCATTCAGTGGATGAACCCCAAGGGCTGGGCGATGGGGCTGGGCGCCGCCGCATCCTTCGCAGCGCTTGCCGACGGACCCTTGCGGCTCGCGCTGCTGCTCGGCGCGGTGTTCGGCCTTGCCGCGGCGTTCTCGCTGTCGCTGTGGTGCGTGGCCGGCGCGCTGCTCGCCCGGCTGCTCAAGACCGAGCGGCAGTGGCGCGCCCTCAACATCGTGCTTGGCCTGCTGCTGGCCGCCTCGATCCTGCAGATGTGGCGGCCAGTCTAAACAATTCCAGGAAACGTGCGCAGCGGTTTCCGTCCGGAATTGGGTAAAACAACACTCAGGCTGGCCGCCAGACGACTGGGACTTAGACCGCGTAGCGCGTCGCCGGCTTGCCGGCAAACAGGCTGCCGTAGAACTGGTCCCGCGCGCCGAGATAGGTGTCCAGACCGGCCGGATCGGCAAGTCCGGGCGCGGTGACGGTCTCGCCCTGGGCAAGGCCGGCAAGGGCGGCGTCGACCAGGTCGTCGGCGCTCATCACCCAGTCCTGGTTGATCCTGTCGAGGCTGATCCCGGAGGCGTCCCAGAACTCGGTGCGGATCGGTCCGGGCAGCACGACCTGCGCCCTCACCGCGGTGCCGGCGACCTCCTTCTGCAGCGCTTCGGTGAAGTTGACGACATAGGCCTTGGTGCCGCTGTAGATGCCGCCAACCGCGATGCCGTAGGCGACCACCGAGGCGATGTTGACGATGGCGCCGCGATTGCGCGCCAGCAGCCCCGGCAGCGCCGCGCGGGTCAAACGCGTCAAGGCAACGACATTGACCTTGATCATGCTCTCGGCCGCGTCGGCATCGGCGTCGGCGACCGTCTCGATGCCGCCCATGCCGGCATTGTTGACCAGCAGCGTCACGCTCTCGTCGGCCGCGATCGCCTGCTCGACCCGGCGCAGGTCGCTGTCGTCGGCGAGATCGGCGACAATCGTCGTGACCTTGCGGCCATAGGCATAGGCCAGCCTGTCCGCCACCTCCTGCAGGCGGTCGGCGCGCCGCGCCACCAGCACCAGATCGTAGCCCTGCCCGGCCAGCCGGTCGGCATAGACCGCGCCGATGCCCGACGAGGCGCCGGTGATCACGGCCGTGCCCTTGTTGTCCTTCGTGCTCATTGTCCTGCTCCTTTGTTCGCTTCGCTCTGGTTCGGCGACGACGACCATGTCACTCGCCGATAACCTCCGATTTCACTTAGTGGCATATGCCACTTTTGCCGAAATAGGTATATGCCACTATCTTGTCAACGGAGGCGGCAAAAACTATTTTTGCGGCAGGCCGGCGCAGCTTTTCGCCGCCAAGGAGCGAACATGACCGAAGCCCAGAAGCCAGGATTCAGCCGCTGCAACAACGCCACGCTGCGGCGTGCCGCGCGGAGCCTCGGCCGCTTCTATGATGACGCGCTGGCGCCATCGGGCCTGAAGGGCACGCAGTTCGGCCTGCTCTTTCAGATCCATGTCAGCAGCGAGCCGGCGATGGGCGCCATCGCCGAGGCGCTGATCATGGACCTCTCGGCGCTCGGGCACACGCTGAAGCCGCTGATCCGCGACGGCTATGTCGAGACTTTCGCCGACAAGGACGACCGCCGCGTCAAGCGCGTGCGGCTGACGCCGCAGGGCAACGTCAAACTCGACGAGGCGATCAGGCTGTGGAGCGCGGCGCAGCAGCAGTTCGAGGACAAGGTCGGCGCCGAGCAGGCGGCGAAGCTGCGCGCGGCTCTGGACGCGGTGGCTGATCTCGATCTGGAAATGCCGGCGGCCGCTTCCTCGCGCTGAAGAAGCGGCCGCCAATCCAGATCAGGATGACGTTTCGTTGAATCGTCGTCCTGATCTAATTCTTTGTTGGACCATGATCTTTTCCGAAAATCGGTTCCCACTTTTCGGGATCATGCTCTAGCTTTGCAGCGGCTACTCGGCCGGCATTGCGACCGGGCGGGCCAATGCCCGGCCGGCCAGCACGATACCCAGGCCCACGATCGGAAACACCGCCGCGACCAACCCGAGATCGGCCGGCACGCCGAAGCGCAGCACCGCGCCCCCGACAACCGCGCCCAGCGCCACACCGAGATAGAGCGCCGAGGCGTTGAGCGAGAGCACGATCGGGGCGGCGTCCGGGGCGAGCTTGATGATGCGGCTCGCCTGCGCCGGCGGGAAGGCCCAGCCGACGATGCCCCACGGCACCATCATCGCCATCAGCGCCGGCCCGGCGATGTGCTGCGGCAGCAAGGTCGGGATCAGCGAGAAGGTGACCAGCATGGCAGCGCTCAGCGCCAGCGACCAGGCGACGGTGCGAGTCGCGCCGAAGCGGTCGGCGGCCTGCCCGCCGGCGATGTTGCCGATGACGGCGCCGGCGCCGAAGGCGAGCAGCATGCCGGGCAGCGCCAGCGGGCTCAAGCCGCCGCTCTGGATGGCCAGCGGCGCGATGAAACTGAAGACGGTAAACGCGCCGACCAGCGCCAGGGCGGTGGTCAAAAGGATCGGCATCACGCCGGGCCGAAGCGCCGCCGCCAACCGCGCCTTGAGCGGGAGCCTGGTGCCGATGATGCCGCGCGGCAGCCGCCACCACAGGATCGCGCCGGCCAGCGCGCCGAGCCCGGCAATGGCGAAGAAGGTGCCGCGCCAGCCGGCGACGGCCGCGACAAGCGCGCCGAGCGGCGCGCCGACGGCAACCGCCACCGTGGTGCCTCCGACGACGACGGCGATGGCGCGCGCCCGGTGATGATCGTCGACCAGCGCCACGGCCGTGCCTTGCGCGGTCGCGGCGAACAGGCCGGAAGACAGAGCCATGATGATGCGTGCGATCAGCAGCAGTTCGAAGGACGAGCTCAGCGCCGCAACGATGTTGCCGAGCACGAAGAACACCAGCGTCCACAGGATGACGCGGCGCCGGTCCCATTCGCCGGTCAGCGTGGCCAGGATCGGCGTGCCGAACGCATAGGCGAGCGCGAAAGCGGTGATCAGCGACCCGGCGAGCGGAATCGAGATACCGGCATCGGCTGCGATGTCGGGCAGAAGGCTGGAGATGACGAAGCCTTCGGTCGAGATCGCGAACGATCCGAGCGCAAGCCAGAAGATCCGCTTGTCCATGGGGAGTGTCCTTTAGTTCAAAAGTTATTGAACAATTGGACATGGCAGGGCATGATGTCAATGAAGCCAAGGGAAAATAGCTGACCCCTGCTGACAGCACTGTGTCAGGACAGGGTCCGCGATCAACGGATCGTTTGCGCCCGCCGCAGAAGGAGACGCGTTGAAATCGGCCCGGATTGTGCTTAATTCCCGGGGATGACCTTGCCCCATCCCAACGCTGACCAGATCAGCCTGCCGATCGTGCTCGCCGTGCTCGGCGACCCGACCAGGCTTGCCATCGTATGCTTCCTGGCGAGCAAGGAAGGCGTGCCGATGAACTGCAGCAAGTTCCTCGATCTCGGCTCCAAGACCAACCTCAGCTATCACCTGGCCAAGCTGCGCGAGGCCGGCGTCACCCGCACCGAAGCGGTCGGCACCAACCGCATGATCACGCTGCGCCGCGACGACCTCGACCGCCGCTTCCCCGGCCTGCTCGACAGTGTCATTGCCGCCGCCGGTGACGACAAGGCGCTGCCCATGGTCGGCGCCGCCGAGATCGAGATCGGCGCCTGATGCGCATTGCGGTTCTCGCCGACATCCACGGCAATTTGCTGGCGCTGGACGCCGTGCTCGACGACCTCAAGCATCGCGGCGGCGCCGATATCACCGTCAATCTCGGCGACTGCGTCTCCGGCCCGCTCTGGCCGCGCGAGACGATGGAACGGCTGCAGGCGCTCAAGCTGCCCACCGTGCGCGGCAACCATGACCGCCGGGTGGCGCAGGACCCCGCCGACGAGACGATGTGGCCGTCCGACCGCTACGCCCAGGGACGGCTGACGGGGTTGCAGCGCGAGGCGCTGCTGGCCTTGCCGCTGACGCTGGAGGTCCTGCCCGGCGTGGTCGCCCTCCACGCCCGCCCCGACCATGACGAGAAATATCTCGCCGATGCGATCACCGACGGCCAGCTGGTGCGCGCGCCGCTGGCCGCGATCCGGCGGCGGCTGAAATCGCTCAACCCCGCCTGCCGCATCGTGCTGTGCGGACACAGCCATCGCGCCGAGCTGATCCGCATCCCCGGCGGCCCGGTCATCTTCAACCCCGGCAGCATCGGTTGCCCCGCCTATGACGATGACACGCCGCCGGCGCATGTTTCCGAGCAAGGGACGCCGCATGCGCGCTACGGCATCGTCGAACTCGGCGAGCAGGGCCGCCCCGACCGCTTCGAGGCCATCGCCGTCGACTACGACCACGAGGCCGCGGCCAGGCAGGCCGAACAGGCGGGACGGCCGGAATGGGCGCATGCGCTCAGAACCGGCTTCATGCCGGACTGAGCGGCGGCACGCCCCGTCACCGCCAAGTTTCAGATGACGTCGCGCCATATCGTCTCCTATAACCGCCTCGGCTTGAGGTGGCGCGCTTGAGTCGGTCGCGCTTTGGAACGTGCATGCCCATGGCCGAAGGATGAAGCGCAGAGTTACGCTCCGATCGACGCTGCAGGCACTGATTGCCGTCGCTTTGCCGCTGGCCGCCTCGCCGGCCGTGGCCGAGGACGCGCCTGGCACCATCATTTCCATCGTCAGCGGCCTCGCGCCGGACGACCTGCTCAACATCCGCGCCACCGCATCGGCGACCGGAAAGATCCAGGCGCGCCTGCCCGGCGGGGCGGCGGTGAAGAATCTCGGCTGCAACGAAGTCAACGGCAATCCCTGGTGCAAGGTCGAGGACACCGAGAACCCTCGCGTCGGTGGCTGGGCGCCCGCGCGCTACCTGACCCCGAACAATCCGGCGCCGGCGCCCGATGATGCCGCCGCGCCGGCGACCGAAGCCAGCGCGCCTCAACTCCCCGAAGCACCGGCCGCCGACATCACCGCGCGCCTCGGCGGCTCCGACCCGGCGGCGCCGCGCTCCGCCGCCGATATCGGCAGGACGGCCATGCAGGATGCCTATGGCCTTGCCTTCACATCATCGGCGGCAGGACTTTCCGACGGCCCCGCCCCCGATGCCGCCGGCGGCATCCCCTGCGCGCGCCATATCGGCCAGCCGATGACCCGCTGCGAGGTAACCGTGGTGCACACGGGCGGCGAAAGTGCCGTCACGGTAGCCTGGCCGGATGGCGGCACGCGCATCATCACCTTCCACGGCGGCTTCCCGGCCAGTTCGGACTCGGCGGACGAATTCCGCTTCACCCGCGAGGGCACGCTCAACATGATCCGGATCGGCACCTCGGAGCGATTCGAGATCACGGACCAGCTTGCGCTGGGCGAATAGGTGTTAGGCAGTAGGGAATAGGCAGTGGGTGCCTGAACCTCCCCTACTCCCCTACTCCCCTACTCCCCTACTCCCCTACTGCCTAATCCCTCATTTTCGGGGTTACATCCGCCAAAACTCTTCCCTATAAGGCCCTCCTAGCCTGATACCAGAATCGCAAGCACAACCGGCCGGGTCCTCCCGTCCCGGTTTTTCGTGCAAGCCGCTCGCCGAACGGAACCCGTAGACCATGCCAAGACGCACCGACATCAAGTCGATCCTGATCATCGGGGCCGGCCCCATCGTCATCGGCCAGGCCTGCGAGTTCGACTATTCCGGCACCCAGGCCTGCAAGGCGCTGAAGGAAGAGGGTTTCCGCGTCATCCTGGTCAACTCCAACCCGGCCACGATCATGACCGACCCGGAGCTGGCCGACGCCACCTATATCGAGCCGATCACGCCGGAAGTGGTGGCCAAGATCATCGCCAAGGAGCGGCCGGACGCGCTGCTGCCCACCATGGGCGGCCAGACGGCGCTCAACACCGCTTTGTCGCTGCGCCGCATGGGCGTGCTCGACCGCTACAATGTCGAGATGATCGGCGCCGACGCGCATGCCATCGACAAGGCCGAGGACCGCGCGTTGTTCCGCGAGGCGATGAGCAAGATCGGCCTGGAAACGCCGAAGTCGATGCTTGCCAACGCCACCGACGTCAAGAACGCCGACCGCAAGACGCATGAGGCCGAGCGCGCCGCGCTGAAGGCCGAGAACCCCGACAATCTCGACGCCGCGCTCGACGCGCTGGAAACCCGCTGGAACCTCGGCGAAGGCGACCGCAAGCAGCGCTACATCAGCCATGGCATGGCGATCGCCGCCCAGGCGCTCGACCATGTCGGCCTGCCGGCCATCATCCGCCCGTCCTTCACCATGGGCGGCACCGGCGGCGGCATCGCCTACAACCGCGCCGAATTCTACGACATCGTCCAGTCCGGCCTAGACGCCTCGCCGACCACCGAAGTGCTGATCGAGGAGAGCGTGCTCGGCTGGAAGGAATACGAGATGGAGGTCGTCCGCGACCGGGCGGACAATTGCATCATCGTCTGCTCGATCGAGAACATCGATCCGATGGGCGTGCACACGGGGGACTCGATCACCGTCGCGCCGGCGCTGACCTTGACCGACAAGGAATACCAGATGATGCGCAACGCCTCGATCGCGGTGCTGCGCGAGATCGGCGTCGAGACCGGCGGCTCCAACGTGCAGTTCGCCGTCAACCCGGCCGACGGCCGCCTGGTGGTGATCGAGATGAACCCGCGCGTCTCGCGTTCGTCGGCGCTGGCCTCCAAGGCGACCGGCTTCCCGATCGC
Organism: Mesorhizobium sp. M4B.F.Ca.ET.143.01.1.1; assembly: GCF_004792275.1. NCBI lineage: Bacteria > Pseudomonadati > Pseudomonadota > Alphaproteobacteria > Hyphomicrobiales > Phyllobacteriaceae > Mesorhizobium > Mesorhizobium sp. M4B.F.Ca.ET.143.01.1.1. The sequence continues at coordinate 185,489 of NZ_SRSR01000001.1, forward strand.
CAAGATCGCCGCCAAGCTCGCCGTCGGCTACACGCTGGACGAACTGGAGAACGACATCACCGGCGGCGCCACGCCCGCCTCGTTCGAGCCGTCGATCGATTACGTGGTGACGAAGATCCCGCGCTTTGCCTTCGAGAAATTTCCCGGCGCCGAACCGGTGCTGACCACCGCCATGAAGTCGGTCGGCGAGGTGATGGCCATCGGCCGCACCTTGCAGGAATCCTTGCAGAAGGCGCTGCGCGGACTTGAGACCGGCCTGACGGGTCTGGACGAGATCGAGATTCCCGGCCTTGGCCATGGCACTGCGCCGGCCAGCCATGTCGACGACCGAAACGCCATTCGCGCAGCACTCGGCACGCCGACGCCGGACCGGCTGCGCATGGTGGCGCAGGCGATCCGCATGGGCACCTCGCTGGAAGACGTGCATGCCATGTGCAAGATCGACCCGTGGTTCCTCGAGCAGATCGCCGGCATCATCGCCATGGAGGAGCGCGTGCGCGAGCACGGCCTGCCGCAGGATGCCGCCAATCTGCGCATGCTGAAGGCGATGGGTTTTTCGGACGCTCGCCTCGGATCCTTGACGAAGAGCGACGCCGAAGCGGTTCAGAAGGTCAGAGAAAAGCTCGACGTCCATCCGGTCTACAAGCGCATCGACACCTGCGCCGCCGAGTTCGCCTCGCCCACCGCCTATATGTACTCGACCTATGAGGTCCCGTTCGCAGGCAGCCTCGCCAACGAGGCCAAGGTGTCGGCGCGCAAAAAGGTCGTCATCCTCGGCGGCGGCCCGAACCGCATCGGCCAGGGCATCGAGTTCGACTATTGCTGTTGCCACGCGGCGTTTGCGCTCCGCGACGCCGGCTACGAGGCGATCATGGTCAACTGCAACCCGGAGACCGTCTCGACCGACTACGACACCTCCGACCGGCTCTATTTCGACCCGCTGACGGCGGAGGACGTGCTGGAGATCCTGCGCGCCGAGCAGGCGTCCGGCGAACTGGTCGGCGTCATCGTCCAGTTCGGCGGCCAGACGCCGCTCAAGCTCGCCGACGCGCTGGAGAAGGCCGGCATCCCGATCCTCGGCACCTCGCCGGACATGATCGACCTCGCCGAGGACCGCGACCGTTTCCAGAAGCTGCTGCACAAGCTCGGCCTGACCCAGCCGAAGAACGGCATCGCCTATTCGGTCGAGCAGGCCCGCCTCGTCGCCGGCGAGCTCGGCTTCCCGCTGGTGGTGCGCCCGTCCTATGTGCTCGGCGGCCGCGCCATGCAGATCATCCATGACGAGGGCATGCTGCAGACCTACCTGCTCGACACCGTGCCCGGCCTGGTGCCGGAGGACATCAAGCAGAAATACCCCAACGATAAGACCGGCCAGATCAACACGCTGCTGGGAAAAAACCCGCTGCTGTTCGACACCTATCTGTCGGGCGCCATCGAGGTCGACGTCGACTGCCTCTGCGACGGCAAGGCGACCTTTGTCTCCGGCATTCTGGAGCACATCGAGGAGGCCGGCATCCATTCGGGCGATAGCGCCTGCTCGCTGCCGGTGCACGCCCTGCCCTCGCACCTGGTCGATGAACTGGAGCGCCAGACGGCTGCCTTGGCTCGCGCGCTCAATGTCGGTGGCCTGATGAACGTGCAATACGCGATCAAGGACGGCACGGTCTATGTGCTGGAGGTGAACCCTCGGGCGTCGCGCACCGTGCCCTTCGTCGCCAAGACCATCGGCCGGCCGATTGCCAAGATCGCCGCCCGCATCATGGCCGGCGAGACGCTGGAGGATGCCTTCGCCCATTACGGGCCGATGCCCGACCCGCGCAACCCCGGCCACATCGCGGTCAAGGAAGCCGTCTTCCCCTTCGCCCGCTTCCCGGGCGTCGACATTCTGCTCGGGCCGGAAATGCGCTCGACCGGCGAGGTGATGGGCCTCGACCGCGACTTCGCGCTCGCCTTCGCCAAGAGCCAGCTCGGCGCCAATGTCGACCTGCCGCGCTCCGGCACGCTGTTCGTCTCGGTGCGCGACGAGGACAAGAAGGGCATCCTGCCCGCCGTCAAGCGCCTCGCCGGCCAGGGCTTCAAGGTGCTCGCCACCTCAGGGACCGCCCGCTTCCTCGCCGAGAACGGCGTCGTCGCCGAAAAGATCAACAAGGTGCTCGAAGGCCGCCCCCACATCGAGGACGCCATCCGCAACCGCCAGGTCCAGATCGTCTTCAACACCACCGACGGCCAGAAGGCGGTGTCGGACTCGAAGTCGCTGCGGCGTGCGACGCTGATGCAGAAGGTGCCGTATTACACGACGCTGTCGGGTGCTGCGGCGGTGGCCGAGGCGATTGCGGCGCTGCGGGCGGGGAACCTGGAGGTCACGCCGCTGCAGGAGTATTTTGGGTAGGCGATTAGCTCTCTTCTCCCGTGAACGGGGAGAAGGGGCTGGCCGCAACGCAGGCGTCCTTTTCTGCGACTTCGGCGATTGGCGAAACCACCGGCGCAAGCGTCTTTCTCCCCGTCACTATACGGGGAGAAATGCCCGGCAGGGCAATGAGGGGCGGCGCCAGCCAGATGCTCTTCAGGTGCTCTTCAGAAACCCGGTGAACCGTCCGGCGAACAGGCTGCGAGGTCCACGGCGGCCCTCACCCCTGATGCGCAACCGCCAGTTCCTTCACGTGCTTCTCGTGCATCTTGAGCGTCGGCAGCGTCTTCTTGGCGAATTCCTTCATCGCCGGGTCGTCGCCGGACTTCGCGTAGGTGCTGAACAGGGCGACGACTTGCCGGTGCGCGTCGGTCTGCATCATGATGTATGCCTGGTCGAACGCCTCGCCGCTGGCGCGCTTGAGCTCGTCCAGCAGCTGCTGCTCCTTGGGCTGCAGCGCGGGCCCGGCGGGCTTGATCGAGGCGGTGGTCTGGCCCTGGCTCAGCGCCGCCTTGAAATCCTCGCCCGCCTTGGTGTGGTCGGCGATCATCTCTCTGGCGAAGGCCTTGATGTCGTCGGAGGAGGCCCTCTCCTCGGCCAGCCTGCTCGACTGGATCTCGAATTCGTTGGCGTTGGGCACGGTGGTGACGAAGGTCGGCGTGTCGACCTTGCTGTCGGCAAGCATGGGCGCGACCTGGTTCGTCGATTGCGCCAGAGCGGCCGGCGCGCCGGCCAGCAGGGCTGCGACGGTCGCGGTCAGAAGGGTTTTCATCTGATGTCTCCGATCCGGAACGGTCCCTCCGGCATTTCCAACGCGGCATCGGCGGCGGGGTTGCGTTGAATTAGCCTGCACACCGACCCAGATCTCCTGCATGCTTGTCCTGCCTGGCTGCCGGACTGGAGTGAAGACAGTGCCCGACGAGATCGACCTCCGCTGCCCTGAAATTGTCGCCGACAACGCCGCCAAGGGTCTCAGGCTGCGCAAGCAGTTCGGCCGCGGCGGTACCGAGATCGGCGTGGCGCGGGCCACCGAACTGAAGAACCGGGAGAAACTGTCGCCGTCGACGATCCGGCGCATGGTCAGCTATTTCGCCCGCCACGAGGTCGACAAGCGCGGCAAGAATTACGGCAATGAGCAAAATCCGTCTGCCGGCTACATTGCCTGGCTGTTGTGGGGCGGCGACGAGGGCCGCGCCTGGGCGCTCGAGATCAAGCGCAGGATCGGCAACGCACCGGATATCTGACCAGGGATAGCTGAAGGAAGATATGGCGAAAGGGAGACGTGGCGAAGCGGGCCCCGAACCCGCCTCGGGACCCGCCGTGGAGTGGCTGACACATGCCGGCGCAACCGCTCCGATGCCGCGCGAAACTGTCGACCCCCCGATCGGTGCGCGGCATGACGCAGGGTTAGCATTTGCGCGCGGCGGCTTATGTGAAGCGGTTCACAAACTGTCCCGTTTCCCGGTGCAAGGCGTGACGGGCAGCGGGAAGCAGCGCCCTACCCTTCCCAGTCGACCGGAACCATACCCAGCCGCTCGTAGAGCCGGAGGGCGGCGGCGTTCTCGACCGTGTTGGTCTTGAGATCGACATGGGCCGCGCCCCGCTCGCGGAAGGCGATGAAGGCGTGCCGCATCAGCGCCTCGCCGATGCCGCGGCCGCGCGCTTGCGGATGGACGGCGAGATCCTTGACGAAAGCCGTCGCCCAGCAAAGGGCTGCTCCCGCCAGCAGGCCCCTGGCGTCGATGACCAGGAAGCAGAGAGCCGGGTCGAACTCGGCGTCGCCGGAGATGCGCGGCCACCACTCGTCGAACGGCCCGTCCGTGCCGTCGTCGAACACTTCGGTGAGCAGCGCATGCAGGGGCCGCGCATCGGCGGGCTCGAAGCCGCGCATGACAAAGCCGTCCGGCCAGTGCGGCGGCGGCAGATCGTCGTCGAGGGTCTTGCGCAGCCGGATGTCGTCAGGCGCCGGCGGACGCGGCATCGCGCTCAGGCGTCGGGCTGCAGGCGGCGCCGCGCACGGTCGACACCGAGGCCGGTCGCTTCCAGCATGCCCCTGCGCTTGGCGTCGTAATAATAGCCGCTCTGGTAGAGCCGGTCGGCGCGCTTTTCATCGCCCCCCGACACCAGCCAGGCGCCGCGCAGATATTTGACCGCATATTTGAGATTGGTCTCGGCGTCGAACAGGCCGCTCGCCGGCCCGTCATAGCCCATGCCGCGCGCCGTCGCGTGCTTGATCTGCATCAGCCCCCAATGGCCGTGATTATAGGCTTTCGGGTTGAAGGTGCTCTCGCGGTTGACGACATGGCGCACGAGATCGATGGGCACCTCGTAGAGCGCGGAATATTTCTCGATCAGCCGCTCGATCTCGGCGCGCGGCCCGGTGGCGTGCGGCTCGGGCTCGCCGGGCGGGGCTAGCAGCGCCGGGTTCTGCGGCACGACATACGCGACCTGCTGGACGCCGGGCATCGTTGCCGCCTTCACCGCCTGGCCGGTGACGGGCATGGCCATCGCGGCTGTTGCATAGGCGGGCGGCTGCTTGAGCGATCCCGGGCTGAGCGGCGAGGTGCCGGCCATCACGGCCGGCTGCGCGGCAAGCGGCGTCGATCCAGCGAAAGCGGCTGGCTGGGCCGGCGGCGGCAAGGGCTCGCCCGGCGTCGCCATGCCCGGACTTGCCAGGTTCGCATCGGCGGGCAGCGCCGCCACCTGCACCGGAACAAGGCCGGAGGGCTCGGGCAGCACGGCAACCGTTTCCGGCAGCGCGACGGTCGGCGTGTCGTCCTCGGCGGCAGGCGTCGCGGCCGCCGCCAGGGCAGGCGCGGCCTTCATCTGCGAGGTCGAGGTGCAACCGCTCAGGCCAGCCGCGCCCACGAGCACGCCGATCGCGGTGAGGATGATTTTGGTTGCCAAGCCCTGCAGGTCCGATTGTCGGTTGTTAAGAAGTCCTTACACCAGCGATTCTTCGTCGGCAATCTGGGCCATCCGGCGGTTTTCGGGTGGCGGGACCCGGTGCAAACTGCGATATTGTTCCCTATCTGTACCGTTCACGTCCCCGTTTTTCGCCGTTTGCGGAAAGGAATACGTCATGGAAACCACGCAAGCGATCACGGCCGGCCACACAGTGTTAGAAACAGTGATCGGTTTCATGGGCATCGCCTGGAGCGAGAAAGGCCTGATCCGGCTCTGCCTGCCCGAACGCAGCCGCGAGGCGGTCGAGCGCCGGTTGTTCCGCCATGGCGGCGTTTCCCGGTCCACCGAGCAGCCGAAATGGGTGGTGGACCTGATCGCCTCGATCAAGGCCTATGCCGCCGGCGAGGACGTCGATTTCTCCGGCGTGCCGGTCGATCTTGCCGGCGTCGACGATTTCCGCCTCGCCATCTATGACGCGGCGCGCAAGCTCGGCTTCGGCGAGACCACCACCTATGGCGAGCTGGCGACGCGCGCCGGCCATCAAGGGCTGGCTCGCGAAACCGGGGCGGCGCTTGGCGCCAACCCGGTGCCGCTGGTCATCCCGTGCCACCGCATCCTTGCCGCCGGCGGCAAGATCGGCGGCTTCTCGGCGCCGGGCGGCTCGACCACCAAGGAAAAGATGCTGGCCATGGAAGGCGTGCGTCTCGGCCCGCCGCCCTCGGCGCAGGTCTCGTTCGGCTTTTGAACCCGGCCTGCAGGCCAGCCTTGCCTGAATGTCGACGGACTCAGTCCGATTGCAGGAAACGGCGACGGAACCGCCGATCGAAGTCCGGCCGCTTGCAGACGAAGACCGGGCAGGATTTCGCATCGGCGCTGGGCACGTAGGCGCGCTTCCTCACCTCGCCCAGGTCGCAGAAGCGCTCGTCCCTGACGTAGCGGTCATACAGCGGCAGCCCCGGCACGCGCGTCGACTGGTAGCGCAGGATGACCGCGCCCTGGCGCGCGATGGTCGCCTGCACCCTGTCGCAGCTCATGCGGGTCGGGTCGTAGCGCGAGATCGCCTGCGCCTCGGCGGCCACCAGCGTCATCAAGGCGGCAAGCAGTATGGTCTTCATGATCCTCTCCCAAACCCTGCGCCCGAGACCTGCTCGTTCCTCCCTCGCGGCGCACGCCAGCCGCGAATTTTTCACGCGATTGGGGCGGCCGTTGGGCGGCGGTGCGATCAGGGCTTTCGCACACAGTCTTGTTTTCAACGCAAAATCCGCCTATATGCATCGCATTGATATTTCGGCCGATCGATCGGGCCTCGCGATCTTCGCGTTTGCTGACGTCTATCTCCAAAATTTCGATACCACCGGCTGGACCTGGTCCGGTCAAACTAAAGCAAATGTGAAGGATACTTCGAATGGCAACTGGTACGGTCAAGTGGTTCAACGCCACCAAGGGCTTCGGCTTCATCCAGCCCGACGCGGGCGGCGCGGACGTTTTCGTCCACATCTCCGCTGTCGAGCGCGCTGGCCTGTCGACCCTCGTTGAAGGCCAGAAGATCAACTTCGAGATCGAGCAGGACCGCCGCACCGGCAAGTCCGCTGCTGGGTCTCTGAGCAAGGCAGCCTGATTTAGCAACAGCGCGCGCCGGACGAAGGTTCGGGGCGCGCGGCAAGTCACGGATGTACTGACGGTCGCGCGAGAAGCGCGCCGGAGCGGAAAGACCCGACAAGCTGGAACAGCAGATAGCTGCCAGCCCGGCCCGACGCTCCCGATCAGGCTACCGGAATGGGAAGGCGGGATTTATCCCGCCTTTTTATTTGCCCGCAGTTCAAAAGACTGGCGAAACGCCGAAGCTGCCTTCTTCTCTCCGTTCACGGGGAGAAGTGCCCGGCAGGGCGATGAGGGGCGGCGCGACGCTGCGGAATTGGCTTCCTTGGCGCAGCAGCACAGCAATTCAAACACAAAAGTTGGCGCCGCCCCTCATCTGGCTGCCGCCATCTTCTCCCCGTAAACGGGGAGAAGGACGCCTTCGCTGAAGCTTTCGCCTGTAACACTGTTAAATCGCGCCCGGACCGGAGCAGCCGCGAAGCGGCGACGGCGTGAGGACGAAACTAAGGCAGCCACGCCAGCGGCACATGCCCCTTGTCCGCTTCGACCCGCTTCAGCCATGCGGCAACCGCAGGATAGGCGTCGAGTTGGAAGCCGCCCTTCTCGGCGGTATGCGTATAGGCATAGAGCGCGATGTCGGCGACGCTGTATGCATCGCCGGCGAAGAAGGCGTTGGCTTCCAGATGCCTGTTCATCACGCCGAGCGCCTTGTTGCCGCGCTCCAGCGTCGATGCCAGCCGTTCCGGCGTCGCGTCCCTGGCGCGCTCGGGAAAGGTGAGCAGCGCCTTGCGCACGGCGATGTAGGGCTCGTGGCTGTACTGCTCGAAGAACAGCCACTGATAGGCGAGCGCCCGCTGGTAGCGGTCGGCCGGCAGGAAGCGCGTGCCCTCGGCGAGATAGAGCAGGATGGCGTTGGATTCGGCGATCCGTCTGCCGTCGTCGAGCTCGAGCAGCGGCACCATGGCGTTAGGATTCTTGGCGACGAAATCGGCCTTGCGGGTGTCGCCGGTATGCGAGCTCACCTCGACATTGGTGAAGGCAATGCCGAGCTTGGCCATCAACAGGCGCGGCTTGTAGCAATTGCCGCTGTCGATCATGCTGTAGAGTATCATCGGCTCTCCTTCCGGCTCGCGCCAATATCGCGCGGCGGAAGCCGCCTCATCCAGTGATTTGTTTTGGCCTGAACATCAGCGCCGCTGATGCAACGGCACGACCTTGCTTTCGGCTCCGAGCAGCGCCTCGATCGACAGCGGCTCCTCGTTGAAGATCGTGCCGGCCAGCGCCGGGCGGGCGAGATGATAGCCCTGCAAGAAGTCGACGCCGCCATCGAGCGCGACGCGAAGATGCACGGCCTGCTCGATGCCCTCGACCAGCACCTTGGCGCCGCGGTCGTGCAGCGTCGAGACCAGCGGCCGGAAGAAGCGCTCGGCCGCGGCATGTCGGCAGAACTCGGCGAACCAGGCGCCGTCGATCTTGACGATGTCCGGCGCAAGCAGCGCGATGCGCGCCTCGGTCGAGTGGCCGGTGCCGAAATCGTCGATGGCGATGCGGATGCCGTCACGCCGCATCTCGCGCACCAGGCTGGCAAGGACATGATCGTCGGCCGCCTGCTCGGTGATCTCGCACACCAGCATGCCGGGGTAGAGGTCGAGCTCGCCGAGATGCCTGGTCATCAGCCGGATCTCGGCCAGCGCCCGCCCGAGATGATCGTTGACCAGCGGATTGTAATTGAAGAACAGGTCGAGCCCCTCGACGCCGATGTTGCGGAAGTTCCGCAAATGCAGCATCCGGCACATCGTCTCGACGAACAGGCGGTCCGGAGACGGAACGCCGTCGAAGAACACCGGCGGCGCGAGCGGCCTCGCGTCCCGCTGCGCCTCGATCAGCGCTTCGACGGCGACCGGCGCCAGCGAGCGGCCGCGTGGCGCGAAGATCGGCTGATAGGCGCTCTTCAGCCGGAACTCGCCATAGACGCCGTATTCGATGCCGATCTCGTCGGCAAAGATCGCCTCGGCGGCATTGCGCCGCCTGTCCGGCCATACGCTCACGATGCGGTCCTGCGCCCGAATACCCGCGCCCCGCGCGCTGCCGGTGCCGTGCCCGGACCGGCCGGCGCCACACCGGCGCCCGTCGCCGCCGCGGGCGGCGGGGCACCCTTGCCAAAGACGCGAAAACTGGTCGGCGCCAGTTCCGGCCGCGCCAGCACGAAGCCCTGCACCATCGAGGCTCCCGATTTCTCGGCGAGCTCGAGCTGCCAGCCCTCCTCGAGGCCTTCGAACACGGTGCGGATGCCTTGCTGCTCGAAGCTCCTCACCATGGTGGTCAAGAGGGCAAAGCCGGCGCCGGACTCCATCAGCTGCGTGATCCAGTGCGCGTCGAACTTGACGATGTCGGGCTTGAGCTCCTTGATCCGGTTGATGTCGGATTCGTCGGCGCCGTAGTCGTCGACCGCGATGCGGAAGCCGTTGGCCCTCAGCGCCTCGACGAAGCTGTAGAGCGCCTCCTGCGATGCCGACTTCTGCTCGGTGACTTCGCACACCATGCGGCGCGGGTCGATGCCGGCCTCGTGCAGCACCAGCCGCATGTCGCGCAACGCCTTGTCGGCGACGCCGCGATCGGTGAACACCGAGGGATCGAAATTGACGAAGATCGATGCCTCTTCCGGCAGGCAGACGCCGGCGTTGAGCAGGTGCAGCGTGCGCGTCAGCGCCTCGATATGCAGACGGTCGCCTGCCGGGCAGGTGTTGAAGAAAGTCATCGGCGACTGCGGCTCGCCGTCGCGAAACGGCCTGATCAGCCCCTCGAATGCGACGATCGACAGCTTGCCTTCGTTGAAGGCGAAGATTGGCTGGAAGGCGCTCTGCAGCGTATGGACGCCCCAGACACCGCTTGCGGTGCCGTCATCATGACGGATGATGTGGGCGAGCCCGATACTACGCGACAAGGGTTCCTCGCTCCGCAAGACTGGCGGAATTGGCTTATGATCCTGCCATCAGGGGTTTTAGCGGCCGTTGATGAATTTATTGTTGCCGAGGCGATGCCGGTCACGGCGGCTTGACCCCTGGCTCATGCGACAGCGCTTGCGCTTGGCCGGATGTTGCGACAAGAGAGGCGCCGCGGCCGCTCCTGGCCGCGACGCCCCTTGGAGATATCAGGTCATGGCCTTTCTTGCCGACGCCCTTTCCCGCGTGAAGCCTTCCGCGACCATCGCGGTGACGCAGAAAGCGCGCGAGCTGAAAAACGCCGGCCGGGACATCATCGGCCTCGGCGCCGGCGAGCCGGACTTCGATACGCCCGACAACATCAAGAACGCGGCGATCGACGCGATCCGCCGTGGCGAGACCAAGTATCCGCCGGTGTCCGGCATCGCGCCGCTGCGCGAGGCGATCGCCAAGAAATTCAAGCGCGAGAACAATCTCGACTACCGGCCGGAGCAGACCATCGTCGGCACCGGCGGCAAGCAGATCCTGTTCAACGCCTTCATGGCGACGCTGAACCCTGGCGACGAGGTGATCATCCCGCGCCCCTATTGGGTGAGCTATCCCGAGATGGTGGCGATCTGCGGCGGCACCTCGGTGTTTGCCGACACCTCGATCGACAACGGCTTCAAACTGACGCCGGCGGTGCTGGAAAGGGCGATCACGCCGCGCACCAAATGGCTCTTGATGAACTCGCCGTCCAACCCGTCCGGCGCCGCCTACACGGAAGCCGAGCTTCGGGCGCTGGCCGACGTGCTGCTCAAGCACCCGCATGTCTGGACGCTGACCGACGACATGTATGAGCACCTCACCTATGGCGATTTCGTCTTCAGGACCATCGCCGAGGTCGAGCCAAAGCTCTACGAGCGCACGCTGACCATGAACGGCGTCTCGAAGGCCTATGCCATGACCGGCTGGCGCATCGGCTACGCCGCCGGCCCGGTGCCGCTGATCAAGGCCATGGACATGATCCAGGGCCAGCAGACCTCCGGCGCCTGCACCATCGCGCAATGGGCTTCCGTCGAGGCGCTGAACGGCCCGCAGGACTTCATTGCCAAGAACAAGGCGATCTTCCAGGGCAGGCGCGACCTGGTCGTCTCGATGCTCAACCAGGCGCGCGGCATCTCCTGCCCCTCGCCGGAAGGCGCTTTCTACGTCTACCCGTCCTGCGCCGGGCTGATCGGCAGGAAGACGAAAGCCGGCAAGGTGATCGACAGCGACGAGACCTTCTGCTCGGAACTTCTCGAGGCCGAAGGCGTGGCGGTTGTGTTCGGCTCGGCCTTCGGCCTTGGCCCGAACTTCCGCATCTCCTACGCCACCTCGGAGACGCTTCTGGAAGAGGCCTGCACGCGCATCCAGCGCTTCACCGCCTCGCTCACCTGATCAGGTCGCTGCCAAAAGAAAACCCGGCTCAAGGCCGGGTTTTCTTGGGTCGCCGAGCAATTCCAGGAAAAGTGCGTAGCGGCAGGCTCGGCGACTTCGCCGTAGCCTTTCGTCCGGAATTGCGCAAAAACAAAGGCTCTAGCCGCCATACTGCTCGTCGCTGACCTTCTCCAGCCAGTCGGCATGGACGCCGTCGAGCGCTTCCTGCATGGCGATATGCGTCATCGCCGTATTCGCGCCGGCGCCATGCCAGTGCTTTTCGCCGGGCGCGAACGAGATGACGTCGCCGGCCCTGATCTCCTGGATCGGTCCGCCCCAGGTCTGGGCACGGCCGGCGCCCGAAGTGACATAGAGCGTCTGGCCAAGCGGATGCGTGTGCCAGTTGGTGCGCGCGCCCGGCTCGAAGCTGACCAGGGTTGCCCTTAGCCGTGCCGGCGCTTCCTTTTCGATGATCGGGGTCTGCAGCACCCGGCCGGTGAAATATTTCTCCGGCGCCATGATGGTCGGCACGCTGCCGCAGGCAATGATCTTCATCGTCTCGATCCTCGAACTGGTGTCATATCCGTGGCGGCAACCGTCGCGCTACGGCCCGCCATCGTGGCGGCAGTTTCCGCCGATGCCGCTCGCGGCGCAACCGCTTCCCGGGGCGGCCCGACGCGGCGAAACGTGTCACCATCGCAGCCGCGGCCAGAACAGGCCCGCTTGCTTTCGATGGGCCTCATAGGCACCGGCCAGATCGGTGCGCGAAAATTTCTTCTCTTCGTCCAGCGCCGCGATCAGGTAGAGCACGAAGATCCCGGCAACGGGCACCACCGCCCAGATCGACCAGGTCGCGATACCCCAACCGGCCCAGAAGATGATGTAGGAGGTGTAGAACGGGTGGCGGATGTAGGAGAACGGTCCGTCGGTCACCAGGCCATGCGGATTGTCGGCGTCGAAGACAAAGCGCAGCCGCGCCTTGCGCGACCTCGAAATCGCCCACCAGAACAGCGCGGAGCTCACCAGCTGGATCGCCAGCCCGACGATCTTGGCCAGTGGCGGCTGCGGCAGGATCCAGATGATCGCCAGGAAAAACAGCGCCGTCGCGGCCACGACGACCGAGATTATCTTCGCACCCGAGGACATGGCCGACGATTGGAAATGGGCGCGCATCGACCACAGATATTGGCCGACCGTGGCGATGCCGATGATCGAGACAAGAAGGTCGAGCCCACGTTCCATCGTCAAATTTCCAAGCCAACGCCGAAGATTCGCAGGCACTATAGCCGGTCGCCGCGGATTAATCCTTCCTTAACCAGAAACCTAAAGCCCGTGTAGACCCAGGGCATGCGATGCTGGACGTCACGCAATCCTGAGGTTCAATGCATCATGGCCGTCGCCGAGCATACGATCCGCACCCCGCAGGCCGATTTGCGCGTCAGCGAGTCGGCAGGCCCCGGCATGCCCATCGTGATGATCCATGGTTCCGGCGCCTCGCGCGCCGTCTTCGCCCGCCAGTTCGACAGCCCGCTCGCCGATGCCCACCGGCTGGTCGCTTTCGATCTCCCGGGCCATGGCCAGTCCTCGGACGCCGCCGACCCGATGGCGGACTACACCCTTACCGGCCTGGCGCGAGCCGCCGGCCACCTCCTCGACGATCTGGGCATCGACCGCGCCATCGTCTATGGCTGGTCGCTCGGCGGCCATGTCGCGATCGAGCTGGCAAGCTTCCATCCGGCCGTCCACGGACTGATGCTGACCGGCGCGCCACCGGTGTCGAAAGGCTTCTTCGGCATGCTGCGCGGCTTCCACGCCAACTGGGACATGCTGCTGGCTTCGAAGAAGATCTATTCCGAACGCGACGCCGAACGCTTCGAAACACTGTGCTTCGGCGACAGCGCCGACCCGTCGTTCCGCGAAGCCATCCTGCGCACGGATGGCCGGCTGCGCGCCGTGGTGACGCGCTCGATGATGGCCGGCAAGGGCGCCGACCAGAAGCAGGTCGTCGAGCAGGCCGCCTTTCCGGTGGCGATCGTCAATGGCGAGAACGACCCCTTCATCCGGCTAAACTACTTCGACACGCTGGACCATGCCACGCTTTGGGAGCAATGCCACGTCGTCCCGGGCGCCGGACACGCACCCTTCTGGGAGCGACCGGATCTGTTCAATCCGATGCTGTCGCGCTTTGCCGAAACGGTTGCGGCGCGGGAGGCTGATACTGCCCTGCCGGCCCAGCGCCGGGCCGGCTGACGCCACCGTGTAGGGTAACGACTCCTTGCAGCCGCTGGCATGGCGCGCTGGCGCTGAGCGCCTGACGACGCAAAGCCGGCGAATTTCCTATTTTCCTTGCCCTCCCCGCAAACCCGTGGGACGATGCCCTTGGGCAGGTGGCGATTGAAAAGAAGCCCCGCCCGCGACGGCCGAACAGGCCGGCCGCCGCTCCCAGGGAAACGCCTGAGTGGAGGTCAGCCATGGGTACTCGCGCCGGAGGACGACGCACGGGACCGAAATGCATTGCCATAGTCGGTCCCTTCGCAAGCGGTAAGACGACACTTCTCGAAGCAATACTGGCCCGCACGGGCGCCATCCCCCGCCAGAATCCCGTTTCATCAGGCAGCACCGTTTCCGATCATTCAGCCGAGGCCCGCGCCCACGCCATGAGCGTCGAGGCGACCTTCGCGACCACGGAATTCATGGGCGAGCAGCTCACCTTCGTCGATTGTCCCGGCTCTATCGAGTTCGCCTTCGAGGCCGAACCGGTGCTCGCCGCCTGCGATGCCGCTGTCGTCGTTGCCGAAGCCGACGAGAAGAAGATCCCCGCGCTTCAGCTCATCATGCGCAAGCTCGACGATCTCGGCGTGCCGCGCATCCTGTTCCTGAACAAGGTCGACAAGGCGGTCGCCGGCGTGCGCGACACGCTGAAGATGCTGCAGCCGGCAAGTTCGGTGCCGTTGCTGCTGCGCCAGATTCCGCTGCGCAAGGACGGTGTCGTCATCGGCTCGATCGATCTCGCGCTGGAGCGTGCCTACATCTACCGCGAGTATGCCGAGAGCCAGGTCGCCGACATACCGGGTGACGACAAGGCTCGCGAGCTGGAGGCCCGCTTCTCCATGCTGGAGACGCTCGCCGACCACGACGACCAGTTGATGGAGCAGCTGCTCGAGGAGATCGAACCGCCGAAGGATGCGATCTTCGACGACCTTGCCGCCGATCTTCGCGCCGGCGCGGTGACGCCGGTGCTGATCGGCACCGCCGAGAAGGGCAATGGCGTGCTGCGCCTCCTGAAGGCGATACGCCATGACGCGCCCGACATCGAGGCGACCCGCAAGCGCCTTGGCGCGCCCGACGGCAACCAGACCGTCGTCCAGGTGATGAAGACCATCCACACCGCGCATGGCGGCAAGCTGTCGGTATCGCGCGTGCTCTCCGGACAGCTCGCCGACGCGGCCGAGCTTTACCTGTCGAACGGCGAAGCCGCCAAGGTCTCCGGCATCTACAAGATGCTTGGCAAGGACCAGCTGAAGCTCGCCTCCGCCAAGGCCGGCGACACCGTCGCGCTCGGCAAGCTCGACATTGTCAAGACCGGCCAGACGCTGAGCTCCGCCAAGGGCGGCATCAGTCCGCTGGTCACGCTGGAGCCGCCGCAGCCGGTGTTCGCCTTCGCGCTGCGGCCGAAGGAGCGCAAGGACGAGGTCAAGATGTCGGCCGCCATCCAGCGCCTTGCCGAGGAGGATCCCTCGCTCAGCCTGCGCCACAACCAGGACTCCGCCGAAACCGTGCTGTCGGGGCATGGTGAGATGCACCTGCGGGTCGTGCGCGAGCGGCTCGAGGGCAAGAACCAGATCCCGGTAGAGGGTCACAACCCCGCCGTGCCTTACCGCGAAACGATCCGCAAATCGGCGCAGCAGCGCGGTCGCCACAAGAAGCAGTCCGGCGGCCACGGCCAGTTCGGCGACGTGGTGGTCGAGATCAAGCCGCTGCCGCGCGGCTCCGGCTTCCAGTTCACCGACACCATCACCGGCGGCGTGGTGCCGAAGACCTACATCCAGTCCGTGGAGACCGGCATACGCGACTATCTGAAATCCGGCCCGCTCGGCTTCCCCGTGGTCGATGTCGCGGTCAATCTCTCGGACGGGTCCTACCATGCCGTCGATTCCTCCGACATGGCCTTCCAGATGGCGGCCAAGCTGGCGATGAAGGAAGGCATGGCTGCCTGCTCGCCGGTGTTGCTTGAGCCGGTGATGAAGGTCGAGATCGTCACGCCGTCGGACGCGACGTCGAGGATCATCGCCCTGATCCCGCAGCGGCGCGGCCAGATCCTCGGTT
Organism: Mesorhizobium sp. M4B.F.Ca.ET.143.01.1.1; assembly: GCF_004792275.1. NCBI lineage: Bacteria > Pseudomonadati > Pseudomonadota > Alphaproteobacteria > Hyphomicrobiales > Phyllobacteriaceae > Mesorhizobium > Mesorhizobium sp. M4B.F.Ca.ET.143.01.1.1. The sequence continues at coordinate 201,068 of NZ_SRSR01000001.1, forward strand.
ATGACGCGCGGCCCGACTGGCCGGGATGGGATGTGGTCGAGGCGACCATGCCGCAGGCGGAGATCGGCGACCTGATCATCGAGCTGCGCTCGGCGACGGCCGGCGTCGCCAGCTACCGGGCCGCCTTCGACCACATGGCCGAGCTGACCGGCCGACTGGCGGACGAGGCGATGAACGCCAACGGCAAGGCTGCCTGAGCCGATCCGCCAATGCGAAAACGGCGCCCGGATGATCCGGACGCCGTTTATCGCGGACCGTCTTCCTGGGAGGCAAACGGCAGGTCCGCCGCATGTGTCCGCCCTGTAGCCGACGGAAGAAAGGTTCGGACGCGGTAGCCGCCTGAGCCCGGTCCGTCCGAGTGATGCCCCCATCTCCCGAACCAACCAAACCGCGTCCTATGGTCTGCTTAGTCGATAGCGTGTGTCTGCGCCATGTTACCAGAGGTTACATGTCACTGTTACGTGGCATTGCCGATCGATTTTCCGCGCCCTCATTGCCCTGCGGGCAACAAAAAAGCCGGATCAATAAAGATCCGGCTGAGTTTGATTGGAAGTGCCTGTTAAGGCTAACCTCCAGAGGGGAACACTCGAGGGCGCTAATGGGAGGAGAACGCGCCCAGGAGATGATCTATATATGTGCTCATCATGCCCAAGAAACAAGCATCTATTTTGCAACACACGCATGCAAAAAGACGGAGGCTGTGGTCCAACCTATTCCAAGGCTCGATAGGACCAGAAAAATCGACCGAATCGAGCGCGCTACAGGGTCGAAATCATTGCCGAGGTCTGCATCGGGGTCGATTCAATTGGGAAAATGCGAACGCCGCCGAATGATGTGGATTCGAGCAGCCCAAGTCCATTTTTGCGGCAAGGGTGGCTGATGCGTAGATTTTCGGCAATCGCCGGCAGCGCGCTGTTCCTTGTCGTGGCGCCCGGCGTCGTCGCCGGGCTGGCGCCGTTTCTGCTGACGGACCGCTACCGGCTGCCGCTGTCGACGGTGCCGGGCTTCGCCCCTGTCGGCTGGGTGCTGGTTGTGGGAGCGGCAGCCATGCTGCTGCACGCCTTCGCCCGCTTCGCGCTCGAGGGCCTTGGCACGCCGGCCCCGGTGGCCCCGACCGAACGGCTGGTCGTCGGCGGCATCTACCGCCATGTGCGCAACCCGATGTACGTCGCTGTGCTGTCGATCATCCTCGGCCAGGCGCTGTTGTTCTCGAGCTGGGCGCTCGTCGTCTACGGCGCCATCGTCGGCGCGGCCATGGCCTCGTTCGTCAGGCTCTACGAGGAACCGACCCTTGCCCGCCGATACGGCGCCGAATACGAGGCCTACCGCCGCGCCGTCCCCGGCTGGCTGCCGCGGCTGACGCCGTGGCGAGGGTGATCCGACAAACCGGAGGTTCAGGTCAGGCCGGCCTCAGCAAGATTTCGATGCGCCCTTAGAAGGACCAGCTGCGCGCCTTGGCGATGATGAAATCGCGGAACACATGCAGCTTGGCCTGGTTCTTCATCGCGTCGGGATAAGCGAAATAGGTGTCGAAGGACGGCACTTCCGTCTCCGGCAGCAGCTGGATCAGGCCCGAGTCCTTGTTGATCACGTAGTCGGGCAGCATGGCGATGCCGGCGCCGCCCTGCACCGCGCGCTTGATCGACAGGATGTCGTTGATCTGCAGCGTCGGCACTCTTTGCCCGTTCTCGAAATCGCCGACCGTCTCCAGCCAGTTCAGCTCCGACAGATGCGAGGGCACCGGCACGCCGAAGGTGACGATGCGGTGGTTCCTGAGCTCGGCGATCGAGGCCGGCTTGCCGAACTTGGCGATATAGGAGGGCGCCGCGTAGAGATGGAAATGCACCGTAAACAGGCGGCGCTGGATGAGGTCCGGCTGCTGCGGCTGGCGCAGCCGGATGGCGCAGTCGGCTTGCCGCATGGTGAGGTCGAGCTCCTCATTGGCGAGGATCAGCTGCAGGCTGATCTCGGGATAGAGCTCGATGAATTCCTGCACGCGTTCGGTCAGCCAGCCGGCGCCCAGCCCCACCGTGGTCGTCACCCTTAGCACGCCGGACGGCCGGTCCTTGGCCTCGGCCAGCCGCGACTTGATCGTCTCCAGCTTCATCAGCACGTCATGCGCCGTGCGGAAAAGCATCTCGCCCTGTTCGGTCAGCACCAGGCCGCGCGCGTGGCGATGGAACAGCGCCACGCCGACATCATGCTCCAGCGCGCTGACCTGCCGCGAGATCGCCGACTGCGACAGATGCAGCGTCTCGGCGGCGTGGGTGAACGACCCAGCCTCCGCCGCAGCGTGAAACACGCGTAGCTTGTCCCAGTCCAGCGCCATGATTTCCCCTCTTATCGTTTTCTGGCGTCTGAATGAAAAATCAGGCTTTTAAACGGCTTCTCTCAGCCGTTTCGTTATTCCGCTGCCTCGCGATGCACCTCGATCCCGGCGAGATATTTTTCCGCCTCGAGCGCGGCCATGCAGCCGAGCCCGGCTGCCGTCACCGCCTGCCGGTAGACGTCGTCGGTGACGTCGCCGGCGGCGAACACGCCGGGCACGTCGGTGCGGGTCGAATCCGGCGCCGTCCACAGATAGCCGTTCGGCTTCTGCTTCAGCTTGCCGACGAAAAGCTCGACCGCCGGCGCGTGGCCGATCGCCACGAACACGCCGTCGACCTTGAGCCGCGTCACCTCGCCGGTCGCCACGTTGCGCAGCGTCAGCCCTTCCACCGAAGGCGGCAGCGGCGCCTTGCCGGGCTGGCCGGTGATCTCGTCGACGACAGTGTCCCAGATGACGCGCACATTCTCCTTCTTGAGCAGCCTTTCGCGCAGGATGCGCTCGGCGCGGAAGTCGCCGCGCCGGTGAATGACGGTGACGCTCTTGGCGAGGTTGGAGAGGTAAAGCGCTTCCTCGACCGCCGAATTGCCGCCGCCGACCACCGCGACATCCTTGCCGCGATAGAAGAAACCGTCGCAGGTGGCGCAGGCCGAGACGCCAAAGCCCATGAAGGTCTGCTCGGAGGGAATGCCCAGCCATTTCGCCTGCGCGCCGGTGGCGATGATCAGCGCATCGGCGGTGTAGGTGGTGCCGGAATCGCCCTTGGCCCGGAACGGCCGCACGTTGAGGTCGACCTCGGTGATGATGTCGTTGACGATGTCGGTGCCGACATGCTCGGCCTGCTTCAGCATCTGCTCCATCAGCCATGGACCCTGGATCGGATCGGCAAAGCCCGGATAGTTTTCGACATCGGTGGTGATCATCAGCTGGCCGCCCTGCTGCAGGCCGGCGACCAACATGGGTTTCAGCATGGCGCGGGCGGCATAGATCGCCGCCGTGTAGCCGGCTGGGCCGGAGCCAATGATGAGGACTGGCGCGTGCTTGGTGGTCATGAAAGCTCTCTGCTGAGGGCAGCCAAGGATCTTGATTAAGGAAATCCCGCCCAAATTCGCCCGTAATGTAAGTGCTGCCCGCGCCGCCAGCAAGGCGGGTTGGCAGTCGTCCCCGGAAAGCTGCTGCGGCATAGCCGCCAATATCTCTCACCCTCCGTTCAAAAATCATCGAACGGAGGGATGGCATGCATCGGAAAGTCTAATTACAAAATCACGAAAGATTCTTGCGCGCACGAAAGCCGACCATGCCGCTCAAAGCCGATCTCGACGCCATCGACTGGAAGATCCTGCGCGAGCTGCAGGAAGACGGGCGCATGACCAATGTCGAACTGTCCAACCGGGTCGGCATTTCGGCGCCGCCTTGCCTGCGCCGCGTCCGACGGCTGGAGGAAGCCGGCATCATCCGCGGCTACCGCGCCCTGCTCAACGCGCCGGCGCTCGGCATGGATGTCGTTGCCTTCTGCCTGATCGGCCTGCATCACCAGGCCGACGCCGAGCTCAAAACCTTCGCCGAGCGCACGCGCGGCTGGCCGATCGTGCGCGACGCCTGGATGGTCTCGGGCGAGTCCGACTTCCTGCTGCACTGCGTGGCGAGCGACCTCGGCACCTTCCAGACCTTCGTCATCGAGGAACTGGCCTCGGCGCCGAATGTCGACACGGTGCGCACTGCGCTGACCATTCGCCGCGTCAAGGACGAAGGCCTGGTGGCGTTCGAGATGAAATCCTAAGCTCTGCCGAGCCCTGCGATAAGATCGCAAAGCCTTCGATGGTCGTTGCCAGTTATTAGCTTATGCGTGACGAAGGCGGCGTCGCCGGATTTTCGGTTGGACCTGCTCCCAACGTGCCAACCATCACGAAGCCCGGCGCGTCGGCCGGCTTCCATATCGTCGGCCTTGTCGCCAACAATGATCGACCGCCCCAAATCCAAGTCCAACAGATCGCGCGCACGCAGCAGCATGCCAGGATTGGGCTTGCGCGTCGGATGGTCGCCTACCGCCAGAACGCCTGTGCCGCTCGAATGGTACCCACAGGCGAGCACAAGATCGATCTGGCATTTCTCCGCTTTCAGAAGCTGCAGGACCCTGCCGTTGACCGCTGCAAAATCCGGCCAGCCGAAATAGCCGCGCGCTATGCCCGATTGGTTGGAGACGATGATCGCCGGAAGCCCAACTACATTGGCAGTTCTGATGACGGGCAGCATTTCCGGCCGCAGCACGATATCGGCAGGATCGCTCGGATAGCTGGTGTCGACATTGATGGTGCCGTCGCGGTCGAGGAACAGCGCCGGCAGTCCGGTTGGAAAGGTTCGGCTTCCGATCCGCTCGATCCACAGGCCTGGCTCGACCAACGGACCGGTTGCACTGCCCTCAGCCATTGCTGAGACGCGCTTCGACCGCCTCGCACAGATAGTGGTACAGGCAGAGATGCCCCTGCTGGATGATCGGCGTCGAGGTCGACGGCACGTTGAGCAGGATATCGGTGAGCGGCTTGAGCTTGCCGCCGGTGTCGCCGGTCAGGCTGATCACCGTCATGCCCATCATGCGAGCCTGTTCGGCGGCGGCCAGGATGCTGGGCGAATTGCCGCTGGTCGAGATGGCGAGCAACACCGCGCCTTCCGAGCCATGCGCCTCGACCTGGCGCGAGAACACCGTGTCGAAGCCATAGTCGTTGCCCCAGGCGGTCAGCACCGCAGCATTGGCCGGCAGCGCGATGACATTGTAGGCCTTGCGCTCCTTGAGGAAGCGGCCGACCAGCTCGCCGGCGATATGGATGGCGTCGCTAGCCGAGCCGCCATTGCCGCAGATCAGCAGCGCCTTGCCTTGCGACAGTGCGGTGACGACCGTGCTCACGGCGCGTTCCATCTCGGCCGTAAGGTCGCGTTCGACCGTCGCCGTAAGCGCGGCCGCCGAGCGGACCAGATAGTCGTTCAGTGCGGACATGAAACCCTCAATTGGTAGCGCGCATCCTGCCGATGGTCCCGGTCGTGCTCTTGCCGGCGACGAGATCGACCAGCACCACGCGGCCGCCCGCCTTCTGCACCACGTCGGCGCCCACCACCTTGTCGATCGTATAGTCGGCGCCCTTGACCAGTATGTCGGGCAGCAAGGCTTCGATCAGCGCCAGCGGCGTGTCTTCCTCGAAGACGACGACAGCGTCGACCGAGGCCAGGGCCGCCAGCACGCAGGCGCGGTCGTGCTGGTCGTTGACCGGACGTCCCGAACCCTTCAGCCGGCGCACCGAAGCATCGCTGTTGAGGCCGAGCACCAACCGGTCGCACTGGCTGCGCGCCGCGTGCAGCAGGCTGACATGGCCGGCATGCAGGATGTCGAAGCAGCCATTGGTGAAGCCGACGGTCAGCCCCTCCTCCTTCCAGGCGGTCACCATCCTGGCTGCCGCGCTGGCATCGAGAATAGCGTCCTTGTGGGTGACCGGCCCGTGCGAGCGGAACAGCGCGCCGGTCAGTTCCTCGACCGTCAGCCGCGCCGTACCGCGCTTGCCGACCACCACGCCGCCTGCGGCATTGGCGATGGAGCCGGCCTGCACACGGTCGGCGCCCGCCGCAAGCGCGAGCGCGAAGGTGGCGATGACGGTGTCGCCGGCGCCGGAGACGTCGAACACTTCCCTCGCCTGCGTGGCGATGTGGCGGGCATCGTCGGGCTCGACGACGCTCATGCCCTTTTCGCTGCGCGTCGCCACGACGAAGTCGAAGCCATGCGCCGAGATCAGGTCCCGCGCCGCCGCCACGATCTCGTCGTCGGCAAACACCGCGCGTCCCACGGCCTCGCCGAGTTCCTTGCGGTTGGGCGTGACCGCCGTCGCACCGGCGTAGCGCGCATAGTCGCGGCCCTTCGGATCGACCAGCACCGGCTTTCCGACTTCGCGGCACATCGCGATCAGCTCGCCGGCGACACCGTCGAGCAGCATGCCCTTGCCGTAGTCGGACAGGATGACGATGTCGGCGCGCGCAAGGGCCGTGCGGAAATGCTCGACCAGCGTCGATCGCTCGCCGGCATTGAGCGGCTTCACCTCCTCTTCGTCGAAACGCAGCACTTGCTGGTTGAGCGCGCTGAAGCGGCTCTTCGACGAGGTCATGCGGTCGCGCTGCTGTGACAGGCCGAATGTCTCGGCGCCAAGCTCGCCAAGCATCCGCATCAGATCGTCGCCCGCCTTGTCGGCGCCGATCACAGAAACCGGAATTGCGGCTGCACCCAGCGAAACGATGTTGGAGACGACGTTGCCGGCACCGCCCATCGCCAGCATCTCGCCGCGCCCGTGCAGCACCGGAATGGGCGCCTCCGGCGAGATCCGCTCGATGACGCCGTTGACGAAACGGTCGAGGATGAAGTCGCCGACCACCAGCACGGTGACGCCGCCAAAGCGGGCGATGGCGCGGTGCAAAGGTTCCGGGGAAGGCAGATGATGATTGATCATGTCACTGGCAACGCGCGGAAAAAGCCGTTTCTGAGGATGGTTCGGGGTTCAAATGGCTGGCCGGTCGTTCATGGCGAAGCCGATATACCGCAATTCGAGCCAGCGCAACGGCGGCCAGGGAACGGGTCGCCGCAGACCCCGGTCGGCCGTTCAGCTCTTCTGCAGGGCGACATGGACGCCGAGACCAACCAGCACCGCGCCGCCCGCGCGCTGCATCAGCCGCTGCGCGCGGCTCGAACGGCGCAGCCGGGCGATCATCGCCCCGGCCAGGAAAACGCACGCTATGTCGGCGGAGGAGAACATCAGGTTGACGATGGTGCCAAGGATGACGAACTGCAGCCAGACCGGAAATGCCGCCGAGGCATCGATGAATTGCGGCAGGAACGCCATGAAGAAGATCGCCGTCTTGGGATTGAGCACTTCGACGGTGATGCTCTCGAAAAAGGCGCGGCGGGCCGATTTCCGCTCGATGGCGGGCAGTGCCGCGTCGCCGCCTTGCGTCCTGGCGCGCAAAAGCGAGACGCCGAGCCAGATCAGATAGAGCGCGCCGATGAGCTTGACCGCCATGTAGAGCGGCGGAACGGCATGGAACAGCACCGAAAGACCCGCTGCCGCCGCAAGGACATGCACATAGCCGCCGAGATGGATGCCGAGCGCTGCCGTCAGCCCCGACCAGCGCCCGCGCGCCATCGTCTGCGCCGCCGCATAGAGCATGGCAGGACCCGGAATGTAGGCAAAGATCGCCGTGGTGGCGAAAAAGGCGATAAGCAGTTCGGTCGACGGCATTTTTTCCCTCACGGTCCGGCGGGTGGCGCGAACCGACTGAAGCCGGAGCTTTGCGGCCTCACTGTGACATCCGCCCGCAGCCGCCTGCTTTATCGACAGCCTAACTCGCCTCCCTTATAAGGGCCGGAATCGGCAAGCGAAACGAGTATCAGGGCCAAAAATATGATCATCGTCACGGGCGGCGCCGGTATGATCGGCTCCAACATCGTCGCCGCGCTCAACGCCGAGGGGCACAGCGACATCCTCGTTGTCGACGACCTCACCGACGGCCACAAGATCGCCAATCTCGCCGACCTGCATATCGCCGACTATCTCGACAAGGACGATTTCCTCGCGCGCCTGGGGGATGGCGGGCTCGGCCGCGTCGACGCGGTCTTCCACCAGGGCGCCTGCTCGACCACCACCGAGTGGAACGGCAAATACATGATGGAGGTCAACTACGCCTATTCGAAGCGGCTCCTGCATGCCTGCCTGGCCTTGCGCGTGCCCTTCCTCTACGCCTCCTCGGCGTCGGTCTATGGCGGCGGCAGCGAGTTCCGCGAGGAACAGCAGTTCGAGCGCCCGCTCAACGTCTATGCCTATTCCAAGAAGCTGTTCGACGACTATGTCCGCCGCACCGTCTTCGACACCGACCATTCGCAGGTGGCCGGGCTGCGCTATTTCAACGTCTACGGACCGCGCGAGGCGCACAAGGGCGCCATGGCCTCGGTCGCCTTCCATCTGTTCAACCAGGTCGAGCGCGGCGAAAACCCGAAGCTGTTCGGCGCCTATGACGGGTTCGGACCCGGCGAGCAGAGCCGCGACTTCATCCATGTCGGCGACGTCGCCGACGTCAATCTGTGGCTCTGGAAGCGCGGCTCGAGCGGCATCTTCAACTGCGGCACCGGCCGCGCCCAGCCATTCCGCGCCATCGCCGAGACCGTCATCGATACACTCGGCAAGGGCAGGCTCGAATTCATCGACTTCCCCGACCACCTCAAGGGCAGCTACCAGAGTTTTACCCAAGCTGATATGTCCCGCTTGCGCGCGGCCGGTTACAATGGCCAATTCCGGACTGTCGAAACCGGTGTCAGAGACTATGTCGAATGGCTGAAAGCCCAGCGATCCTCGTGATCGGCCCACGTTGGGTGGGCGACATGGTCATGGCGCAGTGCCTGTTCTCGGCGCTGAAGGAGCAATATCCGAACGCCGCGATCGACGTGCTGGCGCCGGCCTGGGCGGCACCGCTGGTCAAGCGCATGCCCGAGATACGCCAGCAGATCGATTTCCCGCTGAAGCCGGGCGCGCTCGAGTTCCGCATCCGCAGGCGCTTCGGCCGCCTGCTGCGCGGCCGCTACGACATGGCTTACGTCCTGCCCGGAAGCTGGAAGTCGGCGCTGATCCCGTTCTTTGCCCGCATTCCGCGCCGCGTCGGCAACCTAAGGGAAATGCGCTACGGCCTGCTCACCGACATCGTGCCGCTGCCCGACGCGGTGAAGCGGCGCACGGCGCTGACCTATTTCGGCCTTGCCCGCGGCGGCACCTTCCAGGCCCCGAAGCTCACCGTCGATACCGTCAGCCAGGCTGCCCTGCTCGAGCGGTCGGGCCTCACCGCGAAGACCTTCGTGGCGCTGATGCCCGGCGCGGAATTCGGCCCGGCGAAACGCTGGCCGAGCGAAAGCTACGCCGAACTGGCGCGCGGGATGATGGCTAAGGGCCTGAAGGTCGCGCTGCTCGGATCCAGGAACGACGCCGAGGTGACGGCGGAGATCGCCGCGCTTGCGCCCGGCGCCGTCGACCTTGCCGGCAAGACGCGACTGGAGGACGCCATCGACCTCATCGCCGCGGCGCGGCTGGCGGTGTCGAACGACAGCGGGCTGATGCATGTCGCCGCCGCTGTCGGCACGCCGATCGTCGCTGTCTACGGCTCGACCTCGCCTGAGAACACGCCGCCGCTATCCGAGCGGGCCGAGCTGGTATGGCTGGGCCTCTCCTGCTCGCCCTGCCACCAGAAGACCTGTCCGCTCGGTCATCTCAACTGCCTGAAGACGCTGGATGTCGCGCGGGTCGCGGCAGCAGTGGACCGGCTGCTGGAAATACCGGCCGCCGCATGAAGATCCTGATCGTCAAGACATCCTCGATGGGTGATGTCATCCATACATTTCCGGCTGTCGAGGATGCGCGCCGCCACCGCCCGGACGTCTCCTTCGACTGGTGCGTGGAGGAAGCCTTTGCCGGCATCGTCGCCCTGCATCCGGCGATCGGCGCCATCCACACGGTGGCGATCCGGCGCTGGCGCAAGCGGCTTTTCAACAGCGACACCTGGCATGAAGCGGGAAAACTGCGCCGCGCCCTGCGCGCTGCCGGCTACGACCTCGTCATCGATGCGCAGGGACTGCTGAAGTCCGCTGTGGTGGCAAAGCAGGCGGCGGCGCCGGTCGCCGGCTTCGACCGGGCAAGCGCGCGCGAACCGTCGGCGACGCTGTTCTACGACCACCGCTACGGCGTGCCCCGCGATCTGCACGCCATCGAACGGACGCGGCGGCTGTTCGGCCTGGCGCTCGGCTACCAGCCCGATCTCTCCGGCCTCCAGTCCGGCATCGTGCCGCCGGCGGATGGCCTGGCCGGCACCAGCGGCAACACCGCGTTCCTGCTGCACGGCACCAGCCGCGAGGACAAGAAATGGCCGGTTAAGGACTGGATCGAGACCGCCGGGCTGTTGCTCGAGAGGAAAATGACGCCTGTCGTCACCTGGTCGAACGAGCCTGAAAAGGCAGTGGCCGAGGCGATCGCCAGGGCCGTGCCGCAGGCGGTGCTGGTGCCCAAATCGCCGCTGGCGGTGATCGCCGCGATCATCGGCCGCTCGGCGCTGGTCATCGGTGCCGACACCGGCCTCACCCACCTCGCCAGCGCCTTCGGCCTGCCGACGGTCGCAGTCTTCCTGGCCACCGAACCCGGCCTCACCGGCCCGCGCGGGCCGTTTTCATCGACCTTGCTGGCTGCACCTGGCGGCAAAGTCACGCCGGCTGACGTGATGGCGGAGGCGGAGCGGCTCATGGAACGGCAAGCGCTCGGTCAACACTGATTTTTATCAAATAGATTCAAATAGAAAGGCCGGCTCCGCCCCTCATCCGCCTGCCGGCACCTTCTCCCCGCAGAACGGGGAGAAGGAGGATGGCCACGACCCTGGCGCGTTTCCCATACTGTCGGCGATTGGCGAAATCAGCGGCGCCAGCGTCCTTCTCCCCGTTCCACGGGGAGAAGATGGCGGCAGCCAGATGAGGGGCGGCGCGACCTCGCAGGACAGTCCTTAGCGGAAGCATCAGCAGAATGAGGAAGCTTCCGCGCAGCCCCTCAGATGAATTGCACCTGGACGATCTCGTAGCCGCGCGCGCCGCCGGGCGCGTTGACCTCGATGGCGTCGCCGACTTCCTTGCCGATGAGGGCGCGCGCGATCGGCGAGGAGATCGAGATGCGGCCAGACTTCACGTCCGCTTCCTGGTCGCCGACGATCTGGTAGGTCTTCTTCTCCTCGGTGTCCTCGTCGACCAGCACCACGGTGGCGCCGAACTTGACCTTGTCGCCGCTGAGCTTGGTGACGTCGATCACCTCGGCCCGCGCGATCAGGTCCTCGAGCTCGTTGACGCGGCCTTCATTGTGGCTCTGCGCCTCTTTGGCCGCGTGGTATTCGGCGTTTTCGGAAAGGTCGCCATGCGAGCGCGCCTCGGAGATCGCCTCGATGATGCGCGGCCGCTCTTCCTGCTGGCGCCAGCGCAGTTCTTCCTTCAATGACGCGAACCCCTCGCCTGTCATCGGGACCTTGTTCATATGCCTGACCTTTCCTGCCGCCACCCCCGTTTTTCGGGGATGGCCCTTGTCGATGGGTACAAAAAGAAAACGGTCCGGCAGCCTTGGGCTAACGGAACCGTTTCACCGCAATTTGCCTGAATATAGCAATGTTTGCGCGTTTTTCACGCCAAAAAATCCGGTTTTGAAAAATCATCCGCTGCTTTCGCAAGGGCGATCGCCGCCAAAGCAATCCTTTGCCGGCGCGGCAACAAAAAGCCGGCTGCGATCGCTCGCAGCCGGCTGGAAGGGGTGTCGAGGTCGAATCAGCTTCTCAGGAAATGGTCGATCTGCTCGGCCAGCATGCCGTATTCGCGCGAGCCCTTGCCGGTGCGCTTCTCGATTTCGCTGAGCTGTTCGCGGGCCCCCGCAAGGTCGCCGATCTGCAGATGCGCCTCGCCGAGATATTCGCGCACCAGCGTGTAGTCGGGATTGATGCGCAAGGCTTCCTCGTAATAGCCGAGGCCGACGGTGATGCGGCCGGAATGGCGATGCGAATAGCCGAGATAGTTGAGGATGCGCGGATCCTGCTTGTTGGCCGCAAGGCTGAGCACGGCGATCGCCTCGTCATAGCGCCCGGCCATCGCAAGGTCGTGGCCCGCCTCATAGATGTTGTTGTCGTCCAGCATGCCGTACTTCGGCGTCACGCATTTCTGCTTCTTCTTGTCCCAGACTTCGCCCTTCTTGCACTTCTCGGTCGGGCTGCCGCCGCCACCACCGCCTCCACCCTCGCCGGCCGTGAAGGCGGGCGCCACAAAGAGCGGCAAAGCCACAACAGCCATGACCTGGATCAGCAAACGTCTGCGCATCGGAGCCTCCTTGAGAATGACAATGGGATATTAACGCCGGGCCTGCCTTCTTTCATCCCGGAAAAGCGGAGCGCGTGAAAATCCTGCGCTCCAGGCCCGCACCACCGGCATTTTGCCTGAAACAGGCCGAACATGACGTGACGCGCGCCACAAATCCGCTATCATCCGGCAAACGGCCGATGGAGCATGCGGAGCAGGCCAGTGCAGCAGCGCCTCGAAAAGGAATGGGAGCTTTCGATCGGTCCCGATACCGTGCGCCTGTTCATTCTCAAGGCCAAGGCGCTGAGCGCGGCCGTCAACGAGGACTATGCCGACGGCGCCGAGCACGAAATCGAGTTCGACGGCGACACCCGGGACAGCCACCATCATGACGGTCTCGTCGAGGAGAGCTCGGAAAACCTGACCGAGGAGGAGCTGCGCGAGCTGATCGACGACCTCAATGTCGACGAAGCGGCCGAGCTGATCGCCCTCGCCTGGGTCGGCCGCGGCGACTATGACGCCGCCGAATGGGCCGACGCGCTGGCCGCCGCGCGCGAGCGCGCCAACAAGCGCACGGCCAAATATCTGCTCGGCATGCCGCTGCTCGCCGACTGGCTGGAGGAAGGGCTGGAAGCGATCGGCGCGTAACGCGTTGGTAACCGATTGTGATCGGTCGGATGCGCCTTCGAAGGCAACTTCGCCATGCCGACGCCGTTTCCGGGCGATGGCAACGCTGAGCATTTCCGGATTTTTCAGGCTGGCGCTGCCTTTGGCAGCTGCGGTTTTGCTGATCACGCCGGCCGATGCCAGGCATCGTCACAGGCAGCCGCTGACACCGCGTCTGGAGCAGCCGTTGACGCAGCGGGCCGATCAGCCCCTGAGGCCGAGGAGCAAGCACCGTGTGAGATCGCGGGGCAAGCGGCATATCGCGTCAGAGCTGACGCAGCACCAAACGCAGGATCAGCCGACCTTACCCGCCGATGTTTCGGTACCAGAGCCACGTCCCGCGGAAGCGCAAAAGACCGATGCCGCCACGAAGGAAGAGCGGAAGGCTGCAGGACCAAGGGGCGCCGACGCATCGGACCGGATCGATCAGGAAAAGTCTCCGCAGGAGAAGCGGCAGCGGCCCGAGCCTTCGGCCCCGGAGCCGTCAACAGAGATGGAAACTCAACCTGAAGCGCCGGCCGCGGCGCCGATTCCGACGCAAAGACCCGACAAGGCGGAACCGGAGGTCGAGCCGCCCGCCGTCGCGCCGAAGCCACCTGAAAAACCGGCTGAATCCGGCGACAACAAACCGCCGCCCGATCCTCGTTCGGCGATCCTTCCCGAGCAACAGATGCCGGAGGAGGAACTGGCCTGCCGCCGGCGGCTGACATCGATGGGCGTCGACTTCGAGGAACACAAGGCCGAGCAGGAACCCGAAATTGGCTGCTCGATCCCCTACCCGATCGTGCTGAAGACGCTGGGCAAATCCATGGCTATCAGCCCCGGCGCCGAATTGAACTGTGCGATGGCCGAGGCGGCGGCACGCTTCACCGCCGAAATCATCCAGCCTGCCGTCGAGGCCAAGTTCGGCACGGAATTGAAGTCGATCGGCCAGGCTTCCGCCTTCGTCTGCCGGGCGCGCCACAACGGAGGCAAGATGTCGGAGCACGCTTTCGGCAACGCGCTCGACATTGCCAGCTTCACGCTGGCGGACGGCAGGAAAATCGAGGTCGGGCCGGCGCCGCCCGAACAGGACGCGCAATTCCTGGGCACGGTGCGCAAGGCCGCCTGCGGACCGTTCAAGACGGTGCTTGGCCCGGGCAGCGATGCCGACCATTCGCTGCACTTCCACCTCGACCTGGAGCCGCGCCGCCACGGCGGCACCTTCTGCCAGTGACCCCGCAATTCGTGACCGCCGCAATTCGGCCCCAGGCGTGAATGCGGGCGCTGATCTTTCCTTTACTCTTGCGGATTAACCTTATGCCATCGGCAGCATGACCCCTGCGGGATCAGCTCTGGGACGGGACGCCTATCAATGGCCGGAAGACTTGGCGTCGTGCTTGCCATGGCGCGACAGAACAATCGTGCGCGCTCCGCTGCCGCCAGGCTGGTGACGCTGCTTGCCGTCGCTGCCCTATCGGCCTGCAACACCGGGGACGTGTTCTCGCTGCAGCCTGCAGTCGATGTCGGCAACCAGACCGCCGCCGTCCCCGATGCGCCCCAATATTCAGCGCCCCAATATTCTTCAGCGCCACAGTATTCCGGCATGCAGCGCCTCGTCCCCTCCAACCCCTACATGACCGCCGCCTATCCGCGCATGGACGAGCCGATGTCGCCGACCGAGCAGATGCCGGCCAGCGAGGTCGACTGCCGCAACGAGCTGAAACGCCTCGGCGTCGCCTACACCGATGTCCAGCCGATCCATGAGGGCCAGTGCGGCATCGACTTTCCGGTCAGGGTTTCGGCCATCGGCAGCGTCCAGATGAAGCCCGCCGCGACGCTGACCTGCAACATGGCTGCCACCTTCGCCACCTGGACCAGGAACGAGCTGGTGCCTGCCGCTCGCTGGCGTTATTTCTCAGGCGTCAGGACCATCCACCAGGGGTCCAGCTATTCCTGCCGCAACATCGCCGGCGAAGGCGTCCTGTCCGAGCACGGCAAGGGCAACGCGCTCGACGTCATGAGCATCGAGCTCAACAACGGCGACGACATCGACGTGCGCAAGCCCGGCCTGTTCGCCTTCCGCACCCGCGGCTTCCTCAACAATGTGCGCGCCGACGGCTGCCAGTATTTCACCACGGTGCTCGGCCCCGGCTACAATTACGACCACCGCAACCATTTCCATTTCGACATCAAGAACCGCAGGAACGGCTACCGCGCCTGCCGCTGACGACGAGCGGTTCCCTTTGCCCAACCCATGCAACGGCGCATAAGGTGACGCATGCGTTTGGGAGTGGCCTCTCGTGAGTAAGCGAAGCCTTCGGCGGCGCGCGTCGACCTGGCTGGCGGCACTTTGCGCCGGATATCTGGGGCTGGCCTACGTCGCCGCGCCGGAATTCTGGACCTGGCGCGAGCGGGGCTATCGCACGCAGCACTTCGAAATGGTGACGCATACGCCGCAAGGCATTCCGGGCGACCCGATCAATGTCGGCCTTGTCGGCACCGAAAAGGAGGTGGTGCACGCCTTCGCCGTCGCCGGCTGGGACACGGCCGACGCCGTCTCGCTGAGAACCGCCATCGACATCGGCGAAAGCGTGTTGTTTTCGCGTCCCTATCCCGATGCGCCGATGAGCAGGCTGCTGTTCGAGGGCCGCGCCCAAGACCTGGCCTTCGAAAAGCCGGTCGGCGACAGTGCCGACCAGCGCCACCATGTCCGCTTCTGGCAGACCAACACGGTCGGCGATGACGGTCGTCCGCTCTGGCTCGGTGCCGCGAGCTTCGACCGTGGCGTCGGCCTCAGCCACGACACCGGAGCGATAACCCATCACATCGCCCCCGACATCGACGCCGAGCGCGACTTCCTCGTCGGCGACCTCGCCAAGGCTGGCCTGCTTGCCTCGACCAGCGAAATGGCTGGCATCGGCGCGACGAAGACCGGACGCAACGGTGGCGGCGATCCGTACTTCACCGATGGCATGGCGGTGGTCGGGGTGTTGAAGACGCTGCCCTAGCGTATTTGCGCCAATCTTTGCCCAGCACCAGCACGCCGTCCCGAAAAACAATAGCCGCTGCTATTTTCGAATGCACTGCAGCAATGCTATTGACCCCTCATGCTATACGTTGAAATCGCCACCGTGGCCGTCCTCATCTGCGTGAACGGCCTTCTGGCAATGTCCGAGCTTGCCATCGTCTCGTCACGCCCCGCCCGCCTCAAGGCGATGATCGACCGCAACGTCAAGGGCGCCGGCCGCGCGCTGGCGCTCGGCTCCAATCCCGGCAAGTTCCTGTCGTCGGTGCAGATCGGCATCACCCTGGTCGGCGTTCTCTCCGGCGCCTTTTCGGGCGCCACGCTCGGCGAGCGCC
This sequence comes from Mesorhizobium sp. M4B.F.Ca.ET.143.01.1.1, assembly GCF_004792275.1. Classification (NCBI taxonomy): domain Bacteria; kingdom Pseudomonadati; phylum Pseudomonadota; class Alphaproteobacteria; order Hyphomicrobiales; family Phyllobacteriaceae; genus Mesorhizobium; species Mesorhizobium sp. M4B.F.Ca.ET.143.01.1.1. The sequence goes on from NZ_SRSR01000001.1 coordinate 217,285, forward strand.
TGGCCGCCTTCCTCGCCTCGAACGGCATCCGCGAGAACATTGCCGATCCGCTCGGCGTCGGCATCGTCGTCGCCATCATCACTTATGCCTCGCTGATTGTCGGCGAGCTGGTGCCGAAGCAGATCGCCCTGCGCGATCCCGAGCGCGTCGCCGTCCGGGCGGCGCCCGCGATGACCGTCCTCGCCACCATCTCGGCGCCGCTCGTCTTCCTGCTCGACATTTCCGGCCGCGCCGTCCTCTGGCTGCTCGGCCAGCGCGGCGAGAGCGAGGAGAAGGTCACCGACGAGGAGATCAAGATGCTGGTCGCCGAGGCCGAGCATCACGGCACCATCGAATCCGACGAGCGCCGCATGATCGCCGGCGTCATGCGGCTCGGCGACCGCGCCGTGCGCGCAGTGATGACGCCGCGCACCGAGGTCGACTGGATCAACCTGCAATCAGACGAGGCGACCATCAGGAAGCTGCTGATCGAGACCCAGCATTCGCGCCTGCCGGCCGGCGACGGCAATGTGGATGCCATGGTCGGCGTCGTCCAGACACGCGATGTCCTGGCCGCGATCCTCGGCGGCAAGGTGCTGGAGCCGCGCCACCATGTGCGCGCCGCGCCCATCGTCCACGATCAGGCCGATGCGCTGGACGTGCTGCAGAAGTTGAAGGAATCCGACGTGCCGATGGCGCTCGTCCATGACGAGTACGGCCACTTCGAGGGCATCGTCACGCCGGCCGACATACTGGAAGCCATCACCGGCGTCTTCCGCTCCGACCTCGACGCGGGCGAGGAGGAGAATGCCGTCAAGCGCGAGGACGGCTCCTGGCTGCTCGCCGGCTACATGCAGGCCGACGAGATGGCCGAAGTGCTCGGCATCGACCTGCCCGAGAACCGCGACTACGAGACCGTCGCCGGCTATGTGCTGTCGCACCTGCACCACCTGCCGGCGACCGGCGAATGCGTCGACGCGCAGGGCTGGCGCTTCGAGGTCGTCGACCTCGACGGCCGCCGCATCGACAAGCTGATCGCCACCCGCCTGCCGGATGGTCACCGCCAGATCGCGCGCTGACATCAGGCGGCGTTATGCCCCCTATGGCGCGAGACCTTCTCGCGGTTGCCGCAGGTGCGCATGCTGCACCAGCGGCGTTTGCCGCCGCGCGACGTATCGAGGAAAAGCCAGCCGCAGCGAGGACAGGAATGCAGCCTGTCCCGCGGCAAGCTGAAGAAGGCTTCGACCGACAGCAAAGCAAGGAACGCGGTGACGGCATCCGGGTCCCGCCACTGGCTAGGCTGCGGTCTGGTGTCGTGCAAGTCGACCGACCCGTTGGCTAGCGGGCTCGCCGCGCATGAGAACAGGACGCTGAGCGCCTCGGGCGCGGACGGTTTGCCCGCGGTGATCGGCTCAAAAATCTGAAAAGACGCTTCACGGATTTCGCGAACCCGTTCCACGAAGCGCCCAACTTCGATCTCGGAAACGGCCCGCGCCTGGTGATGGTCGGCAAGCCCTGAAGCCATCAGCCAGTTGGCAACATCCTGGGTCGACTTGAACAGCTCATTGTCGGGCGCCGGCACGCGCCGGTCGAACACGGCGTTCGACAGGTCCAGGGCGGAATGCCCGCCTATGAAGTGCTCCGGCATCCATTCGGTGTCTGTCTGCGCCATGGAACATAACCCTATTAACCGCATTATGCAGTTACAATGTAACCGCAATCATACAGATATGCGGTTTCAAAGCCAGAGCGTCGCCAGCAGCACGGGAACCATGGGAGAAAGACGATGCGAAGCGATCCTTACAAGACACGCCACGAAACCATCCGTGCCGACGGCCTCGACATTTTCTACCGTCATGCCGGCGACCCGGACCGTCCGGCAATCCTGCTGCTGCACGGATATCCGACTTCCTCACATGTCTATCGCAACATCATCGAGCCACTGGCCGAGACAGCCTATGTGGTGGCACCGGATATGCCCGGTTTCGGCTTCTCGTCCGCCCCTTCCACCGACGCCTATGACTACACCTTCGAGAACCTCGCCAACACGATCGAGGCATTCATCGAGGCCCTCGGTCTCGAGCGGTTCTTTCTCGATATCACCGACTTCGGCGCGCCCGTCGGTTACCATCTCGCGACGCGACGGCCGGACCGTATCCTCGGCCTGATCGTCCAGGACGGCAATGCCCATGAGGAGGGGCTGGGACCGGATTGGGACGCACCCAAGGCGTTCTTCGCCGAACCGACGGACAACAACCGCGCCAAGCTGCCGGACTGGATGAATTTCGAGGGCACCCGCAACCAGTATATCGGCGGTCTTCCCGAACGTCTGAAGGTCTTGTTTCCGCCCGAGAGTTGGCATCTCGACACCGAGCGCCTGGAGAGGCCCGGAAACACTGACATTCAGTTCGAACTCTTCACAGATTATGGCTCACACATCGCGCGCTTCCCCGCCATCCAGGCCTACTTGCGCAACCACCGGCCAGCTTGCCTTGTGCTGTGGGGCCGCCGTGACGCCTTCTTCGCGGTGGATGAGATCATGGCCTACAATCGCGACCTCCACGCCATCGAAATCCATGTCTTTGAAAGCGGCCACATGCTGCTTGAGACGCATCATCGCCAATGCGCGGCGCTCATCGCTCACTTCATGCACGAGGTGGAGACCGGGGTCTTTCGCGATTCCGAAAGGCGCTGACCGCGACGGTCAAACGGCTGCCTCGATCGGCTCGGCAAGCTTCGGGTTCGCGCGCGCGGCGATCAGGCAGCCGGCGACGATCAGGCATGCTCCCGCGAGCGTCGTCCAGGTCACCGCCTCGTCGAAGAAGAACCAGCCAAACGCGATCGCCCAGATGAAGGCCGAGTATTCCGTTGGAATGAGATATTGCGCTTCGGCGCGGGCGTAGGACCAACTCATCAGGAATTGTCCGGCAAGCGACAGCGCGGTCACGCCGGCCAGGGGAAGCCAAAGATCGGCCGGCAGGGCGACGGCGAGCCAGGGCGCGGCGAGGCCGAGGATGATTGCAACGGCGAGGCTCTGGAAGAACATGATCTCGATTGGCTTGGCCACCTGCGCCTGTTGCCGGGCGAGGATCAAATTGTAGCCGTAGAACACCGTCGATACGAGCACCGCCGCCGTGCCAAGCAGCGCATCGTGCGAATAGCTTGCCTGCCCGAACTGGCCGGATACGATGATCGCCACGCCGGCGATGCCGGCCATCGATGCCCAGATTGCCTCGCGCCGGACCCGCTCGCCCAGCAACAGCGCGGCGAGGAAGAGAGCGATCAGCGGCGCAACGAAGCTCAGCCCGACGGCCTCCGCGAGCGGCAGCCTGCCAAGCCCCCAGAAGAATGATATCAGGACGATGCCGACAACCACGGCCCGCAGCGCATGCAGCCTTAGCACCGCAATGGTTGGCAGCGAGCGCGATCCCGCCGACCAAGCTGCGCCCGCGACTGCTGTCGCGAGAAAGCTGCGCCACAGCACCGTATTGTAGACGCCCACGGCGATAACCAGCGTTTTCATCGCCGCATCCATCCCGGACAGCAGGAAGATCGCGAGCGCGCATACGAGCACCGGGACCAACGGGGAAACGGCGCCTGTCAGGCTGGATGTCTTCACGGCTGCACTCATCTGGCCGCGGATATCTCAGGGCAAACGGCAGGGCCAGATGGCAGTGCGCCCGATATTGCGGTCCAATCCGGATCAGCTGCAGCGCCGGGTTGCGACCGAAGAGCAGCGTCTCAGACTGAATGTCGACGCGCTCCTCGCTATCGGCCTTCGCCTTCCTCGCTTATCATTGACGCCCCAAAGGTGGGAAGCGCGGCGAAGGTCCCTATATCGGCAGCCATGGATGCATCGAGCGACCAAACGCTGAACGAAGAGCTTCTCTCGGCCACCCAGCGCCTGTCCTTCGATTATTTTCTCAAGGAGGCCAACCCGGCAAACGGACTGATCGCCGATCGCAACACGCCGGCGTCGCCCGCCAGCATCGCCGCCGTCGGGCTCGCTCTGTCGGCCTATCCCGTCGGCGTCGAGCGCGGGTTCATGACGCGCGACGCCGCCGTCGAACGGACGCTCGCCACGCTTCGTTTCTTCTGGAACGCGCCGCATGGACCGGAGCCCGACGCCACCGGCTATAAGGGCCTCTACTATCATTTCCTTGACATGCGGACCGGCCGCCGCGTCTGGAAATGCGAGCTGTCCACCGTCGACACGGCGCTTCTGCTTGCCGGCGTGCTGGCCGCCGGCGCCTATTTTGACGCCGACGACGAGGCCGAACTGGAAATCCGCCGGCTTGCCGATGCGCTCTACCGCCGTGCCGACTGGCGCTGGGCGCAGAACGGCGGCGCGACCGTCACCCACGGCTGGCGGCCCGAGAAGGGCTTCCTGCGCTACCGCTGGCAAGGCTATGACGAGGCGGTGATCCTCTATGTGCTGGGCCTCGGCTCGCCGACCCACCCGCTGCCGCGCGAGAGCTATGAAGCCTGGCTCTCCACCTACAAGTGGAAAAAGATCTATGGCCGGGAACTGGTCTATGCCGGCCCGCTCTTCATCCATCAGTTCTCGCATGTCTGGATCGATTTTCGCGGCATCCGCGACGCTTTCATGCGGGAGCACGGCAGCGACTATTTCGAGAACAGCCGCGCGGCGAGCTACCTGCAGCGCGATTATGCCATCCGCAATCCGAAGGGTTTCGTCGGCTATGACGAGAATTGCTGGGGCATCACCGCCAGCGACGGCCCGGGCCTGAAAAAACTCCACATGACGATCGGCGACCGACGCTTCTTCGGCTATCTGGCGCGCGGGGCGCCCTTCGGCCCCGATGACGGCACCTTGTCGCCATGGGCGGCGATCACCTCATTGCCGTTTGCGCCGGAGATCGTCCTGCCGGCGTTGCGCCATTTCCACGAGATCGACCTGCACGAGGGCAACCCTTACGGCTTCACCGCGAGCTTCAATCCGACGATCGCCGCCGCCGACGGCCGCGCCTGCGGCTGGGTATCGCCGGACCATGTCGGCATCAACCAGGGACCGATCGCCCTGATGATCGAAAATTACCGGTCGGACTTCCTGTGGCAGCTTATGCGCCGTGTGCCGGCCATCGCCACCGGGTTGCGACGCGCCGGATTTTCGGGCGGCTGGCTGTAGGAGCGGCCACCAGCGCCGCTGTCCGTCGCCACGATATTCAAGTCAAAGCTTATATTTATACTTGTTATATACCGCCTTTCTAATGTTGCCTTTAAGTAACGTTACGAGACAAATCAGTAATCGGCATTTCAATTTGACGACAAGAACCAAACACCAAGTTAACCTCTTGGCGATTTGGTCGGCACGCCATGCGGGCGATCCGGCATGGCAGGCGTCAGATTTCCGGGGCAGACAGACCAGTGAAGACGAGCGGCGGCGCGCTTCGGCGCATTCGGGGAAGGCAGCTTCTTGCCGGTGCGAGCGGCGCGGCGATCGCCTGTCTGCTCCCAGGGCAAGCCTCGGGAGCGACCTATATGGTCAGCAATGAGGCGCAGCTGATCGCCGCCATCAATTCGGCCAATGCCGACGGCGACCCCAGCTCGTCGATCGTGATGACGCAGAGCTTCAACATACAGGCCCCGCACACGCTGCCGATACCGACCAAATCGCTGTCTGTCGACACGCAGGGCTTTACCTTGTCCGGTACGTCCGCTCCCGGTCTCGGAGGCACTGTCCGTTTCAGCGGCGGAACCTTTGCCAGCGGCACGCTGACCCTTTCAGGCACGCTCACCGGCGCCAACCAGGGCGGTGGCATGCCGGCCGGTGTCGGCTTGGTCGTTGACAGCGGGATATCGACATGGGGCAGCCCCACCGGGCAGGTCGTCAACAACGGCTCGATCACGGCTGGTTCCGCGACCGTTTCAGGCGCCAACGGCAGCATCGGCGTGACGCTGCTGAATGTCGTGACCTTCGTCAACAACGGCACCGTCACGGGCGGCAGCGGGATAAACGGCGCCGTTGTCGGGAACAATGGAGCCGGCGTCAGTGCCAACAATACCGGCGCAACGATCATCAACAATGCCAGCGGCATCATCCAGGGCGGCAACAGCCAGGGCGGATATGCTGGCGCCGGCGTCTGGGTGGTCGGCTCCGCCGCCAAGCCCGCGACGGTCGTCAATCACGGCACGATCCGTGGCGGCTCTGACCTGACCGGGGTCGGAACCGGCAACTACGCGATCCGTAGCCGGGGAACCAATATCTCGATAACCAACTATGGTACTTTGGAAGGCGGCAATGGCGTAGCTGCGATCGGTCCTGATGGAGGTTTCCCTTTCCCTGTCACGGTCGTCAACAGCGGCACGATCCGCGCCGGCACCGGTTCCACCACCGCAATCCAATTCGCCAACAATGTCGCATCCAACTCGACGCTGGAACTTCAGGCCGGCTCGCAGATCATCGGCAACGTGATCGCCGGCATCCTGAGCACGAGCGACACGCTGCGGCTCGGCGGCGACGGCTTCGCCATACTCGACGGCGCGATCGGCGCCACCGGCCAGTACCGGAACTTCGACATCCTGCAGAAGACCGGAACCGGCACCTGGGCGCTGACGGTGGATAATACGGCCATTCAAGACTGGACGATTTCACAAGGCACGCTGCAGATCGGCAATGGCGGCACGACCGGCTCGATCCTGGGCAATGTCACCAACAACGGCACCCTCGCCTTCGACCGCTCCGACGCCTATACCTATGCCGGCACCATCTCCGGCAGCGGCGGGGTGAGCCAGATCGGCACCGGTACCACCGTGCTTAGCGGCGCCAACAGCTACAGCGGCGGAACCACGATGTCCAACGGCGTGCTGTCGGTGGCGGCCGACACCAATCTCGGCGACGCCGCCGGCGGCCTGACCTTCAATGGCGGCGTGCTGCAGGTGACCGGGCAAAGCTATACCGGCACGAACCGCGCGATCACTTGGGGACCTCTGGGCGGCGGCTTCGATATCGTCGATGCCGGCAATCATTTTGCCGTCAGCCAGGCGATCATCGGCGGCGGCCCGCTCAGCAAGCTTGGCGCCGGCACGCTGATCCTGACCGGCGACAACAACTACGGCGGCACGACGATCTCCGCCGGCACGCTGCAACTCGGCAATGGCGGCACGACCGGCTCGATCACCGGCAACGTGACCAACAACGGCATTTTGACGTTCGACCGCTCCAACGACATGAACCATGCCGGCGCGATCTCGGGAAGCGGCGCGGTGATCCAGCAGGGCGCGGGTAGCACGACGCTCACTGGTGCGAATACCTACAGCGGCGGCACGACAATCTCGGCCGGCACGCTGATCGGCCAGGCATCGAGCTTCGGCACCGGCAACATCCTCGACGACGCCGCGCTCGTCTTCGACCAGTCGACCAATGCCAGCTTTGCCGCGGCCATCGACGGCACCGGCACCCTCACCAAGCGGGGTCTGGGCAATCTCAATCTCACCGGCACCAATACGCTGAGCGGCGCGACCACGATCGAGGCCGGCACGCTCTCGGTCAACGGCTCGCTCGCCGACTCCGCCGTCACCATTCTGAGCGGCGGCACTCTCGGCGGCAACGGCACGGTCGGAAACACCACGCTGCAAGCCGACGGCGTCATCGCGCCCGGCAACTCGATCGGCCAGCTGACCATCCAGGGCAACTTCGTCGGCGCCGGCGGTACGGTCGAGATCGAGGCCATCCTCGATGGCGACGCCTCCTCCACCGACAAGCTGATCATCACTGGCGACACCTCGGGCACAGCCAACGTCAAGGTGATCGGCCTTGGCGGCGCCGGCGCGCAGACGGTCGAAGGCATCAAGATCATCGATGTCGGCGGTGTCTCGGCCGGCACGTTCAACCTGCAGGGCGACTACGTCTTTCAGGGTGACCAGGCCGTGGTGGCCGGCGCCTATGCCTACAGGCTGTATCAGAACGGCATCAGCACGCCGGCCGACGGCGACTGGTATCTGCGCTCGGCGCTGATCAACCCCGTCGATCCGGGTGGTCCGACCTCGCCGCTCTATTCGCCGGCCGTGCCGGTCTACGAGGCCTATGCCGGCGTGCTGCAGAGCTTCACCCAGCTCGGCACGCTGCAGCAGCGCATCGGCAACCGCTCATGGACTGTCGCCGACCAGTCGGCGACAGGCGGCGCAAACCAGGGCGGCAGTCCGATCTGGGGGCGCATGGAGGCCTCGCACAGCGAATTCGAGCCGGGGACCAGCACGACCGGCACCGACTACGACGCGGACCTCTGGCGGCTGCAGGCCGGCCTCGATGTGCTGCTTTCGGAAACAGCCTCGGGAACGCTTATCGGCGGCGTCACCGTTCATTACGGCACGGTGAGGTCGAACGTCTCCTCGGCCTTCGGTGTCGGCTCGATCGATACGACCGGCTACGGCTTCGGCGGCACGCTCACCTGGTACGGCAAAAACGGCTTGTATATCGACACGCAGGCTGAGCTCAGCTGGTTCGACAGCGATCTCTCTTCAGCCACGCTCGGCACGAAACTCGCCGACGGCAACAACGGCTTCGGCTACGGTCTCGGCATCGAGACCGGCCGGAAGGTCGCGCTCCACGGCAACTGGTCGCTGACGCCGCAGGCGCAGCTGAGTTATGCCTCGGTCGACTTCGACAATTTCACCGATCCTTATGGCGCTCTCGTCTCCAACGACGGCAGCGACAGCCTGGTCGGCCGCCTTGGTCTGTCGGCCGACTATGAGAGCGAATGGAAGGGCCAGACCGGCCAGTCGAGCCGCTCGCATGTCTATGGCATCGCCAACCTCTATTACGACTTCCTCGACGGCTCCGATGTCGACGTGTCGGGCACGAGGCTCGTCAGCCAGACGCGGCCGCTCTGGGGCGGGCTTGGCCTCGGCGGCTCGCTGAGCTGGGCCGACGATCGCTACTCCGTCCATGGCGAACTGCTGGCACGCACCAGCCTGGAGGATTTCGGCGACAGCGATGCTTTTGGTGGCACAGTCGGCTTCAAGATGAGGTGGTAGGGCGCGAACGAGCCGCTTTCTTGGGGAAGACACTCGCTCCGGCAGTCGCATATTGCGTCGAGAACCGGCCAGGCCATTGGTACAATGTTGCTGCGGCCGAGGCCACCGGCTGAAGCGTCCTTAAATTGAAAAGGGCGGCGCAAGCGCCGCCCCATATCCCTTGGGAGGATAGTCTCGGGTAGACGGCTCACGCCGCCTTGGCTTCCGCGGTGATCGCGTCGGCGGCGCGTGCCGCCTTGAGCACCTTCGCCCACCAGGCGACGTCGTTGACGAGCGCCGCGGCGGCCTGGTTCAGATGCTCGAGATCCTCAAGCTTCTTCTCGCCCTGGCGAACCGCCAGGAAATCGCCCCAGGCGATATGGACCGCCGACTTGACCGGCGCCATCTGCAGCTCGACGGCGTAGAGGCGGAGCTGCTCGACGGCGCGCGAGCCGCCGACGCTGCCATAACCGACGAAGCCGGCCGGCTTCTTGTTCCACTCGTTGGCTGCGTAGTCGATGGCGTTCTTCAGCACACCCGTCGGGCCGTGATTGTATTCGGCAGCGGTGAAGATGAAGCCGTCGAAGGAGGCGACCTTCTTCTGCCAGCGCTGCGCCACTTCGTTCTGCGACGGCGCCCAGGCGGAGGAAGCGACCTCGTCGAAGAACGGCAGCGGGAAGTCGCGCAGGTCGACGACTTCGACGTCGATGTCGGCATGCGCCCTGGCGATCTTGGCGATCCACTCGGTCGGCACGTCGGCGAAGCGCGCGGCGCGCGTCGAACCGACGACAATGGCGATTTTGGGCTTGGACATTTTGGGAGGCTCTCCTTGCGGGAAATTGTGGTATCGTTTGGATACCGGCGCTATATGAGATACCGCAAAAGCGAAGTGCAAGGAGGCACGTTTTTGTTACTGAGGCACCCGCATATCACCGAAGACTGCCGCGCCGTGTCGGAAATCCTGCAGCGCGTCGGCGACAAATGGACCGTTCTGGTGGTCGGCAAGCTCGGCGACGGACCGCTGCGCTTCAATGAACTTCGCGCCGCCGTCGGCGGCATTTCGCAGAAGATGCTGACCACCACATTGCGCGGTCTGGAACGCGATGGCTTCGTCATCCGCACCGTCTTTCCGACCATCCCGCCGCGCGTCGACTACGAGTTGACAGAGCTTGGCCACGAGCTGCTGGTGCCGGTCAGCGCGCTCGGCGCGTGGGCGCGCAGGAACACCGCCAGGGTCAGGGCCGCGCGCGAGAAATTCGACGGTCTGCACGGCTGAAAGCCTGTTGCCGCAAGGATTTTTGGCGCAAGGCCCGCGAAAGATGAACCTTGGTGCCGACCCGTTTTCTGGCCGGCCGCTGTGGCGGGTCCGTCCCGTTTTCAGCTTCCGGTGGATCGTCTCGTTGTCAGCCCGGCGGGCCGTCTGCTCACTGCAATCGTCTGCGGTTTCTGGCCGGCGTCGCATCCGGTCGCCAGGCATTTTTCGCATGCGCCCGGCGGCTTGCCGATGACGCTATTTTGCGAAGCGCAAGAGAGCCCGGCATCGGCTTGCCTGATCTCGGTATAGGCAGTTGCGGCGAGCAGGCCGAACAGGCCCAGGACGGCTCCCGCAAGAACACCGTTCAGCGTTCGTTGACGCATTGTCTTCTTCCCAAGCCCGGGCGGACTTGGTCACGGAAATTTGCGCACGACTGTGAAGGAACTCACGCAGCCCGCCGGCAGGGCCCTCGCCTGCCGGAGCCGGGTCAGCCTTCGGCCGGAACCGCCTTCGGCTTGCCCTCGCCGTCCAGCGCCACCATGACGAAATCGGCATGGGTGACCTTCTCCATCAGGTCGGAGAGATAGCGCTGCGCCCAGGCCTCGACCTTGAGCGCCATCGAGGTGCGGCCGACGCGCTCGACATGGGTGTAGATGCAGAGCGTGTCGCCGATCTTCATCGGCTTGGCGAAGGACATCTCCTTGACCGCCGCCGTCACCACGCGGCCCTTGGCGCGTTCGGCGGCGCGGATGCCGCAGGCAAGGTCCATCTGCGCCATTACCCAGCCGCCGAAGATATCGCCGGCCGCGTTGGCGTCCGAAGGCATGGCCAGCGTCCTCAGTGTCAGGTCGCCGATCGGCCGTCCGTCCGCGTAGTGCACCATGCCAAAATCCCCGAGATCGATGACATGATCCCGTAGCGTCACCGCGCCGGCAGGTCAACGCGCCGCGGATGCTGTCGCAAGCAGCGGCTGGCTTGACCCTAAAAGTAGCGCTCGAGGTTCGCGCGGATGCGATCGAGCACGGTATCCCCGGAAACGTCGGGGGCGAATTCCTTGCCGGTGATCGCCTCATAGGCCTGCGCATAGACCCGCGAAGCCTGTTCGACGATCTCGTCCGGTATGGTCGGGATCGGCTCCCTGTAGGGGTCGCAGCGCGCCGCGACCCATGACCGGATAAAATCCTTGTCGAAGCTCTCGGGCCGTTCGCCGCTCGCAAAAGCCTGTTCGTAGCTGGCCGCGATCCAGTAGCGGCTGCTGTCCGGCGTGTGGATCTCGTCGGCCAGGATGATGGTCCCGTTTCTGTCGGTGCCGAATTCATATTTCGTGTCGGCGAGGATGAGCCCGCGTTCGGCGGCGCGCGCCTGGCCGCGGGCGAACAGCCGCAGCGCGTAATCTGACACGGTATCCCACTGTGCTGGCGTAAGAAGCCCCTGATCGAGGATCTCTGCCTTCGACAGCGGCTCGTCATGGCCGCCATCCGAAGCCTTGCTCGTTGGCGTGATGACCGGCTCGGCCAGCTTCTCATTGTCGCGCAGGCCGTCCGGCAGGGTCATTCCATGCATCACCCGTTCGCCCTTCCGGTACCGGGTCAGGATCGAGGTGCTGGTGGTTCCCGCCAGATAGCCGCGCACGACGATCTCGACCGGCAGGATGTCGAGCCTTGTGCCGACGACGACGTTCGGGTCGGGATATTCCAGAACATGGTTCGGGCAGATATCGGCCGTTTCCTCGAACCAGTAGCGGGCGGTCTGGGTGAGGATCTCGCCCTTGAACGGGATCGAGGCCAGGATGATGTCGAAGGCGCTGAGACGGTCGGTGGCGATGATGATGCGCCTGCCGTCGGGCAGGTCGTAGTTTTCGCGGACCTTGCCCTTGTAGTAGCCTGGCAGTTCCGGGATGAAGGCATCGGAGAGGGTACGCATTTGGATCTCCTGCCTCCCGGGGATTGGTCGATGCCTTCGCATAAGCTCTCGACCCCGTGCATATCAAGCGGGATTGTCGGGTTATCCCGCTAGCCATCGCTATTGCGGCGGTCGTATTTTTCACAACCGATGCCGGAAGGCGCGGCGACGCGGCGAACCCGCCGCGTCTAGGCTGCGGCCAGATTACCGGAGCCGCCCACCAGTCATGCAGACCTATGATTTCATTATCGTCGGCTCCGGCTCGGCCGGTTCGGTGCTCGCCGAAAGACTGTCGGCCTCCGGCCGTTTCTCGGTCCTGGTGCTGGAGGCCGGCGGCACCGACCGCCGCTTCTACGTCCAGATGCCGCTCGGCTACGGCAAGACCTTCTTCGACCCGGCCGTCAACTGGAACTATAAAGCGGAGCCCGATCCTGGCCTTGGCGGCAATGCCGACCACTGGCCGCGCGGCAAGCTGCTCGGCGGCTCCAGCTCGATCAACGCCATGGTCTATATCAGGGGCGCGCGCGAGGATTTCGACGCCTGGGCGGCCGCCGGCAATCCAGGTTGGAGCTACGACCACCTGCTCCCCGCCTTCAAGGCGCTGGAGGACAATGAGGCCGGCGCCGACAGATGGCGCGGCGTCGGCGGTCCCTTGCACATCACCGACTGCGCAAATGCCGTCCACCCGCTGACGAAACGCTACCTTGCGGCAGCGCAGCAGGCCGGCCTGCCGCTCAATCCGGATTTCAACGGCGCTTCCCAGGAAGGCGTCGGCATCTACCAGATCACCACCAGGAACGGCCGCCGCATGTCGGCCGCCCGCGCCTTCCTGCGCCCGGCGATGAAGCGTGCCAATGTGCGCGTCGAGACAAACGCGCTGGCGACCAAAATCCTGTTCGAGGGCAAGCGCGCCGTCGGTGTCGAATATCAGCAGAACGGCGAGACCTGGACCGCGCGCGCTGGCCGTGAGGTCATCCTGTCCGGCGGCTCCATCAACTCCCCGCAGCTGCTTCAGCTCTCCGGTGTCGGCCCGTCGGCGCTGCTCGGAGACCTCGGCATTCCGCTCATCCACGCCAACGAGAATGTCGGCGCGAACCTGCAGGACCATGTCGGCATCAACTACACGTTCAAGGGCAGGCTGCCGACGCTCAACCAGATCCTGCGCCCCTGGTGGGGCAAGCTCATGGTCGGCATGCAGTACATCCTGTTCCGGTCCGGGCCGCTGTCGCTGTCGATGAACAATGCCGGCGGTTTCTTCCGCACCGACCCGACCCTGGCGCGGCCGAACATGCAGCTCTATTTCCAGGCCTTCTCCACCGTCATTCCCAAGAGCGGTGAGCGCCCGATCCTGACCCCCGACCCATGGCCCGGCTTTTCCATCGGCCTTTCCAACTGCCGCCCGTCGAGCCGCGGCGAGATCATGATCCGCTCGAGCAATCCGCGCGACTATCCGCGGATCACGCCCAATGCCTATTCGACCAACGCCGATGTCGACGAGATGCTGGCGGCGGTGAAGTTCGTGCGCAAGATCGCCGCGATGCCGGCGATGGCCGAGATCATCGAGGAAGAGGTTTTGCCCGGTCCGTCAATCACTTCCGACGCCGACCTGATTCAGGATTTCAGGAAGCGCTCGGGCACCGTCTACCATCCGGTCTCGACCTGCCGCATGGGGCCGGACGCCGCGCGCGCCGTTGTCGATCCGCGCCTCAGGGTGCACGGGATTGCCGGCCTGCGCGTCATCGACGCCTCAATCTTTCCCGACAACATCACCGGCAACACCAACGCCGCCTCGATCCTGACCGGATGGAAGGGCGCCGAACTGGTTCTGGAGGATCAGAAATGAAGATCACCGACGTCAAGACCTGGGTTGTCGGCAACCCGCCGCCCGGCATCGGCGGCAAGTATTTCATCTTCGTCAAGCTCACCACCGATGGCGGCGTGGTCGGCTATGGCGAGGCCTACAACGCCACCTTCTCCGGCCACGTCACCGCCAGGATGATCAAGGACATGGCCGAGCGTTATCTTGTCGGCCGCGATCCGCACGACATCGAGAACCTCTTCCGCCGCATCTATTCCTCCGGCTTCACCCAGCGCCCGGACGTTTCCGGCATGGGCTGTTTCTCGGCGCTGGAAATGGCCTGCTGGGACATCATCGGCAAGGAAGCGGACAAGCCGGTCTACAAATTGCTCGGCGGCCAGGTGCACGAGACGCTGCGCTCCTACACCTATCTCTACCCGCACACCGGCAGCGTCCATTCCGAGGACGCGCGCGGCAGGAACGTCTACAACGACCCCGACATGGCCGCGGCCTGCGCGCTCGAATATGTCGAGCAGGGCTTCAACGCGGTCAAGCTCGACCCGGCCGGCCCCTACACCGCTTTCGACGGCCACCAGCCGCGCCTCATCGATATCGACCTCTCCGCCCGCATGGTCAAGGCGATCCGCGAGGCCGTCGGAAACAGGGCGGACATCCTGTTCGGCACGCATGGCCAGTTCACCGCCTCGGGCGCGCTGCGTCTCGCCCGCGCCATCGAGCCCTATGACCCGCTGTGGTTCGAGGAGCCGGTGCCGCCCGATATGCCGGAGGTGATGGCGCAGGTCGCCCGCGGCACGTCCATCCCCATCGCTACCGGCGAGCGGCTGACGACCAAATTCGAGTTCGCCCGCGTCATCGAGAACCGCGCCGCGACCATCCTGCAGCCCGACCTCGGCCGCTCCGGCGGCATCCTGGAAACCAAGAAGATCGCCGCCATGGCCGAGGCCTACCACATCCAGGTCGCGCCGCACTGTTATTGCGGGCCGATCGTCGGCGCCGCCAACATCCAGCTGGCGGTGACGCTGCCCAATTTCCTGATCCTGGAATCGCTGAAGCAGTGGGACGGTTTTCACGCCACCCTGCTGAAGAAGAAGATCGAGTGGCAGGACGGCAACGTCATTCCCTCGAAGGAGCCCGGCCTCGGCGTCGAGCTCAACGAGGCGGTCTGCGACGCGCATCCCTACAGCGGCAAGGATCTGCATCTGCAGATGATGCAGACGCCGTTGATGCCGTGAGCGAGGGGCCCGCTTACGCCTTCATAGGCCTAGGCCATCTCGGCGGCCACCTCGCCGCCAGCCTGGTCCGCAATGGTTTCGACGTCACCGTCTTCGACCGCGACCCGGCAGCCGTCGAGCGCCTGGTGGCACTCGGCGCCAGCGCTGTGGACAGCCCGGCGGAAGCCGCAGCCCGCGCCGGCAATGCCATCTCTTGCCTGCCATCGCCCAAGGTCAGCGAGACGGTGCTCGCCGGTCCCGGCGGATTGCTCGAAGGCCTGCCGGCTGGCGGCGCCTGGATCGAGATGTCGACCAACGGCCGCGACGAGATCGTGCGGCTCGCGGCCCTGGCGTCGGCGAAGGGAATCGAGACGCTGGAATGCCCGGTCACCGGCGGCGTGCATCTGGCGGCGGCGGGAAAGATCACCGCGCTGGTCGGCGGCGACGGCGCGCTTTACGAGCGGCACCGGCCGGCCATCGAGGCGATGTGCGCAAAATCCTTCCTGATGGGTCCGATCGGCTCGGCGGCGGTGATCAAGGTCATCACCAACATGCTGGCCTTCATCCATCTCGTCGCCGCCGGCGAGGCGCTGATGCTGGCCAAACAGGGCGGACTCGACCTCGCCCAAACCTACCACGCCATCGTCGCCTCCTCGGGCAACAGTTTTGTCCACGAGACCGAAAGCCAGCTGGTGCTTAACGGATCCTACGATATCGGCTTCACCATGGACCTGGCGCTGAAGGACCTCGGCTTCGCGCTGCGCATGGGCAAGGATTTCGGCGTGCCGCTCGATCTCGCCGCCCGCGTCAACGCGATCTTCGAGCAAGGCAAGGAGGCCTATGGCGGCAGCGCCTGGTCGACGCAGATCGTCAAGCTGCTCGAGGATGCGGTCGGTACCGACCTGCGCGCGCCCGGATTCCCGGCCAGGCTGGAAATCTGAGGCGGCTAAACTTTACGAGCGATTTCAGCGAATTGGGTGGCTCGCCGGAATCAGACCGGCAACCGCCTGAATCAATTCCTCAACGTCTTGATTCAGTATCTGAGCGTCAGCGCGTTGGGCAGGATCTCGAACGTCGCCGGAATCCGGCCCGGCGACTCGCCGTCTATGTCGACCAGCGCGCCGTTCTTTTCCACATCGCCGAGCGGTTCGACAACCACTTTCTTGCCGCGCAGGATGGTGATCGCCGGATGGTTGCGGTGCCGTCCGCCATAGAGCAGCCAGATGTCGAGGATCAGCCTCAGCTTGCTCGCCGCGCGCAGGATGACGATGTCGAAGGCGCCGTCGCCGAGTTCCGCGTCGGGCGCGATCATCATGCCGCCGCCGAAGAACTTTCCGTTGGCGACCGCCACCAGCGCCATCCGCGCTTCGACCGGCGCGCCGTCGTCGACGGTGATCCTGACGTCCTGGAAGCGGTAGCGCATGAACTCCAGAACCGTGCGCCAGAAGAACAGCGCCTTGGCCGAGACCTTGCCCTTGCGCTTGTCGGCGTTGACCGCGCGGTCCGTCGCCCCCGAGAGGCCCAGGCTGGCGATGTTGATGAAGTGGCGGCTGGCCAGCGCGCCATGATCGTCGATGTAGCAGATGCGCCCTGCATCGACCTTGCGCGGCTTGGCTTCGGCGATGTGCTTCAGCGTGGCATCGATGTCGCGCGGCAGGCCGAGCCCGCGAGCAAAGTCGATGCCGGTGCCGCAAGGCAAGAGGCCGAGCTCGCATATCCGGCCGGTTTCATCGAACGCCTGCAGCAGTCCGTCCGCCGTTTCGCTCGCCGTGCCGTCGCCGCCCGCCGCAATGACCAGATCGAAGCCGCTGGCGGCGAGGTCGAGCGCCAGCCTTTCGGCGTCGCCTTCGGCCTGTGTCTCGCGCAGCTCGAAATCGCCGAAATGCTTCTTCAGCGAAGCGCTGACCTCCGGCCAGTGCCGTTTCAGCCGGCCGCCGCCCGCAATCGGATTGAGAACAACCCCGACCTTCAAGCAACCTCCCCTGAAGGAATCACAGGAGCGCTTGCGCCTGGAATCCTTTGTCGGCATTGAAGCCCGCGCCGCCTCGCGGGGCAAGCGCCGAATGTCCGGCAATGCCGGATCAGGCGCAACCCGGCCGCGTTTCGCGCCTCTTTCGTCGGCTTCCCGAAAAATTCCTGCGCCGCCTTGGCTTGGTCCCCGATAATCCCGCTATCCACAGGCTGGGGGCAGTTCCCCAAAACCCTTACCCGGCGTACGTTGAACCCATCTCAGGCGGCTACCGATCGCCCAGCCGAAAGGCAAAGCGGAAAGGCGGATTTCCTGAGGCCCGTACGGTCCAGAACGAGAGCAGGCTCGCCTGTTGGAGGGACGGATGTCGGCGGGGCCGCGGAAAGCGTGCGAACGCCAACGGCGGACCGATGCTGCCATGAAGGCCGGTGAAAACCTTCGATGGCACGCTGGGCGAAGCCCGCAAGGGTGGAGACCGGCGGGGTCTGGAACGGGCGCTGCCCTCGGGTGGCGACTGGCAGGACCGTCAAAATCAAGGCCGGCTTGGCGCGACATCTTTCGGGAGTTGCTGCCGCGACCGTGTCCTGATCTGACAGGGAGGCGCTGGGAGAAATCCCAGCGCCGACTGTTTTTTGGGCTTTCCCTTTCGCAACGGGCGCCGGAATCGGCTAACGTTCCATGTCGATTGAAGGGGACGCTTCATGACGCTGTTCTGGAGGCCTGCCATCGCCCATGCCACAGGACGGCCGAGGTTCGCGCGGGCAAGGCGCGGCCACGACCCCTTCGCCATGGCCTGAACGGCCATGATCCTGCTCCGCTGGCTGAGACGCATCGTCAAGACGATCCTCTGGCTGGCGGTCATCGTCGTGCTCATCCCGGTGGCCGGGCTGGGCTACGGTTTCCTGACCACGCCCTCGCTCACGCCCTTGGAGGGTGTCGCCGACGGCGCCCCGCCAAACCCGCTCGCGAAAAAGGTCCGCGCCGAAATCCCCGGCTACCAGCAGCCGCGGCAAGCGACCTATCTCGCCTATCCGCACTGGGCGGTCGTCTACGCGGCCCGCGACTATGCCGGCTTCGTCGCCAAGGACCAGCCGAGCGGCTTTCCCTACTGGTCCTATGTCGGTCGCTTCTGGCAGGACTACGCGACGATGATCCGCGCCAGTTCGGGGAGCGAATTCAACGTCGCCGATCACCGCACGCAGGTCGTCATCGGCATCGGCCAGACCGTCGAACTGGCACTGCAATGGGCCTATGAAAACACCGTTGGCCGCATTACCGAGGCGATCGCCGGCAGGCGCACAGCGACTGATAGCTACCAGGCCAGGATGGCGAATGAATACGCCGGCTTCCTCGCCCGGGCGCCGTGGTACCAGTTCCCCTATGCCGAAAAGCGCGCCGGACTGTTCGGCGTCCAGCCGGCGCCGGGCGATGGCGCCGTGCGCAGCGGCGAGCGCAAGCTCGCCTTCGGCCTCGCCGACACCGTCAAGCAGGTCTATGCCGGGTTCGTCAGCGCTACATTGGCCCCGGCCTCCGATCCGGCCGGCATCCATGTCTGGGCCAAGGGGCCGGTCGGCGAGGCGACGCGCGACGAGCCGGACACTTTGCTCGAGCGTGATTTCGGCTCCGATGGCACGGTCTTCGTCACCGGAGATGGTCAACTGAGCGAAATGGTCCCGCGCCTGATCGAGAAGGGCATGTCCTTCGTCGAGATCGGCGGCAATGACGAGATCATGCTCACCGTGCTTTCGCCAGCCGAGGTCGCCATGCCTGAAGGGACGCGTGCCCTGTTCAGCTATCCGCTCCCGGCCGATCCGGACACGCGCCGCACCGGCCTGACCGTCGCCGTGCGCAAGCTGCATGTGGCGCTGCCGGCGCTGATCAAAGCCGGTGCCAGGCTCGAGCACGTGTACGACGGTTGAGGCTTTTCAGTCACAGCCGGAGCCCCGGAAACATTCCGTCACGCACAAATCACAATCGTGGCCAAATCCCGCCTTGTTCCCCGGCGACTGGTCATTTGGGAACGAATCCGAGGACAAGACCGTGATCAAGACCGCCCTTGTCGCCATGACCATCGTCGGCTGCGACTGCGACGCCAAGCTTTGCGAGTATATCGGCGAAACGCCTGCCAAGTGGGCGACGATCGCCGATTGCGAAGCGGCGATGAAAAGCCAGATGCTGCACGAGCGCAACTTCAACTATCCGCTGGTTTCAGGCATCTGCCGCGCCAAGGGCTCGGCGTCTTCCTCCGAGCTCGCCGCGATAGCCTCGAAGCCCGACCTGGCGCCCAGGCAGGCCACGGTCGATCCGCTGCCGCCCGAGCTCAGCCACCGCCCCAGCGTCCCCGTCGGCTCGCCGGCCACGGTGGCGGAAACCGAAGCCGCGAAGCCGGTCGCCTATGAAGCGGCGGTCAATGGCGGCAGCGCGGTGCTCTACCGCACCAAGGCCGGCTACGCCGTGGTCAAGACCGATCTCAGCCGCGCCGCGTCCGCGACGGTCGGCATGGCCAAGCGGTCGGCGGGCTGGCTGGCCGGGATCGTGCCGAGCGGACTTTAAGCAACAAAGCGGGGCGACCCGCTTTGTTTGATTGGTCCAGCGGCGCTGCCCGCTTCCCAGGACTCGGTCGATCTGCCATAGGACGCACCGCACATCAGGTGCTTGCTCGAAAGTTCCCGCCCTTGCATCCCGCAATCGAAATCATCGGCGCGTTTGCCGCCCTCATCACCACGCTTGGCTGGATTCCGCAGGTCGCCAAGGTCGCGCGCGAACGCCGCGCCGGCGACATCTCGCTGTTCGCCACCGGCGCCATCGCCACCGGCGTCTTCCTGTGGACGCTTTACGGCCTGCTGATAGGCTCCTGGCCGGTCATCCTCGCCAATGGCGTCACCTTCCTGTTCGTGATCGCCATCCTCGGCATGAAGCTGCGCTTCGGTTGAAAACCGGCACTTGATGCACGATGATGCCGGCCTTCCGGGGTGGAGGGGTCGTTGCATGAAGGTCTTAGCCCGCACGGTGCTGTCCCTGATGCTGGCGCTTGCGCCCGCGCATGTTCAGGCGCAAGGCGACGACAAGACCGTCACGGTGCGGTCGGACGATCCGGAGATGACGGCGGCGATAGAACAGGCTCGAGCCAGCCTGGATGACTTCCTGGCCTTGTCCGAGGCCCCGCCGCCAGGAACCGACAAATTCAAACTGAAGGTGATGATCGTCGATGGCGATGCGACGGAGCATTTCTGGGTCATCCCCTTCAAGCGCACCGCCTCCGGCTTTGCCGGCATTTTGGCCAACGAGCCCGAGATCGTCCAAAATGTCGTCTACGGCCAGTATATCGAATTCTCCCGCGACGACATTTCCGACTGGGGTTACATCAGGGACGGCCATCAGGTCGGCAGCTACACCGTCTGCGTGATGCTGAAGAAGATGTCCGAGCAGGATGCGGATGATTTGCGCAGCAATTACGGCTTCGACTGCTGAGAGCCAATGCATGTCGCGCAAAAGTGTGCAGCGGTTTTGCGAAAACGACATGCATAAAAACAAAGACCTAAAGCGCGTCGCCTGGATCCGTTTCCAGCACGACGCGCTTTAGCCGGCCGCGTCGTCCGCGGCGCCGATCTTGCGCACCAGCGCCGCCGTCGCCAGCATCGCGCCGAGATCGGCGATCATCGGCGCGATATGGGTCTGGTAGTCGATCGGCACGGAGATGTCCGGCAGCTCGAAGAAATTCTTGCTGCGCGGCATGAGCAGGAAGCCGTCGCTGCCGTTGAGCGCGATGCGGGCCTGGTCATATGGCCATGTCTCGCCGAGCCAGGTCAGCGCGCTGGCCAGGCGTCCGGTGACCAGCGGCCTCGCCGCGTCGACATTGTCGGTGCGGAACTCGTAGCTGGCGTCGAGTTCCGGCACGCCGCAGGCCAGTTCCTGCAGCTTGCTGGAGAACATGCCGCGGAAGAAGCCGACCACCTTGCCGGCCTTGCGCGCCGCAACCAGCATGCCTGGGAACGGCTCGATGGTCTCGAAGGCGACGATGACGCCCTTGAAGACCGTCTGCTGGCTCTTGCCGGAGCCCTCCGTCAGCTTCGCCTCGAAGAGCTCGAAAGGGAAATTCTCGTAGCGGCCCGATATGATGTCGTCGAAGCTCTGCCGGTTGAACGCCCCGATCGTCTCCCGCGGCAGCCGGTCGAAGGAATTCGGCCGCACGCCGTGCTGGTAGCGCACATCGCGGACGAAGCCGAAGATCATCGGCAGAACCGTATCGCGGAACGATTGCTGCAGCCTGGTCGCCGGTCTCACCGCCTGGAAATAAAGCAGCACCGCCGCCCCGAAGCCGCCGACATAGAGGAAGACGTGCGGGGTCGAGAACCATTGCTCGTTGGGATCGGCGGCCGCGTTGAACAGCCAGGCGACAAGCGCCACGAACACCAGCACCAGGCAGACGAACAGCGGCACCCGCCAGCGGACCTGCCGGTAGGTTGAAGCCCGCTTCGCCTCATAGGCTTCGATGTCTTTCCTGATGCCGGCGATCACCGCCTCGCTCGGCATGAAATCCGCCGCTTCCATCGCCACCCCCGCCGCAGCTGTGCCTCGTGCGGCCATGATAGCGGCTTTTGCGCAAAAGTCGTCAGGCCTCGGCCGGCTCGCCGAAGATCGCGTTGAGCCGGCCCTCGACCTTGCCGCGCAGTCGGCCCTTGAGCGCTTCGACAGGGACCAGCCGCTCATGGCCGCCGAGGCGCTGCCGCATGAAGGGATGCAGCCGGTAGGCCGCTATGGCGCCGCGCATGCCGAGGTCGGCGCCGACATCGACGACGAGGATGGAGCCGATGCGGCCCGGCCATGGCTGGCGGGCAAAGGCCGTGCCGAGAAAATCGCCGAGCCCGTAGGCGACAAGCGTCTTGCCGATCCGCTCCATCGGCTGCACGACATGGGCATGATGCCCGGCGATCAGCCCGACGCCCTGCCCGGCCAGTTGCTCGGCCAGCGACCGTGTCTCCGGTCTTGGAAAGTGCCGGAACTCCCAGCCCCAATGCGGCACGGCGCAGACGAGGTCGACGTCCCTGGCCGCGTCGCGCGGCCCCGGATCGCTTCGCATCGACACGCGGCTCGCGAACGGCGCGGCGTCGGCATTGCGCCACTGCGTGAAGGCGAAGAGGCCTATGGTCAGCGGTCCGACCGCGAACCGCTCGATCGGCGCCTTCGCGGCAGTGCCGATGCTGCGGACACCAAGCCGCTTCAGCGTCCGGACGGTCTCCTCGAAACCCGCGACGCCCTGGTCGAGCATGTGGTTGTTGGCCAACGACAGGACGAGTTTCTCGCGCGCAATGCCGACCGCCGCCAGGGCGTCGGCAAGGAAGCGCTCCGTCATCGCATGATGCGTGCCGAGCCTTGTGCCCATCACGGCGCTTGGCCGCTCGACGACGGGACTTTCGCAATTGCCGACCACCAGGTCGGCGGAGGCGAGCAGCGCCGCGAGGGCCGGATCGCACTCCGGCGCACTGCGGTTGGCGACCGCCGAGATGTCGCCGAGGAAGGCCAGCCGCACCTTCCGCGCCGGCGGCGGCTCGATCAGCGTCGCGGCCGGCGGCGCAAAGCCTCGCGCCTCGCCGCCGAGCGACGGCCGCAGGAAGCGCGGCAGCCAGGACAGTTTGTAGGAGAGCGGATAGTTCGACACGCAATGCCCATTCGTTTGCCCTGTGTAGACCGTCTGCCCGGCAGGAGGAAGCAGCAGACGAAGCGCCGCAAATCTGTGTATTCTCGCCGATGGAAGACCCGACGGGAGGATCCGAAATGACCCGATTGCCGAGCCTTGTCGCATCTGCGCTCATTCTGCTCCTGCCGCTTGCTTCTCCTTGCGCGGCTGCCCCCGATCCCGCTTCGCTGTTCGAGGCCAAGACCGTCACCGAGCGCAACAGCGCGCTCGCCGCGCTTGAGGCAGCCGCGCCCAGCGATCCGGCATCGGCATACGCCGCCGGCGCCGGCGAATTCTTCACCGCGCTGGAGATCCTGGCCGGCGGCCTGCATCGCCACGGCTTCGAAAGCCCGCAATCCTTCATGCTGCCCTTGATGCGGTTGCCGGTGCCGGACAACCCCAATCCCGAGCCGCTCACCTATGAGAAATTCCGCGCCATACTGGTCGCCTTCCGCGACCGGCTGCAGAAATCCGCCGCCACGCTGGGCTCCCTGCCGGCCGATGCCGATATTGGCATGGTCATCGATCTCACCCGTCTCGGCATCGACCTCAACGAGGACGGCAATATCGCCCCGGACGAGAGTGCCGCGGCGATCATGGCCGCGCTGTCGCGCAGCGGCGCCCCGGACGGGCCGGCGCCGTCGCTGACCTTCCGCTTCGATCGCGCCGACGGCTACTGGCTGCAGGGCTATGCCGAGTTCCTGATGGCGCAGGCCGACTTCTGGCTGGCGCATGATTTCAAGACCATGTTCGACGGCTCGTTCCACATGCTGTTCCCGCGCGCCAAACTGCCGCTGCAGGACGTGCTGGTGCCGCCGGACGGCGGCATGAGCGGCTCGATCTTCGCTTCCGAATGGCGCTTCGTCGACTTCATCTCGCTGGTGCATCTGGTCAACTGGCCGGTGGTCGAGCCGGAACGCCGGCAGGCCGCGCGCCGCCATCTGCTGGAGATGATCCGGCTGTCGCGCGAGGACTGGAAGGCGATCCGCGCCGAGACCGACAACGACCGCGAATGGCTGCCCGGTCCAAAGCAGAAGGGCCCCAACCCGCTCACCGGCCTCGAAGTCGGCGAGGAACAGGTGACGGCCTGGCTCGCCACGCTCGACATGGCCGAGGACCTGCTCGAAGGCCGCGTGCTGCTGCCGCATTTCCGCATCGCCGGCAAGGGCATCAACATGAAGCGCTTCTTCGACGAACCGAAGACGTTCGACCTGGTGCTGTCGATCACCGGCCCAGCCATCGCGCCCTATTTCGAGAGCGGCAGGATCCTGACCGGCGACGACTTCGACCAGATCCAGCGCGAGTTCGGCGGCGCCGGCTTCCTGACCTTCGCGCTGTGGTTCAATTGAGGCACAGGCCCGCCACCGCTCCTGACAGCCTGCTGTCAGGAGCATCGGTGGCGGGTGCGTGCCCCGTCACTCCGCTCTTTCCATTTCGGGCGAGTCCTCCCATATTCGGGCCATGGCCAAACTCTCCGACAAGAAAACGCCGTCGCAGGCGCAGGACGACCGTGGCGCGCCGAAGCGGCGCAGCCCGCTGACTGAATTCCTCGACGTCGCCGAACCGCTCGAGCCCAAGGGCTTTTCCGAAGCACCACAGGCCGAGTTCTCCGGCGCGCCATTGACCGGCTCGATCGCCGACTGGGCCGGCCAGATCGAGCGCGAGGCGGAGAAGCAGCCTAAGGCGAAAGCACCCAAGAAGATCCCTGAACGCTCGTCCGCGCCCGGGCGCACGGCGCGCGGCACCTCGATGGGCGGCGCGGCGTCGGCCAAGGAGCGTACGGCCGCGGGGCTCAACCCGGTCGCCGGCCTCGACATCAGCTTGGAGGATGCCGAGTCGATTTCGTCCGGCGGCGTCACCGCCACGGTGGCCGCGCTGTCGGCGCTGATCGAGTCCGGCAATCCGCTGCACAAGGACGGCGTGCTGTGGACGCCGCACCGCCCTACCCGCCCAGAAAAGTCGGAAGGCGGCATCGCCATCAAGATGGTGTCGGATTTCGAGCCGGCCGGCGACCAGCCGACGGCGATCAAGGACCTGGTCGAAGGCGTCGATCAGAACGATCGCACCCAGGTGCTGCTCGGCGTTACCGGCTCAGGCAAGACCTTCACCATGGCCAAGGTGATCGAGGAGACGCAGCGCCCTGCCCTGATCCTGGCGCCGAACAAGACGCTGGCCGCGCAGCTCTACGCCGAGTTCAAGAAGTTCTTCCCCGAAAACGCCGTCGAGTATTTCGTCTCCTACTACGACTACTACCAGCCCGAGGCCTATGTGCCCCGGACCGACACCTATATCGAGAAAGAATCCTCGATCAACGAGCAGATCGACCGCATGCGCCACTCGGCGACGCGCTCGCTGCTGGAACGCGACGACGTCATCATCGTCGCTTCGGTCTCCTGCATCTACGGTATCGGCTCGGTCGAGACCTATACGGCGATGACCTTCCAGATGCAGATCGGCGACCGGCTCGACCAGCGCGCTCTGCTCGCCGATCTCGTTGCCCAACAATACAAGCGCCAGGACATCAACTTCGTCCGCGGCTCTTTTCGCGTGCGCGGTGACACGATCGAGATCTTCCCGGCTCACTTGGAAGATCGCGCCTGGCGCATCTCCATGTTCGGCGACGAGATCGAGCAGATCACCGAGTTCGACCCGCTGACCGGGCAGAAGACCGGCGAGCTGAAAAGCGTCAAGATCTACGCCAACTCGCACTACGTGACGCCGCGCCCGACCTTGAATCAGGCCATCAAGTCGATCAAGGAAGAGCTCAAGCACCGCCTGCAAGAGCTTGAAAAGGCTGGCCGTCTGCTGGAGGCGCAGCGGCTGGAGCAGCGCACCCGCTTCGACCTGGAGATGCTGGAGGCGACCGGCTCCTGCGCCGGCATCGAGAACTATTCGCGCTACCTGACCGGCCGCCAGCCGGGCGATCCGCCGCCGACGCTGTTCGAATATGTGCCCGACAATGCGCTGATCTTCATCGACGAAAGCCACGTCACCGTGCCGCAGATCGGCGGCATGTATCGCGGCGACTTCCGCCGCAAGGCGACGCTGGCCGAGTACGGTTTCCGCTTGCCATCCTGCATGGACAACCGGCCGCTGCGCTTCGAGGAATGGGACGCCATGCGTCCTCTGTCTGTCGCAGTTTCGGCGACGCCCGGCGGCTGGGAACTGGAGCAGTCCGGCGGCGTCTTCGCCGAGCAGGTCATCCGCCCGACCGGCCTGATCGACCCGCCGGTCGAGGTGCGTCCGGCCAAGAGCCAGGTCGACGATGTCGTCGGCGAAATCCGCGAGACGACCAGGGCCGGCTACCGCACGCTGGTCACCGTGCTCACCAAGCGCATGGCCGAGGACCTCACCGAATATCTGCATGAGAACGGCATCCGGGTCCGCTACATGCATTCCGACATCGACACGCTGGAGCGCATCGAGATCCTGCGCGATCTGCGCCTCGGCGCCTTCGACGTGCTGGTCGGCATCAACCTGCTGCGCGAGGGCCTCGACATCCCCGAATGCGGCTTCGTCGCCATTCTCGACGCCGACAAGGAAGGTTTTTTGCGCTCCGAAACCTCGCTGATCCAGACCATTGGCCGCGCCGCCCGCAACGTCGACGGCAAGGTCATCCTCTACGCCGACCAGATCACCGGCTCGATGGAACGCGCCATGGCGGAAACCAACCGCCGCCGCGAGAAGCAGATGGAGTGGAACGCCGCCAACGGCATCACGCCTGAATCGGTCAAGTCGCGCATCGCCGACATCCTCGATTCGGTCTACGAGAAGGACCATGTCCGCGCCGACATCTCGCAGTTCACCGACGATGCCGGTGCGATGATGGGCAACAATCTGAAGACCCATCTCGAGGCGCTGGACAAGCAGATGCGCGACGCCGCCGCCAATCTCGATTTCGAGAAGGCCGCCCGCGTCCGCGACGAGATCAAGCGGCTGCGCGAGATGGAGCTTGCCATCTCCGACGACCCGCTGGCACGCGAGGTCGAAAGCCAGAGCCCGGCCTCGGGCCGCGAAAAGGGCAAGCACAACAAGGGCGTGGCGAAACATCGTACGGCCGAGGAACAGGAGCGCTTCCGCAGGCTCGACGAAGCACGTGCCGCCGAAGCGGCTGCCAAGGCTGCCCGGCCCAACCTCTTCCGCAAGCCGCAACTCGACGAAATGGGCGCCGACGGCGCCGTGCCGGTGAAGAAGCCACTGTTCGCCAAACCGTCGATCGACGACATGGGCCCCGGCACCGACATGCCGACGCCCGCGGGTGCCGTGTCGCGCTCGCTGTTCAAGAAGCAGTCGGCGCAGGAGGCGCACGGCTCCGACTTCGGCATCCCCGGCGAGCCCACCAAACCTCTGTTCAAGAAGAACTCGCTCGACGAGATGACAGTGCGGCGGACCGAAAAGCCGGTCGAAGGAAAAGTGCCGGCAAAACCAAAGCCAATCTCCCCCCATGTGGGGGAGATGTCCGGCAGGACAGAGGGGGGCGCGAAGGAACGCGACGATTCCCCTAAACCAATCGTTCGCCAGCGCGCCGGCATCGGCTCCTACGAAGACCCAGGCGATGCCCGCCGCGAGAAGCGCCGGCCGGGCAAGACGGGGCGACCGGGGAAGTAACGGCCCGTCGAAAAACGGAGCCATCTCTATAGAGCATCGGTGATCGATGTAGCCTATAAGGTACCAATATCACCGATTTCGGGAAGACCGTCAGCGAGCACATTCGTTAAGCTGATCTGTCTATTCCACATCGAAATCCACCAAGACGGAGCCATCGTCTGCTATCGCGCATAGACTAATTATTTGCAGGACATATTCTTCTAAAAGAAGAAACTCGTCCTTAGATATCACTGAGTTATTATTAATTTTTGCAAGAATATCTTCCGCAAACGAAGGTGAATCTAATATAAGCGTGATCCATGTGTATCTAAATCGAATATCACCTGTCGAACTTCTACGGATGCTTTCGAATATTGATGTATATTCGTTTTGATTTATTTCCTCGTTCATTTCAGATCCAGCCCATCGAAGTCAACACCGACGAATGGTCGTGTGTGTTGGTACGCACATCTGACCTTCCACGATCCGTAAAGTCTATATCCTTAACCGGGCTCCCATCGGCGTCAAACTCTCACCTCGATGGTCGTTGTTCGCAGACTTCAGGAAGACGAATTCAAAGTCTGTTTCGTCGAGCCTATGCAGGACGTAACCGCCACCGCGGAGGCAGTCGTGGACATATGGCAATATGCCGACGCGTTGGATTTGGATGAAATCGGCCTGCCCTATTTGAACGACGTCCACTATGTCTATCGGGACGCGCTAAGTCGGTTCGATCAGGTTCTGATCGGTACCGGCCGCTTCAACACCCTTCTGGTCATCGTCGTCGATCGCGGCAAAAGCGCGGTGTTCGGCCACTTCTTACTCGACTTGAATAAGGAGTACGGAGTGAGCGGTGGCCATTTGAGGTCCGTCTGACCCGAAGTCTGCCGACCCATTGCCATTGGCCCTCCCCCGGTGTACCCAATCGTCAACTCGAACGTCTTGAAAGGAGGGCTGCGTGTTTATCGATCACCATCGTCAGCGTGGCCCGATTTGCGCCCTGCGAGCTTGCTTGCAGGGCTGACCGGACGGTCCGGGTTTTCCCGTTTCGATTTTTGGTCTGCCCTTCGTGGTGCCGCTAAGCTGATCCGTTGATCAGCCAGCGGACCGTCAAAGTGCATCAGCCGGTTCCCGGCAAGACCAGAGAAATCGTTATGGCCCTGATCAGCCTCAAATCCCTCGGCGTCACCATGAGTGCGCCGCTGTTTTCCAATCTCGACCTCACCATCGCCGCCGGCGACCGGCTCGGCATCGTCGCCGCTAACGGCCGCGGCAAATCCACCCTGCTCAAATGCCTGACCGGCGAGTTGGAAGCCACCAGCGGCGACATCACCCGGTCGCGCGGCCTGCGCGTCGGCCATGTCGAGCAATCAGTCCCCGACGCGCTTCTCGATCGGACCTTCCATCAGGTGGTGGCCGATGCCTTGCCGCCCGACCGGGCCGATAGTGAGCTGTGGCGGGTCGATGTAGTTCTCGACTCCCTCGACGTGCCGGAGCCCATGCGCGAAAGGGCGATGCGCGCTTTGAGCGGCGGCTGGCAGCGGCTGGCGCTGATCGCCCGCGTCTGGGTCACCGATCCGAACGTGCTCCTGCTCGACGAGCCGACGAACCATCTCGACCTGGCGAAAATCGGCCAGCTGGAAAACTGGCTGAACGCGCTGCCGCGCGAGGTGCCGGTGGTGATTGCCAGCCACGACCGCGCCTTCCTCGACGCCACCACCAACCGCACGCTGTTCCTGCGCCCGGAGCAGTCGCCGGCCTTCTCGCTTCCCTATTCGCGGGCGCGCGAGGCGCTCGATGACGTCGATGCCTCGACGGCGCGCAAGTTCGAGCGCGACATGAAGGTCGCCCAGCAACTCCGCCGCCAGGCGGCCAAGCTCAACAATTTTGGCATCAATTCGGGCAGCGACCTGCTGACCGTCAAGACCAAGCACCTCAACCAGCGGGCGGCGAAGCTGGAAGAAGCGGCCCTGCCGGCGCACCGCGAGCGTTCGGCAGGCGCCATCAGGCTCGCCAACAGCGGCACCCACGCCAAGGTCTTGATCACGCTCGACGACGCGGCAGTGGAAACACCTGACGGCACGCTGCTGTTCCGGACCGGAAAGCGTCACATCTGCCAGGGCGACCGCATCGTGCTGCTCGGCCGCAACGGGGTCGGCAAGTCGCGCTTCGTCACCCTGCTCCGCAACTCCGTCGCCGAGCCGGAAAGCGTGCGGAATGTGAAGGTGACGCCGTCGACGGTGCTCGGCTACAGCGATCAGGCTCTGTCGGGCATGAGCGGCGACGACACGCCGCTGGCGATGGTGACGCGCAGATTCGACATTGGCGAACAGCGCGCCCGCTCGCTGCTCGCCGGCGCCGGCGTAGGCATCGACATGCAGGGGCGCCGGATCGGGCTCTTGTCGGGCGGTCAGAAGGCCCGGCTGGTGATGCTGGCGCTCAGGCTCGCCAATCCCAATTTCTACCTGCTCGACGAGCCGACCAACCATCTCGACATCGACGGCCAGGAAGCGCTGGAGGCGGAACTGCTGGCGCATCAGGCGAGCTGCGTTCTCGCCTCGCACGACCGCGCCTTCATCCGCGCCGTCGGCAACCGCTTCTGGCTGATCGAGAAACGCCGGCTGACCGAGGTCGACGACCCCGAGGATTTCTTCCGCGCGGTGGCCGGAACGGGCGGCTGAAGAATCTCCGGTCGAAAAAATCCGGCGATCTGTCGGATCGCCGGGATGCGCCACGTCCTTGGGATGCCGACACGATGATGCCGGCATCAACCAGGGAGAGTTCATCATGTCGGTCCTGTCATCCATCGGTCGCATCGCAACCCGGTACGCGGCGGCGCGCGCCCGCTACCGCAGCGAGCGTATCTTGCTTTCGCTCCCGGCCGAACTGCGCAAGGACATCGGCGTTCCGGAAATCTTCGACGTGCAATACAGCCCTCGTGCCGGCGCTGCGACCTGCTCGGCCAGGGTGATTTGACGGGCGACCAGCCCGGCGCGTGATTCGGCGGTTCTAAAAAAATCCGAGACCTGTGTAGGATCGCGGCTGCCTCGTTCGTCCTGTGGTTCGCAAGGTCAGACCAAACGCAAAGAGGAGCAGAAAATGACCGACCAGACCCCCGTTCAGCCGGCCGCCAAAGTGCTCGGTGGATTGACCCCCTATCTGCAGCTCGACGGCGCCTTCAAGGCCGCCGAATTCTACAAGAAGGCCTTCGGCGCCGAGCAGGTGTTCTTCTATCCGCCGGATGAGCAGGGCCGCACCATGCACATCCATCTCCACATCAACGGCTCGACGCTGATGATCTCCGACTTCTATCCCGAGCACGGCATGTCGCCGGTGAAGCCGCAGGGCTACACGATGCAGCTGCATCTCGGCAGCGACGACATCGAGGCCTGGTGGAAGCGCGCCGTCGACGCCGGCTGCGAGGTCGTCATGCCGCTGCAGGTGATGTTCTGGGGCGACCAGTGGGGCAACATGCGCGATCCGTTCGGTGTCGAATGGGCGATGAACGCGCCTGTCAAGAAGGCATAGGAGAAGCACGATGTCCTATGTCGATGGTTTCGTTCTCGCCGTCCCCAAGGCAAATCTCGACGCCTATAAGAAGATGGCTGGGCAAGCAGGCACCATCTGGATGGAGTACGGCGCGCTTTCCTATGTCGAATGCATCGGCGACGACGTGCCCTATGGCGAGCTCACCTCGTTCCCGCGCGCCGTGCAGGCGAAGGACGACGAGGTCGTCGTCTTTGCTTGGGTTGTCTACGAGTCCCGAAAACGGCGCGACGAAGTGATGGCGAAAATTATGGTCGACGAGCGGCTGAAGGCCGATTGGCCGACAATGCCGTTCGACGGGAAGCGCATGATCTTTGGCGGCTTCCAGACGTTCATCGAGCTTTGAGGAGCTGGGCCCCAAGCTGGGTTGAGATTGAGGTCAGGCCGAGTCGAGAATGGCGGTTCCCGAGAACCGGAGCGGAGCGTACTTAACGTACGTGAGCACCGGAAGCGCAGGGAGCCGCCGTTCGCAGGCCGGCCTCACCTCAATATCAGCCTAGCTTGTCCAGCAGCGGCTTCAGCCTGTCCCCATAACGCTTCCAAAGGTCGACCGAGCCCTGGTACATCGGCTGGCGCACCTGGGCGGCCGAGGCCGTGCGCACCGGACGGTCGGTCTCGTGGAAGGACAGCACCTTGTCGTCCCAGGGCAAGCCGAGATGCGCCATCAGCGCCCGCGTCTGCCCTTCCTGGTCGGCAACGAAATCCTCGTAGCGCACATCGTGAACGACGCCGGGGAGCACATTGCGCCAATGCGCCATGATGTCGGCATAGAGATTGTGGAAGTCGGCGAGCTCACCGAGATCGTAGCCGTAACGGTGGCTGTCGCCGCGGAAATGCACCTTGTAGATCGACAGGCAGGTGGCCGCCGCATCGCGCGCGCAATGGATGATCTTCGCCTGCGGCAGCATCAGATGGATGAAGCCGACCAGCAGGAAGTTGCCGGGCATCTTGTCGGTGACATGGCGGAAGCCCGGATAGCGGGCATGCAGCATATCGAGATAGGCCTCGCCCGCTTCGCCGAAGGCCTTGTCGGGCATGTCGGCGATGCCTTGCGGAAAGCCGCCCTTCATGGTGAGCGGAAACTGCTTGCCGACCGCCGTCTTCAGGATGCTGAGCTCGCCCGCGCCATAGACCTGCGGATGGCTGGCGATGATCTGCTCGACCAGCGTGGTGCCGGAACGCGGCATACCGACGACGAAGATCGGGGTGTCGTCGGCGATCGAACTTGGCTTGTGCTTTTCGTAGAACGCCCTATCGAACGTCGCCTTCATCGCCTCGAATTCATCGCGCGTCCTCGCCGGATCGTAGTCGATGCCGGTGCGGCGGATGGCATTGCCCTCGGCGAAATAGTCGAAGGCGCGGGGATAATCCTTAAGGTCGTCATTGGCCTTGCCGAGGCCGAAGGAAAGCTGCATGCGCGCCAGGCTTCCCTGCGGCGCCTTGGCGTGTTGCGCCTCCATGCCGACGAGTTCGGCGTCGCGCTCGGTCTGGCGCTTGACCTGCGTCAGCAGCAGCCAGGCCCTTGCCATGGCGGGAGCGATCGCCAGCGCCTGCCGGGCGAGATCGGCGGCCTCGTCCAGCTTGCCCTTCTCCATCATGCCGACGCCCAGCCCGTACAGCAGGTCGGCGTCCTTCGGCCGGATCGCCAACGCCTCGCGGAACACCGCGATCGCTTCGTCCAGCCGCCCCGCCTCCTGCAGCGTCTCGGCCAGCCCGATGCGGGCACGCACATGGAACGGATTGCGGCCGATCGTGCCGCGATAGATGTCTTCGGCGCCCTCGAACTGGCCGAGCTGCTTCAGCGCCGAGCCGAGATTGTCGCGCACCGCCAGCTGGTCCGGCCGCAACGTCACCGCCTTGCGGAACCAATCGACCGCAGCCGCGACGCGGCCGAGGTCGCGCAGCACGGTGCCCAGATTGTTGAGGAAATCGGGATTGCCGGGCTGCAGGCGCACCGACTGCTCGATCAGCGCCAGCCCCTCCTCGCCGCGCCCGGTCTGGTGCAGCAGAAGCCCGAGGAAATGCGCGGCCGCGGCATGGTTCGCCTTCTGCGCCAGCACCTGGCGGTAGAGAATCTCCGCCTCTTGCCGGCGGCCGGCCTGATGCAGTTGCAGCGCCTGCTGCACGCGCTGATCGAGCCCCAGCGTCTGCCCGCCAGGGCTGGAACCCGCGCCTCGTCTTGGATCTCTGGTGATGGGAAACCTGCCGTGTTTGTCCGCTTGCCGGACCTAAGCCATGCGGCCGGCAGTTTCAAGACGCAACGGCTTCGCCGGTCGCGGATGGAGATGCCCATCTCCTCGGCAAAAAGGAGATGGGATCTGCCGCCGCAAGGCCCCGCCGCTCGCGACGACAAGGCCTTGCTTGCTCAGCATGGACCGTCACCGATGATGCGATAGTCCGCGGCGCGGGCCTCGCATCCATTCGGGAACGTGCGCAGTTGCCCGCCGCGGCGGGCGCAGACCGGAGCGTATTCGCGGGTGCAGAATGTCGGCTCGTCGCCACCGCCGCCCCCACCGCCGTCGCGGCATGGGCCATCGCGCACGATGCGATACCCGGCCCGATCGGCCAGGCAGGCATTGGCGAAGGTCTGGCGGTCGCCGCCGCGGCGGGCGCAGACCGGCTCATACTCCCTGGTGCAGAATTGCGGTTCCGGCCTTGGCGGCCGCGGGCGCGGTCCAGGACCTTCGTCAACCACCACCGTGCAGGCTGCTAGAAGTGCCGACAGGAACAGGAGGGCAAAGCCCTGTCGCGAGAAAAGCGTCGCAATAAATCTCATGAATACCTCCCGGCGCATGGGTCCGAAGAGCATGCGCAAATCAGAGTGCAATGACCCCCGCTCCGGCGCAAAACGCGCCTGCCGATCCTCGCCATTCCTCCGACAAATGCAACCCCCGTTTGCGGATGAAATGGCGCCGCCGCTGGCGCCGTCCGGCCACCCGCGAGGGGCCGCTGGCCCATGCGTGGCCGGGCTCTGGCCGATGACCGGGGCATGGGGCCGGGTCTATCGAAGCGCTGCGTCGGGGGCGCCCATCGGGCCCACCCGCGGCGCTGTCTTGCAACCATCACGTTTCCGTGCGATAAATTCCGTGTTCGGGCATTTGCGACCCGGAGAGCGGAACGTTTTGGACGACCTTTCCCCGATACTGTGAATCTCTGACGGCCCCGTTTTTCGGCGGGGGGTTTGACCATGCGCCAATGCATGACTGCCGAAGCAACCACCGGGACATGCCCAAGGCGCCAGCGGCGGGCAAACCATATGACTGACACGGGTGAGAGGAGTTTCCCCCAATGGCCCAGACCGGCACCGTAAAGTTTTTCAACGCCACCAAAGGCTTCGGCTTCATCACGCCTGACGGCGGCGCCAAGGATGTGTTCGTCCATATCTCGGCGATCGAGGCTTCGGGCCTGCGCACCCTGGTCGACGGCCAGAAGGTCACCTTCGACGTCGAGCCCGACCGCATGGGCAAGGGTCCGAAGGCGGTCAATCTCCGCGCTGCCTGATCGATCGATCTGAGGCATCGCCCGCGCGGAGGAGCGATGGCGCGCTGCAAGGTCATGAACCGGCTTCCGAGCCGGGCTGAATTCTCGAAGGCGCGACGGTCACCGTCGCGCCTTTTCCATGCCCGGTGGAGGGCTCGCCGAACGGTACCGGGCATTCGGCTAACGGCGTGCACCAAAACGACAATTTGGATCACGGCACGCGAAGCGCGGCGGACGCAAAGCGCTGCCAAAATGCCTGCCGGGCGGGGCAAAAACTTTCTCTTGCCGATAGCGCTAAAATAAAGGACAAATTTCCACTCGGGCATTTGCCGGCCCGAAACTGGACTTTATGGGATCATAAGGAGCTTCCCATGCCGCAGACCGGCACCGTCAAGTTCTTCAATCATGCCAAAGGCTTCGGCTTCATCACGCCGGACGATGGCGCGAAGGATGTCTTCGTCCATATTTCGGCCGTGCAGGCGTCGGGTCTTCCCGGTCTTGAGGATGGGCAGAAAGTGACATTCGACACCGAGCCGGACAAGCGCGGCAAGGGTCCGAAGGCCGTCAACCTGTCGATCGGCTGAGCCGGTTCAGGACAGACCTGGCGGAGACTGATGAGGCGGGTCCGCTCTCGCCGGGTCTATGGTTTTGCGCAAGCAATCGAAATGTCAGGCCGGATTTCGTTCAGCCTCCGTTCAGCCACGGTCTCTTATTAACCTTTGCTAAAGCCGGTCCGCATCCCCCCGAAAGTACACGGGCCGGCGCGAAGGAGACCGAAATGAACCGAATTCTCAAGACCGCCATTCTGTCCACCGGCATCGCCGCGACCATATTGGCCACCTTGCCGGCGGCCAACGCCGATGACTGGCGCTGGCGCCGTCACCATCACAACCACAACGACGCCCTCGCCGCCGGCGTTGTCGGCCTTGCTGCCGGCGCCCTGATCGCCGGCGCGTTGAGCAACCCGCAGCCTCGCTACAACAGCTATTACGAGCCGGGCTACGACGACTATGACTACCGCTATGTGCGGCCGGCTCCGGTTCGCCGCTATTATGCGCAGCCGCGCGTCGTCTATGCCGACCGCTATGCGGAACCGTGGACCCGTGCCTGGTACGAATACTGCTCGGACCGCTATCGCACCTTCAATTCCCGCACCGGTACCTTCACCGGCAATGATGGCGAGCAGCACTTCTGCGTCGCCAACTGAGGCTTCCCTGCCCCAAACAGGAAAGCGCTGACCGCAAGGCCAGCGCTTTTTTGTTTGGGGCTCCTTTAGGCGCTCACCCAGGGGGTGTTGAGATTCAGGTCAGGCCGAGCCGAGAGCGATGGGTTCCGAGAGCCGGAGCGGAGCGTACTCAAAGTACGTGAGCACCGGAAGCGCAGGAACCCACCGCGCGAAGGCTGGCCTCACCTGAATATCGACACACCCTAGGTCAGGAACGGATTGGTGCGGCGCTCCTCGCCGAAGCGGCCGCCGGGGCCGTGGCCGCAGATGAAGCCGATGTCGTCGCCGAGCGGCAGAAGCTTGTTCTTGATCGAAGCAATCAGCGCGGCGTGGTCGCCGCCGGGCAGGTCGGTGCGCCCGACCGAGCCGCGAAACAGCACGTCGCCGACATGGGCGAACTTGGCCGCGCGGTTGAAGTAGACGACGTGGCCCGGCGCATGGCCGGGGCAATGCAGGACCTCGAAGACATGCTCCCCGAACGAGACCGCCTCGCCCTCGGCGAGGAAGCGGTCCGGCACGCAGTTGCGCACCGCGTCGGTGATGCCGAAGCGCTTGGCCTGGTTTTCGAGGTTGGCCAGCAGCGGCCTGTCGGCCTCGTGCGGGCCAATGATATCGACGCCGAGCGCCTCCTTCAGTTCCATCGCGCCTCCGGCATGGTCGATATGGCCATGGGTGATCCAGATAGCACCGGCCCTGATGTCATTGTCCTTCAGCACCGCCAGTACCTTGTCGATATCGCCGCCGGGATCGACGACGACTCCCTGTCTGTCGTCCATGTCGAAGAGGATCGTGCAGTTCTGCTGGAAGGGCGTGACCGGCACGATGCCGGCGTTGAGCTGACCCATGATTGTCCTTTCGCTGCGTCTTCTCCGATGTAGAGACACATGCGAACGGCGTCCACCGGCAGGGACGATCTCGATGAGCCGAAAACAAATGGGCGGCCGAAGCCGCCCATGCGAAAAGCCCGAACCCGGCAGGCCTATTTCTTCATCGCATTCAGGACCGCCCCGATGATGCCGGTCAGGATGGCGCCGCCGCCCGCGCCGCCAACGATGTTTGGAATGTTCAACGCGCTGCCCAATCCGCCTGCCGCCGCGGCAGCCGCCGCCGGATCGATCGTGCCACCGCCGAGCAGGCTGCCGAGGATCGCCGCGCCGCCGACGCCACCGATGGCACCGCCCAGGATTTTGGGAAGCTGACCCAACGCCGCTTGCTTCAGCGCCGCGCCCACTGCCTGACCACCAATGATACCCGTAATCACCTGAACAACGATCGCAACGAGCGTGTTCGTATCCATGTTAACAGTCCCTCCATGACTGCCAGCCTCCTCGGGCCGACGTCATCATGAGACGCTGAATTGGCCGAAAGTCAAATGCACTGGGGCTTAAATAAAAGGGGCGGCCTGAAAACCGCCCCTGTAAGACAAAAAAGTTGTGACTTATCGCTATTCTGCGGCGATCGCATGCTTTGGTTGCACTGCAGCAGAATAGTCATTCATCAGCGACTTGGCGATCTCGCCAACCTCGAATCGGTATGGACCGATCTCCGAAACCGGCGTCACTTCGGCTGCCGTGCCGGTGAGGAAGCACTGCTCGAAGCCCTCGAGTTCTTCCGGCATGATTGCGCGCTCGATCACCTCCAGGCCGCGTTCCTTGGCGAGGCCGATGACGGTGCGACGGGTGATGCCGTCGAGGAAGCAGTCGGGCTTCGGCGTATGGATCTTGCCGTCCTTGACGAAGAAGATGTTGGCGCCGGTCGCCTCGGCGACCTGGCCGCGCCAGTCCAGCATCATGGCGTCGGCATAGCCCTTGGCCTCGGCGGCATGCTTGGACAGCGTGCAGATCATGTAGAGGCCGGCGGCCTTCGACTTCGACGGCGCGGTGCGCGGATCGGGCCGGCGCCATTCGGCGAGGTCGAGGCGAATGCCCTTCAGTTTCTGCGCCGGGTCGAAATAGCTCGGCCACTGCCAGATGGCGATGGCGCAGTTGATGCGGTTGTTCTGCGCCGAAACGCCCATCTGCTCGCTGCCGCGCCAGGCGATCGGGCGCACATAGGCGTCCTGGAAGCCCTGCTTCTTCAACAGCGTGCGGCAGGCGTCGTCGAGTTCGGCGACCGTGTAGGGGATCTTGAAGCCGAGCAGGCGCGCCGATTCATGCAGGCGCTCGGTGTGCTCGGTGAGCTTGAAGATCTGGCCGCCATAGGCGCGCTCGCCCTCGAAGACGGCGCTGGCATAGTGCAGCCCGTGGGTCAGCACATGAATCTTGGCGTCGGCCCACGCGACGAACTCGCCGTTCATCCAGATGAAGCCGTCCAGTTGGTCGAAAGGAACGGATGCCATGGAAACCTCCCGCGGGCGAAAGCCCGCACATCGTTGTATCGTATGTTTCGTGTCGGCCGCGGCACGCGGCCGGGGTCCGAAAGCGTAGGCGGATATCAAATGTATGGCAAACTCAGGAAGTTCCGGAAAAACGGCTCCCCCTTGCCTTTTCGTTCGCAATCCGCCGAAAAGCTTGTCAAAAATTACCATTGCCGGGAAATTACGTCAATAGTACTGACATAATTCCCCTTCGCATGGAGACAAGATGACGGATCAGAGCAACGCCGCCGGCAAACCGATCAGGACGGCGATCACCGACGAGGACGGCATCGACTTCGCCATCATCGAGCTGCTTTTCTTTGCCTATCGCGACTTCACTTCCGATCCGGACCAGATTCTGGCCGACTACGGCTTCGGCCGCGCCCATCACCGTGTCCTGCATTTCGTCAACCGCAGGCCTGGCCTGACCGTCGCCGAATTGCTCGACGTGCTCAAGATCACCAAGCAGAGCCTGGCGCGCGTGCTCAAGCAGCTCATCGACACCGACCATATCGTCCAGTTGCAAGGGCCGCGCGACCGCCGCCAGCGCGAACTTTACCCGACCGCCAAGGGCCGCGCCCTGGCCCTGGCGCTGGCGCGGCCACAGTCACGCCGCATCCATGCTGCATTGGAGGATTCCGGTGCCGCCGACCGCGCCTCGATCGAACGTTTCCTGGAAGCGATGGTCAATCCGGAACTAAGAGCGCAGATCGACATTGTGCCTGCGAAAATATCGGGGAAGAGCCATGGAGACCATTGAGAGGGTTGATCATCCGACAGCGCCGGACGACGACGCGCCGCATCTGCTTGTCGTCGATGACGACACCCGTATCCGCAACCTGCTCAAGCAGTACCTGTCCGAAAACGGCTTCCGCGTCACCGTCGCCGGCAATTCCGGCGAGGCCCGGCGCAAGCTCGCCGGCCTCGATTTCGACCTGCTCGTGCTCGACGTGATGATGCCGGGCGAAACCGGCGTCGACCTCACCAAGGCGTTGAGGGCCGAAAAGAACGTGCCGATCCTGATGCTGACCGCGCTGTCCGAAACCGACAGCCGCATCACCGGATTGGAGGCCGGCGCGGACGACTATCTGCCGAAGCCTTTCGACCCGCGCGAGCTGATCCTGCGCATCAACAACATCCTGCGCCGTGGCGGCCCGGTGGCGACGCCCAAGGTCGAGCAGCTGGTGTTCGGCCCCTACACCTTCCAGATCGCCAGGCGCGAGCTGAAGCGTGGCGGCGAGGCGCTGAAGCTGACCGACCGCGAGCAGGAGATCCTGGCGATCTTTGCCGCGCGCGCCGGCGAGACCATACCGCGCCATGAGCTGGTCGGCGACGAGTCGGATGTCGGCGAGCGCACCATCGATGTCCAGATCAACCGGCTGCGCCGCAAGATCGAGCGCGACCCGTCCAACCCGGTCTGGCTGCAGACGGTGCGCGGTATTGGGTATCGGCTCAGCGTGGAATAGATTATCTGTAAGGCCCTTTGCTGAACGGCCGTTGACGAGCGGAAGGGCGGATGGCGACCACGCAACTGGAAAGGCCGGGAAATGACGGCTTGAGCGATCGCGCGATGCGAGTGCTGAAAGCCATGTCGCGCGCCTGGAACCGGTTCTGGCGCCTGGTCGCGCTATACATGCCGAAGCGGCTCTACGCCCGCTCCCTGATCATCGTCATCGCGCCGATGATCCTGCTGCAGTCGGTCGTCGCCTTCGTCTTCATGGAACGCCACTGGCAGACCGTGACGCAGCGCCTGTCGCAGGCGACCGTGCGCGACATCGCCGCCATCATCGACATGATGGAAACCTATCCGCACGATGCCGACTACGCCAACATCATCCGCATCGCCCAGGATCGCATGCAGCTCAAGGTCGACCTTTTGCCGCCCGATCCGCTGCCGCCGCCCGGACCGAAACCGTTCTTCTCGATCCTCGACGAGATCCTCTCGGCCGAGATCACCCGCCAGATCAACCGGCCGTTCTGGATCGACACCGTCGGCAATTCCAACATCGTCGAGGTCCGCGTCCAGCTCGAGGGCAAGGTGCTGCGCGTCTTCGTGCGCCGCAGCCAGGCCTATGCCTCCAACACCCACATCTTCCTGATCTGGATGGTCGGCACCTCGCTGGTGCTGCTGATGATCGCCATTCCTTTCCTGCGCAACCAGATCCGGCCGATCCTGACGCTTGCCGAGGCCGCCGAGAGCTTCGGCAAAGGACGGCCGATGCCGCGGGATTTCCGCCCGCGCGGCGCCGAGGAGGTTCGCCGCGCCGGCTTTGCCTTCATCCAGATGCGCGAGCGCATCGAACGCCAGATCGAGCAGCGCACCGCCATGCTGACCGGCGTCAGTCATGACCTCAGGACCATCCTCACCCGCTTCAAGCTGCAGCTGGCGCTGGCGCCCGGCAAGGCCGAGACCAAGGCGGCGCTCGACCAGGACATCGACGACATGCAGTCGATGCTCGAGGGCTATCTCGCCTTCGCCCGCGGCGAGGCATCGGAGGACCCCGGCCGTTTCGACCTCGACGCCTATTTCCAGAAACTCGGCGAGGAGGCAGCGCTGCGCAAATGCAAGCTGTCGACCACGCTTGTCGGCGATCCGCACGTGCACGTGCGTCCGAACGCCTTCGCCCGGCTCTTGTCCAACGTCATCGGCAACGCCTTCCGCTATGCGAGGACCGTGGAGATCAACGCCGATCACAGAGGCGGCTCGCTTCAAGTCACCGTCGATGACAACGGGCCTGGCATTCCGCGCGAAAAGCGCGAGGAAGTGTTCAAGCCCTTCCTGCGGCTCGACGAGGCGCGCAACCTCGACGCCAGCGGGACCGGCCTTGGCCTCTCCATCGCCCGCGATATCGCCCGCAGTCATGGCGGCGACATCATGCTGGAAGACAGCCCGCTTGGCGGCCTGCGCGCGGTAATCAAGGTTCCGGCCTAGCCCGGGGTTTCCAAGCAAGAATTGCCGGCTTCATCCGCTCGTCATGAAACCATGGTGAAGAGCGCGCATGAAACGTGTGACTTTAGTTGATTCGGCCCTGCCGCCCCGGTTCGAGCCCGCGCCTTCAAGGGTGCGCTGGAGCGAAGCGCGAGCTGCCGCCTGGTCGCCGTTCCGGCATCGTATCAAGGCAAAAGACGACCTTTCCGGCAAAGGGCCGC
This sequence comes from Mesorhizobium sp. M4B.F.Ca.ET.143.01.1.1, assembly GCF_004792275.1. Classification (NCBI taxonomy): domain Bacteria; kingdom Pseudomonadati; phylum Pseudomonadota; class Alphaproteobacteria; order Hyphomicrobiales; family Phyllobacteriaceae; genus Mesorhizobium; species Mesorhizobium sp. M4B.F.Ca.ET.143.01.1.1. The sequence continues at coordinate 258,417 of NZ_SRSR01000001.1, forward strand.
CATGCGCATCGGGATCGCCATGCGTATCCTGATGGTCACCGACGCCTGGCGTCCGCAAGTCAACGGCGTCGTCCATACGCTGGAGCGGCTCACCGAAACGCTGAAATCCTTCGACGTCGAACTGGATTTCCTGACCCCGAACATCTTCCGCACCTTGCCGCTGCCGACCTATCCCGATATCCGCCTGGCGCTGACGACGCCTGGCCACGTCGCGCGCCTGATCGATCGGCGCAAGGCCGACCACATCCATATCGTCACCGAAGGTCCGCTGGGCATCATGGCCAGGCGCTATTGCCGCAATGCCGGCCGTCCCTTCACCACCAGCTACCACACCCGCTTTCCCGAATATCTGAGCGCCCGGCTGCCGGTGCCCGAGAGCTGGGCCTATCGCTGGCTGCGCGATTTCCACAATTCCGGTCAGGGCACGCTAGTCGCCACCCAGTCGCTGGCGGACGATCTTGCCGCGCGCGGCTTCAACAAGCTGAAGCCCTGGACGCGCGGCGTCGATACCGACCATTTCCGGCCGGACAAGCGCAAGGACATGGGATTTCCCGGTCCGGTCTTCCTGTGCGTCGGCCGCGTCGCGATCGAGAAGAACCTGGGCGCCTTCCTCGACCTCGATTTGCCCGGCAGCAAGGTCGTCGTCGGCGAAGGGCCGGAGCTGGCGAAGCTCAAGGCACGCTATCCCAACGCCCATTTCCTTGGCCATCGCCCGAATGACGAACTGGCCGAGATCTATGCCTCGGCCGACGTCTTCGTCTTCCCGAGCCGCACCGACACCTTTGGCAACGTCATCATCGAGGCGCTGGCCAGCGGTACGCCGGTCGCCGCCTATCCGGTCACCGGACCGATCGACATTGTCGGCGACGGCGTCGGCGGCGCGGTCTCCGAAGATTTGCGTGAGGCTGCCCTTGCCGCGCTCCACGTCGACCGCAACGAGGCGCGCCAGCGCGCCATGCGCTACAGCTGGAAGGCTTGCGCGGAAATGTTCCTCGACACGGTCGAGGAAGCGCTGGGAACGACGCACAAGCTGGCGGCCTGACCGTTGGCAGTTGTGTGGCCTCTTCGATGCCGCCCTCTCGTGCATTTCCCGCAGAAGATCCCGAACATCGACAATTCGCCAAAGTCTTCCGCGTGAAGTTTTTGAGATGCGCTGAGAGACCGAGGGCCGACGAGCTTAAATCCCGCGAGCGTGTTCCTTGCGAGACCTTGCGCGACAGTTGATCGCAGTGCATTATTCTGCGTGTGTAGTTCCTAGCGGGAGCGACGCCGATTTCAACGCTGGACGAATTGCCTGCCGTATCGCCGAAACGTCGCCTCCTGCGCGTCGGTAAGACCGTTGCGACGGTGTTAGGCTATTGCCGGGCGAATGCCTGGCCACTCTTCGTGGCCGCCTGGGTTCCCTGCTTTCTGATGACGCTCTGTCTGGCGGCGCTTGTCCTTATTCTCTTTGCCGATCCGGAGCAGGTGCCTGCCTGGCTCCTATCGCAAGGCTTTGCCCACGGGACTTGGCTTTCCGCGATTGTTGCCGCGCCGTTCTCGGCGATGGTCTTTGCATTCGTCCTGGATCGCATGGCAAACGCGCCCGAGCGCGGCCATATCGTTGTTCGACGCGGCATTGACCGAGTCAAACGCTTCGCTATCCCGGGCGTGCGCTTTGAGCTCGGCCAACGGATTCTTCTGGCTGCGTTGCTTCTCGCGGCCGTCCAGCTTCTTTGCGGCTTTGCGGTCGCCGGCGAGCACAGACTGTTTGTTGCCGGCCTACTGGCCACACATGACCTGCCGCTCAGCCCCGAGGACGTCGCTTCCTGGGCGATGGCGAGGGGAATCTTCAACATGCTTGTGGGCGGTTTCATACTTGCCTGGGAATATCTCCTTGTCGGCGATTTTCTCTGGACGGGCTCGTTTGATCCAGTCGGGTGCTGGCGTGCGCTCGACGGCAATCGTCTGCGTTTCGTCGCCATAATGTTCATCGTTTTCGCAATAGTTGCCATACTCAAATATGGGCTGGGCCTCGCCGTAGGCTTGATCCTGATTCCCGCGGACGGCGCGTCGCCTTCCTTCTTGAACCGTATGCTGATGCATTTCGGACTGGCCTGGCCGTTCGACGGCCTGCATCTGGTGCTCTCGGCAGCAGCGGTCGGAACTATTCTCGGCGCGTTCCGGACTCCAGCCATCGCTTCAGTCCGGCCGGCTGCAGCACCGTGATGGCGCTCGCCGGGGCTTGCTGGCGGCGCTGTGTGGATGACTGTAGCCTGCTCGCTAAATCCTAGAACAGCCGTCCGCCGTCAGGCACCTTGCGCTCAATGGCGCCGAGCACCACGGCGCCCTCCTCGTCGGGAAAGCCGAGCGTCAGCACTTCCGACATGAACTTTCCGATCTGGCGCGGCGGGAAATTGACCACCGCGAACACCTGCCGGCCGACAAGCGTCTCCGGCGCATAGTATTTGGTGATCTGCGCCGACGATTTCTTCACCCCGATCGCAGGGCCGAAATCGATCTTCAGCTTGAATGCCGGCTTGCGCGCCTCGGGGAAAGGCTCGGCCTCGATGATGGTGCCGGCGCGAATGTCGACCCGGTCGAAATCGGCGAAACTGATTTCGGGCTTGCGCGCGCCACTCGCACTCATCTTGGATCCTGATCCGGCTCAGGCGGTGCCGTAGGTCTCGAACAGCACGCCGGCAAGCGCGTCCTTGGCCGAGGTCCCCGACCAGACAACGAACTGGAAGGCCTGGAAATAGCATTCGCAGGCCTCGAGAGCCGACGACAGCAGCACCTCGACCTGCTGGCTCGACGGCTCGACCCCGCCGGCAAGCAGCAGCGACTGGCGGAACATGATCGCGCCCTCCTGCTCCCACAGGTCGAAATGGCCGAACAGCATCTGCTCGTTGATCAACGACAAGAGCCGCATCACCTCCAGCGCGCGCGTCTCGGGCACCTTGATGTCGAAGGCGCAGGCCAGATGCAGCGCCTCGAAATCCTCCATCCAGGAGAAGGAGACATGATAGTCGGTCCAGCTTCCCGCCACCGAAATCGAAATCTCATCGTCGCCGGCACGCTCGAACGACCAGTCATTGTTGTGGGCCACCTGCTCGATGACATCCACCGGGTGGATTTCGCGGGAGAATTCGAGTTCGAGAAGTTCCATGGATGCTTCCTGTGTTCAGGGGAGCGCCACACGCTCCGCGGGGCACACACGACGAACAATCTTGTCTAGAACTCGGACGGCCAGGAACTTCGTCAAACGCAAAGACCCCAGACCGGACCCCACCGCCCGGCGCATGACCCTGCTTCGAATCATGCAACAAATTCAGTCTATTGATCGGGAGTCGCGTGACCAGCCCAATTTTTCGCACTGCGTCATTCGCATGTGGAAAGGCGCTGTCACGATGATTCATGCAATGCCGGTAAGCGATTCACGGCAAAGCGCTTTTTCGGATTGTGCTTTGTGGAAAAGTTTAACGATTATTTTTTCGTTTTGGCCTTCGTCGCCGCCGCTGGTGCGGCCTGCCCGGTGAGTTCGGCAAGCTTCGCCTCGAGCGCCTCGATGCGGGCGGCGAGCAGGACGTTGTCTTCACGGGCTTTCACCGCCATCTCGCGTGCGGCCTCGAACTCCTCGCGCTGCACCACGTCCATGGTATTCAGGATGCGCTCGGCCTGGCCCTTGAAGGCCGTCTCCACTTCGCGCCGCACGCCTTGCGCGGCGCCGGCGGCATCCGTCATCAGCTTGGCGAATTCATCGAGAATGCGGTTCGGTCCGGTCGACATGGCAAATCCTCGCTTGCTCGATTTGACGTAGTGGCGCGCGGCGCGGAATGCAAGAACGTTGCGGCGGCTGCGGCATCGCACCTCGCCGGCCGAGCCTGTACGTGATGGCGCCACGTGGCCTATTGTAGTGCTTTCAAGTCGACCTGCGTCAAGCACGAGTCGCTCTCAGTCAGGGTCAACCAATGACAACGCCCCCGCGCCGACCGACAAATCCGATGGCAGCCGCGGAGGCTGCCTTCAAGCCGATCAAGAAACCGGCGACCCCAATTCGCGAACCCTCAGCCGCGCCGAACGTAAGAGAGCTTGTTTCGATCAGAATCGATCGTGCCGTGCTGGACCACTTCCAGGAAGACGGTCCCGGCTGGCAGGACAGGATCAATGACGCTCTAAGGCGGATGGTCGGCGGCAAGCTTCAGGATTGACCCCGCCATCTGCGGCGGCCAAGGCAACCACCACCTTGCCTTGACCCTGCCAAAACCCTGCCGCATGGTCCGCGCCCGAAACCAGACCGCACCCGGGAGACCCTGTTGAGCGAATATTTCCTGCTGCCGCTGGCCTCCCTGCCCTTCCCCAACATTGACCCGGTCATCGTCCAGATCGGCCCGCTGGCGGTGCACTGGTACGGCGTCGGCTACATCGTCGGCATCCTCTTTGCCTGGTGGTACGCCAAGCGCCTCGTCACCAATGCCAGGCTGTGGCCGGACGGCGCCTTGCCGATGAAACCGGAGGATCTCGACGACTTCATTGTCTGGGCAGCGATCGGCGTCGTGGTCGGCGGGCGCGCCGGCTATGTGCTGTTCTACGACCTGGCGCGCTACATCGCGCATCCGCTCGACATCGTCGCCGTCTGGCAGGGCGGTATGTCGTTCCATGGCGGCCTGCTCGGCGTCATCCTCGCCATGACGCTGTTCTCCTTCAAGCGCGGCATCCGCACATGGACGCTGTTCGATGTGGTGTCGGCGGGCGTGCCGGTCGGGCTTGGCCTTGTGCGCGTCGCCAACTTCATCAATTCCGAGCTCTGGGGGCGACCGACCGACGTGCCATGGGCGGTGGAATTCCCCAATGGCGGTCCGTTCTCGCGCCATCCGAGCCAGCTTTACGAAGCCCTCCTCGAAGGCCTGGTGCTGTTCCTCGTGCTGCGCTTCCTCACCCATTCCAGGCTGAAGCTGAAGACGCCGCGCTTCGTCGGCGGCGCCTTCATCTGCGGCTACGGCCTGTCGCGCATCTTTGTCGAATTCTTCCGCGAGCCGGACCAGCAGCTCGGCTACCTGCTCGGCACCAACTGGCTGACCATGGGCATGATCCTGTCGACGCCCATGGTGCTGGCCGGCATCTGGGCGATGGCCACGGCCAGGCCGGTGACGCAGACGCAACCGGCATGACGCGGCTGAAGACCCGCATCATCGATCTCATCGGTGCGGTGGGGCCGATCCCGGTCAGTGAATACATGGCGCTTTGCCTGTTCGATCCCGAGGATGGCTATTACACCACCCGCGAGCCTTTCGGCGCGGCGGGCGATTTCGTCACCGCGCCGGAGATCAGCCAGATGTTCGGCGAGCTGGTCGCCGTCTGGCTCTACCAGGCCTGGCAGGCTTCTGGCCGGCCGCTGCCCGCAACCATCGCCGAGATCGGCCCCGGCCGCGGCACGCTGATGAAGGACATGCTGCGCGCCGTCCTGCGGCTCGATCCCGGCTTCGCCGCCGGCGTCTCGTTCGCCATGATCGAGACCAGCCCGCGCCTGGCCGAAATCCAACAGCGGACGCTTGCGGACCACACGGTCAAGCTCGACTGGCACCAAACCATCGAGACGCTGCCGAAAACGCCGCTCTTCATCGTCGGCAACGAACTGTTCGACGCCGTGCCCATCCGCCAGTTCGTTCGGACCATCTCCGGCTGGCGCGAACGCATGGTCGGCCTCGACGACGAGGATGGCCTGCGCTTCTTCGCCGGCGCCGGCTCGGTCGATCCCTCCCTGCTGCCAGCGGGCGCCGCCGACGCCCCGGAAGGGGCTGTGGTCGAAGTGGCGCCTGCCCGCGCGGCGCTGATGGCGGCCATTGCCGAACGGATAGCCAGACATGGCGGCGCCGGCCTGTTCATCGACTACGGCCATCTTCAGCACGGCATCGGCGACACGCTGCAGGCCTTGCGCAAGCACGATCACGACAATGTGCTGGCCAATCCCGGCGAGGCCGATCTGACCGCGCATGTCGATTTCGCTGCCCTCGCCGCCGTGGTCCGAGCCCACGGGCTCGATGTCCAGATGACGACGCAAGGCGACTTTCTGCTCGGCCTGGGCCTGCTCGCGCGCGCCGGCCAGCTTGGCGCCAAGGCCGATGACAGCGTGCGGCAGGCCATTTCCGACGCGGTCGAGCGTTTGGCCGGACCGGATACGATGGGCGAGCTCTTCAAGGTATTGAAAATCCAGCCGAAAGTGGGCACGTCCTGATCCGCCGACGAGGCCCGGTCGGCATCGGACGCACGCCGCCTGTTCGAGCCTCGTTCCGAACTTCGCCTTGACGAAATCCTCGGCGCGGACAACAAACCCATCCATGCTTGATCAGACCAAACCGGATCCTGTTCGCTCGCCGCTGCTCGACGCCGCCAGGACGCACGGCATCCGCCACGGCTATTTCACCCGCATTGGCGGCGTCTCCGCCGGCATCTATCGCGGCCTCAATATCGGCACCGGCTCGAATGACGACCAGGAGCGCGTCGCCGAGAACCGCCGCCGCGTCGCCGACTGGATGGGCGTGCCGGCCAGCCATTTGCTGACCGCTCATCAGGTCCATTCGCCCGATGTCGTCATCGCCAGGGAACCCTTTGCCGGCCCGCGCCCCCAGGCCGACGCCATCGTCACCGACCGGCCGGGCATTGCCGTCGGCGCCTCGACGGCCGATTGCGGGCCGGTACTGTTCGCCGACGCCGAGGCGCGCGTCGTCGGCGCCGCGCATGCCGGCTGGAAAGGCGCCTTCGCCGGCGTGCTTGAAAACACCGTTGCGGCGATGGAAAGCCTCGGCGCCCGCCGCGAGCGGATCGTGGCGGTTCTCGGACCGTCGATCGGGCCGGAGAATTACGAGGTCGGCCCGGAATTCGTCGCTCGTTTCGTCGACGCCGATGCTGGCAATGTCAGCTATTTCGCGCCCTCGGCAAAGCCCGGCCACGCCATGTTCGACCTCAACCTCTATACCGTCGACCGGCTGAGAAAGGCCGGCGTCACCGCCGAGGGGCTCGGCCGCTGCACTTACACTGAAGAAGACCTTTTCTATTCCTACCGGCGCACCACCCATCGCAAGGAAGCGGATTACGGGCGCCAGGTTTCGGCAATTGTTTTGGAGAAAGAATAATGGCGTTGCACTTCGAACGATCGGAATTCGACGCGCGGCGCGACCGGCTGATCATCGAGATGACGGAGAAGAAGCTCGACGCCGTGCTCCTGTTCGCGCAGGAGAGCATGTACTGGCTGACCGGCTACGACACGTTCGGCTTCTGCTTCTTCCAGTGCCTTGTGGTGAAGGCCGACGGCTCGATGGTGCTGCTGACCCGCTCCGCCGATCTCAGGCAGGCGCGCCAGACCTCGATCATCGACAACATCGTTCTGTGGACCGACCGCGACGGCGCCAATCCGGCGATCGACCTGCGCAACCTGCTCAACGAACTCGATCTGCTCGGCGCCCGCATCGGCGTCGAATACGACACCCACGGCCTGACGGCGTATAACGGCCGCCGCCTCGACGAGCAGTTGCAGACCTTCGGCCAGATCGCCGATGCCTCCGGCATCGTCGGCCGGCTGCGCCTGTTCAAGAGCCCGGCCGAGATCGCCAAAGCCGAAAAGGCCGCCAGCCTCTCCGACGACGCGCTCGACGCGGCCCTGCCGCTGATCAAGCAGGGCGGCGACGAAGCGCTGATCCTCGCCGCCATGCAGGGCGCGGTCTTTGCCGGCGGCGGCGACTACCCGGCCAATGAGTTCATCATCGGCTCCGGCGCCGACGCGCTGCTTTGCCGCTACAAGGCCGGTCGCCGCAAGCTGACCAAGAACGACCAGCTGACGCTCGAATGGGCCGGCGTCTTCCACCACTATCACGCGCCGATGATGCGCACGGTGCTGACCGGCAAGGTTTCGAAGCGCCATCAGGAGCTGTTCGATGCCGCCCGCGCCGCGCTTCTGGCGGTGGAGAAGGCGATGACGCCGGGCAACACCTTCGGCGACGTCTTCGACGCGCACGCCCGCACGCTCGAAGCCCACAATCTGACCAAGCACCGGCTGAACGCATGCGGCTATTCGGTTGGGGCCCGCTTCACCCCGTCCTGGATGGACATGCCGATGTTCTATCAGGGCAATCCCGAGCCGATCGCGCCCAACATGACGCTGTTCGCCCACATGATCATCATGGACTCCGAAACCGAGACTGCGATGACCCTGGGCCGCACCTACCTGACCACCGAATCGCAGCCGAGGCCGCTGTCCCGCCATGATCTCGACTTGATCGTACAGTGAATCCATAATGGCAGGTTCGCGAGGGGCGTTCTTCGCCAGGGAGTTTTCAGGCAGATGAGACGATCGCAGGTGACGACCGTGTCATTGCTTGCCGCGTTGGCGTTGGCCGCCTGCACCAATGCCAAGGACGTTCTGGAACCCTCGGCCATCACGCCGCCGGCGGCCTCGGCGCAGACCCTGCCTGCCACTCAGAGCAATACGGCAACCACGACCGTTCCAGCGCCGTCGACGACTGCCCCGGCTGTTTCGTCGCCGGCTCCCGCTTCACCGGGCCAGAGCACCGCCGCCCTCGCCAGGACAAGGCTGCAGGTGGCGCCGATCGTCGGCGCCTCGGTGGAATCCGCGGCACCGCTGACGGCCGAGCTGCAGACGCGCGCCAGGCAGCGCGGCATCACGCTTGCCGGCAGCACCGACCAGACCGCCACGCATGTGCTGAAGGGATATTTCTCGGCGATCTCGGAAGGCAGCGACACCACCGTGATCTACGTCTGGGACATTTACGATCCCTCGGGCAACCGGCTGCACCGCATCAACGGCCAGCAGAAGGCGCCTTCGGTCAAGGGCGGCGACGGCTGGACGGCGGTCGCGCCGGCGACCATGCAAGGCATCGCCGACCAGACGATCGACCAGTTCGCCGCCTGGCTCGGCGGACAGGCCGGCTGAGCTGTTGCCGGCTTTCATCGCCTGCGACGTTTTTGACCTTGGCCGACGGAATCCCGATCACGAGGCTTGCAATACCGGCGCGGGCCGCTAAAAGCCCGCATCAAAGGCTCATGAGAGTCTGTCCGGTCTCTCCATCCTTCACCAGGAACGGTGCATGAAGCTTTTCGCGGGCAATTCCAACAGGGTGCTGGCCGAGGCGGTCGCTCGCTATCTGAACATCCCGCTGGGGAAGGCCAGCGTCCGGCGCTTCGCCGATCAGGAGATCTTCGTCGAGATCCAGGAGAACGTGCGCGGCGAGGATGTCTTCATCCTGCAGTCCACCTCCTTTCCGACCAACGATCATCTGATGGAACTGCTCATCATGATCGACGCCTTCATGCGCTCCTCGGCGAAGCGCATCACGGCGGTCATCCCCTATTTCGGCTATGCCAGACAGGATCGGCGCGCTTCCGGCCGCACGCCGATCTCGGCCAAGCTGGTCGCCAACATGATCACGCGCGCCGGCGTCGACCGCGTGCTGACGCTCGATCTCCATGCCGGCCAGATCCAGGGCTTCTTCGATATCCCGACCGACAATCTGTTCTCGGTGCCGGTGATGGCCCGCGACGTGAAGGCGAAATACAAGCAGCTCGCCAACGTCGTCGTCGTCTCGCCCGACATCGGCGGCGTGGTGCGGGCGCGGGCGCTGGCCAAGCGCTTCGATGCGCAGCTCGCCATCGTCGACAAGCGCCGCGAGCGTCCGGGCGAATCGGAAGTGATGAACATCATCGGCGCCGTCGCCGGCAAGGATTGCCTGCTGATCGACGACATCGTCGATTCCGGCGGCACGCTGTGCAACGCGGCCGACGCGTTGCTCGCCAACGGCGCCACCAGCGTCACCGCCTACATCACCCATGGCGTGCTCTCGGGCGGCGCGGTCGCCCGCATCAGCGGCTCGAAGCTGCAGGAACTGGTGATCACCGATTCCATCCAGCCGACCCAGGGCGTGCTCGACGCGCCCAACATCCGCGTCATCTCGATCGCCGACCTGATGGGCGAGGCGATCTCGCGCACCGCGACCGAGGAATCGGTCTCGAGCCTGTTCGACTAGACCCCTGCTAGACTAGACCATTGCGTTTTCCGGTCTGGTCGGTCCGCTCAGCCGCCGCACTCCCTCCCCGGCATCGCGCGCGCCGCGCATATAGCCGCGCGGCGAGGCGCCCAGCATGCGCTTGAACATGGTGATGAAGGCCGGCACGCTGTCATAGCCGAGGTCGAGCGCTACCCTGGTGATCGGCTCGCCGTCGGCAAGCCTGGGCAGCGCCGCGAACAGGCACGCCTGCTGGCGCCATGTCGACAGCGACAGCCCGGTCTGGCGATGGAAGGCGCGGGTGAAGGTACGGCGGCTCATGCCGGCGGCGTCGGCCCATTCGTCGATCGTCGCATGCGGCGAGGGTTCGGCGACGAAGCGCCGGCAAAGCGCCGCCAGTTTCGGATCCGACGGGAACGGCAGGCCGAGCGGCCGTTCCGGCAGGTTCGGGATCTCATGCAGCAGAAGCCCCATGATCAGCCCGCCGCGCCCTTCGAGCTCCGCGCCCTGCGGCAGCTTTTCCGATTCCACGATCAGGCTGTGCATCAGCTCGGTGATGCCGACGACGCGCAGTCCCTCCGGCAGGCCGGCAATCGCGTTCGGCATCACATAGACCGAACGCATCGAGACATCGCCCAGCATCTCGACGGAATGCTCGATCCCGGCGGGGATCCACATCGCGTGGTCGGGCGGCACCATCCAGCGCCCGTGTTTCGTCGTCACCAGCACGACGCCGACCAGCGCATGCAGCAACTGGCTGCGGCTGTGGCGATGCAGTGGCACGTGATAGCCGTCGGGATATTCGGTTGGCAGCGCCACCGCTGGGCCGACAGCCTCCTCCAGCCACTGCCAGCGGCTCTGGTGCAGCCGGCCGAGTTCGGCGGCATCGCCCTTGAAGACTTCCCTGCCATGCGGCATTGGCAATGGCCCACTTGCGAAACTATTGGACCAAACCACGAAAGAAGTCGCTTTGCAACCATCCTATAAGGCTGCCTGCGGATCGTTGCCTAGAAGTCCACGGAGCATGCCTTGACCGACACCACAGCCACCGCCGTCGCCACTCCGGCGCCGGCCAGCCACGCTTCGGCGCAAGCGACGGCCTTCACCGTCATTCTTGCGGTGAGCTTCTGCCACTGCGTCAACGACATCATGCAGTCGCTGCTGTCGGCCATCTATCCGCTTCTGAAAGACAACTACGGCCTCGATTTCTGGCAGATCGGGCTTTTGACCTTCACCTTCCAGGTGACGGCGTCGCTGCTGCAGCCGCTGATCGGCGCAATCACCGACAAGCGTCCGATGCCCTATTCGCTGCCTTGGGGCATGGCCTCCTCGCTGATCGGGCTGATCGTGCTTGCGCATGCCGGCCACTACTGGCTGCTGCTGATCGGCGCCTCGCTGATCGGCATCGGCTCGGCGATCTTCCATCCGGAATCCTCGCGCATCGCCCGCTTCGCGTCGGGCGGCCGCTACGGTCTTGCCCAGTCGCTGTTCCAGGTCGGCGGCAATTTCGGCCAGGCGATGGGGCCGCTGCTCGCTGCCTTCATCGTCGTGCCCTTCGGCCAGACCAGCATCTCCTGGTTCGCCGTCGGCTCGCTGATCGGCATCATCGTCCTGTGGCAGGTCGGCGGCTGGTACAGCCGGCTGCGCGCCTCGCTCGCCAGCCGCAAGCAGGCCAGCTTCGTCTCGCCCTTCCCGCGCCGCAAGGTCATGTGGGCACTGGCGGTGCTGACGCTGCTGGTGCTGACCAAGAACGCCTACATCGCCTCGATCTCCAGCTACTACACCTTCTACGCCATCCATAAGTTCGGCGTTTCGGTGCAAATGAGCCAAGTCATGCTGTTCCTGTTCCTCGGCGCCTCGGCGCTGGGCATCCTGCTCGGCGGCCCGTTCGGCGACCGCTATGGCCAGAAGGCGATGATCTGGTTCTCGATCGTCGGCGTGCTGCCGTTCACGCTGGCGCTGCCCTACGCCAACCTCGAATGGACGATGGTGCTGACGGTGCTGATCGGGCTCATCCTGTCGTCAGCCTTCTCCAACATCGTCGTCTTCGCGCAGGAACTGGTGCCTGGTCGCGTCGGCATGATTGCCGGCATCTTCTTCGGCTTCGCCTTCGGCATGGGCGGCATCGCCGCCGCCGTGCTCGGCGTCCTGGCCGACATGAAGGGCATCGACTTCGTCTACCAGGTCTGCTCGTATTTGCCGCTGCTCGGCCTGCTGACGGTGTTCTTGCCGAACATGAAGGAAGCGCGGAAGGCGGAAGCGGCGACCCGTTAAGGAACCGCCGATCTTCGGGACTCGACGTGAGCTCGTGGCAGTTGCCACGCGCTCATGGATTCTCTCCCACACGCCAGGCGAAAGCCTGTTAGTGTTTGAAACGTGTGCGCGACATCACGAGACGTAGCGCGAACGCCTTCAACTTGAACTAAGGTGCCGGGCTCAGCGCCCGATCGGTGCGCTGCGCTACGAGCGAGATGAGGCAATCTGTAGTGTCCAGACTTAAAGACAAGGTCGCGCTGATTACCGGCGGCACCAGCGGCATCGGTCTGGCGACGGCGCGGCGCTTCATTGAGGAGGGCGCTCGTGTCGCCATCACTGGCACCAACACGGGCCGTCTCGAGGAGGCCCGCAAGATTCTTGGCGGCGATGCGTTTGTCATCGCCGCCGACGCCGGCGATGTTACGACGCAAAACGATATCGCGCGACAGATCAGCGAAACCTTCGGCAGGCTCGACGCCGTCTTCCTCAACGCCGGCATCGCCGATCTACGCCCGCTCGATGACTGGACCGAGGCGGCGTTCGACAGGAGCATCGATATCGACCTCAAAGGCCCGTATTTCCTGATCAAGGCCCTGGTGCCGCTGCTTTCGAACCCGTCCTCGATCATCCTCAGCGGCTCGGTCAACGCGCATATGGGAATGGCCGGGACACACGTCTATTCGCTCGCCAAGGCCGGCATGATCTCGCTCGCCAGAACGCTCTCCGGCGAACTGATAGGGCGCGGCATCCGCGCCAATGTGATCAGCCCGGGTCCGATCGACACGCCGCTCAACGACAAGCTCGGGCTGGATGCCGAAGCGGCGAAGGCGCGCGCCAAGGCGGTGGTCGGCCTGGTGCCTGCCGGTCGTTTCGGGACCGCCGAGGAAATTGCCAACGCAGTGGTTTTTCTCGCTTCGGACGAATGCCCGTTCATCGTCGGTGCGGAAATTCTGATCGACGGTGGCTTGAGCATCGCCTGATATCGGCACGGCCTGACCCAAGAACACCCGCCAGATGGCGGGTGTCTTTTGTTATGTTCCGAAAGGCCTTACGCCTTGAAGAAGGCCAGAAGGTCGGCGTTGATGATGTCGGCATGGGTCGTGGCCATGCCATGCGGAAGACCCTTGTAGACCTTGAGCTCGCCCTTCTTGAGCAGCTTGATGGCGAGCAGCGCGGAGTCCGCGATCGGCACGATCTGGTCGTCGTCGCCATGCATCACCAGCACCGGCACGTCGATTGCCCTAAGGTCCTCGGTGAAGTCGGTTTCCGAGAATGCCTTGATGCAGTCGTAGTGCGCCTTGGTGCCGCCCATCATGCCCTGGCGCCACCAATTGTCGATGACGCCTTGCGAGACTTCGGCGCCGGGACGGTTGAAGCCGTAGAACGGGCCGGCCGGAACATCGCGGAAGAACTGGGCGCGGTTGGCGGCCTGGGCGGAGCGGAAGCCGTCGAACACCTCGATAGGCAGGCCGCCGGGATTGGCCGCGGTCTTGAGCATGATCGGCGGCACGGCGCCGATCAGCACCGCCTTGGCGACGCGACCGCCAGCGCCGTACTTGGCAACGTAGCGCGCCACTTCGCCGCCGCCGGTGGAATGGCCGACATGGATGGCGTTCTTGAGGTCGAGATGCGCAGCGAGTTCGGCGACATCGGCGGCGTAGGTGTCCATCTCGTTGCCGGTATCCGTCTGGGTGGAACGGCCATGGCCGCGCCGGTCATGAGCGATGACGCGATAGCCCTTCGACAGGAAGAACAGCATCTGGGCGTCCCAGTCGTCGCTGCTCAACGGCCAGCCGTGATGGAAGACGACAGGCTGGCCGGTTCCCCAGTCCTTGTAGAAAATCTCGGTTCCGTCCTTGGTGGTGATCGTGCTGCTGCCGGGCTTGGTCATCTCAATCTCCATTGATTATTTTCGCGATAATCAATATCGCGACAACGATATCGTTAGCGCAGATCGAAACCCCTGTCCACAAGAAATATGTATCGCGATATCATTTTCCGTGGTAAACATTGCGAAATGCTCAGTCGGCAAAGGGAATTCGCCGTGCCTCTCCCGTTGGACAATCAGCTCTGTTTCGCCCTCTACGCCACGAGCATGGCGATCAACCGCACCTACAAGCCCATGCTCGACGAGATGGGCATCACCTACCCGCAATATCTCGTGCTCAACGCCCTGGGAGAGGCGGATGGCATGTCGGTCGGCGCGATCGCGCGCAGGCTGGCGCTGGAATCGAGCACCGTGACGCCTCTGGTCAAGCGCATGGAGCAGGCCGGTCTTGTGAGCCGCCAGCGCAGCCATGCCGACGAGCGCCAGGTGCAGGTCGATCTCACCGTGGCCGGCCGGGCGCTGCTCACTCAATGCAACTGTCTGGGTGAAACGCTCATCGAGCGCTCCGGGATGACATTGGCCGAGATCGATTCGCTCACCCAAAAGGTCTGGGCCTTGCGCGAGGCGCTCGCTGCCGATCAGACCGCTGTTCCGGGCCGACCGTTGGAAATGTAACTCTTCACGCGCGGCAATGGCGGCGCCTCGAGACCCGCGAAAGGGTCGCGCCATGCATCGATCGCCTCGAGTTGGTCATACCAGCGGCGTATCGACGGATAGTCGTCGAGCGGCAGCCCGGCAGCATCGTTGAAGGGCAGAAACGTCGCCATGCGAAAGTCGGCGTACGAGACGGAATTTCCGACCAGCCACTCCCTTTGCGCGAGCACCGGGGCGAGGATGGCGGCAGCCGCGTGGAAAACCCTGAACCCTTCCTCGACCAGGGCCTGGTCGATAGGACCCAGCCCCCAGCGCTGCTTGGTGCCGCGCTCGAAATGCACCATGTCGCAGCCTCTGGCGAAATTCTCCTTGCCCCAGCTTATCCAGCGGATCATGTCCGGCTCATCGTCCCCGCCGCGCCAAAAATTCGAGCCCACCTCGCGGGAGAGCCGGCAGGCGATGGCGTCGGCCTCCCACAGGCTCCATCCGGAGCCGACCAGTATCGGCAAGGTCAGATTTGGGTTGAGCACGCGATAGCGCTCGGCCTGCCCCGATGCCATGGGTGAGGCGAATTCGAACGTAACGTCCGCTTTGAGATGGCGCGCCGTCGCGACTCCGAGGCGAGGATTGGGATTGCGGCTGAACAGGAGTTTCATATCGAATGCTCGCGGGTTGGTTGAGACAACTGCCGCAGGACGATTGAAGCCTGCCCGATCCTACATCCGGACGGACGGGGAATCTTGACTGTATGCTTTCGACATTGGAAATGTCGCGAAAGCCTTTCAGACCAACCGCTTGCGCCTGCGCCCGCCTTCCGCTATAGAGCCGCCACCCGCGTAGACACCCTTGGAGGCAACGCGGCGGAAGGCTGCCTTCCCTTGTGATCCCGAACAAAGGTCCGCTTCTGGCGGCCACCGGCGTTCGGACATCCAGGCCTGGCGGCTTTCGACGTTTCGGCTGGGCATATTGCCTGCCGCAAACGCTCCATAACACGCGAAAGGAAATGCCATGAGCCACGATACTTACGAGCTCAAGGCCGAAGCGCGCGAACAGGTCGGTAAGGGGTCCGCCCGTGCAGTTCGCCGTAACGGTAAAGTGCCTGCAGTGATTTACGGCGACAAGCAGCCTCCCCTGGCGATCGCCCTCAACTACAAGGACGTCTACTACAAGATCCACGGCGGCGGGTTCCTGACCACGGTCGCCACGATCGATGTCGGCGGCAGCAAGATCCAGGTTCTGCCCAAGGACTTCCAGCTCGACCCGGTCAAGGATTTCCCGGTCCATGTCGACTTCCTGCGCATCGGCAAGGACACCGAGGTCAATGTCGACGTGCCTGTCCACTTCATCAATGAGGACAAGTCGCCCGGCATCAAGCGCGGCGGCGTGCTCAACATCGTGCGTCACGAGGTCGAGTTCCACTGCCCGGCCAACGCGATCCCGGAGTTCATCACCGTCGATCTCGCCGGCACGGATATCGGCGACTCGATCCACATCTCGGCGGTTACGCTCCCGGCCGGCGTCAAGCCGGTCATCGCCGACCGCGACTTCACCATCGCCACCATTGCCGGCTCGTCGGCGATGAAGCCCGAGGTCGAAGAGACGGTCGAGGCGGCAGCGCCCGAAGCGGCTCCGGCCGCCGAAGAGAAGTAATTTTCCCGCCCGGAGACGACGATGCTTGTGTTCGCAGGCCTCGGCAATCCGGGCGCGAAATATGCCAACAACCGGCACAATGTCGGTTTCATGGCGGTGGACGCGATCGCCCGCCGCCATTCTTTTTCGCCCTGGTCGAAGAAATTCCAGGGCCTGATCGCCGAAGGCACGCTCGCCGGCGAAAAGATCCTCCTGGTCAAGCCGCAGACCTTCATGAACCTGTCCGGCCAGGCGGTCGGCGAGGCGCTGCGCTTCTACAAGCTCGAGCCTGCCGCGCTCACCGTTTTCTATGACGAGATCGACCTTGCCGCCGGCAAGGTTCGGGTCAAGGTCGGTGGCGGCTCCGGCGGCCACAACGGCATTCGCTCGCTGGACGACCATATCGGCAAGGCCTATCGCCGCGTGCGTGTCGGCGTCGGCCATCCGGGCGTCAAGGAAATGGTGCACGGCCACGTGCTTGGCGACTTCGCCAAGGCGGACCGCGAATGGCTCGAGGTTCTGCTCGACACCATCGCCGACGACGCCGGCCTGCTGGCCAAGGGCGACGACAATTCCTTCATGAACCGCATCACGCTCGCCCTGCGTGAAAAACTGACGCCAACCGGCGACGACGACCGCCCGCCGCCCAAGGCGGCGAAGGCGCAGAGCCACATCCGCCAGGCCAGGCCGCAGCAGGCGCCGGCAAAGCTGCCCGAAACCGGCCCGATGGCGGCCATGCTGAAGAAGCTGTTCGGCGGCAAGGGCTGAACGTCGCCGGGGATGGCGGCCGAGGGCTTGACGTTCGTCACCCCTTTCGCCCATAGCCCTGATCAAATTTCGATTTCCCGATAGGACCGGACAAAATGGGTTTCAAATGCGGCATCGTCGGCTTGCCTAATGTCGGCAAGTCGACGCTCTTCAACGCGCTGACCAGGACGGCGGCGGCGCAGGCCGCCAACTATCCGTTCTGCACCATCGAGCCCAACACCGGCGAGGTCGCAGTGCCGGACTCCCGCCTGCAGAAGATCGCCTCGATCGCCAAGTCGAAGGAGATCATCCCGACGCGCATCTCCTTCGTCGACATCGCCGGCCTGGTGCGCGGCGCCTCCAAGGGCGAAGGGCTGGGCAACCAGTTCCTCGCCAACATCCGCGAGGTCGACGCCATCGTCCATGTGCTGCGCTGCTTCGAGGACGACGACATCACCCATGTTGAGGGACGCATCGACCCCGTCGCCGATGCCGAGACGGTCGAGACCGAGCTGATGCTCGCCGACCTCGAAAGCCTCGAGCGCCGCATCGTCCAGTTCCGCAAGCGCGCCGCCGGCAAGGACAAGGAAGCGATGAGCGTGCTGCCGATGATGGAGGCGGCGCTCGAACTGCTGCAGGCCGGCAAGCCGACCCGCATCCTGTTGAAGGGCATAGCGGCGGAGGATCTGCGCATCCTGCAGGGGCTCAACCTGCTCACCTCACACCCGGTTCTCTACGTCTGCAACGTCGCGGAAGCCGATGCCGCGACCGGCAACGAGCACTCCAGGGCCGTGGAAAAGATGGCCGCTGCGCAGGGCGCCGGCACTGTCGTCATCTCGGCGGCGATCGAAGCCGAGGTTGCCCAGCTTTCCGACGACGAGGAGATGGAGTTCCTCGCCTCGCTTGGCCTCGACGAACCGGGTCTCAACAAGGTGATCCGCGCCGGCTACGACCTTTTGCATCTCATCACCTATTTCACCGCCGGGCCGAAGGAGACGCGCGCCTGGACCATTCACAAGGGCGACAAGGCCCCGCAGGCCGCCGGCGTCATCCACACCGATTTCGAGCGTGGCTTCATCCGCGCCCAGACCATCGCCTACAACGACTTCGTCACCCTCGGCGGCGAAGTTGCGGCCAAGGAGGCCGGCAAGGCCCGCGATGAAGGCAAGGAATATGTCGTCCAGGACGGCGACGTGATGCTGTTCAAGTTCAACACCTGACGGTCCGGGATACGCGCGGCTGGCTCACCAGAAATGACTTGACCAAACGCCTGTTGGCCGGCATCCGGGGTGCCGATCCTAACGGGATCGCGCGTTCGTCAACCGGATCCGGACCATGACCGCAAAGACCTGGGCCTATGAGGATTTCGTCGAGGGCGCCTCGCTCGACCTCGGTGTGAAGCACGTATACGCCGCCGAGATCATCGAATTCGCCAGCGAATTCGATGCCCAGCCGATGCACCTCGACGAGGCGGCCGGCAAGGCGAGCATCCTCGGCGGCCTGTCGGCTTCGGGCTGGCACACCTGTGCGATGTTCATGCGCATGCTGTGCGATGCCTTTTTGCTCGACTCGACTTCGCAGGGATCGCCCGGCATCGAACACGTCAAATGGAAGAAGCCGGTGCTCGCCGGCGATACGCTCAGCGGGACGGTGACCGTCCTTGCCAAGCGCCAGTCCAAATCGCGGCCTCAGCTCGGCCTCGTCACCATGCGCAGCGAACTCTTCAACCAGCGCGGCGAGAGCGTCTTCGAGCTCGAGAACACCGGCATGTTCCTGACCCGGGAGGCCGCGGCGTGACGCTCGACGAGTTCTTCCTGATCGGCCACACCGTCACGCTGGGCTCGCACAAATTCGAGCCCGACGAGATCAAGGCCTTCGCCCGCAAATACGACCCGCAGGTCTTCCATGTCGATGAGGAGGCCGCGAAGAAGAGCGTGCTCGGCGGCTTGTGCGCCTCCGGTTGGCACACCGCCGCCACCTGGATGAAGTACAATCTCGAAAAGCGCATGGAGACCGAGGGCGTGCGCTGGACGGGCCCCGGCCAGCAGCCCGAATTCGGCCCCTCGCCCGGTTTCCGCAACCTGAAATGGCTGAAGCCGGTCTATGCCGGCGAGACCGTGACCTTCACGCGCACCGCGCTCGCCCACCGGCCACTTGCCGCGCGCCCCGGCTGGAACCTGCTGACGCTGCGCTGCGAAGCCTTCGATTCGACCGGCGACAAGGTCATCGAGTTCGACAGCGCGGTGCTGGTGAAGGTGGAGTAGCCTCTTCCTTCTCCCCGTTTACGGGGAGAAGGTGCCCGAAGGGCGGATGAGGGGCGGCACCGGCGCAGGTGTCTCAAACTCGACCGCCGCGCTTGCCCCTCACCCTGGCTCCGCTCGCGTTGCTCGCTGCGCGTCCCTCTCCCCGTAAACGGGGCGAGGGAGAAGTGCTAATGCCCCTCGAAGCCGATCAGCGTCCTCACCGGCACGCCGAGCGCTTCGAGCTTCTCGCGCCCGCCGAGGTCAGGCAGGTCGATGACGAAGCAGCCGGCGACGATGTCGGCGCCGATTTGCCTGAGCAGCTTCACCGCAGCCTCGGCGGTGCCGCCGGTGGCGATCAGGTCGTCGACGAGTATCACCTTCTCACCGGGCGAAACGCCGTCCTTGTGCATCTCCATCTCGTCCAGCCCGTATTCCAGGCTGTAGGCGACGCGCACCGTCTCATAGGGCAGCTTGCCCTTCTTGCGGATCGGCACGAAGCCGGCCGAAAGCTGGTGCGCGACGGCGCCGCCGAGGATGAAGCCGCGCGCCTCGATGCCGGCGATCTTGTCGACCTTCAGTCCGACATAGGGATGCACCAGCTCGTCGATGGCGCGGCGGAAAGCGCGCGCATTGCCGAGCAGGGTGGTGATATCGCGGAACAATATGCCCGGCTTCGGATAATCCGGAATGGTGCGGATGGCCGCGAGCAGCGTTTCTTCGAGAGAGGATTTCATGGGCGGTTGATCCGTTGCCGTACAGTTTTGCCGGCTAGCGGCCGAAAAGAAAAGGGCGCCCTTCGGCGCCCTCGCATTTTTCCGGTCGCAGTCGCTCAGTGGGCGACGTCGGCCCACACCTTGCGCTTGGTGAGATAGACCAGCGCGCCGAACAGGAGCAGGAACACCAGCACGCGGAAGCCGGTCTTCTTGCGGTCCTCAAGGTGCGGCTCGGCAGCCCACATCAGAAAGGCCGAGACGTCGCGGGAATACTGGTCCACTGTCTGCGGCGAACCGTCGTCATAGGTCACCTGGCCGTCGGAGAGCGGCTTCGGCATCTTCAGCGACACGCCGGACAGGAAGTACGGGTTGTAGTGCGTGCCCTCGGGGATCACCATGCCGGCCGGCGGCGTCTGGTCGTAGCCGGTCAGCAGCGAGTGGATGTAGTCGGGGCCACCCTGGGCGTACTGGGTGAAGATGTCGAAGACGAAGCGCGGGAAGCCGCGCTCGACGCCGCGCGCCTTGGCGAGCAGCGACATGTCGGGCGGAGCGGCGCCGCCATTGGCCGATGCGGCGGCCTGTTCGTTCGCGAACGGCGCCGGGAAGTGATCGGACGGCTTGCCCGGGCGGTCGAACATGTCGCCGGCATCGTTCGGGCCGTCGTGGATGGTGTATTCGGCGGCCAGCGTCTTCACCTGCCCGTCCGAATAGCCGAGCCCTTCCAGTGTGCGGAAGGCAACCAGGTTCATCGAATGGCAGGCCGAGCAGACTTCCTTATAGACCTTCAGGCCGCGCTGCAGCTGGGCCTTGTCGTAGGTGCCGAACGGTCCGGCGAAGCTCCAGCTCATTTCCTTCGGCTCGTCGATGGGGAAATGCGTCGGTGCCGCCGCGTTATGTGCCTCTTCGGCGATGGCGCCTGCACCTGTCATCCAGGTGCCCGCGGCCACCAGGCCAAGCAGAGCCAGCGAGGTGAGAATCTTTTTCATACCCAAATCCCCTTAGATTCTCAGCCCTTGGTTTCCGGCGCGGCGTTCGCGCCGGCCGGATGTCCGCCGCCGCCCTTGTTCTTTTCCAGCACCGCCTCGGTGATCGAATTCGGCAGCCTGCGCGGCGTCTCGATCAGCCCGAGCACCGGCAGCGCGACCAGGAAGAAGGCGAAGTAGAACAGTGTCGCCATCTGCGCCATGAACACATAGCTGCCTTCGGCCGGCTGCGAGCCCAGCCATCCGAGCAGGATGGCGTCGGCCACGAACAGCCAGAAGAACAGCTTGTACCAGGGGCGGTAGACCGCCGAGCGCACCTTGGACGTGTCGAGCCACGGCACCAGGAACAGCATGGCGATGGCGCCGAACATGCACAGCACGCCGCCGAGCTTGGAGTTGATCGGCCCGATGTTGAAGGTGATGGCGCGCAGGATCGCGTAGAACGGCAGGAAGTACCATTCCGGCACGATATGGGCAGGCGTCTTCAGCGGGTTGGCGACCGTGTAGTTGTCCGGGTGGCCAAGGAAGTTCGGCAGGTAGAAGACGAAATAGGCGAAGACGAACAGGAACACGATCATGCCGAACGCGTCCTTGATGGTGGCGTAAGGCGTGAAGGCAACGGTATCGGTCTTCGACTTGACCTCGATGCCGGTCGGGTTCGACTGCCCGACGACATGCAGCGCCCAGATATGCAGCACGACGACGCCGGCGATCATGAACGGCAACAGGTAATGCAGCGCGAAGAAGCGGTTCAGCGTCGGGTTGTCGACGGCAAAGCCGCCGAGCAGCAGTTCCTGGATCCAGTTGCCGACCAACGGAATGGCGCTGAAGAAGCCGGTGATGACGGTGGCGCCCCAGAAGCTCATCTGTCCCCAGGGCAGCACATAGCCCATGAAGCCGGTCGCCATCATCAGCAGGTAGATGATGCAGCCGAGGATCCACAGCAGCTCGCGTGGCGCCTTGTACGAGCCGTAATAGAGGCCGCGGAAGATGTGGATGTAGACGGCGACGAAGAAGAACGAGGCGCCGTTGGAATGCAGATAGCGCAGCAGCCAGCCCGAATTCACGTCGCGCATGATCTTCTCGACCGAATCGAAGGCGAGCGTGGTGTCCGACGTGTAGTGCATGGCCAGCACGATGCCGGTCAGGATCTGCGACGCCAGCATGATCGACAGGATGCCGCCGAACGTCCACATGTAGTTGAGGTTGCGCGGCACCGGATAGGCGACGAAGCTGTCATAGACCAGCCTGGGCAGCGGCATGCGGGCGTCGAACCAGCGTCCGAGACCGGTCTTGGGCGTATAGGTCGAGTGTCCCTCGCTCATCGAAATATCCCCTGCCTCAACCGATAAGGATCTTGGTATCGGAAATGAACTTGAATACCGGCACCGCCATGTTCTCGGGCGCCGGGCCTTTGCGGATGCGGCCGGCGGTGTCGTACACCGAGCCGTGGCACGGGCAGAACCAGCCGCCGAAATCGCCTTCCTGGCCGAGCGGGATGCAGCCGAGATGGGTGCAGACCTGGACCATGACCATCCAGGCTTCCTTGCCGGGCGTCGTGCGGTTGGCGTCGGTCGCCGGAGCGTCGGCCGGCAAATTGGCGTTGCGGGCGATCGGGTCCTTCAGGTCGGCGAGATTGACGGCCTCGCCGTCCTTCATCTCCTTCTCGGTGCGATTGCGCACCACGACCGGCTTGCCGCGCCACTTCACGATCAGCGAGGTTCCCGGCGTCAGCGACGAGACGTCCACTTCGACCGAGGCCAGTGCCAGCGTCGAGGCGTCCGGGCGCATCTGGTCGATGAACGGCCATGCGACGGCCCCCGCGCCGACAACGGCGGCCGTGCCGGTGGCGACATAGAGGAAATCACGACGGTTGGGATCGTGGGTATCGGTTGCGCTCACGGGTGCCTGATCCTTTCGCCTCTTCCGTGCCGGCGGCCGAGCCTTGTCCCCGCTCAATCGCGCCGGCCCGACAGCGCATGGCGAACAGGCTAGCGAATTCCTCCGGCATTTGGAGTTCGGTTTATGCGTGAAGCCCGTTTTTGTCCAGTCGGGTGAAGGCACAAGGTCAGATTGTCGCGGGGGTAAAATCCGATGCCGGACGGCGCTGCGCCGAAGGGTCGCCAAACAGCCCGAAACGACCGCAAAAACAACGGCGATCATTGCCACGCCTTTGCCTCGACAGTCGGCGCCGGCTCGGTCTATTCTGCCCTCATGGCGCACGTCATCGACCGCGACAAATGGGCCAGGATGCCCGACCGTTGGCAAGGCGAGCTCGAATGCGGCGCCTGGGGCTCCAACTCCTGCCTGATCTTCAATTATCTGCCCGGAACGGGCGGCGGTCCGCGCCTGCACCGGCATCCCTACGCGGAGATCTTCATCGTCCGCCAGGGCAGCGGCCTGTTCACGGTCGGCGACCGGGAGATCGAGGCATTCGCCGGCCAGATCGTGATCGTGCCGCCCAACACGGCGCACAAATTCACCAATCTCGGCCCCGGCCCGCTGGAGACCATAGATATCCACGAGAACGGCAGCTTCGTCACCGAGTGGCTGGAGTAGATCCCCGGTACGGCAAGAGACCCGAAGGCAGCGTCTATTTCGCGCCGAGCCTGACCAGGACTGCCCTCGGTATGTTGTATTCGCGGATCACCGCATCGTGCTTGCGCAACCCGCAGAGCTCGCGCTGGATGAAATAGGCATGCACGGCCTCGGCGGCGTCCTTGAGCAGTCGCGGCCGCCGCTCCTCGTCGTCGCCGTTCTCGCGCAGTCTGGCCAGCGTCGCCTCGACGCGCTGGCCGGCGCGGCCGAGCGCCGCCGCCTTTTCGGCGAGGATCTCGTGGCCGAGCAGGTCGAGCGCGCTCTCCTGCGCGCCCGCGGGTCCGAAATTCGAAGGCATGCGAACCGACATTGCTCTTCCTACTCCGCCGGCCGCGTCTCTTCCAGCACGCTTTCCTCGTTGAACAGGAAGCCGCCGGACTGCCGTTTCCACAGCCGCGCGTAAAGCCCGTCCAGCGCCACCAGTTCGTCATGCGTGCCCTGTTCGATAATCCGCCCGCCGTCGAGCACCACCAGCCGGTCGAGCGCCGCGATGGTCGACAGCCGGTGCGCGATGGCAATCACGGTCTTGTTTTCCATCAGCCGCGCCAGGTTCTCCTGGATCGCCGCCTCGATGTCGGAATCGAGCGCCGAGGTCGCCTCGTCCAGGATCAGGATCGGCGCATCCTTGAGGAAGACGCGGGCGATTGCCACACGCTGGCGCTGGCCGCCGGACAGCTTCACGCCGCGTTCGCCGACATAGGCGTCGTAGCCGGTGCGCTCGCGATTGTCGCGCAGGCCTATGATGAACTCATGCGCCTCGGCTTTCCGCGCCGCCGCGATCACTTGCGTCTCGGTCGCGCCCGGCATGCCGAGCTTGATGTTGTCGCGCAGCGAGCGGTGGAACAAGGCCGTGTCCTGACTGACCACGCCGATATTGGCGCGCAGCGAATTCTGCGTCACCTGCGCGATATCCTGGCCGTCGATCAGGATCTTGCC
Source organism: Mesorhizobium sp. M4B.F.Ca.ET.143.01.1.1 (assembly GCF_004792275.1). NCBI lineage: Bacteria > Pseudomonadati > Pseudomonadota > Alphaproteobacteria > Hyphomicrobiales > Phyllobacteriaceae > Mesorhizobium > Mesorhizobium sp. M4B.F.Ca.ET.143.01.1.1. The sequence continues at coordinate 282,999 of NZ_SRSR01000001.1, forward strand.
GCCCTCGAGGTCGTAGAGGCGCAGGATCAGGTTGGCCAGCGTCGTCTTGCCGGCTCCCGATGGGCCGACCAGTCCGACCTTCTCGCCGGGCCTGACGACGAGGTCGATGCCGTCGAGCACGCCCGCTCCCTTGCCGTAGTGGAAAGTCACGTTCTTCACATCGATGCGGCCGCCGGCCACGATCAATTCCTTGGCGTCCGGCGCGTCGGTGAGGCCGAGCGGCTGCGAGATCAGCGCCTTGGAGTTCTCCAGCACGCCGAGATTCCTCAGGATGCCGTTGAGCTGCATCATCACCCGGCCGAGCAGCATGTTGAGCCGCAGGACGAGCGAAAGCGTGAAGGCAACGGCGCCGACGGTGATCGAGCCTTCGAGCCATAGATAGATGGCAAAGCTGGCGATGGCGGTGATCATGACGCCCGACAGCGTCGTCAGCGCCATGCGCACGCCGGTCAGCCGGCGGGTGAACGGGCGCAGGGCGTCCAGATAGATGTCGAAACCGCTCCGGATGTAGCGATCGTCGCCATCGGCCGAAAACAGCTTCAGCGTCTGCACGTTGGAGTAGGAATCGACGATTCGGCCATTGATCATCGAGCCGGCCTCGGCGGTCGCCTCGGCGTGCCTGCGGATCGCCGGCAGATAGCGCTTGGCCAGAAACCCGAAGGCGGCGATCCAGAGCACCACAAGCACCGCCAGCCTGAGATCGAGGCCGGCGACCAGCGCCAGCGTCGTCACCGTATAGACGATCATGAACCAGATGACCTCGATGAAGCTCTCCATCAGGTCGCCGGTGGCCTGCCCCGCCTGCCAGACCTTGGTGGCGATGCGGCCGGCGAAGTCGTTCTGGAAGAAGGCGTAGGACTGGCGCGAGACATGGCGATGCGCCTGCCAGCGCACCAGATTGTAGAAGCCGGGCGTGATCGTCTGCTCGTCGACCAGTGCCGAGAGCCCGACGACCAGCGTGCGGATGATCAGCACCACCGCGCCCATGAACAGGAGCTCGGGACCGGCGGCGATCCACAGCGCATGCCAGCTGCGCTCGCCGGGCAACTGGTCGAGGATGTCGACCAGCCGCCCGACGAAATAGAACAGCCCGGTCTCGACCAGCGGTGCAATGCCGCCAATGACCAGCATTGTGAAGAAGGCGAGCTTCGCCTGTCCGACATAGTGCCAGAGGAAGCCGCCGACACCGGTGGGTGGCCGAAGGTTCGCCGGCTCGCGGAACGGATAGACCCAGCGCTCGAACCAGCGATAGACGGCTGTCATCATGCGGTGGCCATCATTCTGCAGCTTGACCCTTGGCCCCGATGTCGTTGGCGGCCTCGGCCGGCGCCTCGTCGAGCAGGAAGCCGCCCGACTGGCGCTGCCAGAGCTGCGCATAGAGCCCGCCCTTGGCGACGAGGTCGTCATGCGAACCTTCCTCGATGACGCGGCCTATATCCATGACGACGAGCCTGTCCATCGCGGCGATGGTCGACAGCCGATGCGCGATGGCGATGACGGTCTTGCCCTGCATCAGCCTGTAGAGGTTCTCCTGGATCGCCGCCTCGGCCTCGGAATCGAGCGCCGACGTCGCCTCGTCGAGGATGAGGATCGGCGCGTCCTTCAGCATGACGCGGGCAATGGCGATGCGCTGCCGCTGTCCGCCCGACAGTTTGACGCCGCGGTCGCCGACATGGGCATCGAACCCGGTGCGGCCGTTGGCGTCGATCAGCCCGCCTATGAAATCCAGCGCCTCTGCCCGCCCGGCCGCCTCGAGCAGCATCTCATCGGTGGCATCCGGCCGGCCATAGAGGATGTTCTCGCGCACCGAGCGGTGCAGCAGCGAGGTGTCCTGCGTCACCATGCCGATCTGCGCACGCAGCGAGTCCTGCCTCACCGACGCGATCTCCTGGCCGTCGATCAGGATCTGGCCGGCTTCGAGGTCGTAGAAGCGCAGCAGCAGATTGACCAGCGTCGACTTGCCGGCGCCCGAGCGGCCGACGATGCCGACCTTCTCGCCCGGCTTCACCGTCAGCGACAGGTTCTCGATGACGCCCTTCTGCTTGCCGTAGTGGAAGCGGATGTCGTCGAAGCGGATTTCGCCGCGTGTGACGGCGATGTTCTTCGCGCCCGGCCGGTCCTCCACCAGGCGCGGCAGCGAGATCGACTGGATGCCGTCCTGCACCGTGCCGATGTTCTCGAACAGGCCGGACATCTCCCACATGATCCACTGCGACATGCCCCACATGCGCAGCACGAGGCCGATGACCACGGCGACGGCGCCGATCGTCACCGCCTGGCCGAGCCACAGCCACAGCGACAGCGCGGTGACGGAAAACAGCAGCAGCGCGTTGAGGATATAGAGCAGGCCGTAGAGCACCGTCACCAGCCGCATCGAGCGGTAGACCGTCTCGAGGAAGCCTGACATGCCCTCCTTCGCGAAGCTGGCCTCGCGCCGCGCATGGGAAAACAGCTTGACCGTCTGGATGTTGCTGTAGCTGTCGACGACGCGGCCGGTCATGGTCGAACGCGCATTGGCCTGCTCCTCGCCGACCTTGCCGAGCCGCGGGATGAAGTAGCGCAGCAGCCCGACATAGCCGACCAGCCAGATCGCGAGCGGCGTCGCCAGCCGCCAGTCGGCCGAACCGACGATGAACAGCATGCCGAGGAAGTAGACGATGACGTAGTTGAGCACGTCGATGAGCTTGATGACGCATTCGCGCACGGCGAGCGCCGTCTGCATCAGCTTGGTGGCGATGCGGCCGGCGAACTCGTCCTGATAGAAGGCCATCGACTGCTTCAAGAGGTAGCGATGCACCTGCCAGCGGATGCGCATGGGGTAGTTGCCCATCAGCGTCTGCTGGTTGAGAAGCGAGTGGAACCACACGGTGCCCGGCAGCGCGAACAGCACGACGAAAGCCATGCCAGCGAGCTTCCAGCTCTCGGTCTGCAGGAAAGTCTCGCGATTCTGCCCCGAGAGCCAGTCGACGATGCGGCCCATAAAGCCGAACATCCACACTTCGGCGACGGCAATCGCCGTCACCAGGAGCGCGTCGAGGATGATGTAGGGCCAGGCGCCGCGCGTGTAATGCACGCAGAAGGCGACCAGCGTCTTCGGCGGTTCGACCGGCTCCGCGGCCGGGAACGGATCGAGCTTGTTTTCAAACCAGCGGAACATTGCAGGCACTCGACTGTCTATGCGCTCACGCGGCGCGGGATTGATGGACAAGCTTGCTCGACCGCGCAGCGTCGCGGGCCGGCGATGCAGAATCATCTGCATCGCCGGCCCTGCTTCGCGCAATATAGGGTGTCGCGGGCTTTTCGCCGACAGGCTCAGCCGACGATCCTGACGCCCCGGAGTTTCCGGGCGAAAAGCTGGCGCCTGCCCGGCCTTTCGCGCCGGGCCGGATCAGCCTGATGATGCGGCGCACCAGCGAAGGCCGGCTGTGGTCAGGCACGGCGCGCGAGAAGTCGACGTCCGGCAGCATGCCTCGATGCGGACGCCGGCGCGTCTCGGCGTGCACTGCCGACGAGTAGGTCTCGCCGACCAGCAGCGCCCAGGTCGCCATCCTGCGCTCGTGCAGGCTTCTGGAGCCGGGTATTTTGTAGGGATCGAACATCGGTCCATCCTCCATGTGCAAATGCGATAAAAAGGGTGACGCAACATCGACTTCCGGCATTCGGCCGAAGCGGCCGAGTACTTCGGTGCGCGCAGCGTCGCTCCGGACATGACGGCAGGCGTCAGTCAGGACACGGTCAGGTGGGGCGCCGGGCCCCTTTGGGCGTTTGAAAAACATCGCAGGATTCCTTCGAGAACCGAAAACTGGGTTCGGCGGGAATCGGTGCGATCAAGTCTTAGAGAGTCAGGAGAATCGTCGTACCGAAACCGCCGCGGAGCGCATAAGGCGCCAGGAGGGGCGCTGGTTGTGCATGGTCATCATGAGTTCCCCCTCCATCGGTTCGGGTTGACAATGAGAGGCGTATACTCGACTTCGCAGAAAATGACCACCCGCCAGTCCAGCAATCTGCGAAACCTGGAAATCTCTGTGGCCGATCTGCCACTTATTAGAAAGACGCGGAAATGAACGGCCGTCTCCGCATCGCGCTCTACCAGCCTGACATCGCCGGCAACACCGGAACGATCCTGCGCTTCGCCGCCTGTCTCGGCCTTGGCGTCGACATCATCGAGCCGGCCGGCTTCCCGCTCTCCGACCGGGCGCTGAAACGGGCCGGCATGGACTACCTCGAAATGGCCGATCTGACCCGGCATGTCGACTGGAACGCCTTCGAGCAATGGCGGGCGGGCGACGCGCGTCGGCTGGTGCTGCTCACCACCAAAGCCGCTGCCGCCTATACGGACTTTGCCTTTGCCGATGGAGACATTCTGCTTTTCGGTCGCGAATCCGCAGGCGTGCCGGATCCGGTCCGTGACGCTGCGGATGCGCGCCTGACCATCCCGATGCGGCCGGGCGCGCGCAGCATCAATGTCGCGCTGTCCGTCGCCATGGTCGCTGGCGAAGCGATCCGCCAGCTCGCATAGGATCCGCGATCCGCCGTCCCTGCCGTCACCGAGGGCCGTGGTTTCTCCAGTCAGTTTCGTCCAGGCGCACATCGCCTTCTCCTGCATTTGCCCGATCAGGATTTCTTCGCTACAAGCTCAACTTAACTTGAGGTCAAGCGGAAAGTGGCAGATGGCTCCAGCAACGGAATTGACGGTCGGCCAGGTGGCCATGCGCAGCGGCGTCGCCGTATCGGCGCTGCACTTCTACGAGACGCGCGGGCTGATCCGCAGCCACCGCACGGCCGGCAACCAGCGGCGCTACGGCCGCGACGTGCTGCGGCGCGTGGCGATCATCCGGGTCGCCCAGGAGGTCGGCATCTCGCTCTCCGAGATCGCCGCGGCGCTTCAATCCCTGCCCGAGGGCCGCACCCCGACGCGCGAGGATTGGAATCTGCTTTCAACGGCTTGGCGCGACGGGCTCGACCACAAGATCGCCCAGTTGAAGAAGCTGCGCGACGGCCTGAGCGACTGCATCGGCTGCGGCTGCATGTCGATCGACAAATGCCCGCTCAGGAACAAGGAAGACCGGCTGGCGCGGGAGGGCACTGGCGCGAGGCGCCTGATAGCCTCCTGAGCGGAAGCGATGCGAATTAATGACAGGTACGGAAGGAATCCGCTGTGCTGGGACATCTAGTTCAAGCTGAGGAAGAGACACAGTTGATCGCGATCTATCGGATCGATTCCGGCGGCACACCAACGCTCTATATCTCCTTGAGTTTCGATGAGGCGCGGAAAATGGGCCCGGAAAAATTCGGCAAACTGCTTGGCGAAAACCTGATTCTGGATTCGCCGAAATTGCGCGATCTGTTCTCGTGTGACGCCGCTCAATCCGCCGCCGGCAGCCGCCTTATCGTGAATTCGATGACATCGCCCGGCCGTTCGAACCAGCTTTCGATCTCGGTCCAGTAGGCCTGCTTGGGAAAGCGCTCGAACCATTCCTTGGCCTTGAGGCGGGCGTCCGAGCGCGGCAGGACGAAGGTCTCGCGCAGGAAGCCGTCGCGCGGCATGCGCTCGCGCTCGGCGCGCGAACGGTCGAGCCTCTTCTTCAAGCCATCCAGCGGCGGTCTTGCCGGGGTGCGCACGAAGGAACTCCTTGCACCGTGGTCAGACGGGACTTGACCCTTGCCCCTAAGAGATTAGGGATCGCGCCCGGAAAAGACGAGTCCTTTATCGTCCGCGACTGGAGACCTGATTTTGGAACGACCTGAAATACCGGTGGGCCTGCCGGCCGACATCGAAGAGAAGAAGGTGAAGGCGCGCCTGTGGTTCGAAGCATTGCGCGAGCGCATCTGCGCCGCATTCGAGCAGATCGAGCAGGATCTGGAGGGGCCTCTGGCCTCGTGGTCGCCCGGCCGCTTCGAGAAGACGCCCTGGCAGCGAGACGAAGGCAAGGGCGGCGGCGGCACCATGTCGATGATGCACGGCCGTGTCTTCGAGAAGGTCGGCGTCCACACCTCGACCGTCCATGGCGAGTTCTCGCCCGAGTTCAGGAAGCAGATGCCGGGCGCAGAGGAGGATCCGCGCTTCTGGGCAAGCGGCATCTCGCTGATCGCGCACCCATGGAACCCCAACGTGCCGGCCGTGCACATGAACACGCGCATGGTCGTCACCTCGCGCCAGTGGTTCGGCGGCGGCGCCGACCTGACGCCGGTGCTCGACCGACGCCGCGTCCAGGACGATCCCGATACACTCTCCTTCCACCGCGCCATGCGGTTTGCCTGCGAGAAGAACGCCGGCGTCGCCGACTACGCCAAATTCAAGGACTGGTGCGACGAGTATTTCTATCTGCCGCACCGCAATGAGCCACGCGGCATCGGCGGCATCTTCTTCGACTGGCTGCATTCTGGCGACGACGCGGGCGGCTGGGACGCCGATTTCAACTTCGTCCAGGATGTCGGTCGCTCCTTTCTCGTCGTCTACGCGCATCTGGTCCGGTCCAATTTCAACGACAACTGGACCGATGGCGACCGCGACGAACAGCTCGTCCGGCGCGGCCGCTACGCCGAATTCAACTTGCTTCACGATCGCGGCACCATCTTCGGGCTGAAGACCGGCGGCAATGTCGTCTCGATCCTCTCCAGCCTGCCGCCTGAGGTAAGATGGCCGTAAAATATCGGTGAGCGGGACGTGAGCCGCAATGGCGTCCCATTCGCCGAATCTGGGCGCGCAATGTGGCGACCGGATTATCTTTTTCGTCTAATAGGCATTTGAAAAATCAGGGCTATTTGTCGTTTCCGGGCCGGGAAACGCCGGCGGCTCTTCTCTCCCGTGAGCCGCGACCCGACGTGACCGGACGGCCTTTGATCGAGTGGGCGCCTTCCCCGGAGCGAGATTTCATCTCGCTCTCAGGGTGCCCGCATTTTCCAGGAGAACATGCCATGCGCAAGCTTATTGTGACGGCAGCAACCGCTGCTCTTCTCGCCTCTGGTGGCGCCGCCTTCGCGGCGGTCAAACACACCACTGGCACGGTGAAGAGCTTCGATGGAACGGCCATGAGCCTCGTTCTGGATGATGGATCCACCTTTACGCTGTCCAAGGCCTTCAAGGATCCTGGCTTGCAGGCTGGCGAGAAGGTCCGCGTTTCCTGGGACATGAGCGGCAAGAACAAGGTTGCCGAGGCAGTCAAGATCATGAAGTGACGGCCTGCTCGCAGGAGCAAGACAGGGCTATTTCCGGTCTTGCTCCGAGGTAGCGTAAGAGGGGCGGAGCAGCAATGCTCCGCCTTTTTCGGCTCTTGCGGCAACCAAAGCCAGCGAGCCGTGTTATGGTTGCTCGCCAGTACACGACCCGAAGGCCCCCAGGTTTTCGACGAAAGGGATGTTCGAAAAAGGATCGTGCGCGCATCAGAGTGCCGGATCGGATGTCGGTCGGCGCTCCAAGGAGGAAAGGAGAATCCGATGAAGGAATTCCACTGCGGATCGCTCGTGCCGGGCTGTGAGTGGCATACACGCGCCGAAGAAGAGGCCGAGGTGATGCGCCGTGCCGTCGAGCACATGCGCGAGACGCATGGCGAAACGACCATTCGCGAGACGATGATCGAGGCGATCCGCTCGCGTATCCAGAAGGTGCGTGACGCCGCGTAACGGCTTCCGGCCGGAGCAGATCACGGATCTTGCGCGATCCGGCCAACAAGCAGGCGAAGGGGATGCCGGATCCGACGGCATCCCGCCCCACTTCCGGCCACGGCTGCCGAAGAGCGCAAATATTTTCAATCAAATACTTATATTCGCACCTGCTTGGATAACCCGGCGGTAACGGTAGTCGTGCCACCATCGGGGAGATAATCCGGATACAGGGGCAGCCAGAGAAGCCCGTCGCCACCAGGCGCTGATCCGGAAACGGTGGGGCGAGGTGTTTTCGCGCATGCGCGAAAGGTCCGGCAATCGAGGTAGTTTCCGTTGGACAGCGCTGCTGCTGTCCGCCTTCCTTGGCGCGCCTCCGGCGTCCGGGCAGGAGATGACGACGTCGCTTGTCGACATGCACCAGGGCTCGCAGCTCAGTGACCGGGCCAGAGGCCTCGGCGACGGCGGCTATGAGTTGCAGAGCGGATCGTGGGTATCGTTCAACCGGTGGTATCACGCCACCTGGGTCGACCTCCACGTCGACTTTCTCACCCAGCTGACTGAAGACACCGGAATCCTGTGGGGTTTCGGCACCGGAGAAAGCGCCGAGAAGTACAGCATCGAGCCCAGCTTCAAGCTCGGCTTCCTCACTCAGATGCACCCGAGTGCGAGCAGCACCCTGTCCTTCTCGCTGACCTCGACGATCGGCGGCAACCTCACCGAAAAGCCGTGCGTGGCCGACTATGGGGACCTGGGCACCTACAGCGTCAACTGCCGGCTCGCGGCCACCGAGATGGCACCTGAGCAAACCCTGAAATATCTGGTTAACGCTAAACCGGAGACCATGCGTCTCTGGCTGAATTACCGTGTTACTTTCTGACCTTGGAGGCTGACATGAGCAGGTTGACCCGCCTCGAAGTTCACAATCGTCCATCCTGGTTCCTGTTCGACTGGAGTAAGAGCATGTCAGCCAACCACTGGAAATTCGGCCTCGCCGCCGCGCTTGCCATCTTCTCGGCGCCGATCGCTTCGGCGCAGGAAGCTCTCGACGCCGACCAGACCGCCGCGCTCTGCCACGGCGCAGGGTCGATTTGCGTGAGCGCCACGATCCCGGCCACGCCGACGACGCAAGCGACGGTGCAGAGCTGGATGAGCCCCGAGGTCGGCGCCGCATGGGCGGCCGGCTACAAGGGCAGTGGCGTCACCATCACCATCGTCGACGATTTCAGCAGCACGTCGCGCTTCTCCGGCAATTTCGGCCTCGGCACGCAAAACCAGCGGCACGGCGAATGGACCCGCCAGGAAGCCAGCATGGTTGCGCCCCTGGCAGCCATCCGGTCGAAGGACTTCTCGACGGGCTCGTCGGTTGCGCTGGCGGCGGGCCTGAACGTGCTCAATCTGAGCTACGGCATGTACGCCAGGGCGGGTTACAGCACCAGCCAGATCGGCTGGGCGCCGGAGGAAGCCTCGATCATCTCCTATGCCACCAAGGGGTCGGCCGTCGTCTCGAAGGCCGCCGGCAACGATGCGGTCGCCGTCGGCGGCATCAAGAACGGCCAGCAGGATTACCTCAACCTCGCGCTGGTCGGCAAAGCCTCGGCGATCTTCGTCGGCGCGCTCTCCACCAACGGCACGACGACCAGCAAGGCCCAGCTTGCCTCCTACTCCAACTACGCCGGCTCCAACCCGCTCGTGCAGAGCCATTTCCTTGTCGTGGGTGTCACCGGCAGCAAGACGGGCCTTTACGGCACCTCGTTCGCGGCGCCGATCATTTCCGGCTACGCGGCGATCGTTGGCAGCAAATTCACCACGGCAACGCCGACACAGATCACCAACCAGTTGCTGAACACGGCTCGTACCGACACGCTGCTCAACTACAACGCCTCCGTCTACGGCAAGGGCGAAGCCAGCCTTTCACGCGCACTGGCTCCCGCTTCGATCAGGTAAGTTGCGATCTAGAGCGGTTCAGCGTTTCATGGAATCGCCGAACCGCTCTAACTATTTGTTTTTACGCAATTCCGGACGGAAAACCGTTACACACTTTTCCTGGAATTGCTCTAAGCTTCAAGCGCTTTTACGGCGCGCTCGATGAGCGCGCCGCGGTCAAGGGTGAAACCGGACCCGATCCATTCCTTCTCGAGACTTTTCAGGATCGCGCCGAGCCTGGGGCCGGGCGCCGCGCCAAGCTCGGCGAGATCGGCGCCCTTGATCGGGAATACCGGCTTCTCCCATTTCAACGCGAAGGCAAGCAGGCGCGAGAAGCCGCCGGCATCGATCAGCGCCTGATTGTCCTCGGCCGCCCGTGCCCGCGCGGAAGCCAGTGAAAGCCGCAGCCGGTCGGCGATGCCGTTACGATCGCCGAGATAGAGTTTCTTGGCCAGTTCGCCTTCGCTCGTCCTCGGCTCGATCGCCGCCGCCAGCGCCCAGTGCCTCAGCCGCCCCGCCTCGGCGGCGGAAAATTTCAGCCTCTCGGCAAGCGTCTTCATCCGCGCGGCATCGGGGGGCACCATGGCTTCCAGCCTCAGCAGCGGAGCGGCTGCCCAGCCCAGGTCCTTCTCGGTCCGGATCAGCCCATGGATGGCGTCGATGCCCCATTTCTCGCTTTCCGGCAGAACGCTGGTAAGCACGCCGGCCTGACGCATCCACAAAAGCGCGCGTGACGGGTCCGGCGCCGACAGGAGCTTCTTCAGTTCGGACCAGATGCGCTCCGCCGAGAGCTGGCCGAGCCCGTCCTTCAGCCGCGCGCAGGCCTTCAACCCTTCGGCGTCGGGTCGTCCGTCGCCATACCAGGCGAAGAAACGGAAAAACCGCAGGATGCGCAGGTAATCCTCGCGGATGCGCGCTTCCGCATCGCCGATGAAGCGCAGCCGGCGCGCCGCGATGTCGGCGATGCCGCCGACCAGGTCGACGACGTTTCCGTCAGCTTCGGCATAGAGCGCGTTGATGGTGAAATCGCGCCGCTCGGCGTCGAGCTTCCAGTCGCGCCCGAACGACACCTTTGCCCGCCGCCCATCGGTCTCGATATCGGCGCGCAGCGTGGTGACCTCATAGGTCTTGCCGCCGGCGATCGCCGTGACAGTGCCATGCTCTATGCCGGTCGGCACCGTCTTGAAGCCGGCCGCCTCGGCGCGGCGGATGGTTTCCTGCGGCAGCGTCGTGGTTGCGACGTCGATATCGGCGACCGGCTGGCCGAGCAGGGTGTTGCGAACGGCGCCGCCCGCGACGCGCGCCCGCTCATCGCCATCCGAAAGCGCTGCCAGCAGACGCTGCAGGTGCTTCTCGTTCAGCCAGTCCGCCCTGCCGGCGAGCGATACGGGAGCACTCAAGCATAGAGCCTTTCGTAGAGGGTGCGGATGATGCCGGCGGTGACGCCCCAGATGCGCTGGCCGCCATAGGGCATGTCATAGAAGAACCATTCGAGGTCGTCCCACATGCGGCTGTCCCGGGCGTGGTTTGTCGGGTCCATCAGGAACCGCAGCGGCACCTCGAAGGCGGCATCGACCTCGTCGGCATTGAGCGTCAAGGAGAAGCCTGGCCGAACCACCGCCAGCACCGGCGCGATGCGGTAGCCGCTGCCGGAAACATAGTCGGGCATGCGGCCGATGATCTCGACATGATCGCGCTCGAGGCCGATTTCCTCGAAGGTTTCGCGCAACGCCGCCGCTTCCGGGCTGGGATCGGTCGGGTCGATCGTGCCGCCCGGAAAGGCCACCTGACCGGAATGGCTGCGCAGCTTCTCGGCGCGCTTTGTCAAAAGCATCGTCGCATCGGCGCCATGGTCGACCACCGGGATCAGCACGGCGGCGTCGCGCAGCGGCTTTACGTGCTTCAGCCTGGGATGGCCGGGATTGAAGCGATGATCGCCATAGTCGTCGCCGGCATGGGCGTCTGCCTGGGCGGCGACGCGCTGGCGAAAATCCACGGTCGAGAACGGCGCCGGCGTCACCTGGTCCATCACGCGCTCAGCCGTTTCAGCTTCTCGGCGGGCATGATCGGATAGACCTCGCCCCTGGAGCGCACGGCAAACATCGTCCTGCCGTCGATGTCGATCTCCTCGCCATGCTCGACCAACTCGTACATCACCGGCCGCGCCACCAGCGCCTCCAGCCGGCCGCGCACCAGCACATAGGGTTTCAGCCCGCCGGTCGCCTCCTCGTCGACGAAGCGCAGGGCGTGGCCCGGCCCGGCCTCGACGACATCGCCGACATTGGTGCGGAAGGTGATGACCTGGTCGTCGCCGGCGCCGGACACATCCATCTCGACGGCGACGAAGGGGGCGTCGACGACGCGTATCCCCACCCTCTCCACCGGCGTCACCAGATAGGTCCTACCGTCCGCGTCCTTGCGCAACACGGTGGAGAACAGCTGCACCAGCGGCATGCGCCCGATCGGCGTGCCCAGATAGAACCAGGTGCCGTCGGCCCTGATCTCCATGTCGAGGTCGCCGCAGAAGTCCGGATTCCAGCGCTCCACCGGCGCCGGCCCCTTGCCGGCGCGGGTCGCGCGCGAGATCAGCGCCTCCAGCCCGCGCGCCTCGGTGGCGCTGGTGAGGCTCTGTTCACGATGTTCTGTGAGCTCCGTCATGGTCACGAAATAGTCACTGTTGTTCCGCTTGTCAGCCTAAGTCTGTGATTTAAGTTCAAATGCAGGCGCCAGGCGAGGCCGAATCGCGGCATTCTGCGGCACAGACAGTGCAAGCCGGTATTTCCAGCACAAGGATCGAAACGGCATGAGCGTGATGATCAAGGAAAGCCCGATCAGCGAAAAGGACATGATCGCCGAGGCCGAAAAGGCGCTGGCGGACATCTCGAAAGTCCGTGACGGCGTCGGTCGTGTCATCTTCGGCCAGGATGCCGTCGTCGAGCGCACGCTGGTGGCGCTGCTTGCCGGTGGCCATGCGCTGCTGGTCGGCGTGCCGGGCCTCGCCAAGACCAAGCTGGTCGAGACGCTGGGCGTCGTGCTCGGTCTCGATTCCCGCCGCATCCAGTTCACGCCCGACCTGATGCCGTCCGATATCCTGGGCTCCGAGGTGATGGAGCAGGACGAGTTCGGCAAGCGCTCCTTCCGCTTCATCTCCGGGCCGATCTTCGCGCAATTGCTGATGGCCGACGAGATCAACCGCGCCTCGCCGCGCACCCAGTCGGCGCTGCTGCAGGCGATGCAGGAATACCACGTCACCATCGCCGGGGCGCGCCACGACCTGCCCTCGCCCTTCCATGTGCTGGCGACGCAGAACCCGCTGGAGCAGGAAGGCACCTATCCGCTCCCGGAGGCGCAGCTCGACCGCTTCCTGATGCAGGTCGACATCCTCTATCCGGAAATCGAAGCCGAACGCCGCATCCTGCTGGAGACCACCGGCGTCGAGGACGCCAAGGCGCAGAATGTGCTGCAGCCGGCCCGGCTGAAGGAGATCCAGACGCTGATCCGCCGCATGCCGGTGCCGGAAAGCGTGGTCGACGCGATCCTCAAGCTGGTGCGTTCGGCCCGCCCCGGCCAGGGGCACGCCGAAACCGACAAGCTCGTCGCCTGGGGTCCCGGGCCGCGCGCCAGCCAGGCGCTGACACTGTGCGCGCGAGCGCGGGCGCTGTATGATGGGAGGCTGGCGCCGTCGGTTGACGACATCCGTGCCCTGGCCGAGCCGGTGCTGCAGCATCGCATGGCGCTGACTTTCGCCGCCCGCGCCGAAGGCACCTCGGTGCGCGACGTGGTGGCGAAACTGGCAAAAGGCATCTGATGGCACGAATAGGCGAGGTCCAGGCACCGGTTGCGACGCGTGACGCGCTCGCCCGTGGCCGGTTGCGGGCCTCGCTGGTGCCGGACCTGCTGGTCGAGGCGCGCCGCATCGTCAACACCGTGATCGCCGGCTGGCATGGCCGCCGCAAGCGCGGCATCGGCGAGAATTTCTGGCAGTTCCGGCCCTATGTCGAAGGCGATTCCTCGCGCATCGACTGGCGCCGCTCGGCCCGCGACGACCACACCTATGTGCGCGACCGCGAATGGGAGGCGGCCCATACGGTGTGGCTGTGGGCCGACCCCTCGCCTTCGATGCTCTACAAATCGGCCGGCGCCGGCGTTTCCAAGGAATCGCGCGCGCTCGTCCTGGCGCTGGCCATGGCCGAGCTGCTGTCGCGCAGCGGCGAGCGCATCGCCTGGCCGGGCCTCACCGACCCGTTCACCGCCCGCAACGGCGCCGAGCGCATCGCGGCCCAGCTCGGCCATGCCGGCGCGCTGCCGGCAAAGCCCGATCTTTCCGGCATCCGCCGCTTTTCCGACGTCGTCCTCGTCAGCGACTTCCTCGACCCGGTCGAGGAGACCATGGCCTGGCTCGACGTGCTCGCCCGCCACGGCGTGCGCGCCCATCTGATCGAGGTCGCCGACCCGGCCGAGGAAACCTTTCCCTATGCCGGCCGCACCGAGTTCACCGATCCCGAAACCGGCGACAAGCTGACCGCCGGCCGCGCCGAGATGCTCGGCGACGAATACCGCCTGCTCTACGGCGCCCGCCGCCAGGAGTTGGCCGGCTGGTGCAAGCGGCTGGGCTGGAGCTTCACCGTCAACCATACCGACCGCCTCGCCTCCGAAGCGCTGGTGCGCATCCACATGGCTTTGACCGCCGAAGGCAGTCATCCAGGGTTGACCGTAGGTCATACCGGGTTGACCACAGGTCATACCGGGTTGACCGCCGGTCCTGCCGGAAAGATCGGCGCATGAGCTGGCTGCCGCTTTCCTTCGGTGCGCCCATGGTGCTGTGGGGCCTGCTGGCGCTGCCGGTGATCTGGTGGCTGTTGCGGCTCACCCCGCCGAAGCCGCAAATGGAAGTGTTTCCGCCGCTGAAGATCCTGGCCCGCGTCCTGAAGCGCGAGGAGACGCCGCAGCAAAGCCCATGGTGGCTGACGCTGCTGAGGTTGCTGATGGCCGCCCTGATCGTCGTCGCACTTGCCGAACCGGTCTTCAATCCGCGTGAAAAACTGCCGGCCGAAGGCTCGGCCCTGGCATTGGTCATCGACAATGACTGGGCAAGTGCCGCCGACTGGGGCAAGCGCGTCGCCACGGCCGAAAGGCTGATCGCCGACGCCGGCTCGAACGGCGTGCCTGTCATCATCGCCTTCACCGCCGAAAAGCCCAACGCCGAGATCGGCCCCTTCGATGCCGCGACGGCGCTCGACAGGCTGCGCGCCGCCAAGCCGCGGCCCATCCCGACCGACCGCCCCGCCGTCTATGCCCGCGTCGCGGCAAGCCTGGAGAGCCATCCCGGCGCCAGCGTCGCCGTGCTCGCCGACGGGCTCGCCGCGCAAGGCGACGAAGCCGCCTTCGACACGCTTTTGTCGAAGAATGCGGCGCGGCTGGTCTGGGCCACGTCTGACCGGATCACGCTGGCCGGCCTGACCGCTGCCGACAACCAGGTCGATGGCTTTGCATTGACCGCGATCCGTCCGCCCGGCGATCCGGCGCCCGCCCAGGTCATCGCCGGCGCCTTCGACGACAAGGGCCGCCGCATCGCCGATGCGACGCTGACCTTCTCGCCGGGCGAAACCACGGCCACCGGCACGATGGCGGTGCCGTTCGAACTGCGCAACGACTTTGCCTCGATCGCGCTCGACGGCGAGCATCAGGCCGGCGCCGTGCGCGTGCTCGACGAGAGCTCCAAACGCCGCCGCGTCGGGCTGTTGTCGCAGTCCGAGGCCGACCAGGCGCAGCCGCTCTTGTCGCCGCTCTACTATATCCGCCGCGCGCTGCAGCCCTTCGCCGATTTGGTCGAGCCGTCGAGCGTCGACCTTGCCGACGCCATCCCGCAATTGCTCGATCAGAAGCCGGCAATGATTGTCATGGCCGATGTCGGCACTATCCCCGAGCAGGTGCGGCCAAAGCTCGCCGACTGGGTCGACAAGGGCGGCACGCTGGTCCGCTTTGCCGGCTCGCGGCTGGCCGCCGCCGGCAATGACGACGACCTTCTGCCGGTCAGGCTGCGCAGCGGCGAGCGCGCGCTGGGCGGCGCGCTGTCCTGGACGACGCCGCAGCCGGTCACCGAATTCCCGAAGACCGGGCCCTTCGCCGATCTCGCCCCGCCGACCGAGGTCACCGTCACCCGGCAGGTGCTGGCCGAGCCGACGCCCGACATCGTCGAGCGCACCTGGGCGACGCTGGCCGACGGCACGCCGCTGGTCACCGGGCTGAAGAAGGGCAAGGGCACGCTGGTGCTGTTCCACGTCACGCCCGAGGCGACATGGTCGAACCTGCCGATCTCGGGCAGCTTCGTCGAGATGCTGAGGCGCATCGTGCAATTGTCGCGCAACCAGGGAGCCGCCGTCGCCAATGCCGAAGCCGCCGCCACCTCGCTGGCGCCCTACCGCATGATCGCCGCCGACGGCACGCTGGTGCCGCCGACGCCGGACGCAAGGCCGCTGGTGCCGGGCGCCGGTCCGCTGCCGGTGACGATCGAAAACCCGCCGGGCCTCTACGGCTCAGAGACCGGTGTGTTCGCCCACAATCTGCTCGACGCCGCGAGCACCTTCGCGCCGCTGGCCCGGCCCAACCTTTCGCTGCCAGTGACCAGCATCCAGTACGCCTTCGACGAATCGCGCAATCTGAAGGGCTCGCTGGTCGCGGCGGCGCTGGTACTGATGGTGCTCGACACGCTGGCGGTGTTCTGGATGGGCGGCCTGCTCTCGCGCCGACCCCGGCGCGCCGCAGCGACCACCGCGGCTGCCCTGCTGATCGCGCTTGGCGCGCTTGTCGGCCATGCCGACCTCGCCCGCGCCGATGACGCGAAGCCGGGCGACACGCAGGCGATCGAGGACATCTCGAAGACCCGCATCGCCTATGTGCTGACCGGCGAGCCCGGCGTCGATTCAATCAGCCGCGCCGGACTGGAAGGCCTGACCCGCTTCCTGATCGAGAAGACCGCGCTGGAGCCCGGTGATCCGGCCGGCGTCGACATCGCCAAGGATGAATTGTCCTTCTACCCGCTGATCTACTGGCCGATCGACCCCACCGCCCCGATGCCGAGCGAAACCTCGATCGCCCGCATCGACGCCTATATGCAGCAGGGCGGCACGGTGCTGTTCGATACCCGCGACCAGTTCGCCAACGGCATCGGCGCGAACTCGACCAGTCCGGCAACGGAACGGCTGCGCGACATTCTCGGCAATCTCAACGTGCCGCCGCTGGAGCCGGTGCCTTCGGACCACGTGCTGACCAAATCTTTCTTCATCCTTCCGGAGTTTCCCGGGCGGTTCAACGGCAGCCCGCTCTGGGTCGAGGCCTCGCTTGACGCCAGCAACGCCGAGAACCGTCCGGTGCGCGTCGGCGACGGCGTTTCGCCGATCCTGATCACCGCCAATGATTTCGCCGGCGCCTGGGCGGTGGACGAGAATGGCGACCCGTTGCTGCCGACGGTGCCGGCGGACCCGATGCAGCGGATCTATGCGCTGCGCGCCGGCGTCAACATCATGATGTACATGCTGACCGGCAACTACAAATCCGATCAGGTGCATGTGCCTGTCCTGCTCGAACGGCTGGGGCAGTAAGCATGAACTGGTCGATCTCCTTCGAACCGCTTCTGTCCTGGCCCTGGCTTGCCGCCGTGCTGGCGCCGCTGGCGTTGCTGGCGCTGGTCGGCCTGTGGTTCCGCCAGCGCGGCTCGGTGCTGCGCTTCACAGCCTTGCTGGCGCTCGGCGCCGCGCTGCTCAACCCGGTGTTCCTCGACGAGGAGCGCGACGCGCTGAAGAGCGTCGTCGCCGTCGTCGTCGATCGCAGCCAGAGCCAGGACATCGGCGAGCGTACCAGGCAGACCGACGAAGCGCTCGCCGGGCTGCAGCAGCGGCTTGCCCGCTTCAAGCAGTTCGACGTGCGCGTCGTCGAGGCCGGCAAGTCAGATGCCGCCGAGGAACGCACCGACACCAGGCTGTTCAGCGCGCTGGAAGGCGCCTTCCGCGACGTGCCGCCGTCGCGCATCGGCGGCGCAATCATGATCACCGACGGCGAGGTGCATGACGCACCTGCCGGCGCGCCTGATTTCAGCGCGCCGCTGCACGCGCTGATCACCGGCAACGACCACGAGAAGGACCGCCGCATCAGGTTCGAGAACGCGCCGCGCTTCGGCCTCGTCGGCAAGCCGCTCGACATGACCTACCGTGTCATCGCCACTGGCGATCAGGCCGGTCAGGTCGATGTCCGCGTCTCGATCAATGGCGAGCAGGTCTCGGTCGAGCGCGCCACGATCGGCCAGACGATGCCGCTGCAGGTCACCGTTCCCAATGCCGGCCGCAACATCATCGAGCTCGCCATCGATCACGAGCCCGGCGAGCTGACCGATGCCAACAACCGCGCCATCGCCCTGGTCGACGGCATCCGCGAGAATCTGCGCGTGCTGCTCGTCTCCGGCGAACCGCATGCGGGCGAGCGCACCTGGCGCAACCTTTTGAAGTCGGACGCCTCGGTAGACCTCGTCCACTTCACCATTTTGCGGCCGCCGGAAAAGCAGGACGGCACGCCGATCAACGAGCTGTCGCTGATCGCCTTCCCGACGCGCGAATTGTTCGTCGAGAAGATCAAGGATTTCGACCTGATCATCTTCGACCGCTACCAGCACCGCGACGTGCTGCCGATCCTCTACTACGACTACATCTCCGAATATGTCGAAAAGGGCGGCGCGCTGCTGATCGCCGCCGGTCCCGAATATGCCGGCGAGAGCTCGATCGCCCGTACGCCGCTGATGTCGGCGCTACCGGCGATGCCGAGCGGCGAGGTCGTCGACAAGGCCTTCTACCCGCGCCTCACCGACCTCGGCCAGCGCCATCCGGTGACGCGCGGCCTCGACGGCTCCAACACCGAACCGCCGCACTGGAGCCGGTGGTTCCGCACCATCGGCGTCAAGAACCCCGAAGGCGAAGTGGTGATGAAGGGCGCCGACAATTTGCCGCTGCTCCTGCTCGACCGCAAGGGCGAAGGCCGCGTCGGCATGCTCTTGTCCGACCAGGGCTGGCTGTGGGCGCGCGGCTTCGAAGGCGGCGGCCCGCATGTCCAGCTCTACCGCCGCATCGCCCACTGGCTGATGAAGGAGCCGGAGCTCGAGGAGGAGCGGCTGACTGCCGACGGACGCGGCATGGTGCTGGAGATCCGCCGCCAGACGATGAGCGACGACCCTGGTCCCGCGCAGGTCATCACGCCGTCCGGCAAGGCGCTGATCGTCAGGCTCGAGAAGTCCGAACCCGGCATCTTCCTCGGCAGCGTCGAGACCAAGGAGATCGGCCTTTACCAGGTCGGCAATGGTGACCTCACCGCGCTGGCCCATGTCGGCCCGATCAACGCGCCGGAGTTCACCAATGTCATCTCGACCGAGGACCGGCTGAAGGCGCCGGTCGAGGCGACCGGTGGCAGCGTGCGCCGGCTGGCCGCCACCTCCGCGCTCGGCGGCATTACCGGCGGCGTGACGCTGCCTTCGATCGTTCCGGTCCGTTCTTCCGGTGTCGCATCCGGCGCCGACTGGATCGGCCTGCGCACAACCGACGACAGCCTGCTCAAGGCCGTCTCGCGCGTGCCGCTGTTCGGCGGCTTCCTCGGCCTCGGCCTGCTGCTCCTGGCAATGGGCTCGATGTGGTACCGCGAGGGGCGGTAGCCCCTCCTTCCTTCGCCCCGTTCACGGGGAGAAGGTGCCCAAAGGGCGGATGAGGGGCGGCGCCAACTGAAGTGATTGGCGATCGTCACGGATTATCCAGGGGAAACTCTTCTAGCGCCAGCGCCGCCCCTCATTGTCCTGCCGGACATTTCTCCCCGTATAGTGACGGGGAGAAAAGGCAGTCGCGACCCTACTCCTCCGGTTCCGTCGTAAACAGCAGCGGATAACCCTTGGCCTTGCCGGCGTCCGTCGCCCGCGTCGCCTTGGTTTCCGCGATATCCTTGGTGAAGACGGCGACGACGCAGACGCCGCGCCGGTGCGCGGTGATCATCACCCGCTGCGCCTGGTCCTCGCTCAGCCTGAACTCGGCCTTCAGCACCGTCACCACGAATTCGCGCGGCGTGAAGTCGTCGTTGATCAGGATGACCTTGTAGAGTTTCGGCCGCTCGGTCTGCGGCTTCGTCCTGGTGCGTGGCTTGGTGACGGTTTCAGGCATCGGAACCCGGCGGCGGCAAGGAAGGCTCACATTTTGTCATGCGCGAACGCGACCGTCCATTTCCGCCGACGGCGCGGCCGTTCACGAATCTATGTGGGATCTATCGTCTGCCGTTCAACGGCCGTGGCGGCCGGCGATGCGGTCGATGGGCGGCCCGTCCGCCCTGCGTTCCATCAAGGCCATGAGCGCCCAGGCCGCGAAGGCGATCAGGGTCGTGCCCATCAGCACGATCAGCAGCCAGGTCTGCAGCGGGGTGATGTAGTCCCAGTTGGTTGAGATCTTGGGCGCGAACAGCGAAGGCTCGGTCCGTCCGCTGGCAGGGTCAGGCACGGGACTGGCGGTCAAAAGGATCAGCATCTTGGCCAGACCTGTGACGACCAGGCCGCCAAGCGCCATCGAACGCATAAGGGACGAAAACCGCTTCTTCATGCGGATTGTCCTACAGGATCGGCATTGCGACCGGGTTAAGGATCGCTGGCCGTGGGACCGGTTTCAGCGTGACCCGGTTGGCGCCTCAGTTCGGAGGTCGGCACCAGTCGAGCCAAGGCCGCCCCAGCCGGGGTGCGGCTGAAGCGGCCTCGATTGCAAGAACAGGCTTGCGGATCAGGACTTCTTCGCCGGAGCCTTCTTGGCCTTCTTGACCGGGCACTTGTGCGTCTTGGTCACCTTGCAGACCTTCTTGGCGGCAACCTTCTTCGGAGCAGCCTTGGCCGGCGCGGCGGTCGCCGGAGCGGTCGTCGTCGAAGCAGCCGGAGCAGCGGTCGTGGTCGCGGCCGCATTGCCGAGAGCCGGCATCGAGAAAGCGAGAGCAATGCCGAGGCCGAGGGCGGAGAGGAGGGACTTTTTCATGGCTTCATTTCCTTTTCTTGTGCGGGTCGGGGTTTGAGCGTCACTGAACCGGGTCGATCGGTGTCACTCCAAGCAGCTTCAAAGCGTTCGCGAGCATCCGGATTCCCTGTGCCTGCTTCTTGTTGGCGCAGAACCGGTTTCCCTTTCTCTGAAGTGCCTTCGCCGCGGTGACCTGCGTTGCCGCGGCATGGGTTTCGAGGGCTTCGTCAACCTGGCGGTTGAGATCGCTGCAGCGCTCGGCCCGGGTGATCGGCGTCACCTTTGCGTTGGAGGCCGCGACCGCTGCCGTGACGAGCGAAATGCTGAGCAACGCACCCATCAAGCTGATCGTGAACCTCTGCATTGGTCTTGTCCGTTACTCCGGAGACTAGCGTCGCAGCCGATGACCTGACCGCCACGACACCAGTTATGCCCTTGAAATTTTTCAGGAGTTTTTCCCGACTGTAGAATTTTGTTTCTGGATTGTTTCTGGTGAATCCAGCCTCGCGAAGCATCGTCGCCACTGGCCAAGATATGGCCGGAATTCTATCGTGTGGGTGATATCAGAACGACCACAGGCCACCAGAATGACAGGGTTCCCGTGAAATCCGACGCACACATACTGATCGTCGACGACGACAAGGGCATACGCGACCTGCTTCAGGAGTTTTTCCAGAAGCGCGGGCTGCGCACCACGGTTGCCGCCGACGGCACCGAGATGGAGGCGATCCTGCGGCGCGCGCAGGTCGACCTCATCGTGCTTGACGTGATGCTGCCGGGAAAGAGCGGGCTGGAGCTCTGCCGCGAGCTCCGCGCCAACTACACCACGCCGATCATCATGCTGACGGCCGTCACCGAGACCACCGACCGGGTCGTCGGGCTGGAGATGGGCGCCGACGACTATGTGCCGAAACCCTTCGACCCGCGCGAGCTGCTGGCCCGCATCCGCGCCGTGCTGAGACGCAACGGCGTCGCCGAGCCGCGCCGGCCGGCCGCCAAGCAGATCTACCATTTCGCCGGCTGGACGATGGACTGCTCGCGCCGCCGGCTGACGGCGCCCGGCGACGTCAGGGTCGAGCTGACCATGGCCGAATTCAACCTCCTGCAGACCTTCGTCAAAAGCGCCCAGCGCGTGCTGACCCGCGACCAGCTGATCGAGCTGTCCGGCGGCGACACCGGCTACAGTTTCGACCGCAGCGTCGACATCCTGGTCAGCCGGCTGCGGCGCAAGATGGAGGACGACCCCAAGACGCCGAAGCTGATCCTCACCGTGCGCAGCGGCGGCTACCAGTTCCTGCCCGAGACGACCACCGAATGAGACGCTTCCTGCCGCAGACCCTGCCCGTCTGGGTGCTGCTCATCGTCATTGCCGGCCTGCTGATCAGCCAGGTCGCGACGCTCTACATCGTCTCGCGCGACCGCGCCGCCGCCAACGACGTGGTCGACCTCTACCGGCTGAACGACCGCGCCTTCTCGCTGGTGCAGCTGATGCATGATGCGACGCCGGAGGAGCGCAAGGCGACGGCGTCAGGCCTGTTCAACGCCACCTATGCGCTGACCGTTTCCGATACGCCCGCCGTCTCCTCCTCGATTGCCGGCGACGACGAGCTTGCCGAACTGGAGGACATTCTCGTTGGCCGCCTGTCGAAATTCGGCATCACCGACGCGCGCGTGCGGCGCGATCCGGCAACGCAGGAGGCCGATGCTCCCGGCGGCGTCATTCCCAACAAGGATGTCGGCCAGGTCGAGCGCGACCTCCTGGTGCTGGCGGCGGATTTCGCCCAGAGCGACAAGCTGACGGCCTCGCTGCGCTTTGCCGATGGCCAATGGCTGAACTTCACCGAGCCGATTACCCCGGTGGGGCCGATCCTGAGCTTCGACAGCCTGCCGCTCTATTCGCTGATCGCCGGGCTGGTGGTGGTGATGTCGATCTGGTCGTTGCGCCGGCTGACCGCGCCCTACCGGATGATGGAAACCGCCGTGAACCGGATCGGCAACGACCTGAAGTTCCCGCCGATCGCCGAGACCGGCAGCCGCGAGATCCGCGCCGCCGCCAAGGCGGTCAATGCCATGCAGGTCAGGCTGCGCGCCTATGTCGAGGACCGCGAGCACCTTGCGGCGGCACTTGCCCACGATCTGCGCACGCCGCTGACCAGGATGCGGCTGCGCCTCGAATTGCTGCGCAAATCGCCGGCCCGCGAAGCGCTCGCCCATGACCTCGCCGACATCGAGAGCATCGCCAGCTCCGTCATCGACTTCGCCAAGTTCGAGGTGACCGAGGAAAAGGCTGAACGCATCGATTTCTGGTCGCTGGTGGAATCGATCGCCGACGGTTTCGAGGAGGTTTCGTTCGACCATGACGGCACCCGGCCGCGCGGCCTGATCTGCGTTGCTCGGCCGGTGGCGCTGAAACGCTGCGTCACCAACCTTGTCCAGAACGCCGTGACCTATGGCAAGAAGGCGCATCTCAGCCTGGAGCGATCAGAACACACGGTCACGCTGGCCATCCGCGACGAAGGTCCGGGCATCCCCCAGGCCCAGCTCGACGCGGTGTTCGGCTCGTTCGTCCGCATCGAGCAGTCGCGCAACCGCCAGACCGGCGGCCTTGGCCTTGGCCTGACCATTGCCCGCAACATCGCGCGCGCCGCCGGCGGCGAAATCAGCCTCTCCAACAACCCTGGCGGCGGCCTGCTGACGGAGCTGCGCCTGCCGCTGGCAGCTTGAGTCAGGAGGCGGCGGGCCGCTTGCCGTGGGGACTGGATCAGCCATGCCATCCTTGGGATAGTGCGGCCCGCTCCGGCTTGAGGAAAATCGCACCCATGTTCTACGCTATCCTGGCCTACCACGTCGAACAAACCGTCCAGTCCTGGACGCCCGAGGAGGATGCCGCGCTGATGGTCGACCTGCTCGAGGTCAACGACAGGCTGACCCGCGCAGGCAAGCTTGGGCCGGCGGCGAGGCTGGGCGAGACGGCGAAAGCCGTCACGCTGCGCGGCCCAGGCGACGGCATGGTGATCGACGGACCCTTTGCCGAGACCAAGGAACAGTTGCTGGGCCTCTATGTCCTCGACTGCGCCGACCAGGACGAGGCGATTGCCACGGCGCGCGACCTCAAGCGCGTCAATCCGAGCGCGGTCTACGAAATCCGGCCGATCATGCTTTACCTGCCCGGCGCGCCGCTGGCTGCCGGCAAGGGATGAGAAGCGCCTGCAGGGCAATTCAGGCAGTGCGCGTCGGCAAGGATCACCGCAGAGGACTGCGCCCGGCGATGCGGCCGCGGGCCGCGACATCGGCGGGAGCTTCATCGACGGGATAGCCGAAGTCCTTCAGGTCAGATATCGACAGTCCGGCCAGAGCCCTGCGCTGCATGGCATCCTGATACCAGCGCCGAAGCCCGGCGAAGGCGGTCGCGACATGGGCAGCGAGAGTGCCGGCAAAACGGGAGGTCGGCCGGAAGCTGCTGAGGCTGATGTAGGTCATTGCAATTCTCCCTCTTTCGAACTCACGAGGGCAATGTCCCACCGGCGCGCTTTGCCGATGTTCATGCAGGCGTGAAAACGCGGGGAAAAACCGCGAACAGCAGCGCTAAATCGTCGTTAAGTCGGCGACGGGACGTGATATTCTATCTGAGGCTGTTTCTCGGGGGTCGGGGTGCATATCCGATTGCTTGGCGACATCGAGGTTGCCTCCGCAGGCGGGCAACCTTTGCATTTCGCGACGCGCAAGACGGCGTTGCTCTTTGCCGCGCTCGTTTTGGCTGGCCCCAAGGGCCTTCGCCGCGAGAGGGTGGCGGCGATGCTGTGGGCTGGCGGCGGCGAGCAGCAGGCGCGAAACAGCCTGCGCCAGGCCCTGGTCGACATCAGGCGGCTGTTTCCGTCCACAGGCGACGAGACCATTCGCATCGAAGGCAATGCCGACACCATCTGGCTGGCGGCGAATGCCGATGAAGCCGACATCTGGATTTTTGACCAGAAGTGCCAGGCCGATGATGGTGCAAGCCTCGCGGCAGCGGCCGACTTCTACCGGGGCGACCTGCTCGACGGGCTGGCATTCCCACACGAGATCGACGAATGGCTTGCGCCGTTTCGGGCGACCTACACTCGCAAGGCGCTGGACCTGGTCGAGCGACTGAGCCTCTTGCCGGAATTGGGTTCGCACCAGGAACAGGCGTGTGAAAGACTGGCCGAGCGGCTGGTGGCTCTCGACCCATGCGCCGAGCAGGCCCACCGCGCCCTGATCCGGATCTTCCGAAGCCGCGGCAAGACCAACGATGCCTTCCGCCAGTTCCTGGCCTGCAAGGAAGCCCTGAAGCGCGAGCTCGGAGTCGAGCCCGAAGAGGCGACGCGGGCACTGCTCGAACGCATCGAAGCGCCGGGGCATCTGACGGAACCGATGGCCGAGGGCGGACCGCCTGAGGTCGAACCGTCCCGCCCGGAAGCGAAGGCGGAGCCGCCGCGCCCTGCCGTTTCAGTGCCGGAAAAGCCGTCGATTGCTGTTCTGCCGTTCCAGAATATGAGCGGCGACGCCGAGCAGGAATATTTCACCGACGGCGTCGTCGAGGAGATCACGACGGCGCTGTCGCATGTGAACTGGCTGTTCGTGATCGCGCGGAATTCCGCCTTTGCCTACAAGGGCCAGGCGGTCGACGTCACGCGCGTGGCACGGGAACTCGGTGTGCGCTACGTGCTGGAGGGCAGCGTCCGCAGGGCCGGCAGCCGGCTGCGCGTGGCGGGCCAGCTCATCGAAGCGACGGCGGGGGTGACTCTCTGGGCTGATCGCTTCGAAGGCGACATCGCGGAGGTGTTCGAACTGCAGGACCTCGTCGCATCCAGCGTCATCGGCGCGATTTCGCCCAGGCTCGAGCAGGCCGAGATAGCGCGCGCCAAACGCAAGCCCACCGAGAGTCTCGACGCCTACGACCACTATCTGCGCGGCATGGCGAGCCTTTACCGCTGGACGAGGGAGGGGCTGGAAGAGGCACTGCCGCAGTTCTACAAGGCTATCCAGCTCGACCCCGATTTTGCCGCCGCGCAAGGCGCTGCCGCCTGGTGCTATTTCTGGCGGATGGCGAATGGCTGGATGACAGACCGGCAGAAGGAGACCACCGAGGTCTCGCGGCTGGTCGGCAACGTCGCCATCGCCGGCCACGACGACGCGGTGGCGCTGGCCTTCAGTGGTCTGGCGCTGGGCTATGTCATGGGCGACTACGAGGCCGGTTCGGCACTGGCCGACCGCGCGCTCGTGCTGAATCCGAACTGCGCCGCCGCCTGGAGCGCCAGCGGCTGCCTCAAGGCCTGCCACGACGACCCGGACATCGCCATCGAGCACCTGTCGCGGGCAAGGCGGCTAAGCCCGCTCGATCCGCTGACCTTTTTCATGCAGTCATTCACCGCTTTCGCGCATTTCGTGGCCGGCCGCCACGATGATGCGTGGCCAATTGCCGAGGCGGCTTCCCGCGCGCAGCCATACTATCTCACCGGCCTGCGCGTCGCGGCCGCCAGCAATGCAATGGCCGGCAGGTTGGATGCCGCGAGCAAGCATATCGCGCGCTCGCTGCGGCTCGATCCCGAACTGACGCTTTCCAACCTCAAATACAGGGTGGGGCTGATCAAGCCGGACTATTTCGCCAGATATGTCGAAGCGCTGCGGCTGGCCGGCTTGCCCGAATGAGTGCTCCTTTCAATCCGGCGACCTGCCTCAGCCGCTAAACCACCATCGCGAGCTCCGGCAGCGCCGCGTCCGCAACCGTCAGGAATC
This sequence comes from Mesorhizobium sp. M4B.F.Ca.ET.143.01.1.1, assembly GCF_004792275.1. NCBI lineage: Bacteria > Pseudomonadati > Pseudomonadota > Alphaproteobacteria > Hyphomicrobiales > Phyllobacteriaceae > Mesorhizobium > Mesorhizobium sp. M4B.F.Ca.ET.143.01.1.1. Next base: position 309,299 of record NZ_SRSR01000001.1, read on the forward strand.
GCGTCAGCAGCGCGGCGCATTTTTGCGCATGGGTCGCAATGAGGAAGTGGCCGGCGCCGTCGACGACCGCGCGACGCGCATTCGGCAAAGCCCGTGCCAGCACGTCGGTCATGGCCACCATCGCCGGATTGGCGAACTCGCCCCTGACGAGGAGAACCGGAATGTCCAGGCGGCGGTAGTCCTCGACCCCAGCCTCGAACCCGAAGTCCGTCAGCCAGTCGATCGCATTGGTCGCCGCAGTCTTGCGGCAGTAGTCGCGGACGGCCTCGGGCATCGCCGCAAATGTTCCCGGACGGCCCCAGAAGTCGATGATCATGGCCGCCGCATCGGCTTCGCCGGCATCGACGGCGGCGCTAAATTCGCGGCTGAGTTCCAGAACTTCTTGATGGATATTCCGCCTCGGCGGCCGAGCAAGGAGGGCCAGCGGATTTGCCTCGAACAGCGTCAGGCTCGCCACCTCGACGGAGTTTGCCAGGGCAGCGGCAAGGGCGACCGTACCGCCGAAGGAATGCCCGACCAGATGCACGGGTTCGCCGGCGCGGCGTGCCGCATGCTCGATGATCCGAAGCTCGTGCCGCATGCCGAAATCATCGCGCCTGCGGGTCTCCGCCGTCGCCCCGTAGCCGCAGAGACTGGTGCCGATCATGCGATAGCCGGGCGCAAGCCATTTCTGCATCGGCCGCCAGGCCGCATGGGTGCTGAACGACCCCGGAACGAACAGCACCGGCGGCCCCGAGCCTTCTTCCACATAGTCTATCAAGGGCATGTTTGCTCTCCCGCCGGCGACATCCGCGCCGCAAGTTCCGCGCCGATACGCAAGGTTTCCGCGACCAGCAGTTCGAGGTCCTCGCGTCGCGTCCGGTGGTTGGTGATCGCCACTCTCAGGCAGTGCTGCCCATGCACCGTAGTGTCGGAGAGGGCGGCGATGCCCTCTTCCTGCAGCCGCAGCATGATCTCGGTGTTGAGCGCCTTCAGCTGCTCGCCGGACAGGCCGCCTCCCCGATGGCGGAAACAGACGATGTTGATGGTGACAGGCGCCGTCAGTTCGAGTGCCGGCTCGGCCGCGATGAGGCCGGCCAGATAGCGGCCTTGGGCGATGTTCTGGTCGATCAGGCGGCCGAACTTCTCGACGCCATGCTCCTTCAGCGCCATCCACACCTTGAGCGCGCGAAAGCCGCGCGACGTCTGCAGGCCGTAATCATGCAGCCATTGCCCGGAGGCGAGGCCGCGCGGCGCCGATTCCAGATATTCCGGCGTAACCGCGAAAGTGCCCCGATGCGCCGCGGCATCGCGAACCAGCGCGCAACCGGCCTCGAATGGCGCATGCAGCCATTTGTGCGGATCGAGCGCGATCGAATGCGCCTGCTCGATCCCGGCGACCAGCGATGCGTTCCCCGGCGCGATCGCGATCAAAGCGCCGATGCAGCCATCGACATGGAACCAGAGGTCCTCTTCCGCCGCCAGCACCGCCAACGCCCGCAGATCGTCGATCGCGCCGGTGTTGACGGTGCCGGCCGTGCCGATGACGCAGGCCGGCTTGAAGCCGGCGGCGCGATCCTCGGATATCGCCGCACGCAGCGCCGCGAGATCGATGCGCAGCCCGGCATCCGTCGGGATGCGGCGCAGCGCGTGATTGCCGAGGCCGAGTGCTTCCATCGCCTTGCGATGGCAGGAATGGACCTGGTCCGAGGCGTAGAAGCGCAGCGGCATCGGAATGGCGGCAACGCCATGCTCGCGCACGTCGATGCCGGCCTTGATGTTGCGCGCCACGGTGAGCCCGATGATGTTGGCCATCGAGCCGCCGCTGACAAGCGTGCCGCTGGCCGAGGCCGGAAAGCCCACCATCTCCTTGCACCAGTCGACCACCTGGCTGTCCATCAGCCCGGCGGCATGGTTGCCGCCGCCGAGATTGGAGCCCTGGATCGCCGCCAGGAAATCGCCGAGCGCGCCGGTGAAGTTGCTGGACCCCATGTACCAGGCCCAGAACCGCGGATGGATGTTGCCCATCGGATAGGCCATGACGTTGCGGGCGACATCGCCATAGACGTCGGCAAGCGGCGATGGCGTGCGCGGCAAGGGCGCCGTGAAGAAGGTCCGCACCTCGGCCGGCATCTCCTGCCATACCGGGCGCTCGCGGACATCACGCAGATAGCCCATGGCATCGTCCATGATGCGGTGCGAAAGGGCCTTCACATCGGCCCAGTCCGGCGGATCGAGAGTCTCGTCCGCGGCCATGCTTGTTGACGCTTCCCCCAAACTGTCCATTTGCCCCTCTCTCACATCTTGTGGCGCCGCCATCGAGGGCGGCGGCGCCACGAGTCTGTCGTCAGGCGTCGAACTGGCAGCTTGGCGTCGAACGCGAGAGCGCCATCTCCTCGGCATCCATCTCGGTCTCGATGCCGTCGAACAGCGGCGTCGACATATAGCGCTCGCCGGTGTCGGGCAGCATGCACAGGATCACCGAGCCGGCGGCAGCAGTGCCCGCGATCTGGCGCGCCACGGCAAAGGTGGCGCCTCCGGAAATGCCGGTGAAGATGCCCTCCTGCTGCGCCAGCGCCTTCGCCCATTTGATGCCTTCCGGACCGGGGATCGGCACCACCTGGTCATAGAAGCGCTTGTCGATCGCTTCCTGCAGCACATTCGGGATGAAGTCCGGCGTCCAGCCCTGGATCGGATGCGGCTCAAAGGCCGGATGGCTGGCATCCGGCGCCCCGCCGGCGCCGCGCTGCTGCGCCTTGCCGCTGCCGACCAGCTGGGCGTTGGCAGGCTCGGCGAGCACTATTTTGACATCCGGCCGCTCCCGGCGGAGCACCCGGCCGACGCCGGTCACCGTGCCGCCGGTGCCGTAGCCGGTCACCAGATAGTCGAGCCGCGAGCCCGCGAAGTCGTTGATGATCTCGCGCGCCGTGGTCGCCTCGTGGATGGCGGCGTTGGCTTCGGTCTCGAACTGGCGGGCGAGGAACCAGCCATTGGCCTCGGCCAGCTCGGCCGCCTTCTTGTACATGCCAAAGCCCTTCTCGGCACGCGGCGTCAGCACCACCTTGGCGCCCAGCATGCGCATCAGCTTGCGGCGTTCGACGGAAAAGCTGTCGGCCATCGTCACCACCAGCGGGTAGCCCTTTTGCGCGCAGACCATGGCGAGCCCGATGCCGGTGTTGCCGCTGGTCGCCTCGACCACGGTCTGGCCCGGCTTCAGCGCGCCGCTGCGCTCGCCTTCCTCGATGATGTTGAGCGCCAGCCGGTCCTTGACCGATGCGGCCGGATTGAAGAATTCGGCCTTCGCATAGATCGTCGCATGGCCTGGGCCGAGATTGTTGATGCGGATGACCGGCGTATCGCCGACCGTGTCGAGAATGCTGTCGAACAACCGGCCGCGCCCGGCCGTGGTTCTGATCTTCAACTGCTGCAACATGTCTGGTCTCCTCTTGGTCCTCACGATCCGGTTACAAACCGGAGGGCTTGGCGGCGAGGTTTCGAGACCTTGCCGCGTTAGGTTGCTCGACGTGCCTTCATTTCGGCAACGGCTGCATCCGGCCGGAATGTCCGCTGCCGGTGCGCCTTGTCGGGTTTGGTGATAGAACATGGAGCAACTGGTCAGCGTGGGAGCGAGCGTGGAAACGCACGTGGAATCCGCCCGAGCGAGCCTGAAAAGCACTGCCGCCGGCCTTTCCGTGCGGCTGCTCGGACAGCTGGCTATTTGGCGCGACGACATGCCAGTGGCGCTGCCGGCGTCGCGCAAGCTGCGTGCATTGCTTGCCTATCTGGCGCTTGCGCCGCACCCGGTCGGACGCAGCCGCCTGTGCGAGCTTTTGTGGGATGTGCCGAACGATCCGCGCGGCGAGCTACGCTGGTGCCTCAGCAAGCTGCGCGGCGCGCTCGACGAGCCGGGCCGGCGCCGGATCGAGACCGAAGGCGACACCGTCGCGCTTCGTCTTGCCGGACTTGGCATCGATGCCGTGGAAGCCGCCACGGCGGTCGCCGAAGGCATCGAGAGCCTTGGCCTCGAGCGGCTGAGGACGCTTTCCCACCTTTTCACCGGCGATTTCCTCGACGGGCTGGAACTCGACCGCAGCCCGCATTTCAACAGCTGGCTGACGGCGCAGCGCCGTCGTTTCAGGTCATGCCATGTCGCCATACTGGAGCATCTGATCGGGCTGCTTCCGGCCGAATCCGACGAGGCAGGCGCCTATATCGACAAATGGCTGGAACTCGCCCCTTTCGACAGTCGCGCTCATCTTGCGCTGCTGGAAAACAGCGCGCGGCGTGGCCAGATCGGCGCGTGCGAGGAGCATCTGGCTACCGCCGCGCGGCTCTTCGAGTCAGAGGAGCTGGATTTCGCCCCCCTGCGCGAGGCATGGCAGGAAATAAGATCCCGTCAGTCCAGCGCGACGCCACCCGTGCGATCCGTGCCGGCGTTTGCAGTGCCCCAGGCACCGGTCGCTCCGGCCGAGCCCGAGACATCGGCGACACGCCGCGCCTCGCTCGCAGTCATGCCGTTCGTCGAGCACGCCGGCACCGCGGATTTTCGTGGTGGGCTGGCCGACGGCTTGACCCATGACATCATCACCCGCCTGGCCAAGCTCAGGGATTTCTTCGTCATCGCCCGCGGCTCGGTCTTTGCGCTGGCGGAGAAGGACATCTCGCCCGAGGATGCAGGGCGCAGGCTGAATGTCGACTACGTCGCGACCGGCTCCGTCCGCAGCCTGTCGGGCAGGGTGATCGTCGCCGTCGAACTGGTCGAGGTGCGCACCGCACGCATTGTCTGGGCCGAGACGTTCGAGCACCGGCCGGACGATATCTTTGTCGTGCTGGACGATATCGGCAACAGCATCGTGTCCTCCATCGCGGCGGAGGTCACCACTGTCGAGCGCAACCGCGCGATGCTGAAGGCGCCCAATTCGCTCAACGCCTGGGAGGCCTACCATCGCGGCCTCTGGCACATGTACCGCTTTACCCGGACCGAAAACGAGCTGGCCCACCAGTTCTTCGACATGGCGCTGAAGCAGGACCCGACCTTTGCCCGCGCCTATGCCGGCCTCTCTTTCACCCACTGGCAGAACGCCTTCCAGCGCTGGGGCGACCGCGACCACGAAGCTGCGCTTGCCTTCGAAACCGCCGGACAAAGTCTTCTGGTCGACGAACACAATCCGGCGGCGCATTGGGCCATGGGCCGGGCGCTGTGGCTGCGCGGCGAACGCGACGGCTCTCTGCTCGAGCTGGAGCGGGCCGTTGATCTCAGCCCGAATTTCGCGCTCGGCCACTACGCGCTGTCCTTCGTGCACTCCCAGTCGGGTGATCCGCGATCGGCGATCGGCTCGTCCGATCATTCGCGCCATCTCAGCCCCTTCGACCCGCTGCTGTTCGGCATGATGGGCGCCCGCGCCATGGCCCATGCCCGCCTTGGAGAGTTCGCCGAGGCCTCGGAATGGGCGCTGAAGGCGGCGGCCCGCCCCAACGCCCACATCATCATCCTGGCGATCGCCGCGCATTGCCTGGCGCTGGCCGGCCGGCAGGACGAGGCGCGCACTTTCGCCGCCGCCATCCGCAAGACCCTGCCGGACTATCGTGCCGACGACTTCATCGCCACCTTCCGTTTCGACCGGGACGCCGAAGCCATGTTCCGGCACGGCGCCAGGCGCATCGGCCTGAATTGATCTTCTGAAATCCGGCCCGCGCGGTGCCGCCACGGCCTACCGCAAAAGCGGCCCGCCCGCCTTCCGCCACGCGTCGATGCCGCCCTGGATATGGCGGGCGTTGGCGATGCCGACGTCCTGTGCCGCCTGCACCGCCATCGCCGAGCGTTCGCCGAAGGCGCAGTAGAACAAAAGCTGCTTGCTGGTCGATCGAGCCAACTCATTGAGCATGCCGCCGGCGGCGATGTTCTCCTGCAGCCTGGGATAGGGCAGATGGATGGCGCCCGGGATGACGCCATGCCGCTCCCGCTCGGCGCTCTCGCGCAGATCGATCAAAGCCACGTCCGGCCTGCCGACAATCGCCAGCGCCTCGTCCGCCGTGACAGACCAGCCGCGCCCGGCGATCTCGTCCTGATGCAGCCCGACCTTCATGTTGGCCGGCACGGCGACGTCCATCATCTTCGGGTTGGCGAGCTTGAGGTTGTTCATGATCTCGACATACTCGTCCACCGACTTCACCTGCAGGCGCGGGTTGAAGGCTTTCTCCTCTGCGATGGTCGAGACCGTCTCGCCCTTGTAGTCATGCGCCGGGAAGATCAGCGTCTCGTCGGGAAGCTTGAGCAGGCGGCCGAAGATCGATTCGTACTGCTGGCGCGGATCGCCGTTCTGGAAGTCGGTGCGGCCGGTGCCGCGGATGAGCAGCGTGTCACCGGTGAACACCCGGTCCGGCAGGATGAAGCTGTAGGAATCGTCGGTATGCCCGGGCGTGTAGATGACATCGAGCGCCAGCCCCTCGATGGCCAGCTTGTCGCCGTCGGCGAGCCGCATCGACACCACGTCGGCCTTGGTCTGCTCGCCCATCACCGTGACGCAATGCGTCCGGTCGCGCAGCGCGCCGAGGCCGGTGATGTGGTCGGCATGCAGATGCGTGTCCACCGCCTTGACCAGCTTGAGGTCGAGCTCGTTGACGAGCTGCAGATAGCGCTCGACCTTCTCCAGCACCGGATCGATGATCAGCGCCTCGCCGCCCCGGCGACTGGCCAGCAGGTAGGAGTAGGTCCCCGATACGGAATCGAAGAGCTGTCGGAAAATCATCCCTGCACCTCCCGTCCGCGGCGCGATCCGCCGCCGCAGGGATCATACTAGGGCACGGTGGCGGTGCCTGCCAGCCGTACCAAGGTGCGGCCTCGCACCCTGGGTCGCGCCCGCAATCTCGAACCCGCGGCTACCGCCGCAGCACGGCGCTCAGCACGTCGCGGATGCCGATCGCGCCGACGAAGCGCGACTGCTCGTCGAACAGCGCCACCGGCGCCGTTTGCGAGCGGTGCATGGCCAGCATCACCGTCTTCAGCGACGTGCCAGGTGTCGCCCAGAAGACCTGCGACGTCTCCTCCGGCTGCCGCTCGACATCGGCACAGGAGACCCACACCGCAGGCTTGCCGTCGCGCTCGGCGGCCGACACCAGCCCGTGATCGTCGATCTTGAAGCGCGTCGTCTTGCGCCGGTCGAGCCACACCCAGCCGTCCTCGCCGTGGTCGAGGTCGCGGCGGTCGCGCATGACGTTCCAGGCGGTCAGCACCGACAGCGGATTCACGTTGGCGATGAAGTCGCGGACATAGTCGTTGGCAGGCCTGAGCACGATGTCTTCCGGCGCGCCGGTCTGCACGATGCGCCCGCCTTCCATGATGGTGATGTGGCTGCCGATCTTCAGCGCCTCCTCGAGGTCGTGGCTGACGAAGATGATGGTCTTCTTCAGCTCCGCCTGCAGCTGCAGCAACTCGTCCTGCAGCTTGGTGCGGATCAGCGGATCGAGCGCCGAGAACGGCTCGTCCATCAACAGGATCGGCGCCTCGGTGGCGAAGGCCCGCGCCAGGCCGACGCGCTGCTGCATGCCGCCGGAGAGCTCATGCGCGTATTTCTTCGACCACTGGTCGAGATGGACGAGCTCGAGCTGCTTCTTCACGCGCGCCTTGCGTTCGGCTTCCGGCACGCCGGCAAGCTCGAGGCCGAAGCCGACATTCTCTTCCACCGTGCGCCAGGGCAAGAGACCGAATTGCTGGAACACCATCGCCACTTGCTTCTGGCGCAGGCGCCTGAGCGTCGCCTCGTCGCAGGTGACGACATCGACCGTGCGGTCGCCGTCCTTGACCAGGACCTGGCCGCGCGAGACCACGTTGAGCCGGTTGACGGCTCTGAGCAGGGTCGACTTGCCGGAGCCCGACAGGCCCATCAGCACGGAAATCTCGCCCTCGTGCACGGTCAGGCTGGCGCCTGCGCAGCCCAGCACGTTGCCGGTCTTCTCGAGGATCTCCGCGCGGCTCGCGCCGCTGTCGATCAACGCCAACGAACCGGCCTGATCGGCGCCGAAGACGATATCGACATCCTTGAAATCAACGGCGACGGTCATTTCTTGCCTCCAACGCCGATACGCGTCATCCGGTCGAGCACGATGGCCAGCACGACGATGGCGAGGCCGGCTTCAAGCCCGAGATCGATGCGGCGCGAGCCGAGCGCGCGGTTGATTTCCGTGCCGAGGCCGCCGGCGCCGATCAGCGCGGCGAACACCACCATCGACAGCGACAGCATGATCGACTGCGTCAGTCCCGCCATGATGGTGGGCAGCGCCGAGGGCAGCTCGACCTTCCACAGAAGCTGGCTCTTGGTGGCGCCGAACGCCTCGCCGGCCTCGATGATCGCCTTTGGCACCGAGACGACGCCGAGATGGGTGAGCCGCACCGCGGTCGGGATGACGAAGATGATTGTGACGATGAGGCCAGGCGCATTGCCGAGGCCGAACAGGGTCAGCACCGGGATCAGGTAAACGAAGGTCGGCAGCGTCTGCATCAGGTCCAGCACCGGCAGCATGATGCGATAGACCTTCGGCTTGTGCGCCGCCCAGATGCCGAGCGGCACGCCGATGGCCATCGCCATGGCGGCGGCCGCAACCACCAGCACCAGCGTCTGCACCGTCTGCTTCCACAGGTTCTGGTTGATGATGAAGATGAGGCCGATGAAGACGGCGATGGCCAGCGGCCGCGAGCGCTGCAGGAACCAGGCGATGACGGCGATGACCAGTGCCAGCAGCACCGGAGGCACCACCAGCAAGATGTCGACCAGACCGTCGAGCAGGAAATTGAGGCCGTTGGAGAAGGCCCTGAAGATGGTGTCGAAATTGTCGGTGAGAAAGCCGAAGAAAGCCTTCCCCCACGGTCCTATGGGGATCTTGTAGGCGACCAGGAATTTCGAAATCGGATCCATCTTGCCCCTCTCTGGCTGCGCCGTCCTTGCCGGACAGTCATCTTGTCACAGGATATGAAAAAGGGCAGCCTTTTCCATGGTGGCTGCCCTTGCTCCGGTCATGCCGGATTCATGGTCGGCTCAGCCTCCGAGCGCGGTCTTGACTGCCGCGGCGGCATCGCCGCCGTCGAAGGTGGTGACGCCGGCGATCCAGGGCGCGACGGCGTCCGGATGCTTCTTCAGCCAGTCGGTCGCGACCGTGTTGGCATCGCCGCCCTTGAGGATGGCGTCCATCATCTCGCCTTCCATGTCCAGGTTGAACTTCAGGTTAGCGATGAACTTGCCGGCATTCGGGCATTCGGTGGTGTAGCCCTTGCGCACGTTGGTGAAGACGGTGGCGGCGCCGAAGCCGCTGTCGCCCATACCGTCGAGATAGGTGATCTTCATGGCGCCCATCACCGGATGCGGCGTCCAGCCGAGGAAGGCGATCCACTCATTGCTCTTCATCGACTGCTCGGCCTGCGTCAGCATGCCGGCCTCCGAGGATTCGACCAATTCGAAGCCTTCGAGATTGTCCTTCGGGTTCTTGATCATGTCGAGGATGATGCGGTTGCCGTCATTGCCGGCCTCGATGCCATAGATCTTGCCGTTGAACTTGTCCTTGAACTTGCCGAGGTCGGTCAGCGTCTTGACGCCGGCGTCCGCCACATAGGTCGGCACGACGATGCCGTAGCCGGCACCGGTCAGGTTGGTGCTGATCGTCTCGACCGAGCCGTCGGCGGTGTAGTCCTTGATGTCGTTGGTCATCGACGGCATCCAGTTGCCTAGGAAGACGTCGAGGTCCTTGTTCTTCAGCGAGGCCATGGTGACCGGGACCGACAGCTGGATCACCTGCGGCTCGTAGCCGAGCGCGGTGAGCAGCACTGAGGCGACGCCGGTCGTGGCCTGGATGTCGGTCCAGCCGACATCGGAGAGGCGCACCGCCTTGCAGCTTTCGGGGTCGCCGGCGAAAGCAGCGCTGGTGGACAGGAAAGCCGCCAGGCCGAGCCCGGCGACGAAGGAATTCATGCGCGACATAGATATTCTCCCATTGCGATTCTTTTTGGCGCGGCGAAGTTACGGTTTGTGTCCCCGCCTTGTTTCGTCAGCCAAACACCATTCTGGAGCGGTTTCAAGCACTAAGACAATCACGATCAACGGCGCGCACTGGCCGATCAGCGACACGGCTGCCGCTTTTTTGATGGCCGGCAGCTTTTTCAGGGGAATGCGCCGACGCCCCCTCCCCGCCTCGCCGCAACTCGGCATAAGGTGTGCCGAGATTCAGGTCAGGGTCCGTGAGCACCGGAAGCGCAGGAAGCCGCCGTTTGCAGGCCGGCATCACCTGAAACTCGACACACCTCAAGGGCGGCATGGCCAAGCTTTACTTCAACTACGCGACGATGAATGCCGGCAAGACGACGATGCTGCTGCAGGCGTCCTACAACTATCGTGAGCGCGGCATGACCACGATGCTGTTCGTCGCCGGCCATTACCGCAAGGGCGACAGCGGGCAGATCTCGTCGCGCATTGGCCTCGAGGCAGAGGCCGAGATGTTCCGCGACGGCGATGACCTCTACGCCCGGGTCGCCGAGCACCACGAGCACACCACGGTGCATTGCATTTTCGTCGACGAGGCGCAGTTCCTCGAGGAGGACCAGGTCTGGCAACTGGCGCGGATCGCCGACCGGCTGAACATACCGGTCATGTGCTACGGCCTGCGCACCGATTTCCAGGGCAAGCTGTTTTCCGGCTCGCGCGCCCTGCTGGCGATTGCCGACGATCTGCGCGAGGTGCGCACCATCTGCCGCTGCGGTCGCAAGGCGACGATGGTCGTGCGGCTGGGACCCGACGGCAAGGTGGCGAGGCAGGGCGAGCAGGTGGCGATCGGCAAGGACGTCTATGTCTCGCTTTGCCGCCGCCACTGGGAAGAGGAGATGGGTCGCGCCGCGCCTGACGATTTCATCGGCTTCACCAAGGCCTGACCGGAAGCGGGTCGCCATTTGCGCCATCGCGAGGCGCGCCGCCCGGATGAGCGCTCCTTCCGCAATCCCGCCATCATGTGCGGCGTTTGTTAAGGCATGGGCCCTATCCAGGTGCCCTCAGCCAGGAGTCCCGCCATGCTTCGAGCCATTTCGTCCGCCGCTATCCTTCTGCTCGCCCCCATCGCTGCCGCCCATGCCGATGGCGACGCGGCCCTTGGCAAGAAGGTCTTCAACCGGTGCATGGCCTGCCATGAGGCGACGACCGATCACGACAAGGTCGGACCGCACCTTCTGGGCGTCGTCGGCCGCACCGCCGGCAAGGCCCAGAATTTCAACTATTCGCAGGCCATGAAGGACGCCGGCGCCGCCGGCCTGGTCTGGGACGAGGCGAACCTGTCCTTGTACCTGCGCGCGCCCAAGCTGAAGGTCCCCGGCAACAAAATGGCCTTCAGCGGACTGACGAACGACGCCGACATCGCCAATGTCATTGCCTATCTCAAGGCCGACCCCAAGCCCTGAGCTGCCGCGGCTGCGATTTGCCCGGCAGGCGCCGGTTCACCGGCAATTGTTTGCCGAATATCCAGACGATGCGCCGGCGGGAAGCGAAATGCATCGCCCGCGGCCCGGCGGCGCGACAGTCGAATTGCAAAAGAAATGCGCCGGCGGACGGCTAGTCAGGCCATGCGCATGGTTCGTTTGTCTTTCAAGGGAGAAACGAAACCTTTTGTTTTCGCAGCACCTCTTGTCTTGCGTCTTTCAATCCCCGGATGCTCCACATATATTCGCGCCGACACGAAACCGATGCCGATGCGGGAGGCCCCTATGGCGACATTGCAGAATTTCGATGCCGAAATTGCCAAGACCAAGCAGGTCGTCCAGGACATGCGCTCGAAGATCGAGCAGTCCGGCACCGTGCTCGACACGCTCGCCCAGGCCGACAAGAAGATCGGCGACGCCAATTTCGACATCGAGAACGCCCGCATCGAGGATGTGCTGAAGCAGCAGAAGATCATGGAAGGCAACATCGCCGACCTGATCATCGGCCTCGAAGACGCCACCAACGTCTTCGGCGCCGAATTCGAGAGCATGAAGAACTACACCGGCTGGGAAAACTTCGTCGGCGTCTTCTCGGCGCAGCGCAAGCAGCGCATGCGCACCGATCGCGTGCGCAACATGTCGCTGGCCGGCAACCTGCAGGAGCTGCTGGCCAAGTCCGACACCATCGTCGGCATCTTGAAAGCGCAGAAGGAAGTGCTCGACCAGCGCTACAAGACCTCGGAAAGCAGCCTGTCGCAGGTCATCGAGCGCCGCAAGACGACGATGTCCAACCTCGAAGCGGTGCAGAAGCGCATCGAGGAGCTCAATCCGATGCTGCTCGACATCGAAAACAAGATCGCCGCCTCGACCAGCCAGAAGGAGCGCACGCAGCTCGAGGGCGAGCGCTCGAAAATGGCCACGGAATACAACGAGAAGCAGGCCAAGGAGCAGGAATTGCTGGCCGAGAGCCAGACGCTCGAGCGCTACACCTCGATGTTCCAGACCTTCGTCGATTCGCTCAACAACCAGATCGCCGCGCAGTCGACGCTGATCAACAAGCTGACCATCGACACCGAGCAGCGCATCGTCCTGTACAAGGCGCTGGAGGATTCGCTGAAGACCGCCGCGCAGCAGGATGTCGCTCACAAGATCAACACGCTGGGCAGCCAGGTCGACAACACGGCGGAGGAGACCATGGCCGGCATCGGCGCCGCCTCGCAGAAGCACATTGGCGACCTGCTCGAAATGCACGAGAAGAACATGGTGGCCTCGGCCGACATCCAGCGCCGCAAGAAGCTGGCCGACGATGCCTTCGCCCGCCGCTTCGACGAGGTGATGAAGAAGCACAATTCCGCCAACTACGTGCAGCAGTGATTGGCGGCTGGCGTTCGTCTCCAAGGCAGTCCCATGACCCCCGAAAATGAAGCGGCGGCGCGCTATTTTTCCGCCATCACGGCGGCGCTGAGCGGGCTGGAAGTGTTCATGCGCGACGATCGCTCGCCGCTCTACCGGCACGGCATCGTCGCCAAGATCGTCGCCGAATACATTGCGCGGCTGGACAAGTCGTTTTCCTGCTGGCGCAACCGCCTCGGCTTCATGGAGACGTTCCGCATCTCGCGCGCCGACAGCGGCTATCCGGTGTTCCAGAACCTGCTCGAACTGGAGAACGACCGTCGCCAGGCGGAGAGCCGGCTGGCCAACATCCCACAGGCCGGCGAGCTGCGCGAGGAAATGGCCGACTTCATCCTGCGCCACAAGGAGTTTCCCGAGGCGCTGCAGAAGTCGATGGCCGAGCGGCTCTATCTGGAGGACGTCAGAAGCGAGCAGACCTTCGGCCCGTTCACGCTGGCGCAGACGGCGAAAGTCTCGGTCAATCCGAAGACCTTTCGACCCTATTACCTTGTGCACTGGGCCTGCTTCGACGGCAGCGCCAACCTGCCGCTGATCTATATGGTGACGGTCGAGGACTCTTCCGAAAGCATGGTGCGCCAGCTCGTCGACAGCAACGGCAAGCTCAATGAGAGGGTCGACATCCCGCTGCCGGTCGACGGCCTGCTCAACCCCGAGCTTGCCCATCGCTTCGACGATTTCACCGAGAAGAATTCCGCCTACACGCTGTCGCCGGCAACGATCGCGGTCAATCTCGACAAGGATTTCGAGCCGCTGCACCCAAAGCAGCTCCGCCGCGTCGTGCTCGGCCCCTTCTATTCGGCGGGCATCACTGACAACAATTCGACGGTTACCGAGGTTCTGGCCAAGGTGCGCAAGCCGGAAAACGCCTGGCTGCTCACCTGGACCATCCAGGAGGTCTTTTCCAAATCCGAGAAGCCCGGCCGCAAGGGCCTGTTTTCGAGCGAGAAGACGACGCAGGAATTCTTCATCAACACCGACGATCTGGAGGCCGCGCGCCAGGGCGTGTCGAGCTACGAGAACCATGCGCTGATCCCGCACGAGGCCTATCAGGCGCTCTACGCCGCCGGCGAGGCGCAGAAGATCTTTTCCGGCTACAAGGTCCACATCCTGTCCAACGGACAGGTCATCTCAGACGTCTGACCGTCACACCACGGAGCACCCTTCATGGACACCGGCCTGACCACGATTTCGGAAGCCGCGATCGAAAAGCACCGCGCCACGGCGCAGAGTTTCATCACCCGCATTGTCGTGCTGGAGGATCCGGCGCGCGAATCCGGCACGGCGCTAGCCGGCACCAATCGCCGCTTCGTCTCGACCGTCTCGGTCGGCTCGGTGCGCCGCACGCGCGAGGTCGAGCTGTCGAAGACGGTCGCCGCCGTCCATCCCGACGACCAGTTGCTGACCATTCCGCAGCACACGCTCCTGTACCGCGCCCGCCGCGGCCTGGCGATCGCGCTCGCCATTTCCGATGTCTTCGCCGAGGGCTCCGACCTGGAAAGCCTGCAGGCCAAAAACGCCCGCGCGCCGCTCGAGGGCGACGAGGCGGCGACCTTCAAGAAGCTTCTGTCGGCCTCGGCCTACATCTCCGCCTTCAGCCTCGCCTCGTACCTCTTCCAGCTGATCGACAGCGACGGCGAGGCGCCCAACGACATCGCCGAGCCCGACTTCCTGTTCGACACCCAGCAGGACGCGGTGAAGTCGATCATTGCCGGCCTTGACAAGGCGATTGCCGGGTCGAAGGACGATACGGACCTGATGACGCGCGCGCGCGCCTTCGCCCGCGTCGCCATCGACGGGCTGCTGGCGCGAAAAGGCCGCTTCGACGGCATCGGGCCATTCGAGAATGCCCATATCCGCATCGATGTCGACGATTTCACCCTCGACGGCTTCGACGTCGCGCCCGGCAAGCGCTCGAAGCCGCTGGTGATGACCTTCAAGAAGCCGGAAGAGGTCGTCGGCAACCACATCGCCAAATACCAGTCGGTGAAGCTCGCCAAGATGCTGATGGCCTATGATTTCGAGCGCGAGCTGAACCCGTTCGTCGAGCTCGGCGGCTTCCTGTTCACCTTCATCGGCGACGGCGCGCCGGGCACCGGCAAGACGACGCTGATCCAGATGATCGCCGGCCTCGTCAACGATTACTGCCAGGTCGCCGGCTATCCCTTCGCCTACGAGAATTTCGGCGTCGACCAGATTTCGTCCTACCAGGGCAAGTCCGGCCAGAACTGCCGCCAGTTCATCAACAACGTGCTCAATCCGCGCGTCATCGGCTTCGGCACCATCGACGACATCGACCAGGTGGCGGCGCGCCGCTCCGACGATCGCGCCTCGGCCGGCCAGCAGGAGATCACCGGCGTCCTGATGGACGCCTTTGCCGGCGCCGGCACGGTGGTGCGCGGCAACTGCGCCTTCGGCATGTTTTCAAACTATCCCGAGAATGTCGACGACGCGCTGCGCCAGCGCGCCGGCGCCCGCTGGCTGGTCGACGGGCCGCAGTCCCGCGACGACTATATCGACATCTTCGTCCTGCTCGCCGGCAAGAACCACAAGATCCCGCTCGGCGACCACAAGCTCTATGCCGCTCAGGAAATCCAGCGCGCCGTGGCGGAAGCCTATGAAGAGCATGAAAAGCCGCAGGAAGACGGGCTGATCAAGGTCTACGAGCGCTACATGAAGGACAACGGCGCGCCCAAGTCGATGGCCGATATCGGCACCTACCTGCACATGATCAAGGATGCCGAGCCGCGCTTCACCGGCCGCGCCATCAAGAACGTCACCGACGCCATCAAGATGCGCGCTATGGACATAGAGCTGCCCGACGAATGGTTCGAGAAGCCGGAAGCCTTCATGCACAAGAGCTACGACGACAAGAAGGCGATGATCGAGGAACTGCGCGGACCGTTCTCGATGGACATGGTCATGCAGGAGATCAACCGCTACGCCGACTCGGAATTCCGCTATTCTGACAAGTCCGACGACGCCGCCGTGACCAAGATGATCCGCGACACCAGGCTGCGCGACCGCGCCGTGCGCGAAATCGAGGAGATGAAGAAGAAGGGGCTATGGAATGCATGATCTTCCTTCTCCCCGTTCACGGGGAGAAGGTGCCCGAAGGGCGGATGAGGGGCAGCACCATGCGTGGAGGAAATGAGTCGAAGGTCACGAGAGCCCGTGAGCTACGGAGGGTTGAGAACGATGCCGAGGACAGATTGTGGCATGAACTGCGCGGACGGCGATTGAACGGCCACAAGTTTGTTCGCCAACTACCGATTGGGCCCTTTTTCGCAGACTTCGCCTGTCGTGAAGCTAATCTGGTCGTGGAAGTCGACGGCAGCCAGCACGCGGGTCGGTCTCGGGATCGATACAGAGATGAAACGATGAATGGAAATGGTTGGTCGGTATTGAGGGTTTGGCACGCGGATGTTTTGAACAGCCGCGCGAGCGTGCTTGATACGATCATCGCAGCCCTTGATGGCCGGCTGGATCGCAAAGTGATTGGTGTCGATGTGAGATTTCTGCCGGCCGCCACGTCGGGAGAGAGACGATGAACGCTTGCGCCGCCCCTCATCCGCCCTTCGGGCACCTTCTCCCCGTGAACGGGGAGAAGGTATAAATGACCCGTCCCGCCAAGAAACCCGACCTTCTGCGCGACAATGAGCTGATCTACGGCAGGTTGCTGACCGTCGACGAGCCGCATCTCATCCAGCGTTACAACAAGGCGCTCGTCGCCTTTGGCCTCAATCCCACCAGGCTGAACAGCTTCCAGATCGACCGCACCGGCTTCTCGCCCGAGGTCGCCGACGAATGCGGCGACTACGACTATCTCGATCCCAACGAGGTCAACCGCCGCTTCATCATCCTGACGCCGTCGCAGATCGACCTGCCGGTGGTCCACACCGCCTTCTCAAACACCTCGCAGCTGATGTTCGAGTTCATGTCCAAGAACCAGCGCGCCATCGACGCGCTGACCATCAAGGACGTCATCTACGGCGAGATCGAGGACTCGGTGCCCAAGGTGGACGATATCGAGGACCTGCTGTCGATCAATCAGGTCGAGTTCAGGGTGCTGTCGGCAGAGGATGTGCTCGGCAAGGCTGCCGAGCTCGGCAAGCTGGTCGACAGGTTGAAGCAGGAGCCCGACGCCTGGCGCGACAACGCCATGCTGGAGCGCATGGTCGAGCTGGCCAAGGTCTGCGGCGACATCCGCGAGAACGCGCTGGTGCCGGACCAGGTGATCTTCCGCCACAACGCCTACTGGACCAGCCATTTCGGCGGCCTCTACGTCTTCGTCGATCCCGACATGACCACCGTCATCAGCGACCCGGCCGCGCCCGGTTTCCGCCGCTCGCGGCCGTGGCAGGTGAGCTATCTGTCGATCAAGGACGCCGACAAGGTGTTCAAATTCCTCGCCGCGACCGGCCGCATAGAGCTGCCGCGCGCCTCCTGGATCGAAGCCTCCGGCTATCTCGAGCATCGCGCCGAAATGGTGGTGCGGGCGCTGATCCGCGACACCGAGCCGAACCGCAATCTGACCGACGTCGACAAGGTCTGGCTGCAGACCTGGATCCATGGCCATACCGACCTGATCACCAGGGACGGCAATTTCCCCTTCCTCAACGCCGCCAAGCGCGAGATCGCCCAGTATGGCCATCTCAAGATCGAGGAAGTGTTCCCGCAGCAGCGCTTCCTGGTGATCCGCGCCAAGCCCGACCATCCCGATGCCTGGCTGACCAACCAGCTGATCTCCGACTTCGTGCCGCAAGACTTCGTCTCGCGCTACGTCTTCAACAAGCCCGGCTTCTACAGGGACTATGACGGCTTCAGCGACGCCTGGCGCTCGCATGTTGTGGACGTTCTGAAAACCACATATTTGAAAGACAAGGCGGCGTTCCGCACGCGCCTTTACGGCTTGACTGATTGAGGGGTGACGAGAGCCATGCTTGACCCGATTGTGAGTTTCTTCACCCAGATCTTCCAGTGGATCGGCCGCGGCATCGGTCTTCTCGTCGGCGTGGTCCTGTGGCCGTTCATGTGGGCCGGCCGCTGGTATGGGCAGCGCGGCTGGATCCTGAAGGCGGTGGTTGGGCTGGCCTTGCTGGTGCTCATCGGCCTCTACGCCAATTTCTTCTACGCCACCCAGTGGTGGAACAATTTCAACCCGAACTATCCCGACACCTACACGTTCGAGAAGCGCAACGTGTCGGCCGGCGAGCAGGTCTCGGCCGGCGCCGGCACCGATACGGCCAAGACCTGCGGCAATTCGGCGATCGCCCAGGTGGCGGCCGATCTGACCGACTTCAACGTCAACCAGAATGCCTGGATCTCGTCGATGATCCTCTACAAGCTCGGCCTGTTCGGCATCGACTGGGACCATACGCCGTGGATGGATAACAAGGCTTCCTTCCAGCGCGGCATCAACCAGGCGGTTCGGCGCACGGCGACGGAGCTTGCCGACAATCTCGGCCGAGTGCGCACGACCTCGCAGATCGACGCCGATCTCCAGGATGCGCGCGGCAATCTGCAGTTCGACGAGGAGACCTGGTATTTCGGCCTCAATCCGTTCGGTCCGAAGACGCCGACCCCGAGCTACTATCGCGACGCCGTGCGCAAGCTGCGCTCGTTCAACGCAAGGCTGGCCAGCTGCCAGGCGACGTTCGACGCCCGCGCCGACAATCTCAAGCAATATATCGACCGCATCTCGTCCGACATCGGCTCGACCTCGGCAATCCTCAAGGAGCGCGCCGAGAACCACAATGACGGCTGGTTCGATTTCCGCGCCGACGACCGCTTCTGGTTCGCCTACGGCCAGCTCTATGGCTATTACGGCCTGATGAAGGCCGCCCAGGCTGACTTCGAGGACGTCATCAAGGAAAAGCACCTGCAGAACCTGTGGGACACGATGGATTCGCAATTCGTCTCGGCGCTGCGCATCCAGCCCTTCATCATCGCCAACGGCCGCGAGGACGGCTGGCTGCTGCCGACCCACCTGACCACGATGGGTTTCTACGTGCTGAGGGTGCGCTCCAACATGGTCGAGATCAGCAACGTGCTGACGCAGTAGCGGCATCCCCCCACCAAGGGCGCTTGCGGATTTGCGCCGTCGCCCCTGTCGCATTCGGTGCATTGCGCGGCTGTTTTGAGACGGCGGCGCGGCATCCGCTCTGGCTTCTATACGGCGCAACGACCGGGCTCGAGATAGCCGACCCAAAGCGGCCCGGCAGCAGGAACACTCTTTCTTCGCAGGAAACATAGTTGCATGAAAGTTGACGCCGCGGCAGCGACAGGGTTAGAACATGCCCTCACGCCCGCACGGCGTCTCGAACATGCACAGATCATCAAACCCGTCCCCTCCACCGACCAATCCAGAGGAAAGCCGTCATGGCCGAAGTGAAGTCCGACATCGAGATCGCGCGCGCCGCCAGGAAGAAACAGATCCAGGAGATCGGGGCCAAGATCGGCATTCCGACCGAGCATCTCTTGCCCTACGGCCATGACAAGGCCAAGGTCTCGGCCGAGTTCATCAAGTCGGTGAAAGGCAACAAGGACGGCAAGCTGATCCTCGTCACCGCCATCAACCCGACGCCCGCCGGCGAAGGCAAGACGACGACGACGGTCGGTCTCGGCGACGGGCTCAACCGCATCGGCAAGAAGGCGATCGTCTGCATCCGCGAGGCCTCGCTCGGCCCGAACTTCGGCGTCAAGGGCGGTGCCGCCGGCGGCGGCTACGCGCAGGTCGTGCCTATGGAGGACATGAACCTCCACTTCACCGGCGACTTCCACGCCATCACCACGGCGCACAATCTGCTCTCGGCGCTGATCGACAACCACATCTACTGGGGCAACGAACTCGGCATCGACACCCGCCGCGTCGCCTGGCGCCGCGTCATGGACATGAACGACCGGGCGCTGCGCGAGATCATCTGCTCGCTCGGCGGCGTCGCCAACGGCTATCCGCGCGAAGGCGGCTTCGACATCACCGTCGCCTCGGAAGTGATGGCGATCCTGTGCCTTGCCACCGACCTCAAGGACCTCGAGAAGCGCCTCGGCGACATCATCGTCGCCTACCGCCGCGACAAGTCGCCGGTCTATGCCCGCGACCTCAAGGCCGACGGCGCCATGGCGGTGCTGTTGAAGGACGCCATGCAGCCCAACCTGGTGCAGACGCTGGAGAACAACCCGGCCTTCGTCCATGGCGGTCCGTTCGCCAACATCGCCCATGGCTGCAACTCGGTCGTCGCCACGACGACGGCGCTGAAGCTCGCCGACTATGTCGTCACTGAAGCCGGCTTCGGCGCCGACCTCGGTGCCGAGAAATTCTTCGACATCAAATGCCGCAAGGCCGGCCTCAAGCCGGCGGCCGCAGTCATCGTCGCCACCGTGCGCGCCATGAAGATGAATGGCGGCGTCAAGAAGGAAGACCTCGGCAAGGAGAACATCGAGGCGGTCAAGAAGGGCTGCCTCAACCTCGGCCGCCACATCGAGAACGTGAAGCAGTTCGGCGTGCCGGCGGTGGTGGCGATCAACCACTTCACCACCGACACCGACACCGAAATCCAGGCTATGAAGGACTTCGTCAAGGCGCAGGGCGCCGAGGCGATCCTGTGCAAGCACTGGGCGCAAGGCTCCGCCGGCATCGAGGATCTGGCAAAAAAGGTCGTCGAGATCGCCGAATCCGGTGCCTCGCAGTTCTCGCCGCTCTATCCCGACGAGATGCCGCTGTTCGAGAAGATCAACACCATCGTCAAGCGCATCTACCGCGGCGACGAGGCGATCGCCGACAAGTCGATCCGCGACCAGCTGCACGCCTGGGAGCAGGCCGGCTACGGCAACCTGCCGGTCTGCATGGCCAAGACCCAGTATTCGTTCTCGACCGATCCGAACCTGCGCGGCGCGCCGACCGGCCACACCGTGCCGGTGCGCGAGGTCCGGCTCTCGGCCGGCGCCGGCTTCGTCGTCATCATCTGCGGCGAGGTCATGACCATGCCCGGCCTGCCCAAGGCGCCCTCCTCCGAAAAGATCTTCCTCAACGAGGTCGGCCAGATCGAAGGCCTGTTCTAGGCTTCCTTTCGGCTGCGAAAACAAAGGGCGCCGCTTTCGCGGCGCCCTTTTCATTTGCGGATTTGAGCGCGGCTAAGCTGCATTGCGCGCCAGCGCGCGCTGGTTGGAGGCAAAGATCGTGTCGCGCTCCGGCAAGGCGCCGGTCTTCAGGCAGTCGATCCATTCAGCGGTCTTGAGCACCGCCGCGAAGCGCGACTGCAGGATGATGGTGACCACGCGGTGGATGTCCTCGGCCGAGGCATAGCCGGCGCTGTTGGCGTATGGCACCGAGCCGCTGGCGTCGGAAAGGAACTCGACCGCAAAGCCCATATGCACGGCATGGATGATGGTCGACAGGTCGCAATTGTGCGTCATGTAGCCGACGACCGCGATCGTATCGATGGCATTGGCGCGCAGCCACGCCTCGAGATCGGTGCCGGTGAAGGCTGAGGGCAGCGTCTTCTCGACATAATGGTCGCGACTTCGCCCGGCGATCTCGGGATGCAGCTCGCCGCCATGGCTTCCCTTGGCGAAGATCGGCGAGGTCTCCGGCGCCATCTGCTTGATGACCACTACCTTGACGCCCGCTTCCGACGCCGCGTCCATGGCGCGCGCCACATTGACGACGCTGTCGCCGAACGGCGGATGCTGGATGGCGAGGTTGCCGCCATCATAGTCGTTCTGGACGTCGACGACGACGAGGGCGCGGCGCGGCTGGGCGGTATTGGCTGGTGCGGACATGGCGATCTCCTTTCGATCGGGTTGATGGGCACAAGCTAGGCCCGGCGCCAACGCGGCAAAAGTGTCCCGATTGACATCGTGCGAAAGAATTGGGACAATCTTGCCTGTTTCTCCCGGAGCTCCCATGGCCGACCCGATCGTCACCGTCATCGCCTTCGACGGCATCAGCCCCTTCCACCTCTCCGTGCCTTGCCTGGTGTTCGGCACCGACCGCACCAGGCTCGGCCTGCCGCGCTTCGATTTCCGCGTCTGCGCTATGGAGGAGGGACCGATCCACACCGACGCCGGGCTGACCATCGCCGTCCCGCATGGGCTTGCGGCACTCGACGATGCCGACATTGTCATCATTCCAAGCTGGAAAGACCTCGAAGACCCGCTTCCGGCGACGCTGACCGAGGCGCTCGGCCGCGCCCACCGGCGCGGCGCGCTGATCGTGGGGCTGTGCCTCGGCACGTTCGCAATCGCCGCCGCGGGACTGCTCGGCGGACGCAAGGCGGCGACGCACTGGGCCTATACCGACAGGCTGCAGGCGCTCCATCCCGACATCGCCGTCGACGCCGACGTGCTCTACGTCGACGACGGCGACATCGTAACCTCGGCCGGCGTCGCCGCCGGGCTCGACTGCTGTCTGCATATCGTGCGCGCCCGCTACGGCGCGGAAGTGGCGTTGCGGCTTGCCCGGCATGTCGTGCTGTCACCACACCGGCAAGGCGGTCAGGCGCAATTCATCGAGCGCCCGCTGGCGCCGACCCCGACCGCCGACCGGTTCGCGCAGGCCCTCGACAAGGTGCGGGCGACGCTCGGCGAGGCGCACAGCCTCGACAGCGTCGCCGAGGCGGCCGGCCTCACCCGCCGCACCTTCACGCGCCGCTTCCAGAAGTCGATCGGCACCAGCTTCGGCGACTGGCTGGCCGACCAGCGGATCGCGCTCGCGCAGAGGCTGCTGGAGGCGACGGAGAAATCGATGGATACGGTGGCCTTCGAAGCCGGCTTCGGCAGCGCCACCTCGCTGCGCCAGCATTTTTCCGCGCGGCTCAAGACCTCGCCGATGCAATATCGGCGCGAGTTCTCCAGGAGTGCCGGTGCCAAAAGGCCGACACACGCCGCAATGTTTTGACCCGAACCGGCAAGCCGCTCAACGCTGCCTGACCGGACGCGCCGGATTGCCGACCACCGTGGTGTTCGCTGCGACGTCGCGGGTAACCACGGCGCCTGCGCCGACGATCGCGCCCTCGCCGATGTTGACGCCGCCGAGGATGATGGCGCTGCCGCCGATCCAGGCATCGGCGCCGATCGTCACCGGTTTGGCGATCTCCAGGCCCGCCTGCCTTCCTGCAGCCTCCCGGTGATGCTCGGCGCAGTAGATCTGCACATTGGGCCCAAGCAGCGTTCGCTTGCCGATGCGCACCGGCGCCGTATCGAGGACCGTGCAGCCGGCATTGAGGAAGACACCATCTCCGAGAAAGAGGTTGAACCCGTAGGCGCAGTGGAACTGCCCCTCGATGCGCGCCCCCTCGCCCGCGTTTCCCAACAATGACCGTAAGGCCGGGCCGATGTCGCCGCGCTGCCGGGGCGGCAGGCCGTTGTGCTCGAACACCGCATCGCGCGCGGCAACGCGCAGCGCTTCCAGTTCCTGATCGACGCAAGTGTACCACTCGCCCGCCGCCATCTTCATGCGCTCACTTGTCGTCATGGCCGCGTCTCCATCGAATTACTGCCAAAGCACAATCCTTTGCTGGGCGAAAGCCTGCTGGCCAAATGTCCGGCCTATGCTAGCTTGCTCGCGCCGGACTGCGAGGTCCTGACATCGAGGGGGTCAATCATGCTTTATCTGCTTGCATTGCTGATCGGGGTCGTTGCCGGGCTCCGCGCCGGAACGGCACTTGCCGTCACCGCCTGGGGCGCCTGGCTCGGTTGGCTGCCGGTCGCCGGCAGCTGGGCGAGTTTCATGGGGCACTGGATCGCCGTCGGCATCTCCACCATCCTGGGGGTCGCCGAGCTGATCACCGACCAGTTGCCGTCGACGCCGAGCCGCAAGGTGCCGCAGCAGTTCGGCGCCCGCGTCATCATCGGCGCCTTTTGCGGCGCCGTGCTCGGCGCGACCGGCGGCGCCACCATCGGCGGCCTGATTGCCGGCGCCATCGGCGCCGTGATCGGCACGCTTGGCGGCGCCGAGTTCCGCGGCCGGCTGGCGGCAGCTTTCGGCAAGGACCCGCCCGCCGCCTTCATCGAGGACGCCGTCGCGATCATCGGCGGCCTGCTGATCGTGGCGGCCGTGGCATGACGGCAAAAACCTTCGACGCCATCATCATCGGCGCCGGCCAGGCCGGCACGCCGCTCGCCGGCCGGCTGAACGCGGCCGGCATGAGCGTGGCGCTGGTCGAGCGCAAGCTCGTCGGCGGCACCTGCGTCAACACCGGCTGCATCCCGACCAAGACGATGGTGGCGAGCGCCTACGCCGCCCATCTCGCCCGCCGCGCCGCCGACTATGGCGTGACCTTATCCGGCCCGGTGGGCGTCAACTACAAAGCGATCAAGGCGCGCAAGGACAAGGTGTCGGGCGCTTCCCGCACGGGGCTGGAAACCTGGATCGCGGGCATGGAGAAATGCACGCTCTACCGCGGCCATGCGCGTTTCGAGTCCGCCAACACCGTGCGCGTCGGCGACGAGCTGCTGACCGCGCCGAAGATCTTCCTCAACACCGGCGGCCGCGCCGCCGTTCCCGACCTGCCCGGCGTCGAGGAGGTGCCTTACCTCACCAATTCCTCGATGATGGATCTCGACGTGCTGCCCCGCCATCTCGTCGTCGTCGGCGGCAGCTACATCTCGCTCGAATTCGCGCAGATGTTCCGCCGCTTCGGCTCCGAGGTGACGGTGATCGAAAAGAGCCCGCGGCTGACCGGCCGAGAGGACGAGGACGTCTCGGCTGCCATCCTGTCGATCCTCCAGAACGAAGGCATCACGGTGCATCTCGGCGCCGAAGACATCAGTTTTGCCAAGCAGGGCAGCGATGTCGCCGTCACCTTCGCCGCCGGCAAGCCGCCCGCCGTCGGTTCGCATGTGCTGCTGGCGCTCGGCCGCAACCCCAACACCGACGATCTCGGCCTCGACAAGGCCGGCGTCGAGGTCGACAGGCGCGGCTTCGTCGTCGTCGACGACCAGTTGCGGACCAGCGTGCCCGGCATCTGGGCGATGGGCGACTGCAACGGCAAGGGCGCCTTCACCCACACCTCCTACAACGACTTCGAGATCGTCGCCGCCAACCTGCTCGACAACGATCCGCGCAAGGTCAGCGACCGCATCGAGGCCTATGCGCTCTACATCGATCCGCCGCTCGGCCGCTGCGGCATGACCGAGGCCGCGGTGAGGAAATCCGGCCGCCGCGCGCTGGTCGGCCAGCGGCCGATGACCCGCGTCGGCCGCGCCGTGGAAAAAGGCGAGACGCAGGGCTTCATGAAGATCCTGGCCGACGCCGACACCGGCGAGATCCTCGGCTGCTCGGTGCTTGGTCCGGGCGGCGACGAGGTGATCCACTCGGTGCTCGACCTGATGTATTCCAAGGCGCCGATATCGACGCTGGCGCGTGCCATGCACATCCACCCCAACGTCTCCGAGCTTCTGCCGACCATAGCCCAGGAGCTGAAGCCGCTGGCCTAGTGTCGCCATCGGCGTGGTTTGCGCCCATAGCGCCTCGGCCTGGACCAATCGACAGCGCAATCGCAAAAGTGCATGGGTTCGCCTCTTTCCCGGAGGCCTCCATGCACAGATCGATCGAACGCATCGCCGGCGACAGCGAGGGTGTTTCCTACGAATTCCCGGTCCTCCGCTTCGAGGGGACGGACAAGGCGGCGCCTTCGGCCTATCTGCAGGCGGCACTCCATGCCGGCGAACTGCCGGGCGTGGTCGCCATCGACGCGCTGATGCCGATGCTCGCCAGGGCCGAAGCCGAGGGCCGCATCAGGGGCGCCATCACCATCGTGCCCTGGGCCAACCCGATCGGCCGCGCGCAGTACCATTTCGGCGAGCATCAGGGCCGCTTCCATCTTGGCACGCGCACCAATTTCAACCGCGGCTTCCCGCTGCTTGCCGCGCCTGACACCGCGCTTTTGCCCGATACGACTCTTGCCACACCCGACCAGCGGCTGAAGTCGCGACTGCTGCAACTCTCGCTCGGCCATGACATCGTGCTCGACCTGCATTGCGACGACGAGGGCCTGCCTTACCTCTACATCCACACCAGCCTGTGGCCGGCGATGGCCGATTGCGCGGCGGCCATGGGCGTCGATGCGGTGCTGTTGTGGAACGAGGACACTGACGGCACCTTCGAGGGCGCCTCGATCATGCCCTATCAGAACGTTCCGGCCGAAGTCGCGCGTTTTGACCGGCGGGTCGCCACCACGGTCGAGTATCGCGGCATACTCGACGTCGACGGCGAATTGGCCGCTGCCGATGCCGAGGGGCTCTATCGGCTGCTTGTCGCGCGCGGCGTTGTCGCCGATCCCGCCTTGGCCACGCCCGGCGCCTTCACCGGCACCGTGGCGCCGCTGGAAAACATCGACATGATGCCGGCGCCGAAGGGTGGCGCGGTCGTCTATGACGTGAAGCCCGGCGACCGCGTCGCCAAGGGAGCGCGGCTCGCCAAAATCGTCTACGCCCCGGGCGAAACGGGCGGCAGCACGGAAGTGTTCGCGCCCCAGGCCGGCCTTATCCTGACCAGGCGTTCGCGGCGCATCATCCGCGCCGGCGAAGACCTTCTGAAGCTGGTCGGCGACAAAAGGAGCGACGACGCAAGGTCGGGAACGCTGGAGGACTGAGAGAGGCAGGCCCTTTACCAGCTTCGTGGAATCCAGTTGCGCGGCCGTTCATTCGCCGCTATGGGAATCCCATGAACATGCGCTCGAACAAGACTGTTTGGTGGTGGGCTCGCTGACAGCGGCCTGTTCGAACGCGTGCGCGTGAATAGAGAGGGTGGCCGCAACGGAATGTCCGGGCGGCCATTTGTTTTTTAAGCCATTCCCGGGTCCGTTGCCCAAAACGCTGATGGAGACGGCAATGACGACAAAAGTTCTGGACAACGGGGCCGAGCGCTTCGTCACCGCCGGCGGCGTGACGATAACGCGCGAGCGCCACGACCGGCCCTATGACGGGGCGATCGACGCCTATGTCGATGGCCTCAATTCGCGGCGCGGCGCGGTGTTCTCCTCGAACTACGAATATCCGGGCCGCTACACGCGCTGGGACACCGCCATCATCGACCCGCCGCTGGTGATCTCGGCGCGCGGCCGCGCCATGCGCATCGAGGCGCTAAACGGCCGTGGCGAGGCGCTGCTGCCGGTGATCGGCAAGACGCTCGCGGGATTAAGCGAGGTAACGATCGCCGAGTCCACGAGGAAGCTCATTCGCCTCGATGTGGCAAAGCCCGGCCGTGTCTTCACCGAGGAAGAGCGCAGCCGCGTGCCTTCGGTGTTCACGGTGCTGCGCGCCATCACCGCCCTGTTCAAGACCGAGGAAGACGCCAATCTCGGGCTTTATGGCGCCTTCGGCTACGACCTCGCCTTCCAGTTCGACCCGGTCGACTACAAGCTCGAGCGCAAGGACAGCCAGCGCGACCTGGTGCTGTTCCTGCCCGACGAGATCCTGGTCGTCGACCACTATTCGACCAAGGCCTGGACCGATCGCTACGACTATTCCGGCGAGGGATTTTCGACCGAAGGCCTGGCCCGCGACGCCGCCGTCGAGCCGTTCAGGACTGCCGACCGCATCCCGCCGCGCGGCGATCACGAGCCCGGCGAATACGCCAATTTGGTGCGCCGGGCGATGGAGAGCTTCAAGCGCGGCGATCTGTTCGAGGTGGTGCCCGGCCAGATGTTCTACGAGCGCTGCGAGACCGAGCCTTCCGAGATCTCCCGTAAGCTGAAATCGATCAACCCGTCGCCCTATTCCTTCTTCATCAATCTCGGCGAGGGCGAATATCTGATCGGCGCCTCGCCGGAGATGTTCGTGCGCGTCAATGGCCGCCGCGTCGAGACCTGCCCGATCTCGGGCACGATCAAGCGCGGCGACGACGCCATTTCGGACTCCGAGCAGATCCTGAAGCTGCTCAACTCCAAGAAGGATGAGTCCGAGCTCACCATGTGCTCGGACGTCGACCGCAACGACAAATCTCGCGTCTGCGATCCGGGCTCGGTGCGTGTCATCGGCCGCCGCCAGATCGAGATGTATTCGCGCCTGATCCACACCGTCGACCATATCGAGGGGCGGCTGCGCGAGGGCATGGATGCCTTCGACGCCTTCCTGTCGCACGCCTGGGCGGTCACCGTCACCGGCGCGCCGAAGCTCTGGGCCATGCGCTTCATCGAACAGAACGAGAAGAGCCCGCGCGCCTGGTATGGCGGGGCGATCGGCATGGTCAACTTCAACGGCGACATGAACACCGGGCTGACGCTGCGCACCATCCGCATCAAGGACGGCATCGCCGAGGTGCGCGCCGGCGCCACGCTGCTCTTCGACAGCATTCCCGAGGAAGAAGAAGCCGAAACCGAATTGAAGGCATCCGCCATGCTCTCCGCCATCCGCGACGCCAAGACCGGCAATGCGGCCGGTGCCGAACGCGCCACCGCGCACGTCGGCGACGGCGTCAACATCCTGCTGGTCGACCACGAGGACTCCTTCGTCCATACGCTCGCCAACTACTTCCGCCAGACCGGCGCCAATGTCTCCACGGTGCGCACGCCGGTGCCGGAAGAGGTTTTCGAGCGGCTGAAGCCCGACCTCGTCGTGCTGTCGCCCGGACCCGGCACGCCGAAGGATTTCGACTGCGCCGCCACGATCAAGAAGGCGCGCGCCCGCGACCTGCCGATCTTCGGCGTCTGCCTCGGACTGCAGGCGCTGGCCGAGGCCTATGGCGGCGAGCTCAGGCAGTTGCACATTCCGATGCACGGCAAGCCGTCGCGCATCCGCGTCTCCAAGCCGGGCATCATCTTCTCCGGCCTGCCCAAGGAAGTGACCGTCGGCCGCTACCACTCGATCTTCGCCGATCCGGTGCGCCTGCCCGACGATTTCCTGGTCACCGCCGAGACCGAGGACGGCGTCATCATGGCCTTCGAGCACCGCAAGGAGCCGATCGCCGCCGTGCAGTTCCATCCGGAATCGATCATGACGCTTGGCCACAATGCCGGCATGCGCATCATCGAGAACATCGTTGCGCATCTGCCGCGCAAGGCCAAGGAAAAGGCAGCCTAGCAGCGATGGCCGCAACGGAAGACATGGCGGCGGCCGCGGCAAAAGCCGCAGCCAAGCGCAAGGTTGCCAGCCTTGCCTTCTGGTCGATCGTCATCGCCTTCCTGGTGATGGGGCTGAAGTTTGTCGCCTGGCAGATGACCGGCTCCGTCGCCCTCTATTCCGACGCGCTGGAATCGATCGTCAACGTCATCACGGCGACCGCCGCTCTCTGGGCCATCCGCATCAGCCACAAACCAGCCGACAGCGACCATCCTTTCGGTCATCACAAGGCCGAATATTTTTCGGCGGTGCTCGAAGGCGTGCTGATCGTCGTGGCGGCGATGCTGATCATAGCCAAGGTGTGGCAGTCGCTGCAGAACCCGGCACTGATCGAACAGCCCTGGGAGGGCTTGATGATCAACGGCGGCGCTGCTGTGGTCAATGCCGCATGGGCCTTGGTGCTGATCCGCAACGGCCGCGCCGAACGATCGCCGGCATTGGTGGCCGACGGTCAGCATATCATGACCGACGTGCTGACTTCGGTCGGCGTCATCGTCGGCCTTGTTGCCGCGGTGATGACCGGCTGGCGGATCCTCGACCCGCTGCTTGCGCTGCTCGTGGCGCTGAACATCCTCTACCAGGGCTGGAAGCTTACCGGAGAATCGCTGAGCGGCCTCATGGACCGCGCGGTGGATACGCAGGAGCATATGCGCATCCGCGACATCATCTCGGCCAATTCGAAGGGCGCGCTTGAGGTGCACGACCTCAAGACGCGCATCGCCGGCCGCGCCACCTTCATCGAATTTCACATGGTCGTCGACGCCGGTATGACGGTGGGCGACAGCCATGTCATCTGCGACCGCATCGAGGACGCGCTGAAGGCCGAAATCCCCTCGGTCCGCGTCACCATCCATGTTGAGCCGGACGATGAGGCGAAGCTGCCCAAGGGCACGACGGCGGTGCCGTTCGCTTGATCTCGAGCAAGGTCTGTTGATGCGAGAACCGGGGCGGAGCGTACTTGAAGTACGTGAGCACCGGAAGCGCAGGAAGTTGCCGTTCGCAGGCCGGCATCACCTGAAACGACAGACCTTACGGTGCGCAGGCCGACTGCGGCATTGGGTTCAGCCGATAGACCTTGTCGTCGGACTTCGTCTTGCCATCCGCCGCCTGCGAGCAGAGATCGACGATGGCGAGCGCGCTGTTGGGGTTGGCCAGCATCATCGTGCCGTTGGCGCCGCGCTTGAGGAAAATCTCCTTCTGCGAGACGTCGCAGGCAAAATCGCTCATCTTCGAGCTTGCCGCGCAGCGCCACTGGTCGGCCTCGCCCTGGCAGGAATAGGTCTGCGTGACCTTGCCCGTTTTCAGCCTGGTCGTCACCGAAACGGCGATGTCGGCACCGTCCGGCCAGTTGGCCACATCGCCGCCTGAAGCGTAGGAGGCGAGTTCGACCGGCCCGCGGAAAACCCGGATCGACTGAGTCACCTGGTCGGGGTGCGATTTCAGATGCGCGGCATCGTAGTCGCGGCCATAGCAGAAGGCCTGGTCGGGCTTCAGCCGCTCCCGCAACGGCGCCCCGAGCGCCGGATCGATCGGATCGATGCGCGCGAATTGCGCCTTGCAGGTCGCGGCCGGCATCGGGTCGAGGCGGAAATTGTCGTCCTCGCTGCCCAGCGCCTGCTTGTTGTACTGCGCCGTGCCGAGTTCCTCCTCCGCGCCGGCGTCGAGATAGACATCGGGCTGTACGTTGGAGACGATCAGCCGGCCTTTGTCGTCGACCTTGAGCGAAGCGAGCGTGCGGTCGCATTCCATGCCGCAATGGATCTGGCCGCTCTTGCCGTCCTCGGATTGACGCTTGCACCAGCCTGCTGCCCATTCCGGCTTCTTGGTGCCGCGCACCGTGGTGGTGAGAAAGCCATCATAGGCGGCGCCGCCAAACGTGCTCGGCTCCTCGTTCGGCCGGCTGACCGGATCGTGGCCATAGTAAAAGAAGATGCGCGCCACCTTCTGCTTTGGATGCGCCTTGAGGTGCGCCGCGTCGTAGACGCGTCCGAAACAGGCATCGGCGCCGTTGGGGCTGAGTTCCGTCAGCTTGGGAGTGTCGTCGGCAAGAGCCGCGCCGACAACGAACAATGCAGCGCCAAGCGCCGCGCCCACCGCTATCCTCGACGTCATGTGACCCTCCTCCCACCGACAGGACGTGACTGCGATTCATGCTAGTCTAGGAGCAGTTCCGGGAAAAGCGTGTAACGGTTTTCCATAGGGAATTGCGTAGAAACAAATGGTTAGCGAGGCCGGGGCCACGCAAGACCATAGTGCCCGGCTGGTGGAGGAAGAGCGATGCTGCGCCGAGATATTTTCCGTGCCGGTCTTGCCGGGGCCGCCGGCCTTTTCGGACTGCGCCAGGTCAAGGCGGCTACCGCGGAGGAGGAAAGGCTGAAGGTCGCCTATCACCTCAGCGACGTCGACAAGGCCAATTTCGTCCTCGGCAACATCAAGAACCACTACGAAGGCACCGGCGGCAATGTCGACATCGTGCTTGTCGTGCATGGCCCGGCCCTTGCGGCCTTTAAGACCAAGGCCGCATCCGGCGCCACGTCCGGCCGGTTTGCCGGGCTGGTCCAGCAGGGGCTGGTTCCGCAAGCCTGCGGCAACACCATGCATGGCATGGACATCACGCTTGCCGACCTGCTCGCCGGCTTCCAGGTCGCCGACAAGGGCGGCGTCGTCAAGCTCGCCGAGCTGCAGCGCCAGGGCTATGTCTATCTCAGGCCCTAGAGTCCCGGGATTACGACCGGAGGCTTGAATACCGGGGCGGCGAGGTCCTACCAAGGACGGGCGAAAATTCGGAGGATCGAAATGCCGGCGACCGCTAGCTCTGCCCTTGTCATCCCGGATCTCGCAGATAGAGCGGTGCTGGTCACCGGGGCATCGACCGGCATCGGCGCCGCCCTTGCACTGGCCTATGCGAAGCAGAAATGCCGCGTCGCTCTCCACTACAATGCGAGCCGCGAGGCCGCCGAGAGGCTCGCCGGCATCATCCGCGACCGCGGCGGCGAGGTCTTCCTCACCCGGGGTGATTTCTCGGTGTCCGCCGATGTCGAGCGTGTCGTCGAGGAGAGTGCCAGCCATTTCGGCCGCCTTGACGGGCTGGTCAACAATGCCGGCGGCATGCTCGGCCGGGTTGCCTATGCCGAGCAGACCCAGGCGCATTATGACGCGGTGATGGACCTCAACGCGCGGTCCGTGCTCACCGCCTCGCGCAAGGCGATACCCTGGCTGAAGCGCCAGGGTGGCTTCATCGTCAACACCTCCTCGATCGCCGCCCGCAATGGCGCCGGCGGCGGCGCCGGCCTCTACGGCTCGGCCAAGGCCTTCGTCTCCAACGTGACCCGCGGCATGGCCAAGGAACTGATAGGCTTCGGCATCCGCGTCAACGCCGTGGCGCCGGGCACCATCGCCACGCCCTTCCACGAACGCTATTCGACCGATGAACAGATGAAGGGCATGGTCGCCACCATTCCGCAGGGGCGCGCCGGCACCGCCGAGGATTGCGTCGGCGCCTATCTGTTCCTGTCGTCCGACCTGTTGAGCGGCTATATCACCGGCCAGGTGATCGAGGTGAACGGTGGCCAGTTGATGCCGTGAGGCGCCGACTGCATACTCTTGTCGCGCAACCGTAAGGAGACATGGGCAAATGTACGGACTGATCGGCAAGATGCGGGCGGCGCGCGGTCAGCGCGATGCGGTCATGGACGTGCTGCGCGAAAGCACCGGCGCCTTGCCCGGTTGCCTGAGCTACATCATCGCCACCGACCCCGCCGATGCCGACGCGATCTGGGTCACCGAGGTGTGGACCGACCAGGCGAGCCACAAGACGTCCTTGCAATTGCCCGAAGTCCAGGCGGCGATCGCCAAGGCGCGGCCCTTCATCGCCGGTTTTGAATTCCAGGTGGAGACCCATCCGGTCGGCGGCTTCGGCTTGCCCGCCGGCAACACCGGCTGACGCCCTGGAGCAACGCAAATCAGGACTTTTGCGCGGGAAATGGGTTCGCATTTGTCCCCGCCCGGTCTAAGAGCCGGGTATGGACTCCTCGCCGGAACAACCGCCCGTTGAACGCATGGCGCAACTCCGTCCGCCGCGGCAGTGGCTGGTGCTGCTGGCGCTCTCGCTGCTGTTCGCCGGCGCGCTGGAAGTCGCCGCCCTGCCGGCGGCGCTGCTGATCGGACCGATGCTGGCGGCGATCCTCGCCGGAACCAACGGCGCCACGGTGCGCGTGCCGCGCCCCCTGTTCGGCTCGGCGCAAGCCGTCGTCGGCTGCCTCGTCGCCGCTTCGATCTCCGCCGACATCTTCCCCGTCTTCTACAAGGAATGGCCGCTCTTCCTTGGCGCCGTGATTGCGACCGTCGCCGCCTCCAGCCTGCTTGGCTGGCTGATCAGCCGCTGGCGCATATTGCCCGGCACCACGGCAGTCTGGGGCTCGTCGCCGGGAGCGGCCACGGCCATGGTGCTGATGGCGGGCGCCTTCGGCGCCGACCAGCGGCTCGTCGCCTTCATGCAGTATCTGCGCGTCATCTTCGTCTCGATGACCGCGGCACTGATCGCCCGCATGTGGGTCGACACATCGGGCATCGAAGCCCCGGCCATCGTCTGGTTCCCGGCGATCGAATGGATGGCCTTTGCCGCGATGCTCGCTGTCGCGCTTGTCGGCGGCCTGCTCGGCCGGCTTTGCCGGCTGCCGTCGCCGTTCTTCCTCGGCACCTTCATCTTCGGCACCATCGTCCATCTCGGCTTCGGCGTGGAGATGCAATTGCCGCAATGGCTGCTCGCCGTCAGCTACGCCCTGATCGGCTGGTCGATCGGCCTGAACTTCACCCGGCCGATCCTGCGCCACGCGACCCGCGCATTGCCGCAGATCATCGGCTCGATCGTGGCGCTGATCGCCTTTTGCGGCGGCATGGCATTCCTCATCAGTCGCGTGCTCGGCATCGATCCGCTCACCGCCTATCTGGCGACCAGCCCCGGCGGCATGGACAGCGTCGCCATCATCGCCGCCGCGGCGCAGAACGTCGACATTTCCTTCGTCATGGCGCTGCAGTCGGCCCGCTTCCTCGTCGTGCTGCTCGTCGGCCCGAGCGTGGCGCGGCTGGTGGCGAGAAGCATCAAGGAATAGGGCAAAGCGCCCGAACCTGTCTGGAAAGGCCCTTGTGCCGCCGGCATCGGCAAGCTTCGCAAAACCGCGGACCGGGTCGGTGCGGTTCAATCCAGCCGCTTCATCAGGTCCTCGTCCAGCCAGCGGCCGAAGAAATAGACCAGCTGCTTGTGCCACCATGGCCAGTCATGGCTGACATCGCCGCCCCAATAGTCGACCCAGGCGGGGATGGACTTGTCGCGCAGCACCTGTTCCAGTTCGCGCGTTTCGACCAGCATGCGCTCTTCCCAGGCGCCCTGCCCGCAGCAGAAGATCAGCCTCAGCGCCCGCAGCCGGCCGAGCAGCTTCTGGTCCACGATGCCCGGCAGGTAGTCGAGCGGCGAGTTGAAGAAGATGCTGCCCTCGAGCGTCCGGCCGAAGAAATCGCGGGTCGAATAGACGCCGGACAGCGCAATGACGCCGCTGGCCAGCTCCGGAAAGCGGAAGACGAAGTTCGACGAATGATAGCCGCCCATCGAACAGCCAGAGAACAGCGGCTTCAGATTGCGCCCGCCATTGGCCTTGGCGGCAATCGACTGCAGTTCCGGCAGTGCTTCCTCGCGCACATAGCGGAAGTAGGCTTCATGACGCGCGATGCGCTGCGCAGGATCGCCATGTTTGTCGAAGAAGGATTCGGAATCGATGCCGTCGAGCGTGAACAGCTGGATGCGGCCTGTATCGATGAATTCGGCCAGCGCCCCCACCCCGCCGGAATCCTCGAACTGGTAGAAGCGCCCTTGCGAGGTCGGGAACACCACGACCGGCCGGCCGGCGTGGCCGTAGCGCTTGTACTCCATGTCGCGGCCGAGATTTTTGGCAAACCCCTTGTGGTAGGAGACGTCCATCGCTCACGCCTTTTCCGCGTGGATGTAGTCGACCGCCTGGCGCAGCGCCGTCTGGTCCTTCGAACGCATCTGGTAGGCGTAATTCCCCATGGCGCGGCTGAAAACCTCTTCGATTGCCTGGTGATGGACGATCTTGTCGCCATGGGCGGCTAGCACGTCCGCATGGCTGTGCAAATAGTCGAGGTGGCGTTTGCGGCTGGCGTAGGCGGTGAAATACTTGCCTTCGTAGGGTCCGCCGGCGGCGTCCTTGACCACCATGTCGGCCCATGCCGCATAGACGTCGACGTCGAACGTGTAGTTGATGGCATCCGTCATCCAGGCGCCCGGCGGGCGCATGTTGACCTCGAGCGCGATGACGCGCTTGTCCTTGGTCTCGAACAGCTCGATGTGGAAGAACCGCTCGCGGACGTCGAACGCCTTGAGGATTTTGCGGCCCGCCTCTTCCACCGCCGGGCTGATTTCGGGAAAGCAGGTGTAGCTCATGTGGCGGTCGCGGTTGACCACCTCCATGACGCTCTGATCGTAGCGGTGGCTGGCCGCCAGCACCACCTCGCCGTCGCGGTTGACCAGACCGTCGAACGTCACCACCAGCCCCTCGATGAATTGCTCCATGACGAAGGTCACGCCCTCCGGCTTGTCCCGGAAGAACTGGTCGAGCTCCTTCGCATTGGAGATCTTGAACGTGTTCGAGGCGCCCGAGCCGGAATCAGGCTTCACCACCACCGGATAGCCGACGCGGCGGATGAAGGTCATGGCGCCCGCCCGATCGGAGCATTTGCGCTGCGGAATGGTCTCGACGCCGCTCTTGCGGAAAAAGGCGCGCATGCGGCTCTTGCGCTTCAGGTTCTTCACGAAATCGAGCTTGGTGCCGAAGATATTGAAGTCGGTGCGGATGTTGGCTTCCAGCTCCAGCCAATGCTCGTTGAGCGACTCGAAACGGTCGATGCGCCCCCATTTGTGGATGAAATGGCCCATCGCCCGGAACACCGGCTCGTAGTCCTCCATGTCGGCGACGCGGTAATATTCCGACAGCGCCGCCTTCAGTTTTCCGCTCAGCGCCTCATAAGGCGCATCGCCGATGCCAAGCACGGTGGCGCCGGCCTTCTTCAGCCGATCGCAGAAGTCGGCGCCATTGGCCGGAAAATGCGGCGAGAAGAACACAAAATTCATGGATGGGCCTCCCCCGGCGTCGCTGCCTCGTCCGGCGAGTTTGGCGCATTTGCCGGACGTGGGGAAGAGCCTGGCCGCGCCGGCACTTGCCTCTCGAATGCTGCTCCTGTATGAGAACCGCCATGAACACGCGCGCCTCCTCTGTCGCTTCCCGTCCGACCGGCTTTGCCGGCGAGACCGTGCGCGCGCTTGCTTCCACTCTGCTTCTTCTCGGCCTTATCGGCGATCGCCGGGTTCGCTGAAGGAGCGCCCGGCGGTCGAAATCGCCGCTTACGCGCACGCTCCTTGGCCAGTTGGCAAGTCACATCAAGCGAACGAAACTTTGGTAAAGGCGCCGCTCGGCACCAATCCGTCTGAAGGCGGATCCGCGAGCCGCCGGGAGAGATGACGATGAACGCACGAGAAGACATTCAGGCTGACCATGCCGAGAAGGGCATGACGGACGCCGCCCGCAAATACCAACCCTACCCGACCGTCGGCCTCACCGATCGCACCTGGCCGTCGAAGGTCATCGACAAGGCGCCGATCTGGTGCTCGGTCGACCTGCGCGACGGCAACCAGGCGCTGATCGACCCGATGGGCCATGAGCGCAAGGCGCGCATGTTCGCGCTGCTGCTCGACATGGGCTTCAAGGAGATCGAGATCGGTTTCCCTTCGGCCTCGCAGACCGATTTCGATTTCGCGCGCTGGTGCATCGAGGAAGGCAACGTGCCGGCCGATGTCTCGCTGCAGGTGCTGGTGCAATGCCGCCCGGAGCTGATCACCCGCACCTTCGAGGCGCTGAAGGATGCCAGCAACCCGATCGTGCACTTCTACAACTCCACCAGCGAATTGCAGCGCCGCGTCGTCTTCGAAAAGGACGTTGCCGGCATCAAGCGCATCGCCACCGACGCCGCCAAGATGATCACCGACATGGCGGCAAAGGCCGGCGGCGGCTATCGCTTTGAATACTCGCCGGAGAGCTTCACCGGCACCGAGCTCGAAGTCGCGCTGGAGATCTGCAACGCGGTAACCGAGATCGTGAAGCCGACGGCTGAAAACAAGCTGATCATCAATCTGCCTTCGACGGTCGAGATGTCGACGCCCAACATCTACGCCGACCGTATCGAGTGGATGTGCCGCAATCTCGACAATCGCGAGAACCTGATCGTCTCGCTGCATCCGCACAACGACCGCGGCACCGGCATCGCCACCACCGAGCTCGGCCTGATGGCCGGCGCCGACCGCGTTGAGGGCACGCTGTTCGGCAATGGCGAGCGCACCGGCAATGTCGACATCGTCACGCTGGCGCTCAACATGTACACACAAGGCGTCGATCCTGAGCTCGATTGTTCCGACATCAACCGGATGAAGGACGTCTATGAATATTCGAACCAGCTGAAAATCCCGGAGCGCCATCCATATGTCGGCGAGCTGGTCTACACCGCCTTTTCCGGCTCGCACCAGGACGCCATCAACAAGGGCATGAAGGCGCTGAAGAAGGCCAACACGCCGCTCTGGGAAGTGCCCTATCTGCCGATCGACCCTGCCGATGTCGGCCGCACCTACGAGGCGATCATTCGCATCAACTCGCAGTCCGGCAAGGGAGGCATCGCCTATGTGCTGCAGGCCGACTACGGGCTCAATCTGCCGCGCAATCTGCAGATCGAGTTCAGCCAGGCCATCCAGGCGATCACCGACGCCGAAGGCAAGGAAGTGCCGGCCAAGCGCATCCATGAGCGCTTCCTCGATACCTATGTCGACCAGCCCCGCGCCCGGCTGAAATTCATCGACCACCAAACCTATCCCGACACCGAGGTGAAGGGCCGGCGCGTGATCGAGGCGGTGATCCTCGACAAGGGCAAAGAGGTGACCATCACCGGCACCGGCACCGGCCCGATCGATGGGTTCGTCGATGCGCTGTCGCGCCATGTCGGCGTCGAGATGTCGGTGCTCGACTATTCCGAACATTCGCTGCAGCGCGGCTCGAATGCCTCCGCCATCTCCTATGTCGAGATGGAGCACCCCGGCGGCAAGCTGTTCGGCGCCGGCATCAACACCAACATCGTCGCCGCTTCGCTGGAGGCTGTGGTCTCGGCCGCCAACCGCATCGTCGGCCGCAAGGCGGGCTGATCAATGCCTACCCGGAGCGTCGCACGTCCGCGGCGCTCCGCACGCATTGCGATACCGGCCCCGTTAACCATGGGCAATTATCCGGTGGCTTACGCGATAGCATAATACAAGTATGCTTGTGCGGCAGTCCCATCACTATATGATCGCGCCCTAACCTGTGCCGACTTCGAGAGGTTCGACACTTGCAGCATGCCACGCCTGCCGCCCCCGCAGTGCGCGAGACACTTGAGCGACTGCTTGCCAGCGAAACATTCGGACGCTCGGAGCGTGCCCGAAAGCTGCTGCGCTATCTGGTCGAGCGCGAGCAGGCCGGCGAAGGCGACCGGCTCAAGGGCTTCTCCATCGCCATGGATGTTTTCGGCAGGGACGGCGACTTCGACCCGTCGACCGATGCCGTGGTGCGCGTGCAGGCGGGCAGGCTGCGCGAGCTTCTGCAGCACTATTTCGCCAATGAAGGCATTGCCGAACCGGTGCGTATCGCCATCCCGCGCGGCGGCTATGTTCCCTCCTATGAGCTGAATGCCATTCGCCTGCCGGACGAACAAAGGCAGGCGGAGAGCGCCGCTTCGGCCATCGTCGCGCCGGGATTGCCCGAAGAACCCGGCCTTGCTCAGGCGCCGCTGATGTCGCCGCCTGCGGCTTCCGCGCCTGCTCCTTCGCTCACACGCCACCTGCGCTTTTTCTGGGGCGCGTTCGCCCTCGTCATCGCCATGCTGGGCGTGCTCATCCTTCGCCAGGGTGGCGATGCCTTGCTCGGCGGCGCGGATACCGCCTCGACGGTCGAGACGACGGCGACCAGCAGCGTCGCTTCGCCGCCGGCGGAGAACCTGCCTTTGATCTACATCGCCGTGAAGGCGGGCAGTCCGGAAGCTGCACGCGTCGCCGCTTCGCTGCGCTCCGGCCTTGCCGGTTTCGACACCATAGACTTCATTGGACGCGACGCCGACGGCACCCACGATCCGGCCGCCGACGCCACCAGCTTCGTATTCGACATCGTGCCTGGACCCACGCCGAGCGACGTAACGATCGAGCTGCAGAACGTCGCTACCGGCAGGGTGCTTCTGTCGCGCAACCTGACGGCCGAGGACAATGCGCCAGACGCCGTCGAGGACAGCGTCGCCAACATACTGACCTCGACCATTCCGGCCTCCGGGCCGATCTACGGCTATATCGATCAAGGCGGTCTCGGCACCGGCCTGACGCAATGCCTGGTGCTCAACGACAGATACTATCTCGATCAAAGCGCCACGACGCATGAGGCCGCCTACCGTTGCCTCGAGGATCTGGCCCGCCAGGGTGCACGATCGTCACTCGTCTATTCAGAGCTTGCCTCCCTGCATCTCGAGGCCGTCACCGATCACTACGCCTACCCCTCCGGCGCCACGATCGAGCAGGCGATGTCGTTTGCCCATCGCGCCGTGCAGATCGGGCCGACCAGCCCCTATGCGCATCGCGCCTATGGCTATCTCAATTCGCGCCTCGGCAATACGGATGAAGCGATACGCTGGATGCGCAAGGCCCACGAGCTGAACCCTTACGATCTCGGCATGGCCGCGGCCTACGGCTACGGCCTGGTCTTCGCCGGCAGGTACAGCGAAGGTACCCCTATCATGGCGCACGCCGTCGAGACCTTCAGCGGCCATCCGACATGGTGGGACTACGGACTTTTTGTCGGAGCATTCATGCTGGGCGATACGAGGCAAGCTGCCATCGCCAGTGAATCGTTGCGCACGACCGCAACCAAGTCGCATTATCTGGCCGCGCGCCTGATCGGCGCCAAGCTTGCCGGCCGCGACCAGTTGGCCGGCCAGTTGGTCGACGAACTCGTCGCCAAATTCCCGAAATTCGCCGCCGATCCGCGCGCGACCTTCGTCGACCGGAAATACCCCGCCGATCTCACCGACAGGTTGGTCCAAGCTTTGCATGCAGCAGGCCTTGGTAACCCCAGCTAAATTGTACTAGACTGGCGCGACTGATCGCAGAAAATTTACTGGCTGTTGCTCTGGACAAAGAGCAATCGAGCCACAATTTGACTACGGGCGCCCGTTCGGTCGCTTGGGCTTGGGCAAACTCATATTTTCATGGATTCTTCCGTTTATGCCGCCGAACGGGGCGCCGGCTCGAAAGTTGTCGTTTTCCTGCACGGCTTTGGCGGGTGCCATGATGTCTGGCGCCGGGTGATCTCGACGCTGTCTCCCGGTCTGCGGACGCTTGCCTACGACCTGCCCGGCCACGGCCATTCGCTCGGTGTCCCAGGCACATCGGCGCGCTCCGCTGCCAAGGCCATTCTCGCCGACCTGGCGACACGCGGAAGGAAGAAAGTGCATCTCGTCGGCCATTCGATGGGCGGCGCGGTCGCGACCCTGATGGCGTTGAGCGAGCCCGAAAGGGTAGCCTCGCTGACGCTTCTGGCGCCGGGTGGATTTGGCACGGAGATCAACGGGCCGCTGTTGCGCCGCTATGCGGCTGCCGCCGGCAGAAACGAGGTCCGTACCTGTTTGGCCGCCATGTCCGGACCAGGGGAACTGCCCCCGGAAGACATTGTGGATACGCTTGCCGAGATGCGCGAACGCCCCGGTCAGGTGCAGAAGCTTGTCGAGATCGCCGCCGTGATGACCAAGGACGATCGGCAAGGCGCCATTCCGCGCGAACAGTTGGGCACGCTCGCCATGCCGGTGATGGTGGTCTGGGGCACGGACGACGCCATGCTGCCGGTTGCCCAGGCTGACGACTTGCCGGAGCATTTTCACCTGCATCATGTGCTGGAAGCCGGCCATATGCTGGTCGAGGAAGCATCCGATCTGGTCGCTTCCGCCGTGCGTCGCAACACAAGTCGGCGCCCCAGGCGCTCGGCCATGGCGTAAGGGCGGCAAGGCTGAACCGCCATCTCGGCAGTGCATTTTGCCGGCGACTGTGTTAACCCGCTGTTAACCAACCGCGAGGCAGCCGCCGATGAAGGACGCAGGCGAGAAAACCACCCCGATCGAGGCGTCGCACAAGCTGTCCGACGCCATCCGCGACGTGAAGAACGCTTTCGCCGATCGCGACGATATCGTCGTCGACATGCGCGATGCGCACCGCATGCGGCTCGATCTGCTTGCCGCCGAGCTCGCCCCTGTCTTTGCCGAGGTGCCCACCGACATGGACAATTTCGACTTCGCGGTCTCGTCAGGTCTGCAGCCGCGCCTGTGGATCGATGCCGTCAGCCACGTCGCCATGGGCCGCGACCGTCGCACCTATCGCTTCCTCAGGGACACGCGCATCGGCCGCGTGGTCCTCGCTGAATCGAGCGAGATGAAGGTCGTCGCCGATCAGGTGACACGCTATGTGGCAGAGCGCGTCGTCGAGCGACAGCGGATGATGGAAGGCGGTGCCGAACATGCCATTCCGAGGCTGCAGCGCGCCTTGGTGACGGAAGCCGAACCGCCTTTGCGGGCGGCCCGGCGCGGCAGGGCCTGGTCGGCTGTCCTGTCCGGTCTCGGCCTGATTGCGGCCGGCGCACTGGTCGGGCTAGCCGTATCGCTCGTACTGTTCTGGGATCGTCTCGCGGCGATGAAGATCAGCTTTTGACCAATGGGCGCGATGCCTCGGCATCGGCTCCCAGTTCGATCACCTGCAGGTCCGACGGCGGCATTGCCGGTCCAGTCAGCCCGCGCCGGGTCAGGCGGACCTGCCAGTCGCCCTTTTCGCCTTCGATGTCGACCAGATTGTACTGCGCCGCCGGGTGCCTGCCGCCGAGCCCCTGCCCGGCCGCGGCGACACCGACGACCGGGATCCTGACACCGCGAGTGCCGATGAAGAACAGGCTCGGATCGTGCGAATGGCCGTGCAGGACAAGCTCGGCGCCATGCCGATTTACCGTCCGCTGGAAGAGCTCGATGCCGAACAGGCGCTTGTATTGGGAAACGGCGCCGCGCACCGGCGGATGGTGGATCATGACCACCCGGAAAAGGCCGCTGCCGGCCGTTGCGTCCAGTATCTTGCCGAGCCTTCGCGCCTGGCCTGCCCTGAAGAAGCCGTTGGCCATGAACGGCGCGGTGGCGCGCGCCGTCGAAACGCCGATCAGCGCGACATTGCCGCGCACGCGCAGATAGGGAAAGGCATTGCGGTCGACCGGCCCGCCGGTGCCGTCGCCGCTCATCCACGCCGCCCATGACCGGCAGACCTTGTCGAAGGCGCCCGGCACATAGGCATCGTGATTTCCGGGCACGACCGAAACGTTATCGGGCGAGCCCAGCGTCTCCAGCCAGTGCCTGGCCATCTCGATCTCGCCGTCGAGCGCCAGATTGACCAGGTCGCCGGTGACGGCGAGGTGGTCCGGCTGGCTGGCCTTGAGGTCGGCGACGATCGTGTCGATCACCGCGTCATGCATGTGGCGGCGGCGGTTGCGCTGCCAGTTGACGTAGCCGACCACGCGCTTGGAGGCGAGTTCGCGATAGGTTACACCGGGAAGCGGCCCCAGATGGACATCGGAAATATGCGCGAGCCTGAACATAGCTTCTTCATAAGCGAGCCGCTGCCTGCTTTCCACTCATGGTTTTGCGCCGGCTCGCGGTTCTCCCGGTGACGGAACCCCTCGATCCGGAACAGGCCATGCGTCAGACCGGCTGGCCGGGGCTCAGGGCAAGACTGTTCCATCTGTTGTTCCTGCTCAGGCGGCCGATGACGCTCGGTGTGCGCGGCCTGGTTCACGATCGCGCCTCGAACAGCGTCTTCCTGATCCGCCACACCTATGTGCCGGGCTGGCAGCTGCCGGGCGGCGGCGTCGAGGTCGGCGAAACGCTTCTGGAGGCCCTGGCGCGCGAGCTGGCCGAGGAGGGCAACATCACGATTGCGGCCGCGCCTGTGCTGAAGTCGGTGCATTTCAACCGTCGCTCCAGCAGGCGCGACCATGTCGGCTTCTATCTGATCGAGAGCTTCAAACAGACCGCGCCGAAAGCGCCCGACCACGAGATCGCCGAGGCGGGTTTCTTCCCGCTCGACCGTTTGCCGGAAGCGACGACGCCTGCAACGCTACGGCGGATCGCCGAGATTTTCGCGAAGGCCGAGATCTCGCCTTATTGGTAATTCTAGGCAGCCTTCCCGAACCACGCCCGATCGTGCGGCGCGCCATAGTCGAGCTCCGGCCCGACCGGTACGATGCCCGTCGGGTTGATCGTCTTGTGGCTGCCGTAATAGTGCGCCTTGATGTGATGCAGATTGACCGTCTTCGAGACGCCGGGCACCTGGTAAAGGTCGCGCAGATAGTTCGACAGGTTCGGATAGTCGGCGATACGGCGCAGATTGCACTTGAAGTGCCCGACATAGACCGGATCGAAGCGCACCAGCGTGGTGAACAGCCGCCAATCCGCCTCGGTGATGCGGCCGCCAACGAGATAGCGCTGCTTTGACAGCCGATCCTCCAGGTTGTCGAGGGCCGAAAACAGCTCTTCGAACGCCTCCTCATACGCGGCCTGCGTGG
This sequence comes from Mesorhizobium sp. M4B.F.Ca.ET.143.01.1.1, assembly GCF_004792275.1. Taxonomy (NCBI): domain Bacteria; kingdom Pseudomonadati; phylum Pseudomonadota; class Alphaproteobacteria; order Hyphomicrobiales; family Phyllobacteriaceae; genus Mesorhizobium; species Mesorhizobium sp. M4B.F.Ca.ET.143.01.1.1. The sequence continues at coordinate 352,916 of NZ_SRSR01000001.1, forward strand.
TGGCGAAGCCGGCGCGATAGACGCCGTTGTTGATGGCCGGGTAGACCAGCGCGTTGACGCGGTCGATCTCCGCGCGCAACGCCACGGGATAGAAATCGACGCTCTTGTCGCCCCATTCGTCGAAAGCCGAATTGAGCATGCGGATGATCTCGGAAGACTCGTTCGAGACGATCGTTTCCTCCTTCCTGTCCCACAGCACCGGCACCGTCACCCGGCCCGAATAGGCCGGATCGGCCTTGCTGTAGACCTGGTGCAGGAAATCGAGACCATGCAGCGTGTCGCCGGTGGCGCCGTCCTCGGCAAGGAAGGTCCATCCGTGCGCACCCATGAAATGGTGCACGATGGAGACCGAGATTGCGTCTTCCAGGCCCTTCAGGGCGCGGAAGATCAGCGTCCTGTGCGCCCACGGACAGGCGAGCGAGACATAGAGATGGTAGCGGCCGGGCTCGGCCTTGAAGCCGCGCGTACGACCTTCTGCCGGCGCGCCGTCGGGCGTGACCCAGTCGCGCCATTGCGACTGCGCCCGCACGAACCTGCCGCCATTGTCGGCCGTCTCATACCAGCGATCCTGCCACCTGCCTTCGACCAGCAATCCCATGCAAATCTCCTTGACGCTTGAGCTGCATGTAGGCGCGCGGCGGCGATCCCGAAGACGCGATCTGCCGAACAGACCGTCACTTTGCCGGAATCGAAGAACGAAAACGGCGGATTGCAGCGGCCGGAAATTGATGCTAGCGGAAAATCCGCATGTTGGACTTTGCCACAATCCGGTTCGACCGACGACGAAAGGGCGCCCGCGCTTGATGAAGCGCTGACTGGCGAACGCTGCCGCTTGCAGCAAACCTTTCCTCGCATACCGGAACGCGAAGACCATGAGCCTTGCCGACGTCGAATACCTGCCGGAAACCCCGGCGCATGACCCCGAGATCGAAGCCATTAACGACGAGGCCTTCGGGCCGGGCCGTTTCGTGCTTGCCGCCTACAAGATCCGCGAGGCCGGAGGGCATGATCGCGCGATGTCCTTCGTCGCCGTCGATGGCGACACCGTCGTCGCCTCGGTGCGGATGACGCGTATCGCCGCCGGCGCCGGGCGCGCGCTGATGCTCGGACCGCTTGCGGTGCGCCCCGCCTTCAAGAATCTCGGCATCGGCCGCCGGCTTGTGGCGATCGCGCTGGAAGCCGCCGCCAAGGCCGGCGCACCGGCCGTGATCCTGGTCGGCGACGAGCCCTATTATGGCCCGCTCGGCTTCAAGCGCTTCCCGCGCGGTCAGATTTCCATGCCGCGCCCCGTCGATCTCGACAGGCTGCTTCACCACGAAATCAAACCGGGCGCCGTGGCCAAACTGACGGGCGAGGTCGGCCATGCGGATCAGGCGCGTTTGCCCGAACAAATTCCGGCAATAGCCTGATCCACGGGTCAATCGACACGATTGATCCCGGTCAATCGGCACGATTGATCCCGGTCAATCGGCACGATTGATCCACGGGTCGATTGGCGCATGCCAATCGATCCCGGGTCAAACGGCGCATGCCGATTGATCTCGATTGAAACTTCGATTGACCCCGTCTGCCGTTGCGCCTTCGCGGCGTCCTTCGTAGCATGACCGGAAAAGCGTGGAGGATGCCGGCATGAACCCGAATGGCCAGATAGCGATCGTCACCGGCGGCGGCTCCGGCCTCGGCGAGGCGACGGCGCGTGCCCTCGCCGCCAAGGGCGCCAGCGTCGCCATCCTCGATGTCGGCATCGACCGCGCCAGGAAGGTCGCCGACGATATTGGCGGCATCGCCGTCCAGTGCGACGTCAGCAGCGGCGACAGCGCCGCCGCCGCGATCGCGGACGTGTCGCAAAAACTCGGCGAGCCGCGCATCCTCGTCAATTGCGCCGGCATCGCCATCGGCGTGAAGACGATCGGCAAGGACGGCCCGCACCCGCTCGGCCAGTACCGCAAGGTGATCGAGATCAACCTGATCGGCACCTTCAACATGATCCGCCTCGTTGCCGACCGCGCCGCCAAGCTTGATGCGCTGGATGGCGGCGAGCGCGGCGTCATCGTCAACACGGCATCGGTCGCCGCCTATGACGGCCAGATCGGCCAGGCCGCCTATTCGGCCTCCAAGGGCGGCGTGGTCGGCATGACGCTGCCGGTCGCCCGCGACCTCGCCCGTTCCGGCATCCGCGTCTGCACCATCGCGCCCGGCATCTTCCGGACGCCGATGATGGCCGGCATGCCGCAGGAAGTGCAGGATTCGCTTGGTGCGGCGGTGCCGTTCCCGTCCCGCCTCGGCGAGCCTTCCGAATATGCAGCACTTGCGCTGCACATCGTCGAGAACCAGATGCTGAACGGCGAAACCATCCGCCTCGACGGCGCCATCCGCATGGCCCCCAAATAGCCGCGATGGACACCGGCATTTCCGCTGCCGGAAAGACCGGTCCGCTGGCCGGTCTGACGGTGATCGAAATGGCCGGTCTCGGCCCGGTGCCGCTGGCGGGGCTGATACTGTCGGAAATGGGCGCCGAGGTGCTGCGCATCGAGCGCATCGGCGCAAGTCCGCCTTTGCTGGATCTGCCGGCCGAATACGATCTCGACCGCCACGGCCGCTCCGTCCTGCGCATCGATCTCAAGCGCGGCGAAGGCAGAGAACTGCTGCTCGGTCTGGTCGCAAAGACCGACATGCTGATCGAGGGCTATCGGCCCGGCGTCATGGAGCGGCTTGGCCTTGGACCGGATGCGGCGCTGGCGCGCAATCCCGCGCTGATCTACGGCCGCATGACTGGTTTTGGCCAGGACGGGCCGCTGTCGGGCCGCGCCGGCCACGACATCACCTATCTGGCCTATTCCGGCCTGCTGCACGCCATCGGCAGGCAGGCAAGCCCGCCGGTCCCGCCGCTCAACCTCGTCGCCGATTATGGCGGCGGCGCCATGATGCTGATCGCCGGCCTGCTCGCCGCCTTGTTCCAGCGCTCGCGTTCCGGCAAGGGCCAGGTGATCGACGCCGCCATGGTCGAAGGCGCTTCCATGCTGGCAACGCCGGTGCACGCCTTCATGGCCGCCGGCCTGTGGAGGGACGAACGCGGCGTCAACCTGCTCGATTCCGGCGCGCCCTTCTACGACACCTACGAGACGGCGGACGCGCGCCATGTCGCGGTCGGCTGCCTCGAGCCCCGCTTCTTCGCCGAATTCGCCAGGCTGTTGCCGCTCGACCAGCGTTTCGCGCATGGCCAGTACGACAGGAGCATATGGCCGGCGATGCGCGCCGAAATCGCCGCGCGCATGAGGCAGAAGACGCGCGACGACTGGGAGACGGTCTTCGCCGCGACCGATGCCTGCGTCGCGCCGGTGCTGTCCTTGCGGGAAGCCAGAGACCATCCGCACAATCGCGCCCGTGGCGCCTTTGTCAGATCGGGCGACCTCGATCGCCCCGCTCCGGCGCCACGCTTCTCGCAAACGCCGTCGACGATCGGCGCCGCGCCGACCGATCGTGATCTCAAGCCGGAGACGGTTCTTGCGCGTTTCGGCGTCGCCGGAAGCGAGATTGCGGCCCTTGTCAAATCCGGCGTGATCGGATGATAAGCGCAGCAGAAAAATCAGCTTAAACGGTGAGCGCTCTTGGTAGATCGTAAAAAGGACGTCATCCGCGAGACCGATGCCGAAGCGGTGAGGCTGGCGAAGACGCTGATCCGTAGCGCTCGCTTCGGCGCGCTGGCGGTGATCGAGCCCGGCACCGGAGCGCCGCTGGCGAGCCGGGTCGGCGTTGCCACCGACAGTGACGGCGCGCCGCTGATCCTGGTCTCGATGCTGTCGGCGCATACCGGCGCGCTGCTTGCCGACCCGCGCTGTTCGCTGCTGGTCGGCGAACCCGGCAAGGGCGATCCGCTGGCGCATCCGCGCATAACGCTGGTCTGCCGGGCGAGGCGGCTGGAGCATGGGGCGGAAGAGCACCAGCGCGCCGAGCGGCGCTATCTCAACCGCAATCCCAAGGCAAGGCTCTACGCCGGGCTTGGCGACTTCTCCATTTTCCGGCTCGAACCCGAGCGTGCCAGCCTCAATGGCGGCTTCGGCAAGGCCTATCTGCTCGATCGCGCCGACCTCATCATCGCCGGACCGATTGTCGAGGACCTGGCCGCAGGCGAGCAATCGGCACTCGACCACATGAATGCCGACCATCTCGACGCGATCGCCGTCTATGCGCTTCATTTCGCCAGGGCCGAGGGTGACGGCTGGGTCGCCACCGGCTTCGACGCCGAAGGCATGGACCTTGCGGCTGGCGATAGCGTATGCCGGGTGTTCTTTGCTGAACCGCTGAAGGCCGCGCGCGATCTGCGAACGGTGCTGGTCGACATGGCAAAGACCGGTCGCGCCGCCGGCTATTCACAAGGGCGATAGTTAATCGCCTAGAATCAAAAGCAAGTCTTGAGATTTGGAAGAAATGTTCTACCCTTTTGGTGTGACGCTGATTCACGAGCGCGCACCCACACGTGAGTTTATGGAATCAGACGCTATTGCCCCCATAGCGTCTGGATGAGCTGAAAAGCATGGGGCATCGATGATCTCGAGCAAGCTAATCGCAAACGCCGAATCGGCAGCCACGTTTCTGACGCTCATGGGCAACGAGAAACGGCTGTTGATCATGAGCTATCTGGTCGACGGCGAAATGTCGGTCGGCGCCATCGCCGAAAAGGTCCAGCTGAGCCAGTCCGCCCTGTCTCAGCATCTGGCGAAGCTGCGCGGACTCGACCTCGTCGAGACCCGTCGCGACCGGCAGATGATCTACTATTCCTGCAAGTCGGAAGCCGCGCGCGAGTTGCTCCGCATGCTGGACGGCATTTTCGGCGACGGCGATCTATCGCGGATGGCCCATCGCCTGCGTCGCGCCGGGGCTTGACCGGCGCGTCCGATCACCCCTTACCTCGCTGACGAATTTTCGCCGGTCGAGGCACGCATGGACATTATCCGCATCGACGATCCGCGGGACCCGCGTGTCGCTGCCTATCTCGATATCCGCGAGCGCGATCTCGTTGGCCGTCACGGCCGTTTCGTCGCCGAAGGCAAGGTGGTGCTCGACGTGCTCTTCTCGGCGGGCCGCTTCGCCGTCGAATCGGTGCTGGTCCTGGAAAACCGGCTGGCTGGTCTCGAGAGCACCTTGCGCAAGGCTGCTCCTGCTCTCCCCGTCTATGTCGCCAGCGGCGAGATCATTGACAGGATCGCCGGATTCCACATGCATCGCGGCATTCTGGCGATCGGCAGCAGGGGCGCCGAACAACCCGCCGAGAGTTTGCTGGCTACCCTGCCCGCCGGCGCGCTGGTCGTCGTCCTCGTCGGCATCGCCAATCACGACAATATGGGCTCGATCTTCCGCAACGCCGCCGCCTTCGGCGCCGATGCGGTCTTGATGGACGCGACCTGTTGCGATCCTCTGTACCGCAAGGCGATCCGCGTCTCGGTCGGCGCCGCGCTGAAGGTCCCCTTCGCATCCTTCGGCGACGCCGGCCACATCACCGCCCTGCTCGACCGGCTGGGCTTTGGCCAGTTCGCCCTGTCGCCGCGCGGCGAGACCGACATTCGCGATGCGCAGAGGACGGACCGGCTGGCGCTCTATCTCGGCACCGAAGGCGAAGGCCTGCCCGAGGCTCTGCTCTCCCGCTTGCGCACGGTGCGGATTGCCATGGCGCAAGGCTTCGACAGCCTCAACGTCGCAGCCGCCTCGGCCATCGCGCTGCATCATTTTTCGCGCGGCGGCTGACGAATGTCGCCCATGAGGGACAGTGTGGTCGAAGGCTGACCTGGTTTCGGAACGATGCGTGTCGTGCCGATCTCAGTTGGCGCGGCCTCGATCCTGAAGACTTCCATGTCGTCTGCGAGCGGCACTGGAGCGCCGGTTGCCCTCGATCGCGCATCGTGGGCTATTTCGGTGATATCCCACAGCGACGTCGCGACATCCAACAGCGCGGAAAGCAGCGGACAAAAGAGCCAGAGAGCGAGCAGGAATATCGCGGCGACCGCACGGAGGATCATCGCATCGGACATGGTGATGCCCAGCCCTGAGTGCAAGCAGGTTGCGGCGTGCGCTACTTTCCGTTCGGCGAATGCGCCTTTTGCAGCGCCCGCACGCGATCGGCAAGGCTGGTGACGCCTTCTCCATTGGCCGGGCGCCCTTCGCGGGGCGGAGAGGCCAGCGCCTTGGCGATGGGCGAATCCGGTCCGTCCAGCTTCATCGTCAGGCTGACGACTTCCGCCGCCAGTTCGTTCATCTGGTCGCGCAGCGCAGCGCTTGCGCCACGGGCATCGCTGCTGGCCCCGGACCTCGACGTCTCGTGGGCGGCAAGGTCGGTCTTGAGGCGCTTGTTCTCGCGCGCCAGCGCCGTCAGCCGCGCCTCCAGTCGCTCGCGCTCGCCGTCCAGTCTGGCGATCGCCTTGTCGATGTCGTTGCTGCTGACGCCGGCCGTCGGGGCCACGGGAGCGGGCGCCGTGGTCTCGCCCTTCGCCCGCTCGCGAAGCCGCGCCAGTTCCTTCTCACGGCGGTCGAGCTTCTCCTCGCGATCGGCAAGCGTGGCGAGCAGGCGCTCGACCCTCTTGTCCAGTTCGCCGGTTCTCTTCTTCTCCGACTTCAGCGCCTCGCGAGCGGCCTTGCTTTCGGCCGTCATCTCCTGGTTGCGCCTGTCCGCTTCCTTGCGCTGGGCGCGCAGCACGGCAATGTCGTTGGCGAGCTTGTCCAGCTCGGACTCGCGCGCCACCAGCTCGATCTGGCGGTTGCTCGAGGCGAAGCTGGCATCGTCATACATATGCTCCAGCTTTTCCAGCTCGAGCGCGCGCTTCTCCAGCATGCGTTCCATATGCGCCAGTTTCTCGGACAGCTGGTGCAACTGCTCCTCGCGCTGGTGCAGTTCCCCGGTCCTCACCTCGAGGTCGGAAAGCGCCTGGTTCTTGTCCTTCCGCTCGACCGCCAACCCCTTGAGCGCCTCGTGGCCGCGCCCGATCTCGACCAGCTGCTCGGCTGCTTTCTCCTGCAGGGTCTTGACGCTCATCTCCAGGCGTCGCGTCGACATTGCGAACTCGGCTCTGACCTGATCCTTGTTCGCCTGGATTTCGGCCAGCGTCAGCGGCATCGAAGCCTCGACCCGCCTGCGCGTCAGCGCGACGGCCCGGCGCCAGATGGCCGGAGCGATCAGCAATGCCAAAAACGCTGCGCAAAGAAAGCCGAGGGCGAAGAACAGGATCGACTGGACCAAGGTGACTATCCGCTATGGATGGCGGCTACCGCCAAAGCTCGACTTTGCCATCTTGGCATGACGGAAATCCAGTGCCGCGGCAAGAGCATGCCGCGGCAAGACCTGCAACAAGCAGTTCTGATGTTGGATTGGCACCGTCATGACCTTGTCAGAACGGATTCCAGGTCGGCCGCTGCGTGAGTTTCAGATAGCCGAGATTGACGCCCAGCCTGGCGCCGACGCCGGTCCGGATCGGGACGAGCAGCACCCTGTTGTTCTGCAGCACGTTGAAGCCGACGCCCGCAACGACATAGGCGGAGCCGGCGACACCGCCGAACCGGTTATAGAGATTGCCTATGTCGTCGAGGTTGTAGACGAGCATCATGACGCGCGATCCCTCGCCGCCGAAGTCCCAGCCGAGCGAAGGGCCCTGCCAGAACACCTTATGGTCGCCGGCATTCTTGGTGTAGAGGGTGCCCTCGCCATAGGTCAGGCCGCCGATCAGCGCGCCGGACCCTTCCTCACCGAGCAGGTAGCCGTTGGGCAGGCCGTAGGAGGCGAAGATCTTCTCGACGACCGTGGCCAGGCCGCCGGAGGTCGCGCCGAAGAACTTGTGGCCGGAATCAATGATCTCCTGGGCGGTATATTCCTGTGCCCGCAGCGCGGAGGTTGAGAAGACGAGAGCGCCCATGAGGGCAATCGCCATGGAAATGACACGGAAAAGATTCCGGTCGTAGAATCGGGAAAACATGCTTCCAATCTCCGTCAGGGAGCACTTTCGCCGACGCCTCGCACCCCCCACGGCTCTTGGCGGCCGCTCGAGGTGACTATCACTGGCAAACTATGCCGTAATCCTTTTTCAACCATTAAGCTCTCACATGAAGATGGCGGTTCGAAGGCCGGGGAACCCAGCTCTGGCCCCGAAACGCTGCGCGGAGCCCGGCATTTCCGCGCGAATCCACCATTTTCGCCGACGACAATTTTGGATTTGTTGCTGCACGCTCGGGCGCTGTGTATTCAGGGTGCCCAGGGAGAGCGCGTGATTCGTGCGGGCGGGGCGCGACGACTGATCGCTCGGCCGTGAATAACTTTAGCAGGGACTTCGCCTATGGCCGAGCTTTTCACCCTTTCCGCACCCGACCTTGCCGCGCTGCTCTGCAGCCGGGTCTGCCACGACATCATCTCGCCGGTCGGCGCCATCAACAACGGCCTTGAATTGCTCGACGAGGGCGGCGCCGACGAAGACGCCATGAAGCTGATCCGCCAGAGCGCCAGGAATGCCTCGGCCCGGCTGCAATTCGCCCGCATCGCCTTCGGCGCCGCCGGCTCGGCCGGCATGATGATCGACACCGGCGACGCCGAGGCGGTCGCCATCGCCTTCCTCAAGAACGAGAAGCCGGAACTGGTGTGGAACGGGGCCCGCGCGCTGCTGCCCAAGAACAAGGTCAAGCTGCTGCTCAACCTCATTCTCGTCGCCAACGCCGCCATTCCACGCGGCGGCAAGCTTGTCGTCACGCTGGAGAATCTCGACACCGAGCCGCGTTTTGCGCTGTCGGCCGCCGGTCCGATGCTGCGCGTGCCGCCGAAATTCCTCGAACTGCATTCCGGCCACAAGCCCGAGGAACCGATCGACGCCCATTCGGTCCAGCCCTATTACACGCTGCTCTTGGCGCGCGAGGCCAACATGACGATTTCGATCCACGCGACGGCCGAGGAAATCGTGCTGTCGGCCGCTTGAGCGGCCTGTTCTGTCGGCAAGAACAGATCAAGTATTTATTTCAAATAATATTTGCGGCTGGGCCTGCATTTCAGGCGTAGAAAGTTTTGTTGGCCTGACCAAAACCGAGTTCGCGACGAAAGGGGCGAACTCGCCGCATCTTTGCAAAAACTTTACCTAACGGCTTTTCCGCTTCTTTACCAGATTGAACTATGGTGGCTGCGGTTGCCCAGAGGTTGCCGGTTCGCCAGATGGCAAAGAGGACCCGGAAATGAAACGCTGCCTGTTCGTCGACGATTCGAGCGTCATCAGGAAGGTCGCAAAACGCATCCTCGGTGGCTCCGACTTCACCGTGATCGAAGCCGCCAGCGGCCTTGATGCCGTCGAGGTGTGCGCCGCCGAGATGCCTGACGTCATCGTGGTCGATGGCGGCCTGCCGGACATGCAGGCGGTCGACTTCATTCGCCGGGTTCGCGCCATGGAGAGCGCGGTCAAGCCGCAGATCCTGATCTCGCTGGTCGAAGTCGATGTCGCCTCGATCATGCGGGCAAAGCGGGCCGGCGCCCAGGGCTATCTCTTGAAGCCGTTCAATCGGCCGCAATTGCTGGAACGCTTTCGCGTCCTGAAAATCGCCGCCTGACGGCCGGCCCGGATCGGCAACAAAAAACCCGGCTGAAGCCGGGTTTTTTGTGTTCAAAAACAATCGACAGGGCGTGTCAGGCGCTGACGCGAATGTCTTCCGGCTCGCGCAGCACGTAACCGCGGCCCCAGACCGTCTCGATGTAGTTCTGACCACCCGACGCCGCATCCAGCTTCTTGCGCAGCTTGCAGATGAAGACGTCGATGATCTTCAGTTCCGGCTCGTCCATGCCACCATAGAGGTGGTTGAGGAACATTTCCTTGGTCAGCGTGGTGCCCTTGCGCAGCGAGAGCAGCTCCAGCATCTGGTATTCCTTGCCGGTCAGGTGCACGCGCTGGCCGCCGACTTCGACGGTCTTGGCGTCGAGGTTGACCACCAGGTCGCCGGTGGTGATGACCGACTGGGCATGGCCCTTGGAGCGCCGCACGATGGCGTGGATGCGCGCCACCAGCTCGTCCTTGTGGAATGGCTTGGTCATGTAGTCGTCGGCGCCGAAGCCGAGGCCGCGCACCTTGTCCTCGATGCCGGCCATGCCGGACAGGATCAGGATGGGCGTCTTCACCTTGGACAGGCGAAGCGTTCTCAAGACTTCATAGCCCGACATGTCGGGGAGATTGAGATCGAGAAGGATGATATCGTAGTCGTAGAGCTTGCCGAGGTCGACACCTTCTTCGCCGAGATCGGTCGTATAGACGTTGAAGCTTTCCGATTTCAGCATCAATTCGATGCTTTGTGCGGTTGCACTGTCATCTTCTATCAGCAGAACACGCATTTCATTCCCCTTTTCTGCTGCCGGACCATGTCACGACCCGTCCGGGACCCGGAGCAGTGATTGCCTGAACAGAAGGTGCCATTGAATGGTTAACAAAACCTAATTTCGTGCCGAGGACGATACCAGATTTTTTAACCCCTTTCTACACCCTCTTGAATCTAATAATGAATCACAGACCAAAACCGCTAATGCACCACATTAATAAGCCAGCCTAAGTGACTCCAGGGACTCGCTGGTCGGCTTCCCGTCGAAAGCCGGAATTTTTACCCGGCCTTAAGTCCTCGGCCGTATGATTAACAATGCCCGTAAACGAATGGTTACCAACGGCAAAAAACTTTAGGAGTTTGTTTCCCATAGTGGGGGGAAAGCCAGGGGATACGGGCAGCGCTTGGGCCTTTCCGGGCGGATTGGACGATATGTGCGGGTGTGCGTTTCCGGGAGTACCGAATCATGAAGTCACGTGAAAACCTCGTTCGGCTGAAACAGTTTCAGGTGAATGAGAAGCGGCGGCAGCTGCTGCAGCTCGACATGATGATCGCCGAGTTCGAACGCATGGCCGTCGAACTGGAGGTGCAGATCGCCGCCGAGGAGAAGAAGGCCGGCATCACCGACATCAACCATTTTGCCTATCCGACCTTCGCCAAGGCGGCGCGCCTGCGCCGCGACAACCTTAGAAATTCGCAAAGCGACCTCGCCCAACAGCGAAGCGCTGCCGAATCATTACTCGGCGAAGCTGAAGCGGAGCTTTCCAAGGCAGAGATGCTGGAATCGCGCGACACCAAGATACGCGACGCCGAACTCGGCGGCCGCAGCGCAATGATCGGGTAAAGCCGCCGCCGAGCGCTACCTCCGCGACGCGAGCCGGCGAACCGCCAGGAGCCTGGCGGCCGCTCAGCCCAGCGTCGCATGATCCTCTTGAGGATCCATCGATGCCCGGATGCGGGCCGCCTTGATGTCGGGCGCGTGCTCTTCCGACCAGGACCGTATCTGATTGAGCAGTCCCGCCAGGTTCCGGCCGAGATCGGTCAGCTCATATTCGACCCTTGGCGGAATCACCGGAAAGATCTCCCGCCGCACCAGCCCGTCGCGCTCGAGCACACGCAGCGTCTGCGTCAGCATTTTGGGCGTGATGCCTTCGAGCTTGCGGGCCAGCTCGCCATTGCGCATCCGCCCGCGGCGCAGCGCGCAGACGGTCAGGTAGACCCATTTGCTGGCCAGCATTTCGAGCACGGTGTGCGAAGGGCACGTCCGCCGGTACGCGTCATAGCCGAAGGGGGAGTCGTTATCGCTATCCATGAGGTGCCTATATATAGAAAAGCTACATACTGGACAAGGGAATATTACTATCCAAATGATAGCGGCACACCAACTTACGAGGAGCCTCTCATGCGTGCCGTTACCCAGAATACCGTCGGCGGTCCCGACGTCCTTGTCATCGCCGACCGGCCGGACCCGGCGCCGAAAGCCGGCGAAGTGCTGGTCCGCGTCAGCGCGGCCGGCATCAACCCTGTCGACGGCGCGGTGCGCGGCGGCCACTATCCGCTGCTCGGCGAGCCGCCCTTCATCCTCGGCTGGGACATTTCCGGAACCATCGAGGCGCTTGGCCCCGATGTGAGCGGCCTCAAGGTTGGCGATCAGGTGTTCGGCATGCCGCACTTTCCGAAGCAGGCGGCGGCCTACGCCGAACTCGCCGTGGCCCCCGCCGACGAGATTGCGCCAAAGCCCGACAGCATCGATCATATCCACGCCGCGGCGCTGCCCCTGGCCGGCCTGACAGCCTGGCAAGGCCTCGTCCGCCATGGCGGCCTGAGAAAGGGTCAGCGCGTGCTGGTGCACGCGGCGGCCGGCGGGGTCGGCCATCTGGCGGTGCAGATCGCCAAGGCGCTCGGCGCCCATGTCATCGCCACCGCCAGTCCCGACAAGCTCGACTTCGTGCGATCGATCGGCGCCGACGAGGTCGTCGACTACACCGCAGGTGATTTCACCGAAAAGGTCGGCGATGTCGATCTGGTGCTGGACGCAATCGGTGCCGATCATGCCGATCAGTCGCTGAAAGTCGTGCGTGACGGCGGCGTGCTGGTTTCGCTGCTCAACGTTCACGACGCCACCAGGGCAACGGCCGGCGCCCGCGGCATCCGCGTCGAGCGCATGTCGGTGGTGCCGGATCGCGACGGTCTCATTGAACTCGGCAAACTGATCGACGCGAAGAAGCTTGCCGTGCATGTGGCCGAAAGCTTTCCGCTGGCGCAAGCCGGCGACGCCCATGCCTTCCTCGCCGCCAGGCCGATCGGCAAGGTGGTGCTGGCGGTCTGAGCGCGGCACGATCCGACAGAAAACGCGAAGGGCGCGGTTTACCGCGCCCTTCGTTTAGCCTGGAGAGGCATCAATGCCGGTATTGCTGGATGCGCGTCGTGCGCAGCCCGGCAAGGCCGTATTCGTCGATCGACGCTTGCCAGGAGAGGAATTCCTCGGTGGTGAGCTTGTAGCGCTGGCAAGCCTCTTCGAGGCTGAGCAGTCCGCCGCGCACCGCGGCCACAACTTCCGCCTTGCGCCGGATAACCCAGCGCCTCGTATTGGTCGGCGGCAGATCGGCAATCGTAAGAGGGCTGCCGTCAGGCCCGATAACATACTTGACTCGCGGTCTAACCAGATCGGTCATCGTACTCTCTACAAAAAACTCAAAGACCCAATCCCCGCCACAGTACCGCCACAGCTTTAAAAATTGCCTAAGCGAACCCTAATGACTAGGTAAGGATCGTGAACGTCGCGTTAGCGTTTTCCTCGGCATTTGAGAGATGCGCCGCCGGGCATTGATTTTGCAGGCAAAAAATCGACCCGTCCGGGAGACGCTGGCGCCACGCGGGTGCTTGACCTATATTCCGGCCATTGGCATTCAGACGCCACGCAGAACGAAAGAACCATGAACAGCCTCGACCTTCCCGGACGCCCCGAAAACACCCGCGTCGTCGTCGCCATGTCGGGCGGCGTCGATTCCTCCGTCGTCGCCGGCATCCTGAAGCACGAAGGCTATGACGTCGTCGGCGTCACGCTGCAGCTCTATGACCATGGCGCGGCGACGCATCGCGCCGGCTCGTGCTGCGCCGGCCAGGACATCGACGACGCCCGTCGTGTCTCCGAGACGCTCGGCATCCCGCATTATGTGCTCGACTACGAGGAGCGCTTCCGCAAGGCGGTCATCGATCCCTTCGCCGATTCCTATGTCGCCGGCGAGACGCCGATCCCCTGCGTCTCGTGCAACCAGACGGTGAAGTTCGCCGACCTTCTCGCGACCGCGCAGGACCTTGGCGCCGATGCTCTGGCCACCGGCCACTACATCCGCTCCGGCGCCAATGGCGCCCATCGCGCGCTCTACCGCCCGGTCGATGCCGACCGCGACCAGAGCTATTTCCTGTTCGCCACCACGCAGGCGCAGATCGACTATCTGCGCTTTCCGCTGGGTGCCCTGTCGAAGCCGCAGGTTCGCGCCATCGCCGGGGAGATGGGGCTGACGGTCGCCGCCAAGCAGGACAGCCAGGACATCTGCTTCGTGCCGCAGGGCAAATATTCAGACATCATCGCCAAGCTGAAGCCGGCCGCCGCCAATCCGGGCGACATCGTCCACATCGACGGCCGCGTGCTCGGGCGTCATGAAGGCATCCTGCGCTACACGATCGGCCAGCGCCGCGGCATCGGCATCGCCTCCGGCGAGCCGCTTTATGTCGTCCATCTCGACGCCGACCGTGCCCGCGTCATCGTCGGCCCGCGCGAGGCGCTGGAGACGCACAAGATCTATCTGCGCAATATGAACTGGCTGGGCGACGGGCCGCTCGCCGACGTGCCGGCCGGCGGGCTGGAACTGTTCGCCAAGGTCCGCTCGACGCGCCCGCCGCGTCCGGCGGTGCTGCATCACCGCGACGGCATCACCTCGGTGGAGCTGGTCGACGGCGAGTCGGGCATCGCGCCCGGCCAGGCCTGCGTGCTCTATTCCGACGACGGCAACGTGGCGCGCGTGTTCGGCGGCGGCTTCATCGAACGCTCGGAGCGCGGCGCCGAGGCCGAGGCCATGCTGACGCGGCTTGCCGCCCGTCCGGCGCAGATCCCCGCCGAATAGCGCGACGCGCTTCGCCGCGATTTCCGGACGTCAAGGGCGTCTTTGGCCCAGGCTCAGGATGAAGGGCCGGAGTGGGTGACGGTGCCCGCCGTCAGGATGCGCAGCACCCTGATCGCTTCCTCGCCGCTGGTGCGCGGTTCGGCCCGCGTTTCGATGCATTGCATGAAATGCGCCAGCTCGCGCGTCAGCGGCATGCCTTCGCCGACCGCCACATAGGACGGCTCGTTGGCGGTGAAGGCCCACTGGCCGCTGTCCTGCCACACCGCATGGCGGTAGACGGCGAGCTTGCGCTCCCACGGCTCGACATCGTCGAATACCGCCATAGCTTTGGTGCCGACCACCGTCAGCCGCCGCTCGCGGTAGGGATTGAGCCGCGAGGCGAAGAGATGGCCGCGCAGCCCATTGGGAAAGCGCATGTGCAGATGCGCGAAGTCGCTGAGATTGTCGAGCAGCGCGGCGCCCTCGCCTCTCACTTCGATCGGCTCCGTGCCGGTGATCGCCAGGATCATCGACAGGTCGTGCGGCGCAAGGTCCCACAGCGCGTCGTTCTCGGTGTGGAACTTGCCAAGGCCGAGGCGATGCGAATGGATGTAGCGCACCTCGCCGAGCTCGCCATTGTCGATCAGGCCCTTGAGCGTCTCGAAAGCGGGGTGGAAGCGCAGCACATGGCCGACCATGAAGACGCGGCCATGGTCCCTTGCCGCCTGCACCGAGCGCTCGGCGTCGGCGACCGTCAGCGCGATCGGCTTTTCCACCAGCACGTCCTTGCCGCCCTCGATGGCGCGCACCGCCATGTCGGCGTGGAACTGCGGCGGCAGCGCCATGACGATGCCGTCGACGTCGTCGCGCTTGAACAAAAGCTCAGGTTCGATCGCCAGGCAGTCCTGCTCGCTGGCAAAGCCTTCCGCGCGCGCGCGATTGAGGTCCGAAACCGCGTGCAAGGCGCCGAGCGCCTTGAGAGTGCGGATATGGTTGCTGCCCCAGTATCCGCAACCGAGGACTGCAATGCGCGGCTTCATTCGCTCAAACTCTAGAATTTCGTGGCCGAGACATAGCGACGTGCCCCGTCGAACTCAACCCCGCGCCCCAGATCAAATGCCTGTCCGGCAAAGCTTTTGCTGCAGCGCAAATAAGCAGGGCGGGCGGCCGCATCGAAGCTTGACAGGCTTGCCCTCGCAACCTTATATCCGCGCCGACCTTGGTGAACGCTCCGACATGCCTTTAGATTTAGGTGGATTTCGGGCTTTTCGCCGCCCTGGCGGGGTAGCTCAGTTGGTTAGAGCACGGGAATCATAATCCTGGGGTCGGGGGTTCAAGTCCCTCTCCCGCTACCAAATCATCATAAGCCATTGAAATCATAGCGAAAACGGGTAGTTGTGGTGGCGCCCCGTCCAAGAATCTTGAATGATTTCAAGGGTTGAGGCGTCCGCCTGGGTGCCGCACATTGCCTAACGTTTGTTTCTGCATGCCGCTTAGTCCGACTTGGCAAGTGCTTTCAGGATAAAGCCAATCTGCTCTCGCAAGCTCGCCTCGGTGTCTTCGCCGTGTTGGACGCAGTGCTCGATCAGAACCGGATGGAAGAACGACATGAACGCGGTCTTGACCGCGCGCGCCGCCTCTGCCGGGTCGCTGACCTTGAATTCGCCCGCTCCAATGCCCTCGCGGATGATCGCCTCGAAGATCGTGACCATCCACTCAATATGAGCTTTGACGATCTCCCGGTCCTCCCGCATGACCGCGACAATCATGTCGTGCATGTGCTTCTGCTCGATCAGTGTCGCCTTGCCATGATTGTGAATTGCGATCAAAAGCCGACTGATTTTTTCCGACGCCGTGGCGTTCGTACGTGCGATCGCAAAGGCGATATCGGCAGCCTCGTCCAGGATCCGCTTGCAGATGAACCCGTTGATCGCATCCCTAGAGGGAAAGAAACGGTAGACATTTGCCCGGCTCATGCCGAGGTCTGAGGCGATGTCGTACATCGACGTCTTATGGGAGCCGATGCGGCGAAAGTGCTTCTCCGCTACCTCAAGAATGCGCGCGCGCACCGAGTCGAGATCAGTTCGCACTCGGATCGGGTGATTCATTGATCTCTCCGGGACTGATCAATCGGATCTGCAAGACTTGCCCGTCGAGCATCTGGAAGCGGGCACGATCGTCCCGCCCGCAAGGCAAGTCCTTTGGGCCGGCCTCGACCCCATTTCATCCGGCACGAGTCCTATTCCGCGGCCATTGCCAGCCGCAGTTGCGGTTCTGGCTCTTGCGTTGGGGCGGCCTCATGGTTCTCGTCCGCGGTCGGTTTGATCCGGAACCACGCGGTATAGAGCGCGGGAAGGAAGAGTAGGATCAATACCGTGCCAACCGCCGTGCCCCCGATCAGCGTATAGGCCATCGATCCCCAGAAGACGGAGTGCGTGAGGGGTATGAAGGCCAGCACTGCGGCAAGCGCGGTTAGGATCACGGGCCGCGCGCGCTGCACTGTGGCCTCGATGACGGCGTGATAGGCGTCGAGGCCTGCGGCGCGGTTTTCCTTGATCTGTTCGGTCAGGATCAGCGTGTTGCGCATCAGGATGCCGGCCAATCCTATCAGGCCCAGAATGGCGTTGAAGCCAAAGGGCTGGTGGAAGACGAGCAACATCGGCACGACGCCGACGAGGCCAAGCGGCCCCGTTAGCACGACCATGAACATCGTCGAGAAGGATCGCACTTGGAGCATGATGACGATCAGCATGGCGGCGATCATGGCCGGGAAGATCTTGCCCAACGCGGTGTTGGCTTTTTCAGCCTCCTCGATCGATCCGCCCATTTCGATGCTATAGCCAGCCGGAAGGGATGCGATCAGCGGCTGAAGGGCTTTCACGACCTGTTTTGAGACCTCCGGAGGCTGGGTCGCTTCGTTGATGTCGGAGCGGATTGTGATAACGGGCGTGCGGTCGCGGCGCTTCAGGATCGGCTCTTCAAGACGGATTTCGGAATGGCCGATCTGGTCGAGCGGAATCTGCCGGCCGTCGCGGCTCATCAATGAGAAATCCGCCAGGCGCGCCGGATCCAGCCGCTCGCCGCCGGCGCTGCGCGCCACGATAGGGACATTGCGGATGTCCTCGCGGACCTGCGTGACCGGGATGCCGGTAAGGAGGAATTGCAGCTGCTGAGCCACCTCGGTCGGCGACAGGCCGATGAGGCTCAATCTATCCTGGTCCGGGACGAAGCGAAGCACGGGCGTGCGATTGCCCCAGTCGCGGTTGGCCTGCCGCACGTCCGGGACGCCCCGCATGATGCCGAGGGCCTTCTCGGAGATACTGTAGAGTTGCGCAGGATCAGGTCCCATGACCCGGAACTCGACCGGGAACGGCGTGTAGGGGCCGAACACGAGCTGCGTGACGCGCACATTGGCTTCCGGCGCGAGGCCCTGTGCCACCGCCTCTCGAAGCCGGTGCTTCAATTCCTCGCGCGCCTCGGCATTCGGGGTCAGAACGACGATCTTGGCAAAGGCGGGATCGGGCAGCTCAGGCGCCATCGCGAAGAAGAAGCGCGGGGCGCCCTGACCGACATAGCTCGTGACGATCTTGGCTTCGGGCTGTCCGTCCAGCCAGTGCTCGAGCTTCTCGACCGTGGCGGTCGTCGTCTCGATGCTGGTGCCTTCCGGCAGGCGAACCTCCACCAGCACTTCCGGGCGGTCGGATGTGGGGAAGAACTGCTGCTTGATGGCACCCATGCCGACAACGGAGAGCGTGAAAGCGATGCCGACAATACCGGAGGTCACGAACTTGTGGCGCACGGCAAAAGTGATGAGCCGCCTCAGGCGCCGATAGTTAGGCGTGTCGTAGATCGCGTGGTGACCGCCTTCGATCGGTTTGATGGCGGGCAGCATCTTGACGCCGAGATAGGGCGTGAAGACCACGGCGACGATCCAGGAGACGATGAGGGCGAAACCCACAACCCAGAAGATGTTGCCAGCGTATTCGCCGGCCGTCGAGCGAGCGAAGCCCACCGGCAGGAAGCCGGCTATCGTGACCAGCGTTCCCGACAGCATCGGTGCCGCCGTGTGGCTCCAGGCATAGGCCGCCGCCTTGATACGGTCCATGCCCTCTTCCATCTTGACCACCATCACCTCGATCGCGATGATGGCGTCGTCGACGAGAAGACCGAGCGCCAGGATGAGCGCGCCGAGCGTGATGCGATCGAAGAACCGTCCCGTCTCCAGCATAATGAGGAACACGGCGGCAAGCGTCAGGGGGACGGCGGCCGCCACGACGATGCCGACCCGCCAGCCCATGCTCAGCAGGCTGATCAGCAGCACGACGCCCAGCGCCATCGCGAACTTCATCATGAACTCGTCGACCGCCGAGGTAATGTTGACCGCTTGGTCTGACACCTTGTCGAGCGTCATCCCGAGCGGCAATGTCCGTACGATGGCCGCCGTCCTGTCCTCCAGCGCCTTGCCGAGTGCGCGACCATCCCAGCCCTCCTGCATAACGGCCGCGAGCATGATCGTGGGCTCACCCTGGCGCCGGATGAGATACGTGGGAGGATCTTCATAGCCGCGGCGGACCTCGGCGATGTCGGAAAGTTTGAGCGTCCGCCCGGAGGCAACGATCGGCGTGTCGGCGATCGTCTGGACACTGTCATAGGCGCCATTGACCCTGATGAAGACCTGCGGCCCGTCAGTGTCGATCGAGCCCGCCGGGGTGACAGTGTTCTGCCGCTGCAAGGCGGCAATGATATCCTGGGCCGACACTCCGAGCGTAGCCAGCCTGGCGTAGGAGAACTCGACGAAAATCTGCTCGGGACGTTCACCGAGGATGTTGATCTTCTTGACGCCGGGCACGTGCAAGAGGTCCTGGCGGATCGCCTCGGCCTGCCTGGCCAGCTCACGCATCGGCATGCCTTTGGCCTTGAGCGCATAAAGAGCGAAGCTGACATCCGAGTACTCATCGTTGATGAAGGGCCCGTAGACGCCGGGCGGCAGGTTGCGGGCTTCATCCCCGAGCTTCTTGCGGGCCTGGTAGAACTCTTCCTGCACGGCGGATGGCGGCGTGCTGTCCTTCAGCGTGACCGTCATATACGCATAGCCCGGCCGCGTAGTCGTCTCCACCCGGTCGTACCAGGTCAGCTCCTGAAGCCGCTTCTCCAAGGGTTCGGCGACGAGGTCCTGCATCTCGCGCGCTGTCGCGCCTGGCCATGTCGTCGTGACGGTCAGGGTCTTGATGGTAAAGTTGGGGTCCTCCGCTCGGCCGAGCATAAGGAAGGCGTAGGCGCCGGCAGCCACCAGCAGGAGGATGAAGAACAGAGTGACGGCCCGTTCGCGAACGGCGAGCGCTGAAAGATTGAGGGTCATCCTCAGTTGCTCCCGATTTCAGAGGCAGTCCTCACGCGAGCACCCTCTTGCAGGAGATGAGCGCCGAGCGACACGATGGGAACACTGGAGCTTAGTCCGGAGATCACAGCGGTTTCGCTGGCTACACGAACAAGCTGGACGGGTTGAAAGTGCACGGTCGACGTGCCCTTGTCCAAGACCCAAACGCCAGTCTTCCGGCCGTCGTCGAGCACGGCTCCCAACGGCACCTGGACCTCAGGCTGACTCGCCTGGGTTGCAACCCGAATGGTCACCGTCGCGCCAAGCGGTGCCGCCGCAGCCTCACCGTCAAGCACGTAGCGGGCCTCATAGGTGCGGGTCTGGGTATCGGCGGAGTTGGATAATTGTCGCAGATGTGCCGCATGGCGGTGCTCATCGCCACCATACACGCTGGCCTCGGCCGCCGAGCCGATCGCCGGCCTGATCGTTTCGGGAAGTGATACCACCGCTTCGCGGGGGCCGGCCTGGGCGATCCGGACCACTGTCTGGCCGGCGGAGACGACCTGACCCGGCTCACCGAGCGTATCGACCACCGTTCCATCGGCGTCCGCCACCAGGACTGCGTATGTCGCTTCGTTCTCCGCGACCTTCGCTTCCGCTTCGGCGGCGGCGAGCTGGGCCGTAGCGGTATCCAGCGCGGTCTTGGCCTGTTCGTATCGCTGCGGAGTTGCAGCCAATCCGTCTTTCACCAAAGCCGCATAGCGTTTCTCGTCTGCTGCCGCCTGGATTAGGACAGCGTGTGCCGCGGCGACTGCGTTGCGCTTTGCCGTGAGCGCAAGTTGTAGATCGGTCTCGTCGATCCGCATGAGCGGCTGTCCAGCCTTGACCTGATCGCCAGCATCCACGAGGCGCTGGACAATCTTGCCGGGCACGCGAAAACCAAGGTTGCTCTGCACTCGCGCCGCGACAATGCCGGTAAAACTGCGCGCAGACCCGGTGACTTGCTCTCCCGTCACCAGTCTGACGATCGGAGGTTCCTGCCTCGGGTCGGCAGCGACGGCGGCTGCCTGCGTGCGGTCAGAAAGTGTCACGAATGCCAGTGCCGCTGATCCTGCGATCAGGATACTGCCCAGCACAATTAGGGGTCTCTTTTTCATGCCCATCGCCTCACGTCAAAATAGATTGCATTCACACTCTATAACTGGCATAGATTACGAACGCAATCTAAAAAAGGAGATCGATGATGCGCGTGAGTCGCACTCAGGCTGCGGAAAACCGCGAGACGGTGATCGATGTGGCAAGCCGCCTTTTCCGGAAGCATGGCTTTGACGGCATCGGCCTTAAGGATCTGATGAAGGGCGCCGGGCTGACCCAAGGCGCTTTTTACAAGCAATTCGCATCAAAGGAGGACTTGGAGGCGCTGGCCTCCAGGCGGGCACTGGAGCACGCATCGCGTCGATGGTGGGACGCGGCCGCGAAAAATCCCAAGGACCCGCTTGGTGCAGTGATCGAGTTCTACCTCAGCGCCGGACATCGCGAAGAAAGGATGGACGGCTGCCCGGTCGTGGCGCTGGGCTCGGATGCTGCCAGGCAGGGCAGCGACGTAAAAGCATCCTTCGAAGCCGGGATCAGGGAATATCTCGGGCTGCTCGACGGATGGGTTGGCGATGCCCACGGCGAGGATCCCGATGGAAAGGCCATGGCCGTCCTATCGACGATGGTCGGTGCGGTCGTCCTTTCACGGGCCGTCAACGACAAGCAACTGTCGAACCAGTTTCTGCAAGCCGCAGCCGAGAGCGTGCTGCAGCGATCATCGTCCAGCAATGCTCAGGAAGAGCCGCCCCTATGACGGTGGTTTCTCCAAGCGGGATGCACTTCTATCCACCTCTTTAGGCTGATGGGTAAGCGGCAATCCAACGTCCGTCAGGATTGTGCCAGCGCGTGGGGCAGAGCCTCGCGGCGCAAGCGATTTGATAGGTGAGTATATGCGACGCATAGTCGTTACAGGCATGGGAGCGGTCACGCCGCTTGCTGCAAACGTCGAGGCAACCTGGACGCGGCTCCTGAGCGGTCGCTCGGGCATCACGAGGCTTGCGGACGAGGTCGTGGGAGAGTTGCCCGCAAAGGTCGGCGGCGTGGTTCCCTCCCTGGAAGACGATCCCGAGGCCGGCCTCGATGCCAATGCCTTCGTGGCTCCGAAGGACCAGCGCAGAATCGACCGATTCATTCTTTTCGCGTTGGCCGCGGCGGAAGAGGCGCTTGCCCAGGCGAGATGGGAGCCGAGTTCGGAGAGCGATCGGGTTCGCACCGCAACGATCATCGCTTCAGGTGTCGGAGGTTTTCCGGCCATCACGGAGGCGGTGCGGACAGTCGACCAGCGCGGAGTACGGCGTCTTTCACCATTCACGGTCCCATCCTTTCTGGTCAACATGGCGGCCGGCCACATCTCGATTCGCTACGGATTCAAGGGGGCGCTCGGCGCGCCTGTGACGGCCTGTGCGGCAGGTATCCAAGCAATCGGCGATGCCGCCCGCCTCATCCGGGCCGATGACGCGGATGTCGCCGTGTGCGGTGGCACCGAAGCTTGCATGAACGTGGTCAGTCTGGGCGGCTTTGCGGCGGCACGCTCGCTTTCGACCTCCTACAATCATCGCCCCGACCAGGCCTCTCGTCCATTCGACATGTCACGGGACGGCTTCGTCATGGGCGAAGGCGCTGGCATCCTGGTCATCGAGGAGTTGAGCCATGCACTGGCGCGCGGCGCGGAACCGCTCGCCGAGGTCGTCGGCTACGGCACGACGGCGGATGCGTATCACGTCACTTCAGGTCCCGAGGACGGCGATGGCGCGCGCCGAGCTATGGAGATTGCAATCGCTCAGGCAGGGATTTCGGCGCGCGAGGTCCGTCATCTCAATGCCCATGCAACCTCCACGCCGGTGGGCGACCTTGGTGAGATCGAAGCGATCAAGAGCGTGTTCGGGCACGATTTCGGGATAGCCGTCAGCGGAACGAAGTCGGCGACAGGCCACCTGCTCGGCGCCGCCGGCGGGCTTGGCGCGATCTTCACGATCCTTGCGCTCAGGGATCAGGTGGCACCGCCTACTCTCAATTTGAATACCCCGGATCCAGCGGGTGAAGGGATCGACTTCGTCGCAAACCGGGCTCGGCGAATGGAGATGGAGTACGCGATCTCCAACGGTTTTGGCTTCGGAGGGGTCAACGCCAGCGCCCTATTCCGGCGCTGGGACGGAGAAGGTGCCAGGCGTGAACGCTGGAGCCCTTCATGATTGACGCTTTTGCTCCGGTCTTTCTGCCTTTCTCCACTCTACTCCAACCCAAGAAAGTGATTTCCATGAACAAGATCAATCCTGGCGTTGCCATCGTCACAGGGGCATCCTCGGGCATCGGACATGCAACGGCCAACGCCCTACAGGGCGCGGGCTTTCGCGTATTCGGCACCAGCCGTCGCGCGGTCTCTGGAAAAAGCGGCGGCGTAACCATGCTGACCTGCGATGTGACCGACGACACGTCCGTATCGCAACTGGTCGACGAGGTGCTGGACGAAACGGGGCGCATCGACCTGCTTGTCAACAATGCCGGCATGGGCCTGTTTGGCGCGGCCGAGGAATCCTCGACTGGTCAAGCCCAGGCGCTGTTCGACGTGAACGTCTTCGGCGTTTTCCGCATGACAAACACGGTCCTGCCGACGATGCGACGCCAGGGCGAGGGCAGAATCGTCAATGTGAGTTCGGTGCAGGGGTTCATCCCCGCTCCCTATTTCGCACTTTACGCCTCGACCAAACACGCGATCGAGGGCTACTCCGAATCGCTGGACCACGAAGTGCGCCCGTTCGGAATTCGCGTGGCATTGGTCGAGCCCGCCTATACCCGCACGTCATTCGAAGAAAGCCTCGCCACCCCGGATCAATTGCTCGATATCTACAACTCGTCGCGGGCCGGCATGAAAGAGGCGGTTCGGAAAGCGATGGAAAAGGGTGATACGCCCGAGGTGGTGGCCAAGACAGTTCTGGCGGCTGCGACCGACCCAGACCCGAAGCGGCGCTACACGGCCGGAAAAACAGCTCGCCAGGTCAGTTTCCTGCGCCGTTTCGTTCCCGCGTCCGCATTTGACAAGAGCCTTCGAAAGCAACTCGGCCTTCCGGTCTGATTCGACGGAGCAGGAACCGTCGATCTGGTAGGTGGGGGGGGGAAAGGCGGTAGCGCTCTCCCGCTACCAGTCCACCGACAGATGGGCCGGTGCCGAATGTTGAAGCGGAGAGAACGGTCCTCCGCCACCACCGCTAACAACACCTAGGCTTCCGAAGCCTCTCGCTGCTACCCACCAGTTGCCGCGGATCGAGCGCCTCACAGACGCCACCGGAAACCAATGCGCCTTGCGACGCTGTAAAAACGAGCGGCACGGGATACAATTGCCGGAGCGAATGCGTCCTCGGGATGGCTCAAATGTCCTCCGTCGATTCTCTCGCCGCGAGACTATTGTCGGCGACATTGATGTTCGATCGTGCGTCGTTGCTGGCGCTCGAGGCTTTGGCCGCCGAATCCGACCGTCTAGTCCTAAGGCGCGGTGAGGTCCTGGTTCGCGAAGGCGATCCATCGGACAGGTTCTTCGTCGTGCTGTCCGGTCGCTTTACGGTACACAAAGGAGATCGGATTGGCTCGGTCGCCGAGATCGCACAGGGCGAACTGGTCGGCGAAATTGGTTTCTTTGCAGGGCTGCCCCGTACGGCCACTGTCCTTGCAGCGCGCGATTCGATCGTCCTTGAAATCAGTCGCAATCATTTCGAGAAGGCGGCCGAGGCTCTGCCGAACCTGAGAGAGGCGGTCACAACATCTCTGGCGCGCCGGTTCGCCACGCAATCTCCGATTTTGTCACGTCAGAAACCTGCCAAGATCCGAACGCTTGCCATCATCGCAGCCGGCGGAAGCCGCATCTCACCGGTTTTCATCGGGCACCTACAGCAAGAGTTCGGTGCGCTCACGCACGCTCAGTTCGTTTCCCGGCATGACGTCCACGCGAGGTTCGCGGGTCGTCCGATCGACGACCAGCCGGTCCTTAACTGGTTGAACGAACTCGAGGCGCAAGCTGAATTCGTTGTCTACGTCGCCGATGAAGAACCTAATGAATGGACACGAGTCTGCATTCGCCAGGCCGATACCGTCCTGCTTGTAGCGAACGCATCCTCCTCGCCTCGCTTGAACACGGCCGAGGAATTGGCGCTATCGGTCCATCCACCATCGACCGGTCGGCTTGTCCTAGTTCACGACAATCGCTCGGCTGCGGTCTACGGAACCTCTGCGTGGCTCGATGAGCGTCCCCATGTCGGCCAGCATCATCATGTTGCGCTGGAGGACGCGTCTGATATCCAGCGCCTGGTCCGATTTATTTCCTGCAAGGCCCGTGGCTTCGTGGCGGCGGGGGGTGGGTCCCTGGGCAGCGCCCATCTGGGCGTCTACAAGGCCTTCGTCGAGGCGGGCGCGCGCTTCGACTATCTCGGCGGGACGAGTTCCGGAGCCGCGATGATGGCCGGCTTCGCAAGAGGGTTGGACGCGGAGCAGATCGACCGCGGCACGCACAACGTATTTGTTAAGAGCAGGGCGTTTCGGCGCCCCACCTTGCCGCGTTTCGCGCTTCTAGATCACAAAGCCTTCGATCGAGCCCTTCGGGAAGAATACGGCGACGTCCTGATCGAAGATCTTTGGCTTCCGTTCTTTGCGCTTTCGACCAATCTGAGCAGCCGTCAGCCCCATGTCCACCGTCGTGGGAAACTCTGGCAAGCCGTTCGGGCATCCGGCTCGCTCCCGGGTGTCCTGCCGCCGTTCTTTACGGCTGACGGCGATATGCTGGTGGACGGCGCCATCATGAACAATTTGCCGCTGGAACAGATGAGGGAACTCAAGACCGGCCCCAATGTGATCGTGAGCTTTGGGTCCAATGGACCGCAAAAATACCACGTCGACTATGACCGCATCCCCGGAAGATCGGAACTGGCGGTCGCCCTGCTGAACCCTTTCGGCCGTGCCCGCCTGCCGCAGGTTCCGAGCATGCTTCAGGTTATTGCCGCGAGTATGCTGGCACACGGGCCGCAGGACATTGCCGTCGGCGACGAGGATGTCTTGGTCTGTCCGCAGGTCTCGAGCACCTTCATGGATTGGAGTCGGCATTCCGAGCTGTTTTCGGACGCCCACGGCCGCACGGCGCAATGGATCGAGGAACGTCTCCGCCAGAACGACTCAGGCCTCCGGGCGATGCTAGGTAACGCACATACTTAGCGCATCACCACTAGACTTTGCGCCTTCCGTTGCTGCCCTGCATCGCGGTCCCCATTGCCGAACTTACCGGCCCGGCGACTGAGCGATCATGTTGCAGTCGGCTGTGCGGTCGGAACGCGTCGTGTAGGCGGCGTGGATCACCTGACCCATGTTCATGGAAATTTCACGCACCAGCTTTAGCCGGACCGCGGTAGCGAACATGGCGGCCTCGGTGACGCCGATCGCAAATGCGTCTGGTCCGCCAATGACGCAGCGTTCGAAATAGGATTGCAGATAGGAACGGTCGTAGATCGCAAACCCGCCGGCCCAGCCGATGCGGGGCAGTGCGATCGGCAACCCGTTGATCGTCACGCCTTCCGCCAGAAGGACCTGCCGGATGGGATCAAGCGGCGCTCCGGCATTGTTGGGTCCATCGCCGGATACGTCAACAACCCTGCGCGGGCTTCGCAAGCCACTCTTCGCGAACAGATCATGCGCCGCCCACAATGCGCCGGAGATCGACGTTCCGCGACCTACGGTCAACGGCAGCGCCGCGAGCCTGTCTGCCAAGATCAGGGCGTCCTCGCGGCCTTCAACAATTGTCCACGGCATGATGACTGTTTGCTGGTCTGGCCCTGCCCACTCCAGATAAAGCACTGCAATTCTGCCCCGCTCTCCCGACTTGATGGCGGTCGCGATGTCTGCGTGGCGGAAGGCGCTGACGTAGCCGTCGCGTTGCACTCGTTGCTCAACGTTGCTCATCGAGGGCGAAACGTCCACGGCCAGGATCAATTGCAGATCGACTTCGGCCAGGTGGTCAGCGGGACGGTCGGTCGCGAGAGCCTGCGACGCCATAGCGAAGAGCAGAAAGCAGACGGCCGTGAGCCGCAGCACCGGTCTTGCACCCGCACATCGAGCAATCCGCACAAGGTCGTCCATGGCGAGCCTCTCGCTGACATGCAATTGTCGGTCCGAGGCGTCCTGCGCGTCACGAACAGCTTCCGATCATTCGCCGAAATCTGCGCTCCGCGCCCGTCGGATGGTGATGACGCTTCGCAGTCCGTGCTAATATCGAAGCATTGGACTGCGGCTTCGTGCGTGAGGAAACCGGCTTGGATAGCTCGCCGCCCACGACGTTCGTACTCAACGGCATTACCGCCGACGTGAGCAGCGAGACCTTGCGCGACAAGTCCAACAGGACCATCGCACTTCGCCAGCAGACCTTTGCGGTGCTTCGTCACCTTCTGGCGAACGCGGATCGCGTCGTCACCAAAGACGACCTGATGAGGGCGGTCTGGAACGGGATAGCCGTCACCGACGACAGCCTGGTGCAATGCATTCACGAGATCCGTGCGGCGCTCAACGACAGCCGGCAGACCGTCGTGCAGACAGTGCCGAGGCGCGGCTACAGGCTGGTCCTTCCCGCAAATGCCGGACCGAGGATGGCGACCATCCTGGCAGCCGAATTGGCCTCCGAGAGCCGGCCGACAGTCAAGCGGATTTCCGCCGCATCTCTCCGGGACTACCGGCAGATCATCGATCGGCTGCTGGTCCAACATGCGGGCCGCGCGTTCTGGAACGGCGAAGGGAGCCTGGTCGCCGAGTTTGCCGGCCCTGTCGAGGCGATGCGGTGTGCGAGCGAGATCCAGCATGAGGTCGACAGGCGGGACTGCGAAGTTCCCGAGACAAAGCGCCTGCGCTTCCGCATCGGCGTCCACCTGGGCTATGTCGTCGCCGAGGGCGACCACCTCGCGGGCGAGGCCGTCGAGGTCGCCGCGCATCTGCAAATTCTGTCACGACCGGGTGGGATTTGCGTCACCGAAGCGGTCCACGCCCAGGCGCAAGACCGGCTCTCGCTGGAATTCGTCGATCTCGGCGAGCACAAGCTGAAGAGTGTCGCGCGCGCCTTGCGCATCTACCGCGTACCCCTTGCTTCGGAGGAACCGGTCAAGTCGCCATTTCGCGGCCTCGATGCCTTCGAATTCGAAGATGCCGACCTGTTCTTCGGCCGGGCGCGGGCGATTGCTGCCTGCACCGCAAGATTGGAGCAGCAGGCAGCCAGCGGCACGGCATTCCTGCTCATTTACGGGATGAGCGGTTGCGGCAAGTCTTCCCTGCTGCGCGCCGGCCTGATGCCGTCTTTGACGCGGCCTGGGGCCGTGGCGGGCATATCCCTGTGGCGCCGCTGCCTGATCCGCCTCTCAGAAGGGCCGGATGCGTTCGCTGTGCTGGCTGCGGCACTGCTTGGCGAAGCTGCTGTGCCGGAACTGTCCCGCGAAGTAACAGCCACGGAGCTGGCGCTGCTCTGCAGGAACGCTCCGGATCGGGCGCTGGCGATGATCCGGCAGGCACTTGGCAAGGCTGGCGGATCGGCCCGCTCGCAGATCAGATTGCTGGTTGCCATCGATCAGCTCGAGGAGCTGTTCACCACGCAGAAGCAACCGGCGACGCGCGAGGCCCTTGTGCGGTTCATGGCGGTGCTGGCCGCGAGCGGACTGGTCTGGGTGATCGCGGCGATCCGTTCGGACTTCTTTCACCGCTGCGGCGAGGTGCCGGGCTTCTCGGCGCTCAAGGACGGTCTCGCCAGCTACGAACTCCTGCCGCCGACCGGCCCGGAGATCGCGCAGATCATCCGCGAGCCCGCGGGCGTTGCCGGGCTCCGCTTCGAGCAGAATGCCGAGTTGGGGCGGCTCGATGATGTGCTGCAGGAGGCAGCTGCTGCCGATCCCGGATCATTGCCGCTTCTCGAGTTTGTGCTCGACGCGTTGTACGAGGCCGGTCGCGAGCGCCGGCTCCTCACCTTTGCGCATTATCGCGCGCTCGGCGGGCTCGAAGGCGCAATCGCCCGCCGCGCCGATGAAGTCGTAGACCTGCTGGCGCCCAAGATCCAGGAGGCCTTGCCCGCGGTGCTGGGCGCCCTCACCACGGCAAATCCGGGCGATGAAACGGTGACGGCGCGTCCTGCCCTGCTCACCGAAGTTGCAGGCACTCCCGCGCGATCGGCCCTCGTCAGGGCCCTGATCGACGCCCGGCTCCTCGTCAGCGATGAGGACGCCGCAAGCCATGTCGTCGTCCGCGTAGCACATGAAGCACTGCTGAGCCGTTGGCCGCGCGCCGGTGACATTGTGAACGCAAACCGGAACTTCCTCGAGACACGCGACCGCCTCAGGGCCGACGCTCACCGTTGGCACCTGGAGAACAGGAATAGGGAGCTTCTCCTTCCGTCCGGCAAACGTCTCGCCGAGGGCGAAGAGCTGATGCTGTCACGACGGGAGGAGGTCGACGATGCCGTCCTTGAGTACATCGAAGAGTCCTTGCGTGCCCATCGGCACAAGGAGGAGAAAGACCGGCACGCGGAGCTGGCGCTGATCGAGGCCGCGGAAGAGGCAAAACGCGAGCGCCTGGAGCGCGAAGCCGAGCGCCGGAACCTCGCGGCTGCCGCGGCAAACCGGCTTGCCCGACGTACGCGCAATGCCGCGATCGTGGCGATAATGCTCGCTCTCATGGCGGGCGCAGGCGCGCTGGTCGCCTTCAAAGCGCGCGAGGACGCAAGGGGCCAACGCGACCAGGCGATGCGCAATCAGTTCCTTTCGCTCTCGTTTCTTTCGGAGCAGTCCACAGCGGCAGGCAACACCGAGGCTGCGATCCTGTTGGCGCTTGAAGCACTGCCCTCGAAAGACCAATCCGAGCGGCCATATCTCTTCGAGGCGGAAGCAGCGCTCTACAAGGCTCTGCTGGCGCACCACCAGATCAAGATCTTCCGGCCTGGCGCCGGTGTGGCGGATGCGGCATTCAATCCGACCGGCGATCGCATCGTCACCGCATCCTATGACAAGACTGCAGCCGTCTGGGACATCTCCAGCGGCGCCGAAACCGCAGTTCTGAAAGGTCATGAGGAGGCCTTGGAGAGGGCTGAATTCAGCCCGGACGGGAGCCGTATCCTGACGGCCGCGAGGGACAGCACTGCACGTCTCTGGGACGCCGTCTCGGGAGAACAGCTCTTCATCCTGCGGCCGGTAGGCAACTATCCAACGGCAATCTTCAGCCCGGATGGCACCCGGGTGCTGACCACGGGGGAGGACAGCGATGCAATGCTCTGGGACGCTCGGACCGGAAAGAAACTCCTAAGCGTAGACAGCGACGGATATGGGCGTGCCGCTTTCAGTTCAGACGGCCGCAGCTTCGCGGCGGCGGGCAAACATCTTGTTTCGATCTGGAATACCGCAGATGGCGTGCTGACGGGGACAATCCGAGGGAACTACTGGCCCTACAGCCTGGCGTTCAGCCCGGACGGAAGCCGGATGCTGGCCGGTCCGTGGGGTTGGCATTCGCACCGCGACACTTCCAGCCTTTTCGATGTGTCGAAAGGAACGGAGATCGCAAAGTTGGCCGGCAGCAAGAGCGATACGCAATTGAACGGCGTGATTTTCAGTCACGGGGGTCAGCGGATCGCCACGATATCCCTCGATGGCACTGCCCGGATTTGGGATGGAGCGTCAGGCACGCTGGATGGCGTGCTCGGCCAGGAGGTTTCCGAATTGAAGTATTCAGACATCGGCACCGATGAACGCGATGAGGAGATGAACGGTGCTTTCAGCCCAGACGACCGCTTCCTGGCGACCGCTTCCGTCAATGGGCCGATCCGCATCTGGGACGTTGACCGCGCCTCGTTGGTGGCGACGATCGCCGGACATGAATCCTTGGTCGAACATCTGGAATTCAGCCCGGTCGACAGCAACATTCTTCTCACTGCTTCACACGATGGCACCGCTCGGCTGTGGGATGTCGACGGCGCCGTGACGACCATGCTTTCTCATGAATACCGGCCGACTTTCGCCGTCTTCAGTCCCGACAACGTCCACCTGCTGACCGGTGGCGGCGATAGCGCGGCGCATCTATGGGATGTTACGAGCGGGCGCGAAATAGTCCGGCTCGATACACATGAGATGGTTCAAAGCGCGACGTTCAGTCCGGATGGCAGGCGCGTCGCGACGGCATCTCTTGGGGGGCAGGTCCGTGTTTGGGATGCGGCCAGGGGATACGAGACCGGTCAGTTCCGATCGGATGGCGGCTTGATCCAGATCCAGTTTGGCCGCGATGGCAAATCGCTTCTATCCGCATCGATCCACGGTACCGCGCAACTGTGGGACGCGACGACCGGCACCGAGCTGGCCGTCATCAATACAAGCAGCAATCTGCCGCAGGCCATTCTCAGCCCTGACGGAAATCTGATGCTTGCGGCCCGGGAAGACAATGCGGGCCACATCCTCAAGCCGGACGGAGCTGAGCTCAGGGCACTTGTGGGGCATCAGGATCGCGTCACGGCAGCGGCCTTCAGCCCGGACGGTCAAATGGTCGCCACGGGCTCACGCGACCACACGGCCCGAATTTGGTCAACCACCGACGGAGCGACCGTCGGAACGCTGAAGGGACATACCGGTGCGGTCACGGCGGTCGCCTTCAGCCCCGACGGTCAGTCGCTGCTGACCGCCTCGCGCGATGGAACCGTGCGGATCTGGAGCGTCGCCGGCGGTCTGGAAAGGGCCGTTCTCAGGGGCCACAGCGGCGCGGTGAACAGCGCTGAGTTCAGTCCGAATGGCTTGTACATCGTGACCGCGTCGACCGAAGATCGAACGGTCCGGTTATGGGCGACGCAATCGGGGCGCCAGCTTGCAGTCCTTGGCAGCCAGGACGAAGCAAGCGTTCGACTCGGCCTTACACGCGCAGCTTTCAGCGCCGACGGCACTCATGTCGCAATTGTTTCCGGCAAAGAAAGTATCCGCATCGTTCGCGTCTCCAAGACACCCAGGGACCTCATCGACTTCGCCCGGCGCACCGTGCCCCGCGAGCTCACCGCTTGCGAGCGGCGGAGCTTCTTCCTGCCTGCGGACCCTGCAACCGGCACCTGTCCGGGCTGATGTCGGCAACGGGCCAGATGTTGCCGCTTGAGTCGAGAGTAGCTGCCTACAGATTGCCGATGCAGAGATATTTGATCTCCAGATAGTCGTCCGCGCCGTGGCGGGAGCCCTCGCGGCCGAGGCCGGACTGCTTGATGCCGCCGAACGGCGCCGCTTCGCTGGATATCAGGCCGGTGTTGATCCCGACCATGCCGTATTCCAGCGCCTCGGCCACCCGCCAGACCTTCTTCAGGTCGCCGGCGAAGAAATACGCCGCAAGTCCGAATTCGGTGTCGTTCGCCTGCGCGATCACGTCCTCGACGGTGTCGAAACGGAAGAGCGGCGCGACCGGGCCGAAAGTCTCCTCGCGCGCCACCTGCATGCCGCTTGTGACGCCCGTCAGCACTGTCGGCGAGAAGAACGTGCCGGCGCCTTTGATGCGCTTGCCGCCGGTCAGCACCTTGGCACCCTTCGATACCGCGTCCTCGACATGGCTCTCGACCTTCGCCAGGCCCTTGTCGTCGATCAGCGGGCCGACCATCACGCCTGCCTCGAAGCCGTCGCCGACCGGCATCGCCGCCACCTTTGCCGCGAGCCTGGCGGCGAAGGCGTCATAGACGCCGGACTGGACGTAGAGGCGGTTGGCGCAGACGCAGGTCTGGCCGGCATTGCGGTACTTGGAGGCGAGCGCGCCTTCGACCGCGGCGTCGAGATCGGCATCGTCGAAGACGATGAACGGCGCATTGCCGCCGAGCTCGAGGCTGACCTTCTTGATCTGGTCGGCGCACTGGCGCATCAGGATGCGGCCGACCTCGGTCGAGCCGGTGAAGCTGATCTTGCGCACCTTGTCGTTGCCGCACAATTCCTTGCCGATGGCCGGACCGTCTTCGCCGACGATGACGTTGAAGACGCCCGCCGGCACGCCGGCCTGCTCGGCAAGGACGGCCAGCGCCAGCGCCGAAAGCGGCGTCTGCTCGGCGGGCTTCGAGACGACCGTGCAGCCGACGGCGAGCGCCGGCGCGACCTTGCGGGCGATCATCGCGGCGGGAAAGTTCCACGGCGTGATCGTGCCGACGACGCCGACGGGCTGCTTGATGACCATCATGCGCTTGTCATTCGACGGTGCGGGGATCGTCTCGCCATAGATGCGCTTGGCTTCCTCGGCATACCACTCGACATAGGCGGCGGCGTAGAGGATCTCGCCGCGCGCCTCGGCGAAGGGCTTGCCCATTTCGGCGGTCAGGATGGCCGCCAGCTCATCGGCGTTGGCGACCATCAGCTATGCGCAGGATCGCGGCGCGCTCCTTGGCCGGCCGCGCCGCCCAGGCCGGCTGCGCGACATGGGCGGCGGTGATCGCATCCCGCGTCTCGGCGGCACCCATGTCGGGCAGCGACGCCAGCACCTCGCCGGTTGCCGGGTTCAGGACGTCGAAGGTCCGGGTCGCGTCGCCCGCGGTCCAGACGCCGTCAATGTAGCCGGTGTCGCGCAGGAAGCGCGAAGAGAAGGAAACATGCTTGGTCAACGCGGTCGTGAAGGCCATGTCATCTGCTCCGGAAAATGGACGGGGGCTCCGGCTAGTTGCCGGCGCTTGCTTCGAGGATCGCGCTCTCCAGAATGTCGAGCGCCTCGCCGAAGACGCTGTCCTGGATGGTGATTGGGGCGAGGAAGCGGATGACGTTGCCATGCACGCCGCAGGTCAGCAGGATCAGGCCCTTATCGAGCGCGATCAGCCGCACCTTGTTGGCGAACTCGGCGCTCGGCAGCTTCGTCGTCCTGTCGTTGAACTCGACCGCGTTCATGAAGCCCGGACCGCGGATATCGACGATCTGCGGCGCCTTCTCGCGCAGCGATTCCAGGCGCTGCTTGAGCCGGTTGCCGAGCTGGTTGGCGCGGCCGCAGAGATCCTCGTCCTCGATGACGTCGAGCACGGCATGGGCGGCCGCGACGCCGATCGGGCTGCCGCCATAGGTGCCGCCGAGCCCGCCCGGTCCCGGCGCGTCCATGATTTCCGCTCGGCCGGTTACGGCGGCAAGCGGAAAGCCGCCGGCGAGGCTCTTGGCCATGGTCACCAGGTCGGGCGCCACGGCATGATGATCCATCGCAAACATCTTGCCGGTGCGGGCAAAGCCAGTCTGCACCTCATCGGCAATCAGCAGGATGCCGTGCTGGTCGCACAGTTCGCGCAGCGCTTTCATCAGCGACGCCGGAGCCGGATAGAAGCCACCCTCGCCCTGCACCGGCTCGATGATGATCGCGGCGACGCGCTGCGGATCGACATCGGCGGCAAACAGCTTCTTCAGCGCCGCCAGCGACTGTTCGGAAGTCACGCCATGGAGATCGATCGGAAACGGCACGTGGAAGACATCGCCCGGCATCGCGCCGAAGCCGACCTTGTAGGGTACGACCTTGCCGGTCAGCGCCATGCCCATGAAGGTGCGGCCATGGAAGCCGCCGCCGAAGGCGATGACGGCGGAGCGGCCGGTCGCGGCGCGAGCGATCTTGACAGCGTTCTCGACAGCTTCGGCGCCGGTCGTGACGAAGATCGTCTTCTTGGCGAAATCGCCCGGCGTCAGCGCGTTGAGCCGCTCGGCCAGGCGCACATAGCTTTCATAGGGAACGACCTGGTGGCAGGTGTGGGTGAAATGATCGAGCTGATCCTTCACCGCCGCGATCACGCGCGGATGGCGATGGCCGGTGTTGAGCACGGCGATGCCCGCGGCGAAATCGATGTAGCGGCGGCCCTCCTTGTCCCAGATTTCCGCGTTCTCGGCGCGCTCGGCATAGATCTGCGTGGTCATGCCGACGCCGCGGGAAATCGCTGCATTCTTGCGGTCAGTGAGGGTGGTCGCGGCCATCATGCGCTCCTGCGCTCTGGGGTGGGATTTGATATCTTGCATAATTTCTGCAAGGCATATACAAACTTCCTACATTTTTTCTGCAAGAATGCAAGCGGTGTTTTCGGCTTCAAACCGCCGCCGTTTTCGGCGATGGTCCTGAACAGGGCTGAGAGACAAACCAACCGGGAATATTCGGCTCATGAGCAATGCCACGCCGGTACGCTACAAGGTGGCGGAGGCGGCGAAATCGGCCGGCGTCTCTGCCTCGACGCTGCGCCTCTGGGAAAGCCAGGGGCTCGTGGTGCCGGGACGGTCGGAGACCGGCCACCGGCAATACAGCGCCGAGGATGTGGCGCGGCTGCAGAAGATCGCCTGGTATCGGACCGAGCGCGGCCTCAACCCGGCGGCCATCCGCGAGGCGCTGGAAAGCGAGGCGCCGTCTGACAGTCCCGACGCCACGGATGCGTCCGACCTCGGCCGCAGGCTGCGCAGCCTTCGCCACGGCGCCGGCAAGACGCTGGACCAGATTGCCGCCGATATCGGCATTGCCGCCTCCACGCTCTCCACGCTGGAGCGGACATCACAGGGCGTCAGCTTCAAGACCCTGCACGATCTGGCGCAGTATTACGGCACCACCGTTTCACGCCTTTCCGGCGAGGAGCGTGACGATGTGCCGGCGCTCGTGCGCGCCGGCGCCTGGCGCACATGGCCGGAAACCACGCCGGGCGTGACGGTGCAGCTTCTCGCCGAGGGCCGCACGATGATGGACTGCCACCGTTTCGTCCTGGCGCCGGGCGCCGCCAGCGAAGGCGCCTACCGCCACGAAGGCGAGGAATTCATGCACGTGCTGTCCGGACGCCTGGAACTGGTGCTCGATGCCGACCAGTTCTTCGATCTCGGCCCGGGCGATTCCTTGTATTTCGAGAGCCGCCGCTACCACTCCTGGCGCAATCGCCACGACGGCGAAACCGTCCTGCTCTGGATCAACACCCCGCCGACCTTCTGACCGTGACGGGTCTTCCCATCGGCCGCCCGGAGTCCTGAAAAACGGCAGGACTTTGGGCACCGCCACCTCTTCCCGGAGATCGACTCGGTGGCGAGTTTTTGCGCTCTCATACCACCTCGATACACGCCTTGGATGAAACAAAGAATCCGGTCGTTGCAGATAGTTTTAGTAAAAATTGACGAGTTAACTAACGATTAACGAATTGCTTAACTTTCTGCGGGTTTTACCTAGAATATTCGAAGGTGGAATACTTCTCGAATGCGCAGGGCAATGGAACAGTCACAGGGAGTTTTTGAGGGGTCTGCGTCCGGTGCGGGTGGGGCGGCCGCCGCGCGGCGGGAAGCAGCATCCCTTCCGGAAGGCCTTTCGACCTTTCCGACCGTTTTGATCGGCGGGCTGCCGATCACTGTGATCGACAGGCAGGACGCGGCCCAACTGATGGTAGCGGCGGCGCGGGGACACCTTTCCGGCAGCCGCCCCTATTATTTCACCTCTGCCAATGGGGACGTCATCGCCCAGACGCGCGTCAATGCGGAAACCGCCGGACTCTTTTGCGAAGCCGACCAGATCTTCGCCGACGGTCAGCCGCTTGTTTTCGCCTCGCGCCTGTTGTGCAGGGTGCAATTGCCGGAACGCGTCGCCACGACCGACCTTTTTCACGATGTGGCCAGGCTCGCCGAGCGCGAGGGCACTACATTCTACCTGCTCGGCTCGACGGAGGCCGAGAACCGCAGCGCCGTCGCCGGAATGAGGGCCAGATATCCCGGCCTGCGCATCGTCGGCAATTGCCACGGTTACCTCGCCGGCGAAGCGCTTGAGAAGAAGCTCGACGAGATCAACGCGCTCGCGCCCGACATATTGTGGCTCGGCCTCGGCGTTCCGCGCGAGCAGATCTTCGTGCGCGACTTTGCCTCGCGGCTTTCGAATGTCGGCGTCATCAAGACGTCGGGCGGGCTTTTCGACCATCTTGCCGGCAAAGTGCGGCGGGCGCCGCTCTGGGTGCAGAAGGCCGGCTTCGAATGGCTGTGGCGCGTACTGATGGAGCCGCGCCGGCTTTTCTGGCGCTATTTCACAACCAGCCCCCAGGCCATCTACGCCATCTTGAGGTATTCCAAATGACCGCCGATCAGTCCCGCCCTCCGCTGCCGGCGGGCATCGATACGGAGATCGTCATCGTCGGCGGCGGGCTGTCCGGCACGCTTGCGGCCAACGTGCTCGGCCGCGCCGGCTATCAGGTCACGCTGATCGATCGCTATGCCGTCTTCCCCCGGGAATTCCGCGTCGAGAAGATCGCCGGCGACCAGATCGAAAAGTTGCGCCGGATCGGCTTGCTCGACAGGCTCGCCGGCGCGGCCGTCGCATTCGATGAGATCGTCAACATCCGCAAGGGGCGCCTTCTCGACCGCACGCACGCGCGCCACTACGGCATCTTCTACGACGATCTTGTCAACGCCATGCGGGCGGCATTGCCCGACAACGTCCGCTTCATCGCCGGCCGGGTCAACGCTCTGGAGGCAGGCGCCGAGCGCCAGCGCGTGTCGATCCTGGGACAGGGCGACGTCACCGCCAGGCTGCTCGTGCTGGCCACCGGTATGGGCGACATCCTGAAGCGCGACCTCGGCATCGAACGCAGGTTCGTCCACCAGCGGCAGTCGCTGACCTTCGGCTTCAACCTTCACCCGGCGGGAGCGGGCGCCTTCAGGCATTCCGCGCTCACCTACTATGGCGAGCGGACCTCGGACGGCATCGACTATCTCAACCTGTTCCCGGCCGCCGACGTCACGCGCGCCAATCTGTTTGTCTTCAGGGATCATCGCGACCCCTGGGTGAAGGCGCTGCGCGAACAGCCGAAGGAAACGCTGATCGACACGCTGCCGGGGCTGGTCAAGGCATTCGGCGATTTCGAGGTGATGGATAAGGTCGAGAGTTGGCTGACCGACATCACCGTCGCCGAGAATTGCGTGAAGGACGGCGTCGTCCTGATCGGCGATGCCTATCAGACATCCTGTCCGGCCGCGGGAACGGGCGTCAGCCGTCTGCTCACCGACGTCGAGCGCCTGTGCAAGGCGCATGTGCCGCAATGGCTGGCCTCCCCCGGCATGGCGGCCGCGAAAATCGCGGCCTTCTACGGCGATCCCGCGAAGCTGGCGATGGATGCGCACGGATTGCAACTGGCGGATTTTCGCCGCCGCCTGACCATCGAGAACGATCTGCGCTGGCGCGCGCGCCGGCATCTCCACTTCAGCCGCCGCCGCATCATGCATGGGATCAACAGGCTGAGCCCCGGTTTCGCCGCAAGGCTGCGCGGCCTCAAGAGGCCCGCCCTCGAAGCCGCGACATGATCGCGGGCTGATCTCCAGACCGCATACCGCTTGCACCGATGGTCGACCAGGCGCGACGCGCTTCAGGTTTTTCGGGCCTCGGAACTGAACTCCTCGTCCACGGGAACCGGCGCCGCGATCGCGCGATCGGGCGCGGCCTTCTTGCCGTGCAGCACGCGCCGCGCGAGCGCCTTCGCCGCCGGCAGTTTCTCCACCGTCAGATGCGCCGCGTAGCCGAGCGGGCTTCCTGCTCGGAAAATCTGCCACATCGGCGACGGCCGGCCGCCGAAGATGCGCTTGTATGGCTCGTCGCCGATGGTGAAGTCGAGGGAGTGGTCGCCGCGCTCGATGCAGTCGCGCGCGATCTGTTCGAACAGCAGGCTGCCGATCGACTGCTTCCTGTACCCGGCTTCGTCGAAGCCGCCGAGGATGACGAGAAGCGAGCCATTATGCGCAAGCCCGAGCGCGCCGGCGATCGCCCTGTCGTTCATCCAGAACGTGTAGGTGCGCGCGAAGCCGCCGCATCCTTCCGCCGCCACGGCCAGATAGAAATCGAAATAGGACGGCTGCTGCAGCAGGTCGGCGGGGCCGTTGCTGCCGTCGAAGCGCTTGCCGCGATAGACCTTGAGCGCGTCGAATGTCGTGCGGATGGTGTCGATGCTCTCGGCGCATTCGAAGCGCGCCTCCCCAAGTCGGCCGAGTTGCCGGGATTTCTTGTCGAGCTCCTTGCGGTAGGACTGGTCGAGCTGATGCTCGCGCCAGGCGGCGAATGTCGGCTCCAGCTTGCTGGAATAGGCGCTCATGCCCATGCTTTCGCGCTTTTCAATGCCGAACAGGCGCTCCATTGCGAGCGACCGATCCGCCAGCTTGCCGATGCGCAGCAGATCATAGGGTCGCAAGAGCCTGCGAATCGAGGCGACGACGCGGCTGTCCGCCAGAATGCGCGACAGGGTCTCCTCGTCGGTGACCGGGGACACATAGTCGGAAACGCGCATGTCGGCGAATTCCACGACTTTGAGCAGCGTGTACCGGCGCCTGACCAGCGGCAGGACCATGGCGAGCTTGCCGCCCTGCCGGCTGCGCACGACGATGATCAGCGGTGTGGCGGAGCTTTGCCGGACGATCCGCTCATAGAGCTGCGCCAGCCATATCGGGTGCTGAAAAGCTGTCGCCGCCGAGCTGGCGAACAGCTCGGCATATTCCGTCGAGCGGAAGTCGAAGGAATCCTCGGCAGTGACTTCAAACATATGTATCCGAACCGGCAGACTGCGGCCCGATCTATCGACGATGTCTTGCGTTCCGCGTCAAGGCAAATCGCAGGAAAGTTAGAAACTTGGTATATGCAAGAGTTGCGACGCCGGTCGCAAATCTGTCATGCATTCGGCGCTCGGCAGGATCAGGCCGAGGCAGTCGAGATTTATTTTTCCCCAAATCACGCATCCGGATTTCAAGTGTAACCGCAAGGTAAGCTTTTTCAGCCAAGTGATTTCTTTTCGAGTGTCTGCGGCCCGAGCACCAATACAACCGCGAACGGGAATGACATGGTCTCGATCGACGTGATTGTTCCGCAATCCGCCCCTCGCCGATGGCAAGAGCTCGTCATCGAGCGGCTTCGGGCCGACGGTCATGACGTGGCCGTGCTGCATCAGGCCGAAGCCGCCGCCTGGCCGGCCGCGGCAAAGCTCGCCTTTGCCTTCGAGCAGCGCCTGTTTCGACGGAAAGGGCCCGGCCTCGGCGCTCCGCTGGACAGGATCGAGGCACGATCCGGCGGCCGGCCCGCCGCGTTGAGACTTGACCTTGCCGGCAATGCGGCGCCATCGGATGTCCCGACAGTTGGCCTTCTGTTTGACGGATCGAATTCCGACCTGTCGGCGGCTACAGCGGTCGCTGCAGGCAGGCTGCCGGTCATCGAGGCCGTCCTCGACGGAAAGACGGTTGTGGGCCGGGCTCGGCCGATGGTGGACAAGCGGGAATCGGCGGCGCTCGGCACCGAGGATGTGCTGGCCCGCGCCGGGACCCTGGTCGTCTCGATCGCCCGGGCATTCGCTAAAAGCGGATCACTCGCGAACGAAGGTACGCCTGACGCCCGGGGCCGAAAGGGCGCGACGGCGTTTGGCTTCGCCACCGCCTATCTGGGCTCAGCGCTGCCGCGGCTCGGCAGGGAGGCCATAAGGCGCGTCGGTTATCGCCATGCGCATTGGCGCGTCGGCTACCGCTTCACCGATGCGCCCGGCGTGGCGGACACAGGCCGGCTCGGAACCGGCTGGTCGGTCCTGCCGGATCCGGGCGACCATTTCTACGCCGACCCTTTTCCGTTCGAGTGGCGGGGCCAGTCATTCCTGTTCGTCGAGGATTACCCTCATTCGACCGGCAAGGCGGTCATCTCCGTCGTGCCGTTCGATGCGAGCGGCACCCCCGAAACGCCGAGGGTCGTGCTGGAGGAGCCGCACCACCTCTCCTACCCGCAGGTGTTCGAGCGTGACGGCGCGGTCTGGATGCTTCCCGAGGCCAGCGCCGGCGGCAGGCTCACCCTCTATCGCGCCACGGGCTTCCCGGACCGCTGGGCCGTCGAGACGGTGCTGGTCGAAGGCGAGATCTCCGACGCGACGCTGCTCGAGCATGGCGGGCAACTTTGGCTGTTCGCGACCGATCGTGACGGTTACGGCAGCACGTCCGACACGCTGGTGGTTTTCAGCGCTCCAGCGCTCTCCGGCCCGTGGACCCCGCATCCCATGAACCCTGTCCTGATCGACCTTCGGATGGCACGCCCAGGCGGAGCTTTCGTTCGCAACCGCGAGGGCCGTATCCTGCTTCCGGTACAGGACGGAACGCTCGGCTACGGCGGCGGGCTTGGCCTGTCGGAATTGCTGGACCTCGACCGGCGGACGGTGCGGCTTTCGCAGCCTCGGCCGGTAGACCCGGAAGGCGATTGGCCATACCCGAAGATCCACACCCTCAACCGCGCGGGCCGGCTGGAAGTGATCGACGGGATCGCGGCGGTGCGAAAGCGTTCAGGGAAGCAGTAGCGCCTCGTAGCCCACGCACATCCTCGCCGGCGAGTACTTGTCCCTCAGCCGCCGTCCCGCCGCGGAGAGCCTGGCCATCAGCTCCGGCCTGGCGAGCATCTCCGCAAGGCCCCCGGCCATGCCGTCGGCATCGGCCTTGACGAAGATCGCCGCCGCTTCGCCGTCCTCGGCCGTCAGCACCTCGCGCATCACTTCAAGGTCGTTCGATACCACCGGCAGGCCGGAAATCGCCGCTTCGACGCAGGCAAGGCCAAAGGTCTCGGTCGTCGATGGAAACGCATAGGCATCGCCCGCCGCGAGGAATTCGAAAATGCGCGCCGTGGGAACCTCGCCTACCAGATGCAGCCGGTCCGCCAGGCCCCTGCTTCCGGCAAAGTCGACGAGCGCGTCCCGCTCCGGTCCGACGCCGGCAAGCGCCACATGGACATCGGGAAGCCGCTCGAGCGCCCCAACCAGCGCGATCTGGTTCTTCATCTTCGTCAGGCGCCCGGACGAGACGGCGAGCCAGGCATCGCGGGGCAAGCCGAAGGCGGCGCGTGCCGCCGCCTTGTCGAAATCATCAGCTGGTGCGGGAACGCCGTGATCTATGCGCCGGATCCGCCGCCGGTAGGCTTGCGGATAACGATCGAACTGTGCTTGCGTCCAGGCCGAGTTGACGACATTCGCCTGGTAGAGGCCGAGCACTCCCATCAGTCTGTCGATCCGCGAGAGCAGGCCCATCACCCCTTTGGTCTGCGGCGCACCGCTCTGGTTGGCGACGATGTGCCGGACACCGGCCAGCCGGGCGCCGATCGTGCCGAAGATGTTGCCGTAGTGCTGGTAGGAGATGACCGCATCCGGCCGCGCCGCGCGCAGATAGGCCGCAAGGCCAATGGCCGCGCGGACCTGTCCCGGCAATCCTTTCGGGGGCTCGGCAAGGACGAAATCCGCGTGCGGATCGCCATCGAAGGCGTCCGTCTTCCTGTACATGAAAACGGTGCGCACATCGTGCCCGCGAGCCCGCAAGCCTTCACCCACCATGTCGGAAATGCGTTGCGCGCCGGCCGCTTCGGCCTGGGTCTGGACCTGGATGATCCTCACATACGCCCCTTCAGCGCCACGCGGGCGGCGAGCGCCGGCCTTCCCATAGTGAAGCCGAAGACCGATGGATCGATGCCTATTCTACGCTTGGCGATCGACACGGCAATGGCGGTCCAGGCGATGACCGTGCCGGCGATGCTGACAGCCGCGCCGATGGGGCCGAAGAAATAAGTCGTCACGGCGGTGGCGCCGAGGCCGAGCGCGTTGACGACGACCAGTACCTTGAACAGCGCATGCTGCAGGCCGGTCAGCTGCAGCAGCACCTCGATCGGGCCACAAGCCGTGCCGAACGTCGCGCCGATACCGAAGATGACGAGCGTCGCCCGCATGGTCGGCGTGGCGTAGGCCGGATTGAACATCGACAGGATGAAGCCGCCCAGGATCCAGAATGCCGCGAGCACGCACAGCGCGATCGCGAAGCTGCCGAGCGCGGCGAGGCTGGTGATGCGCTGAACATGCGCCCTATCGCCGCTGTAGAAGGCGCTCGAAATCTGCGGCGCAAGCGCCTGGTTGATGCCGTTGAGCGCAAGCGCCACGAAACGCGTCGTCCGGTCGGCGACGAAGATCGCGCCGGCGGCCTCGGGTCCGAGGATCATGGCCACAAGCAGGGTGCTCACCTGCCCGAGCGCCGGCGGCAGCGAGGTGACGCCCCACAGGCCAAGCGTCACCGTCTTGAATTCCTGCTTCTGCCCTTCGCTCAGCGGGCCGCGTTCCGCGCGCGCCGTGTCGCGCACCAGTCGCACTGTCTGCGGAACGACCGACAGGATGAGCAGCAGGGCGGTCAGCCAGGTCGCCTCGACCGCGCTCATCTCCACGCGCATGAAATGGCAGACGAAAAGGATGCCGATCGTCGCCGCGCGCCAGATGATATCGCGCGGCAGCAGGCCGGATATCAGCGCGTTCTTGGCCCGGAAGGCGCCGGATGTGAACTCCGACCAGCCGAGCGAGAAGGACAGCACTGCGGCCGCCAGGCACAGCGAGAACCATTCCGGCGTGCCCTTGCCGATGAACGGCAGGAATCCGACCAGCAGGATCAGCAGGCTGGAGCCTATGAGCCCCGCCAGCGCCACCAGAATGGCGCGCGCCATCATGCCATGGGCGGAGTTGAGATCGCCAAGCCCGGCATATTGCGGCCAGAACCTGAGC
The DNA here is from genome assembly GCF_004792275.1 of Mesorhizobium sp. M4B.F.Ca.ET.143.01.1.1. Taxonomy (NCBI): domain Bacteria; kingdom Pseudomonadati; phylum Pseudomonadota; class Alphaproteobacteria; order Hyphomicrobiales; family Phyllobacteriaceae; genus Mesorhizobium; species Mesorhizobium sp. M4B.F.Ca.ET.143.01.1.1. The sequence continues at coordinate 396,243 of NZ_SRSR01000001.1, forward strand.
ACGGTGCTCTGCTGGCCGACCGAGGCAAAGAAGGACACCAGGCTGGCGCCGGCATAGGTCGCGCTGTAGAGGCCGAACTGCCGTCCGTCCATCACCATCGCCACGGCGACGAACATCAGGAAGGACAGGCCGGCGCTGGCAAGCTTGATGACGCCGGCGACCGCGCCGCTCTTGGCGAGCGCCACGATGGGCATGCGCATGCCGGCCGCGGGGCTGGCGCTCCCGGCCACGGCGTCGCGATCGGCTTGATTCTCACTCAACGTCGGCCCCTGCAGCAATCAACTTGCCTAACCCCCGCGGCAGGCGAGCCGACGCTGAAACCTGCCCCCTGAATAAAGCAAAAGCCCGCAATCGCGCCAGCGCGAACGCTGCTCATGGTTACCGTTAGCGCGAAATGAATCGCGTAAGCACCTCGGTAACCTTAACGAAAGGCTAACGTTAATCCTGAATACTGGACCGTGTAGAGTGGTGTCGGGACGCCGCGCCTCTGCAGGGGAAAGGTAATGAAGCCAGCCAGGATCGACGATCGCGCTCTTCCGCCATTGTTCGATATCGGACCGTTGTGGGCCATCCTTTGGGGGCGCCGCCTGCTGGTCTTTGCCATCACTGGCGCGGCTCTGCTTTTGGCGCTGCTCTACCTTGCCGTGACGAGCCCCAGCTACACTGCGACCGCCTCGATCCTGATCGATCCGCGCGACGCGCGCGCGACCAATTTCAACAACGTCCTACCGGGCATCGGGGCCGACAGCGCCGCCATCGCGAGCCAGGTCTTCGTCATCGAATCGCAGGACCTTCTGGGCACCGTCTTCGACAGCCAGAAGCTCCAGAACGATCCCGAATTTTCGTCACGCGGGCCGATATCGCGCCTTATGTCCCTGTTCGGAGGGACCTCCTCTCAGGACGCGGCATTCAAGCGTTTCCAGAAGGCGGTATCGGTCGAGCGCGAGGGGCTGACCTATGTCATCAATGTCTCCTTCACCTCGCCGTCGCCGGAGAAGGCGGCCCGCCTCGCCAACGCCATCGTCGACCGCTACAAGGCGAGCCTCGCCGGCGAGCGCGAAACCGCCAATGACGATGTGAACTCCCTTCTCAACGACAGGATCAAGGGCCTGCAGAAGGACGTCAGCGACGCCGAGCGCGCCGTCGAGGATTTCAAATCGCAGCACAGGATCGTTGATCCGACCGACGGCGGCACGCTGCAATCGCAGCTCGACCAGCTGACGACGCAGCTGATCGCCGCGCAGGGTGACGCCGACAAGGCAAAGGACAGGTACAATCAGGCGCTGGCGGCGGGCACTTCCGCGGCTGGCCTCGCCAAGCTCTCGGAGATACTCTCCTCCAACGCGGCCGCCAATCTGCGCGACGATTACAATCAGCGCGCCACCGAACTCGCCAACCTCGAAACCATGTACGGGCCGCGCCATCCGGCGATCGGGCGCCTAAGATCCGAACTCGATCGCATCAACCGGCTCATGGCCGGAGAGGCGATGCGCATCAGGCAGCAGCTGAAGGCCAACTACGATCTCGCCGTCCAGAATGCCGCAAAGCTGCAGGACAAGCTCGAAGCCCTGCGCCAGCAGTCGCAGGACTCCAGCCTGGCGCAGGTGCAGTTGCGGCAACTGGACTCCAGGGCCCAGGCCGCCCGCACCGTGCTCGACGACTTCCTCAAGCGCGCGCAGGAAACATCGCAGCTGCAGGGTGTCCAGACATCCGAGGCGCGCACCATAAGCGCCGCCGCGCCGCCGCTGCAGCCGACCTGGCCAAAGCCGGCCCTGCTGCTGCCGGTGAGCGTCTTTCTCGGCCTCATGGCCGGATGCGGCCTCGCTTTGACGCTGGGCCCTGTCGGCCGGCCGCAGGATGATCCGTCGAGCCAACGGCGGGATGCTCCGCAGGCGGTCGATCCAGCCAAGGATGGCCCGCGGGCCAAGCCCCGATCGCTGCCCGTGCCGGCCGATTTCGGCGCATACCGCTTGCCCGGGGTCGCCGGGGGCGCGGCGCTTGCGAACATCAAGGCGATGAGGAAGTCGCTGTTCGAGACCGGCAACGAAACGCTTTCGCTGGCCGTGCTGAGACTGATGCGGCAGATCCTCGGGCGCCTGAGCGACCACCCCAAACCCTTTGTGTTGCTGGTGTCCTCGATGCAAAGCAGCGCCGAGGCACGGCTCGCCGGCGCGATGGTCGGGATCGGCCTGCAGCGAGCCGAACAGAATGTGCTCGTGGTCGAAGTCGGAGACCTGCCGCATCGCGCCGGGTACGGCTCCGGCCTGTTCATCGACGGCGCCAGCGGCCTGCGCACGGTTGCAGCCGGTGGGGCGGCCGGGCAGGGTCAGCAATCGCGCGATCGCAACAGCTTGCCCAGCATTCTTGCCGAAGCCGGCAACGCCTTCGATTTCGTGCTCGTGGTCGCCCCATCGCTTGGCGAAGAAGGTTGGGATCCGGAGCTTTTTGCCAAGGCCGATCTCACGCTGTTCGCGTTGAACCGGTCCGAAAGGGCATCCGACGTCGCCGGCCTGATCGATCGGCATCTCGGTGCTGGCCAAGTCGAACGCAGCGCCACGCTGGTGATCGCGCAGGACGGCGCCCAGCCCGGCAAGACCCTGCACGACGTCCCGTCGAAGGCCGGCGACTGGCGCCGCGGCGCCGTTGCGAGGACCTGATCCATGCGGGCGCCGGAGCAGGCTTTGCCGGCGCTGTCGCGGCGGCGTGCGCTTGCGCTGACCGGCGGCGCACTGCTCACGGCCCTGCCCCTTTCCGTCTCCGCCACACTGCCGGCGGCTACGAAACGCGCCGTTCCCTCGCATGGGTTCAACCTCCCGGGATGGTTCGAACGAGAAGGCGGGACCGCCCCTGCCCCGGCCGTTCTGGAGAAGCTTCGTCAAACGGGGTTCGAAACGATCCGGTTGCCGGTGAATGGCGATCTCGTCGCGGATGGCAACAGGGCGGCATTGCGCAGCATTCAGCGTGGCGTGGCCGAGCTTGTCGGGCTGGGCTTCGCGGTGCTGGTGGACATGCATCCTTCGGGTGATCTGCGCGCCGCGTTCGAGCGCGATCCGACAGCCGCCGCCAGGCAGGTGGTTCAAGCCTGGACGGCGCTGCGCGTCGTCATTGCCGACCTGCCGGAGGATTCGGTCTATCCGGAGCTGTTGAACGAACCGCCGATGGAGCGGAGTGACTGGCTCGCGCTGCGCGACGAGCTTGCCGGGACCGTGCGTGCCAAATGTCCGCTGCACACGCTGGTCTGGGGGCCGGCGCGCTTCCAGGGTATTTGGGAGATCGGCGACACCCCGCCGCTCGCCGATGACAGGCAGATCGCCGCCATCCACTACTACGCGCCCATGGCCTTCACGCATCAATGCGAGACCTGGGATCGATCGCCGCTCGCCCGTCTCGCCAACCTGCCCTTTCCGGCGACGAAGGACTCGCCGCCGGTCCGCGCGCTTATCTCCAAACTGAGGGCGGCGGGCGACGAAGAGGCTGCTTCCGTTCTGGACCAGGAACTGTCGAGCCCCTGGACCGAGGCGCGGATCGCCTCGGATTTCGCCGGGCTCGGGCGCTGGTCGGCGGCCCAGCACTGCCCGGTCATGCTGAACGAGTTCGGCGTGCTCAATTTCTGCGTCGATGCCGAAAGCCGCGCGCGCTGGGTTCGCGCCGTGCGCAGGGCGGCCGAGGCCAACCAGATCGGCTGGGCCCATTGGGAGCTCGACCAGGGGTTCGGCTTCATCGCCAGCAGGCAGAGCGCGGAAGGGTTCGACCGCTCGATGGTGGCCGCCCTCCTCGGCGGCGACGGCGAGGACTGACATGGACAAGGCTCAGCACATCCGGGCGCCGATGCCTGCAACGGTCAAGGCCGACCGGCAATGAGCGTCACCGGGACATATCCACCGGTCGGCCTGGACGCGTCGAGGCTGGAGGCGCCGCGCGATGACGCGCTGCTGCATGTCATCGTGTCGCTCTCCGTCGTTGCCTTGACGGTCTCGGCCTTCGCCGTCTGGACACCGTTCGGCATCGCGGCGACATTCCTGCTGACGCTGATCGTGGCCAACGCCATGCCCGCCGGCGTCCCGGTCCTGATCATCTGCGCCTTCCTCTACCAGAACCTCATAGTGACCTGGTACACCCCTTACATCCCCGACAACGACACGTTCGACGCGCTGCGCGGCACCAACTTCGTCATCCTGATGACCGCCTTCGGCATCTTCCTTGCCGCGTCGTTCCAGCAGCGCGTGCGCGCCCTGACCGAATTGCGCTTCTGGCTGCTGTTGAGTATCGTTCTATGCGGGACGATCTGTTTCTATCTTGCCCTGGGGATCGTGCACGGCCAGCCCAAGGATGCGGTCGTCTATTTCCGCAATACGATCACGCCGCTCGCCTGCTTCCACATCGCGGTGCTTGCCGCCAGCCTCTATCCGGTCGACCTGCGCAAGAGCATGTTCTGGCTCGGCGCCGGTGCCATCATCTACGGCTACGTGGAGCTGACCTTCACGATGGATTTCCTCAGCCTGTTCCACGGCGACCTTTACATCCAGCGCAACATCGCGCGGCAGATCGAGACCGGCGTCTGGGAGAAGTCGCTCAAGGAAACGGGCTTCGTTTTCCGCGGCCTGCAGGACGTGATGACGACGACCTTCTTCAACACGCCGTTCTTCAACGACATCCTGCCAAGCGTCTTCCGCATCGGCGGGCCGAATTTCCATTCGATCAGCTACGCCTACGCGCTCAGCATCATCTCGGCCTGGCTCCTGTTCAGGGGCCGCTGGCTGCTGCCCATCGCCGCCCTGCCGCTGCTTCTGGTCATCGGCTCCAAGGGCGCGACGTTCCTTTTGCTCATCGCGCTCGCCATGCGCATCATCTACCGCCCTTCCCGCGCCCGCCTGACGCTCGCCGCCGTGCTGGCCCTGGCAGCGATCTGGACGACCGCCGCCATCGCCTATGGCGCCACGCATGGCGACTATCACGTGCTTGGCCTGATGGCCGGCCTGCGCGATTTCATGGCCAACCCGCTTGGGCAAGGATTGGGATTTGGCGGCAATCTGTCGAGCACCAGCCTCAATCTCAGCTGGGCGACCGCCCAGGCCGAGGGCGTCGCGTCCGTCCCTGTCGAAAGCGCGGTCGGCGTCATGCTCTACCAGATGGGGGTTGGCAGCTTCGTCTTCTTCGGTTTCCTGGCAGCGCTCGCCGTTGCGGCACGGCGGCGGCTGGTCGACACCGGCGACCCGGATTTCCTGTTTGCCTTTGTCGGCATCGTCACCATCTCGGCCAATGCCGTGCTGCAGGAAGAGGCGTTCTACTCGCCGCTCGCGCTCAGCTTCTGCCTGCTGCTCGTCGGTGTCTCGCTCGGAACGCACTGGCGCGAGTCGGCTGCTCGGATTGGCCCACAGGCCTGATTTCAGGCCTGACTGGTGCTGCCTTGCTCAGGGGCCGAAGATCACCAGTTCGGTGAATGTCAGATCCCCGGGCGAAGGTGGTTTCGGCCCTTTGAAATATTTCAGCCCCTTGTTCGCGAAGTAGCGGCCGAACAGGCCTGCGATCGGCCCATTCGCATCGACGAGGCATAGCAGGATTCCGCGCCGCAGGAGAATGCGTCCCACGGCGCCGGCGCAGCGGCCCAAATCCGCAAGCGAACGGCAATAGACGATTTGGGCGCACGGGATCAGGCCGTGCAGGATGCGGCGCGGCATCAGCACCAGCGGATACGCCGCCCCATCGCGAACACAGATGAAGGAGAGGCAGCCCAGCGCGGCATGGTCCTCGAGAATGGATCTCTCGCTGTCCGACAGCATCGCCATCTCGGCCAGATCGGAGCGGACCTCGAGCACCCGGCATGACGGCTGCGCCGAACTCAAGGCGGGCAGGAACGCGAATTGGCCGCTGGCGAAGAGGCGAAAGCCGAGCGCCTTGTTGGCGTTCAATGTCGAGGGTGCCGGCGAAATGTTGGTGTAGGTCACATCCCTTCGCCTGAGCACCGGCCAGATCAATTTCATGGCGTAGGGACGGAATGCCTTGTCCACGGACCAACTTGAGATATTGCAACGGATTTCGTCGCCCTCTCGCCCCGGATAACGGGCATAGAGGGTCAGCACGACCCCGACGATCCGGCCGGAACTTTCCAGCGCAAAGCCATATCGCGGACAACCCGCGATCGCGGGCCGCTCCGCCAGGCGGGTCAGCGCATGCATCCAGTATTTGCGGCGGCGCATTGGAAAGCCTCTGCGCAGGCAATCGAGCACGCCTTCCCAATCATCTTCGCGAATTGGTCGACAGTTGAGATCGGAGGGAGGAGCGCCAGGATCGGCCATCGTCGACTCGGGAATACTACCAAACCAACTGGATAGCTTCACGTTCGTACTTATGCTACTTCGTAAAAATTAACAAACTCTGCGCCGTGGAAGGCGTTTCTGTAGTCATTCCTGAAATACAACCTTGTACAACCATCGCCACTTGGCCGCGGTGCGTTCGCCGGAGAAGTCACCGCTCGCCAGCCTGAAGTGCAGTCAGGCCAATCGCGGCGCAGGCGCCTTATTGCGCGGCGCTTTGCTTCGGGTATTCGAGCTGCATGGCGACAAAATCGGTCGTGTCCGTGCCGTAGCGGTCGGCGATGTTTCGAAGCGCCTGGTCCAGCGCCACGGCCGGCGGCTGATCATCGAAGCCGGCGATCCGCGCTTCCGAAGGCCAGTTGGCGATGACCTGGTCGGGCAGGATGCGCATGCCGTTGCGGCTCGTGACGGCTTCAGTCGTCGCGGAAATCGTCACGGCGCGCGAGCGGTAGGTGCGCGACCATGCATCGGCGACAAGGGCGAGCGACACCTCGTCCATGCCCGGCGTCAGTTCCAGCCCTAGCTGTTCGCGATCCCAGAATGCGAGCGTGTTGCTGATCGCCGTCAGCGCGAAGGGACGCGTGAACTTGAAGGCGCCGCTGGCATGGCGCGCATCCCAGCCAGTCAGCCCAAGCTCGTGCGCGACGGCTGCGGCCTTCTGCCTGCCGGCTATCGCCTCGATCAGGCTCAGCATCATCGGCATCGACGCCGTGATGCCCGTCGTTGTCGCCACACCCTGGTCAACCACGAAGCGCCGGTCGGCGACATAGCGGATCGAGGGATGCCGGTCGCGAAGCTCGCCCACCGAATACCAGTGCGTGGTCGCCTGCTTGCCGTCGAGCAACCCGCTGGCGCCGACCACCTTGGCGCCGGCGCAGATGCCAATGACGATGGCGCCCTTGGCCGACTGGCGCCTTATCCATTCAAGCACCGCAGGATCGTCGTCGCGGCTCATCGCCGGAACGATGACGTAGTCGGCGCCTTGCGGATGCCGCGCATCGAACTCCGCCACTGTCGCATCCGGCTCGACCTTGAGCACGGGAAAGAGCGTCACCGGGCCTGGCTGGGTCGCCACCGCCATCACATCGGCGACGTCAGCGCGCTTCAGAATGCCGTAGGGCATGAGATAGTCGGTGGTTTCGGTCGCATCGTTGATGCTGATGATGGCGACCAGCGGCCGCTGCTGCCGTCGCGGCTTCAGCGCCGCTATCGTGGCGTCCGCCTCCTGCCTGTCGATCGCCGGCGCGGCGAGGGCCCCGGATGCCGGCGGCAGCGACAGCACCCATCCCGCCCCAGCCACAAGGACAAGCAGGACGGCGGCGACTCCGCTCCACAAGATGGTCCGCAAGCGCATAGTTCACTCCCATCAGGTCGAAGGATTGACCCGAAGTGTAAAGACGCTAGGCTTTGTCCGAAATGACATAAATCGTGCAAAAACTGCCATGAAACGGACAGTCGCGATCATTATCCATCCGGGTTTCCAGCTGCTGGATGCCGCGGGCCCGACGGCGGCCTTCGAGATCGCCGGTCGTTTCTGCCCCGGCAGCTATGAGCTGGCGATGCTGGCGCCAGGCGGCGGCGCGATCGAAAGCTCCTCGGGCATCAGCCTCGCCACCGAGCCTCTGCGCGACGAGCACTTCGACACGGTCATCATTTCCGGCGGCGAGATCGTGCGCTCGCTGGCGGCGGCCGAACAGATCGCCGCCTGGCTGAAACGCGGCCGCGCGCGGCGGATCGCCAGCGTCTGCTCGGGCGCCTATCTGCTGGCGGAAGCCGGGCTGCTCGACGGGCGCCGCGCCACCACGCATTGGGCAAGCACGGACGATTTCGCCCGCCGCTATCCGAGGATCAGCGTCGATGCGGACCGCATCTTCGTCCACGATGGCGATGTCTGGACCTCGGCCGGCATTTCCGCCGGCATCGACCTCGCGCTCGCCCTCATCGAGGACGATCTCGGCCAGGACGTCGCGCGCCGCACTGCGCAGCAGCTTGTCGTCCACCAGCGCAGGTCCGGCCAGTCGCAGTTTTCCTCGCTGGTGGAGCTCGGCGGCCGCACCGGCCGCTTCGCCGATTTGATTGAGTGGATGCGGGACCATCTCGCCGAGCCGCTGACGGTCGAGGTTCTCGCCGACCGCGCAGCCATGAGCCCGCGCCACTTCGCCCGTGCCTTCACTGGAGAAACGGGAACTACGCCTGCCAAGGCCGTGGAGCGGCTGCGCCTGGAAACCGCCCGAACCGCGGTGGAGACCAGCTCCGCCTCTCTCGATCGTATCGCCGCCGCCACCGGTTTCGGCGATCCCGGCCGCATGCGCCGCGCCTTCATGCGCGGCTTCGGCCAGCCGCCCCAGGCGCTGCGGCGCTCGGCGCGGCGATAGCGGCCCTCCGCGTCAGCCCAGCTCGAGCGTGGTTATGCCGAACACCCTGGCTTGCGCGTTTGCCGGCACGCCTCCCCGATACATCCGGGTCGTGCTGAAGCCGGGCGACAGGCCGGCGGCCCGAAGCGCCGCAATGAAATCCGCATCGGCCACCGGCACGTCGATGTGCAGCGTGCCCCTCATCATGTCGGTCAGCGCGGCCAGCAGCCGCAGCGCGGTCTCGGTATCGTCGGCGAACAGCGGCCCGACCTTGAACCCTTCCCGGCACTGCCGCGCCACGCCGTAGCCGCAAGTCCGGCCGGCTTTCATGGCCAGCAAGGCAACGCGGGGCGGCTGCAGCCATCTTTCAAGGAAAGCCGGGCGTGGCGCCGGGAAACAGCCGCGGTCATAGGCGAGGACGTCGGCAGTCAGATCGGGCGTCAGCGGCCGGATGTCGCCGCCGCCGGCGAGACCTGCGGCATGGCCGCTGTAGCGGAGCGTCTCGTAGGCGGGCTGAAATCCCATGCGCCGGTAGTTGGGCTGCTGCTCGACGACACCGTCGAGGCCGATCGTGCGATTGCCGAGCCGCGCCATGCCGGCGTCCCAGACCGCCTTGCCATGCCCCTCGCCGCGCCGGTCGGGACGGCAGATATAGAGGCCGATGAAGCCGAAGCGGTCGCCATAGGCGACGGCCGAGATGCCGGCCACCATCTGGCCGTCGACGAAGGCGCCGATGAAGCCTTCGGGGTCGGCCGCCTGGAACAGGGCGGCATCGCCAAAGCCCGGGTTCCAGCCTTCGCCCGCGGCCCAGTCGACAAGCATTTCCACCTCTTGCGAAGCGAGCACGCGGATTGTTCTCGGCATCGTATCACTCGGCGGCGACGGCACCCGGGGCGAAGGATTTCAGAACGCCACGATAGGGCTTTGCCAGCGGGTTTGCATAGGCGCCGCGTTTGGATGTCGACAGGCCAAGCGCAATCAGCGCCTCGGCCTGCTTAACTGCGGCGCCGACGCCGTCGATGACCGGCACGCGGAACTCCCGTTGCAGTTCGGCGGCAAGATCGGCCATGCCGGCGCAGCCGAGCACGATCGCCTCGGCGCGATCCTGCTCGATGGCGCGCGCGATCTCGTCGCGCAGCTTGACGATGGCGCCCGACGACGGGTCCTCCAGCGCCAGGACCGGAATGTCGGCGGCGCGCACGCGGGCTCGCGCGGCCATGCCGTAGCGCCGCACCAGCTCTTCGACCGGCACGCGCGAACGTTCGGTGGTGGTCACCACGCTGAAACGCTGGGCAATGAAGGAGGCGACGCTGAGCGCCGCTTCGCAAATGCCGATGACCGGGATGGTCGCCATGGCGCGCGCCGCGTCCAACCCGGTGTCGTCGAAGCAGGCAATGATCGCCGCCTGCGCGCCGGCACGCTCGCCGGCGGCGATCTCGACCAGCAGGCCGGGCACGGCAAGTGCTTCGTCGTAGTAGCCCTCGATCGACACCGGCCCCATCGACGAGGTGACTGCGAAGATCTCCGTCGAGACGCTGGCAACCGAGCGGGCGGCCGCCGCGACGGTTTCGGTCATGCTGGCGGTCGTGTTCGGGTTCACCACAAGAATCTGCACGTTGGCTCCGTTCAGGCTCGCGCCCGGCGGCGGCCGACATAGACGATCGCGCCGAGCGTCAGCAGGATCACCAGGAAAGAGAACACGGTGGTCACCGTGCCAAGCGCATAGAGCACCGGCGTCGTTACATTCGTCGTCATGCCGTAGATCTCGAGCGGCAGCGTGTTGAAGCTGCCCGACGTCATCAGCGTGCGGGCGAACTCGTCATAGGAAAGCGTAAAGCCGAACAGGCCGACGCCGATCAGGCTGGGCGCGATCATCGGTAGCACCACATGCGCGAAGGTCTGCCAGGACGACGCCCCGAGATCGCGCGCGGCTTCCTCATAGGCCGGCGAGAAGCGGTTGAAGACGGCGAACATGATCAGCACGCCGAACGGCAAGGTCCAGGTCAGATGCGCGCCGAAAGCCGACGTGTACCACGCGGGACGAAAGCCGATCTGCTGGAAGACGACGCCGATGCCGAGGCTGATGATGATCGACGGCACGACCAGGCTGGCGACGGCGAGATAGAACAAGGCCGCGGCGCCGCGAAACTTGCGACGGAAGGCGAGCCCGGCGAGCAGCGACACCGTGACCGTTACCGCCATCACCATCAGGCCGAGCGCCAGCGAGCGCCTGGAGCTGCCGCCGAAATCGCCTACCGCCTGCTTCTCGAACAGATTGGCGAACCAGTGCAGCGAGACGCCGTTGAGCGGGAAGGTCAGCCCGCCATTCTCGCCTTGGAAGGACAGGATCAGGATCGCCGACAGCGGCCCGTAGAGAAACAGCACGAACAGCGCGAAGAACGCCGCCAGCAGGTAGAATTCGAGAGTTCGCTTCTCGCGGTGCATCGCCTCAGAGCTCCTTGCGGATGTCGACGATGCGCAGGATGCCGGCGACCATCAAAAGCACCAGCACCAGAAGCACCACCGCGTTGGCGGCGGCGGCCGGATATTGCAGCAGCGACATCTGGTTCTTCATCATCAGCGCGACCGAGGCGCTCTGCCCGCCCGACATCACCTGGACGGTGGAGAAGTCGGCCATCACCAGCGTGACGACGAAGATGGTGCCGATCGCCATGCCTGGCTTGGCCAGCGGGATGACGACGTTCCACAAAATTTGCCAGCCGGAAGCGCCGGCGTCGCGCGCGGCCTCGAACAGCGAGCGGTCGATGCGCATCAGCGTGTTGAAGATCGGCGTCACCATGAACAGCGTGTAGAGATGCACCATGGCGAGCACCACGGCGAATTCGGAATAGAGCAGCCATTCGACCGGCTTCGGCACCAGCCCCAGCTGCACCAGCGTCGAGTTGACCAGCCCGTTGCGGCCAAGCACCGGGATCCACGAGATCATGCGGATGATGTTGGAGGTCAAGAACGGCACGGTGCAGACCAGGAACAGCACCATCTGCATGGCCGTGGTGCGGATGTGGAAGGCGAGGAAATAGGCGACCCAGAAGCCGATTAAGAGCGTCAGCGCCCAGACGATGGCCGCGTATTTCAGCGTGTTGAGATAGGTCTTCCAGGTGACCCAGGAACCGAGCACATCCGCATAATTGGTGGTCAGAAAATCCGGATACATCGCTGCGAAATCGTAGTCCCAGAAGCTGACGACAACGATCATCAGGATCGGCAGCAGCAGGAACGCGCCGAGGATCAGGGCAAGCGGCGTCGCCTGCAGATAGGGGGCGATGGCGCCAATCGAGAAACGACGGCGCCTTACGGGCCTGGCCGCGGCCATTGCAGGGCGTTCGAGCGCGACTGTCATGCTGGATATCCGACGAGCGGTTGTGTTTGCGGATGACGACGGCGTCGCCGCCGTCATCCGCCATCAGTGCATCACGCCGCGATGAACTCGTTCCAGCGCTTCACCATGTAGCGGTCCTCGTCCATGACCGAGTTCCAGCAGGCGACCTTGCCCATGCGTTGCTCGAACGAGCCGCCGTCGCGCACCGCGCCCGCCTTCTCCATGACCTTGCCGTCCGGCGACAGGATATCGCCCTTGGCCGGCTTGCCTTCGATCCAGTCGCCCCACTCGTCCTCGGACATGAACTTCTTGGCCGACACCATGTTGGCCGAGTAGTAGCCCTGGCGGTTGAGATAGCCGCCGACCCAGCCGGACGTGTACCAGTTGATGTATTCGTAGGCGGCGTCGAGCTCGGCGCCCTTGAGATGCGCGGCAAGGCCGAGGCCGCCGCCCCAGGAGCGATAGCCTTCCTTGAGCGGCTGGAACCGGCAGGCAATGCCCTTCGAGCGGACCGCGGCCACGGCCGGCGACCACATCGACTGGATCACCACTTCGCCCGACGCCATCAGATTGACGCTCTCGTCGAAGGACTTCCAGAAGGCGCGGAACTGCCCGGCCTGCTTGGCCTTGATCAGGAAGTCGATCGTCTTGTCGATCTCCTCCTTGGTCATGTTGCCCTTGTCGGCGTATTTGATGTTGCCGGTGGCCTCCATGATCATCGCCGCGTCCATGATGCCGATCGACGGAATGTTGAGGATCGCGGTCTTGCCCTTGAAGGCCGGGTCCATGATGTCGGCCCAGGTGGTGATGTCGCGGCCGACGAGGTCGGGACGGATGCCCAGCGTGTCGGCATTGTAGATCGTCGGCACCATGGTGAACCAGTCGGTCGGCGCCTTGGCGAAGACCTTGCTGTCCTGCGCCTCGACATAGCCGACCGTGTGCGGCGCGGTACCCTGGGCGATGACGCTGTCCGGCGTCAGCTTGCCGGTTTTGAACAGCGGCACCAGTTCATCGTAATATTTCAGCTTGCTGACATCCATCGGCTGCAGAACGCCGGTGGGAAACACCTTCTTGCAGATCCAGTATTCGATGTCGGCGATGTCGTAGCTGTCGGGCTGCGTCACCGCGCGCTGCGCGGCGGCGTCGGAATCGGTCGCCGTCATCTCCAGCGTGATGCCGAGGTCCGCCTTGCACTTCTCGGCGATGGCATTGAGGTTCGACACGCCGGTGCCGAACTGGCGCAGCGTGATGTTCGATTGCGCCCAGATCGTCGGGAAGCCGGTGATGATGCCTGAGCCGGCGGCAAGGCCGACCGCCGCGGCACCCGTCTTGAGCAGCGAGCGGCGGGAAATGCCTGTCTTCTTGTCGGTGGTGTTGGTCATTGTCAGTTCCCCTTTTTGGTTGTGATGGTTCAGGAATTGAGGCGGCCGAGGATTATCGCGTCCTCGACATCCCAGGCGATCGGCACCGCGTCGCCGACGGCGACCGGCCTGGCGTAGAAGCTCTCGTCATCGAGGATGACGGTGAAATCCTCGATGCCGGCGCCATTGACCGAGAGCTTCACGGTCGCGCCGCGATATTCGACGTTGGAAACGATGCCGCTGAAGCCGAGCCCCGCCGCCGGCGCTTCGCCGACGCGCACATGGTCGGTGCGGATGGCGATGTCGATCGGCGCGCCGGGTTCGCGGGCCTGCCCGCTCGCGGCCAGTGAGGCGCCACCCGGCACATCGAAGAACACCAAGCCGTCGCGCTCGCCGCTGACACGCCCGGAGACGACATTGTGGTCGCCCATGAAGCGGGCGACGAACGCGGTCGCCGGCCATTCGAACACCGTGCGCGGCGGCGCCGCCTGCTCGATGCGGCCATCGTTCATCACCACGATCAGGTCGGCCAGCGCCATCGCCTCCTCCTGGCTGTGGGTGACATGGACGAAGGTGATGCCGAGCGAGGCCTGCAGTTTCTTCAGCTCCGCCCGCATGCGGATCTTCAGGAATGGATCGAGCGCCGAAAGCGGCTCGTCGAGCAGCAGCGCTTCGGGGTCGGTGATCAGCGCGCGCGCCAGCGCCACACGCTGCTGCTGCCCGCCCGAAAGCTGCGCCGGACGGCGGCTGGCATAACCGTCCATCTGCATCAGCTTCAGCATGTCGAGCGCCTTGGCGTGGCGCTCCGCCTTGCCAACGCCCTTCATCTTCAGGCTGAAGGCGACGTTGTCGACAAGGTCGAGATGCGGAAACAGCGCGTAGGACTGGAACATCATGGCGGTGCCGCGCCTGGCCGGCGGCAGGTCGGTAACGACAACGTTGCCGAGACGGACGTCGCCACTGGAGATGCTTTCGTGCCCGGCGATCATGCGCAGCGTCGAGGTCTTGCCGCAGCCGGACGGACCGAGCAGGCAGCAATAGGTACCGGCCGGGATCTTGAGGCTGATGTCCTCGACGGCGGTGGTTGCGCCGTAGACTTTCGAAACGGACACGATGTCGATCTCGGCGGCTTTGGACATCCGGGCTCCTCTTTGCTCGGATTAACGAAAGCATCATGCGTGCCAGTTGCCCGCCGCTACCCTCAAGCGGTTGAATCCTCGTGAAAATCGGCGGCCGCGCTCACCGCCTGACAAAGTGGCATTCTTGTGCGATGCACAAATTATGGGCGATTGTTGGCGATGTAAGCAGAAATCGTATGCAATCTTTTCTGCGATTGCGTTCACTTTGGCTCTCGTGCAGGCGGCCCGATTCAGGCTAGAAGTGCTGAGGGACCTTACCGCCATGAACATCGCCGACCAGACCTTCCCTGCCGTCGACAATGCCAACGAGGATCGCGCCCAGGCGATCCGCGACCAGCTGCGCGACGCCATCGTCGACCGCCGGCTGGCGCCCGGAACAAAGCTGTCGGAAGGCGAGGTCGGCACCCTGTTCGATGTCAGCCGTACCGTCGCGCGCGCGGCGCTGCAGATGCTTTCCTTCGAAGGCCTGGTGCGCACCGAGCGCAATCGCGGCGCCTTCGTCGCCAACCCCTCGCCGGAAGAGGCGCGCCAGGTCTTTGCCTCGCGCCGGCTGATCGAGCCCGGCATCGCGATTGCCGCTGCCGGGCGCATCACACCGGCTGACGTTGCCGCCTTCAAGGCACAGCTCGAAGAAGAGGGCCGCTTCATCGCCGAGCGCGGGCCGAGCGCGAGGCGCTCCGAGATCAAGGCTTCCGGCGATTTCCATCTGCTGCTGGCATCGGTGGCCGGCAACGTCATCCTGCAGCGATTCATGGAAGAACTGGTCGCGCGCTCCTCTCTGGTGATCGCGCTCTATGGCCGCTCCGGCATTTCGAGCTGCGGCCACAACGAGCATCTGCAGATCCTGCAGGCGCTGGAGAACGGCAACGCCGAAAGCGCCAGCGCGCTGATGCTGCACCACATCGACCATATCGAGGCCGATCTCGACCTGCGCGTCAGGAGCGGTCCGGCACTGCGGCAGGCGCTCGAGTCCTGACGATCATCGCCGGCCGGATGGCGCGAAACCTATGCCCGCCCTTTGCGTGCATCAATGCAACCGGGGCTGTCGGCCTGACTATTGTTGGGAGTGGTTTTTGCGAACGGTTGCAAAGAGTTAACGGGGGAAAACGGCCTTGGCCCGAATGCAACCTGACCTACTTTGGTACGGTGATCGCGCCACTGGACACCAACGATGAAGGCTGGAAATGTGCGCCCTGTTTTCACGGTTCGGAGGGCTGAATCGGAGCAGGAGCAGGATGGCGCTTAAAGCCGAAGATATTGCCGGCCATCCGGCTGTACACCGCGGTGTCCAGGAACAGTCGCGGGCGCTTATCCAGATCTTTGAGACGAGCCCGCGGCTGGCTGCGATCTTCGCCACGCAGCAGCGCTGGCTGATGGGCCATGTCGGCCTCGCGCTGCATTTCAGGCGCGACCCGAACGACCACCACACGGCGCTGACCCTGGCGCGCTTCCTCAAGGTCATACGCCAGAATTCGGTGGCCAGCCGCAACACGGCGGAAGCCTTCATCAAGGAGATGCTGCATTACAACATCGCCGAATATCTGCCGACCAGCGGAGATGCGCGCGCTCACCCCATGCAGCCGACAGCGGCCACCATCAAGACATTCACCGGCTGGGTCCTCGCTCATCTGAGGACGCTGGACAGCCTCGACGGCGGCAACCGGCTGGCGACCTTCCTCGAGCGGCCCGAAATGCTGGCCAGATTGCAGCCGCTGATCGCCGACGGCCTGCTGTCCTCGACGCCGGTACGCGAGCCCGAGCAGACCTTCTCCCTGTTCATCTGGCTCAACAATGGCGGTATCGTCATGGATTGGCTGATGTCCGGCATCGATCCGCAGAATGCCGGGTTGGACCGCATCCCGACCAGCATCGTTTCAATCGCGGAGTTTGCCAAATGGCTTAAGCTGTCGCGCACCCATCTCGCGCGCAAACTGCACGACGCCGAGGAACTCGGCAGCATCGGCTGGGCCGGCCAGCGCGGCCATTCCCTGATGTGGGTTTCGAAAGAATTCTACCACGAATACATGGCCGTCCAGGCGGCCAAGCTCGCCGTTGTCGATGCGGCCTTCGAGGCCTGTTTTCCGGCGCCGGACAGAGGCTGAGCAACCGCCTTCTTCACAACCTGCGTGATGCCCTGCCGACCGTCTGGCGGCGGCTGGTTGAAACTGCTATCGGCTATGCTCGTCGAGATGTAAGCGGGTCTGGGGGGATGACGCTGAACGCCGAAGAGATCGCCGACCATCCGGCGCTGCACCGCTGCGTGCGGTTGCAGGCGCTTGCGATGAACCAGGCCTACCAGGCAAACCCGCGCCTTTCGTCCGTCTTTGCCACGCAGCAACGCTGGCTGATGGCCCATATAGGGCTCGCCCTGCATTTCAGGCGCGACCCCAGCGACTACCGCAAGGAAGCGACGGCGGCCCGTATCATCGACGCCATCCGTCAGCATCAGGTGGCCAGCCGCAACACCGCCGACGCCTTCATCAAGGAGATGCTTCACTACAACTTCATCGAAGTCGTGCCGGCCGACGAGGACGCGCGCATTCGCCCCGTGCAGCCGACGCCGTCGAGCCTGGAGGAGGTGGTGGGCTGGATGCTTGCCCATTTGCAGACGCTGGACGGTCTCGACGGCGCGAACCGGCTGTCCCTCTTTCTTGCGCGATCCGACGCGCTGGCCAGGCTGCAGCCGCTGGTGGCCGACGGCTTGCTTTCGTCCCACCCGGTGCGCGAGCCCAAACAGACCTTTTCGCTGTTCACCTGGCTGAACAACGGCGGCGCCGTCATGGACTGGCTGATTTCGGGCATCGATCCCGATCACGCCGGCCAGGACCGCATCCCGACCGTCGTGGTGTCGATCGGCGACTTCGGCGGATGGCTGAAGCTCTCGCGCACGCACCTTGCGCGCAAGCTGCGCGACGCCGAGGAGATGGGCAGCATCGGCTGGCTTGGCCAACGCGGCCAATCGGTGATGTGGGTGTCGCGCGATTTCTACAACGAGTACATGACCGCCCAGGCCGTGAAGCTGGCCATCATCGACGCCGCTTTCGCCGAGGCCTTCGGCACGCAAGCGAGCAGCTGATCGGTGCGGCATCCCCGTGCGGGAGATGCCGCAAATCATGGTCATCAACCCATCGAGTTGCGATGGCCTCAGTCGATGTCGAAGGACACGCCCTGGGCCAACGGCAGCGCCTTGGAATAGTTCACCGTGTTGGTGGCGCGCCGCATATAGGCCTTCCAGGCATCCGAGCCGCTCTCGCGGCCGCCGCCGGTTTCCTTCTCGCCGCCGAACGCGCCACCGATCTCGGCGCCCGAGGTGCCGATGTTGACATTGGCGATGCCGCAGTCCGAGCCGTCGACGCCGAGGAAGCGCTCGGATTCCTGCAGGTCGCGGGTGAAGATCGACGACGACAGGCCGGCGCCGACCGCATTGTGCTCGTCGAGCACGGCGTCGAAATCGCTGTACTTCATCACATAGAGGATCGGCGCGAAAGTCTCCTCCGTAACCGGCGCGACCTGCTTCGGCATTTCGACCAGCGCAGGGTGCACGTAGTAGGCGTCCGGATGGCCGTTCTCGACCCGCGAACCGCCGGTCACCTTGCCGCCATGGGCGGTGGCTTCCTGCAGCGCCTTCTGCATGTTGTCGAAGGCGGCCTTGTCGATCAGCGGACCGACCAGCGAAGACGTCTCCAGCGGATTGCCGACCGAGACGCTCTGGTAGGCCTTCTTGAGGCGCGGCAGCAGCGCGTCGTAGACGCTTTCGTGCACGAACAGGCGCCGCAGCGTCGTGCAGCGCTGTCCGGCCGTGCCCATGGCGCCAAAGGCGATGGCGCGTAGCGCCATGTCGAGATCGGCGGTCGGGCAGACGATGCCGGCATTGTTGCCGCCGAGTTCCAGCACCGCGCGCGCGAAGCGCTTGGCCAGCCGCGGACCGACATCCCTGCCCATCCGGGTCGAGCCGGTGGCCGAGACCAGCGGCACCTTCGGATGGTCGACCAGGATCTCGCCGACGGCGCGGTCGCCGATCAGCACCGGCGCCAGTCCTGCCGGCGCGTCACTGCCGAAGCGCTTGACCGCGCGCTTGAAGATCGCCTCGCAGGCAAGCGCGGTCAGCGGCGTCTTTTCCGACGGCTTCCACACCACGGCGTCGCCGCACACCAGCGCAAGGGCGGCATTCCACGACCATACCGCGACCGGAAAATTGAACGCCGAAATGACGCCGACGACGCCCAGCGGATGCCAGGTCTCCATCATGCGGTGGCCGGGGCGTTCCGTGGCGATGGTCAGGCCGTACAACTGCCTGGAGAGGCCGACGGCGAAATCGCAGATGTCGATCATCTCCTGCACCTCGCCAAGGCCTTCGGACGGGATCTTGCCGACCTCGATCGACACCAGCCGGCCGAGCTCGGCCTTGTGCGCGCGCAGTTCCTCGCCAAGCAGGCGAACCAGCTCGCCGCGCTTCGGTCCCGGCACCAGCCGCCAGGCCTGGAACGCCTTGTGGGCGGCGTCGATGGTCCTGGCCGCATCCGCCGGCGAGATCGTCTTCAGCGCCGCGATCTGCTCTCCCGTCACCGGGCTGCGCACGATCAGGTCGCCGCCCGAAAGCGCGTCCTTGGCGACGCCGAGTTTCTCCAGAAGTGCGGCCGTTTCCTTCGCTATCGTCATTTTTGTTCCTTTCAGATCCCGTCGCAAGGCAACGGGGCAAAGCCATGCGCCACCCTGTCCGTGCCGTCGGGCACGTCGGAGCGCGTTCATGGCGTGGCATTACTCGTTTCGGGGAAAAACCGCCACCCCGGCATGGTCTAAGCCCGGATCGCAGGGTTGGGCCAGACTTTCGAGCCGAGAGCTCAGCGCGCCTTTTGCGCGGCCCGCTCGGCGCCTTCCTTCATCAGCCGGTCGATATGCATGCGGATATGGGCCGCCTCGGCGGCGGTGTTGGCAAGCGCGATCGCCCGGTCGAAGGCAACGCGCGCCTCATCGCCGCGGTCGAGCTGCATCAGCAGCCCGCCCTTGAGGCCAAAGAAGTGGAAATAGCCGGACAGCCTGTCAGCAAGCGGCTCGATCATGGCGAGCGCCGCCTCGGGCCCGCGCACCTTGGCCACCGCGACGGCGCGATTGAGCGTCACCACCGGCGACGGCTGCATGCGCTCGAGCAGGCTGTAGAGCAGGTCGATCTCGGTCCAGTCGGTATCCTCGGGCTTCACCGCCCGTGCATGCAGCGCGGCGATCGCCGCTTGCACCTGGTAGGGGCCGGGCTGCTGGTGGCGCAGCGCCTTGTCGACAAGCGCCAGGCCCTCGTCGATCATCTTGCGGCTCCAGAGCGACCGATCCTGGTCCTCGAGCAGCACGATCTCGCCACTGGCGTCGAAGCGTGCCGGCGCTCGCGCATGCTGCAGCAGCAGCAGCGCCGTCAGCCCCATGATCTCCGGCTCGGTCTGGAACAGCCTGAGCAGGAGCCGCGCCAGCCGGATCGCCTCCTCGCAGAGCGGCGCGCGCGCCGGCGCCTCGCCGCTGTTGGTCGAATAGCCCTCGTTGAAGATCAGGTAGACCATCGCGGCCACCGCTGCGAGCCGCTCCGAGCGCTCGACGGCGCCCGGCGTCTCGAACGGCACGCCGGCATCCGCGATGCGCGCCTTGGCGCGGGTGATGCGCTGCTCCATGGCGCTTTCGCCGACCAGGAAGGCGCGCGCGATCTGTTTGACGGTAAGGCCGGATACGATGCGCAAGGCCACCGCGATCTGCTGCGTCGCCGGCAGGTCCGGGTGGCAGCAGATGAACAGGAGCCGCAGGATATCGTCGCGGTAGTGGGCGCCGTCGAGACGCTCGGCGATATCGCTCTCGGCATCCTCCAGGTCGGAGATCTGGTCCTCTTCCGGCAGCGGCGCCTGCTTGGACCGCTTGCGCACTGCATCGATGCCGCTGTTGCGGCCGACGAAGATCAGCCAGGCGGCGGGATCGCGCGGCGGGCCGTTTTTCGGCCAGTTCTTCAGCGCCCTGAGGCATGCGTCCTGGAAAGCCTCCTCCGCGGCGTCGAGGTCGCGGAAGTAGCGCAGCAGCGCGCCCATCGCCTGCGGACGGGCGGTGCTGATCGCGGTGCTTATCCAGGCAAGCTCGGTCATGCGGGCACTCTGGCGGGATTGAAGATGGAAACCGGGCGTATCTCGTAGGAGCCGCCGCTCGGATTGACCTCGGAAAGCTCGCGCGCGAAGTCGACGGCCTCGTCGAGATCGGCGCATTCGAGCGTGTAGAAGCCGAGGAACTGTTCCTTGGTCTCGGCGAACGGGCCGTCGATGACGACCGGCTCGCCCTTGACCCTGCGCAGCGTCGTCGCCGCGGTTGTCGGCAGCAGGCGCGCGACCGGCCCAAGCCGCCCGGCCTGGGCGTATTTTTCCTGCACGTTGAGGAGCTTGGCCATCACCTCGTCGTCCTGTTCCTTGCTCCAAGAGCAGACGACGTCTTCGGAGGCATAGCAGAGGATGGCATAGAGCATGGCAAGTCCTTTCCGTATCAAAGGACGCGACAGTAGGGCCCTTCCCGACACAACGTCGATAAAAAAATTGCCGAGCGATCACACGGGCTTGGCTGCCCTCCCCGCGCCATCGGTCAGGCGCAGCGCGCCTCAAGCCATCTCAGCACAAGCGTCTCCTCTTCGTCGAGGCCGGGTATCAGGCGTTTTCGCTTGCTGGCCTCAGCCATCTCGCTGAGCAGCCGCCCCTCCGACCAGGTTTCGAAGACCAGCGGGTGGATATAGCATTTGCGGCAGACCGCACGCGTGTTGCCCAGGCGCTCGGCGACCCTGTCGATGATGCCGTTCATGACCCGCTTCATCTGCGCCTGGCTTTCCGGACGCCCGGTTTGCGCAAACAGCGATGCGGCGTGGATGGTGCCGCCCCAGGTGCGGAAATGCTTCGAGCTGAAATCCGCGCCGGCCGCGTCGCGGATGTAGCCGTTGACGTCGCTGGAGCCGACCGGATGCCGATTGCCGTCCTCGCCAAGATACTGAAGCAGCTTCTGGCCCGGAAGTTCCTGCGCGCCGCGCACGATCCTGGCGATCCGGCGGTCGACCAGTTTCAGCTTCCATTCCTTGCCGGACTTGCCCTTGAAGGCAAACCGCAGGCTCGATCCCTCGATGTCGACATGGCGGTCGCGCAATGTCGTCAGCCCGAAACTCTTGTTGTCGCGGGCGTAGGCGGCATTGCCGACGCGGATCATCGTGTTGTCGAGCAGCCAGACGGTGGCCGCCACGACACGCTCCGCCGGCAGGCCGTGGCGGCGCAGATCGGCATCGATGCGGCGGCGCAGTTCCGGCAGGCTTCTGGCAAAGGCGATCAGGCTCGAATATTTGGCGCCGTCGCGCTCGGCGGCCCACAGCGCATGGTAGCGGTATTGCTTGCGCCCGCGCTGGTCCCGGCCGGTCGCCTGGATATGGCCACAGGCATCGGGCGAAATCCACACATCGGTCCACGCCGGTGGAATTGCGAGCGCCCGGATGCGCGTAAGCGTCGCCGTGGAGACAGGGCGGCCATGGCGCCCGAGATAGACGAAGCCCTTGCCCTTTCGCAGCCGACGAATGCCGGGGTCGGCATCGCTGACATAGGTGAGCGATGCACGCTCGGCCGATTTCTGCGCGCCGTTCTTTTGGGTTTCGTCCTCGCCTGCCGGGCGTTCAGGGGAGGATTGCGGTCGTTGCAGCATGACGGATCCACGGAACTGGTCCGTAGATAAGCCGGCAACCGGCCGCTGGTTCCGCGATGCCTTTTGGGGCTCACGCCGGCCGGATGTCCGACACGTCCGCCATCCACAGCCCGCCGTCGTCGCTATGGACCGGAAAGTAGCCTCGCCCGGGCGGTATGGTTTCGAAAACCGCTCCGGAGTCATCCGCCAGATAGTCATAGCCGATGTCCTGCAGCCGGCGATCCGGATCGAGATGATTGTAGAGGTCGCGCCGTGCCGCGCGCCGCTTCGGCTCGATCATCTTCAGATGATAAAGGTTGAGACCGCTGTCCCTGAGCTTGAGGCGGAGGTCTTCGTGGAACCAGGCGCCATGCAAATCCGTCGATCGATAGCGATCCGGATGGTAGGCGCTGAACAGCCTGTGCTGCATCTTCTGCCCCCAGGGCCCGTCGACGCGGTAGCTGTCCGGCGTGTACATTTCCAGCGTCCGGAATCCCCAGGCGATGCGCCGCGACCGGCTGGTCAGTTGGCCAATTTGATCGGCGACCGCGTTTTCCAACCTCTCGTCGGGGTCCATTGCCAGGATCCAATCGGCGCCGGCCTCGAAGGCCGCGCTCAGCAGGGCACGCCGCCTCGCCGGCTCGCTGCTGAACACCGCGTCCGAACCACGATCGTCATATGCGATCCAGCCGTCCACGATCGGGTCGAGGTTCGCGATCAGGCCCGGCACCAGATGCGCGTCGTAGCGATAGCTGAACACCGCGACGATCCTCCGTCGCGTCCCGAACCACCGACCGCGCCGCCGGCGTGGCGGCCTTATCTCGACCGTGATCATTGGCGCCGGCCCTTCTCGCCATATCTGGCGCCGATGGCAGACCCCAGCGATTTGGCGAACAGCGCCAGCCACACGATTGGCAGCGAAAGCATCGCAAAAGTCCTGTCCCTTCCGGACAGCCCTTCCTTGGCCAGCTTGCTCACGTTGCGGCGGTCCCGGAAAATCCTTCGAAATGGCCTCAGGGGCTTCTCGCCTTCGACGGTCCTCAAATAGCCGCCAAGGCGGCGGCCGCGGCGGTACTGGTCGGCAAGCAGGCGGAACAGGCTTGTCTCGTTGCGATGGATGGTGAGGACCTGCGGATCCCAGACCGGCTGCATCGCCTCGGGCAGCCTGGCCATGAAATCGGTGTCTTCCCCCAACGCCATGCGCTCGTCGAACAGCCCGTACAGATCGAACAGCTTTCGGTCGAAGGAGACGCCGTAGCGCAGTGCCTTCTCGGCGGGGAGGCCGGGCAAACGCCGCATGTACGTCACGAGGTGCGCCGCGCACGCCACCAGATTGCGCGGATGGCTGTTGAGGATGGCGCTTGCCACGGTCGCGGCCCCTTGCCGGTGATGGTGCAGGCGCACTTCAGCCCAGCGCGGGCAGGCCAGACAATCACCGGCGAGGAAGGCGACGAACGGGGCCTGCGTCGCCGCGATGCCTAGATTTCGCGCGCCGCCGGCAAACAGTCGCTGCTCGACCTCGACGACCCTCACGTTGAGACCGGCATTGTCGACAAGTGCCTGGGCATTGCCACCGCCCGAATTCACGATGACGATCTCGAGCGGGATGTTCTGATCGAGCACCGACCGCACCGCGGCGACCAGTTCGGCGGGCGCCCGCAAACCAATCACCACGACTGCGAGTTCCGGTCTCCCGGCCATCAAGCGCTTTGCAACTGGATGCGCGGCACAGAAAAGCGGCGCCGCGCCGCAAGCTTGAACTGGTATCGCATGCAACGCCAGGTGTCCGACGGCACCTTCGGCGCCGCCCTGGCCACGGCCAGGAACCGGGCCGCCGTATCCAGATCACCGCGCGCATAGTGGACACGCGCGATCTTCAGGGCGACGAGGCCTTCCCTGACCTTCAGCGCCGACTTCGCGATCCCGCAATCGGCGAGCCCGTGCAACGCCTGCCGCCATTCGAGGAAGCGCTTCGCCGGCTTGACCGTGAAGCGATCGTCGGAGCGTTCCGCCGAAACGAAATAGGTCATGACGGGTTGCGTGATGACGGCAAGCCGGGCGGTGCTGAGCACCTTGGCCCAGAACAACGTGTCCTCGTCATAGGCGAGCCCGGTCGGGAATCGCGTCTCATCGATCGCGCGCCGGGACACCAGCGCGCTTCCGACGGCAATCGAGCGTACATGCCCCTGGATATAGGCCGAGGCATTGGCGGTGCTGGCGGCCGTATAACCTACAGGCAACTTGATCTGCCGGTCGACGCCGTCGGTTCGTCTGCGAAAGGCGCCGACCACCATATCGGCCCTCGTCTGCATATCGGTCCGGGAAAGCAATGACCGCAGCCCGCCGTCCAGATGCAGATCGTCGGCATCGATCATGTAGATCCAGGGGTAGTTCGCCTGCGCCAAAGCGAGATTGCGGGCTCCGCCCGCGTCCCTGCAATTGGACTGGATCACGCGCAACGGCAACGCGCACCGCGAAGCGGCATGTTCGGCAACGCTTGCTGTGTCGTCCGACGAAGAATCATCGACCAGCAGCACTTCACCGATGACATCAGCCTCTGGACGCAGCGATGCCAGCGTCCTCGCTATGGTCGCCGCCGCATTGTGTGCCGGAATGATGACGCTGACCGCTCTCAAATGGAAACTCCGCCGGTGCATGTTGCGCAACCGGCCCTACCGCCCCGAAGCGCAAGATAACGGCAGCGTCCGGATTTGAGAAGCAGTCTTTACGCCCCCCGGGAACCCCGGAAAGGCTTGCATCTCAAACCTTCTCGAGCATGACCGGGATGACGTCGACCGCTTGCTCGGCCGCCTGGCCGCCCGTTGTTTTCAGGACGCCGACGATCGGCGCCACATCGGAATAGTCCCGCCCGTAGCCCACGGTGATGTGGTCATTGCTCGCCCGCATGCCGTTCGTCGGGTCGAATTCCTGCCAGCCGGCGTCGCGCCCGCACCACGCCTTGACCCAGGCATGCATGGCATCGGCGCCCTCGAGCCGGGGCTTGCCCTTCGGCGGTATGGTGCGCAGGAAGCCGCTGACATAGCCGGCGGGAATGCCGAGGCCGCGCAGGCCGGCGATCATGATGTGCGAAAAATCCTGGCAGACGCCGCGTTTCAGGGCGAAAGCATCGCTGGCGCGGGTCTGCACGGTGGTTGCCTTGCCGTCATAGGTGAAGTCGCGCTGGATGCGGTTGCACAGATCCATGACCGTGGCGACCGTCGAACCTGCGACGCTGTCTTTCGCATAGGCGGTGATCGCGGCATCGATGCCGGCATGATCGCTGGCGGCGAGGAAGTGATGCGGCGAATCCGGCGCCAGCGACCGCACGCCGCCGAGTTCCTCCCGCAGCCGCTGGAGGTTGGGCGAAACGTCGAGCCCGGGCTCGGGGCGCGATACCGACACGCGCGCGCTCATCCTGATGTCGAGCGCGTCATGGGCGTCGCGAAAGGCGAGCGAGGTGACGTTGTTGCCGAAGAAGTCGGTGAAATCAGAGCGCTCGCCCGGCGCCGGCGTGAAGGACAGCGAGGCGGCGACCACCCGCTGCACGCCCGCGATCGTCGGCGGCAGCACGCGAACCTGATGCCGGCCGCCACCGGCCGCGGCGTCATAGTCGTAGCTCAGATGAAGCCTGATGTCGTAGAGCATGCCCTATCCGAAATAGGCCTTGGCGAGGCTGTTGTAGAGGCCGCCGATCTCGCTGGCGAGATCGTCGATGACTTGCGCCGTCATGTCCGACGGCTCCATGACGGCGATCGCCGTGTTGAGCTGCAGGATTTCCTTAGCAGCCGGCGACATATGTCCTTCGGCGCCAACGGAAGGCAGCATGCCGATCTCCGCCTTCAATCGTTCGAGCTGGAACAGGATCGAGCGCGGGTTGAGCGGGTCGAGCGCCAGCAGGTCGATCACCGTGCGCCGCCCAGCCTGCACCGGATATTGCCGGCGATGGGTCATGACGCTGTCGCCGATCTCCAGCATCATGTCGAGCGCGCCGTCCGGCGCGCCTTTCCTGGTCAGCCGGGCGAGCATGCGGGCGATCTGGATGCCGCGCTCCAGCCGCCGGCCGATTTCGAGGAAGCGCCAGCCGGTGAAGCGGTACATGTTCTCATGCAGCAGGCCGGAGAACCCGGCAAGCTTGCGCAGGATCACCGTCATCGCCCGCGTCGCGTCGTCGCCCGGCGCGACGGTTTTGGCGAATTGATGGATCGTCTTCGACAGATCCTTCAGCGCCAGCCAGCCGTCGGGCGAGAAACGGTCGCGGATCTGCCCGGCGCTGTAGACGGCGCTGTCCAGCGTGCTGATCAGCCCGAGCGGGATCGCCGTTTCGACGTCGATGCCGAACGGTTCGAGATAGTCCCTGATGTCGGCGAGCAGCGGCGTTTCGGGGTCGGAGGTCTCCGCCAGCCGCACATGATAGGCGCGCAGCACCCGCGCCGTGTCTTCCGAGCGCTCGATGTAGCGGCCGAGCCATGTCAGGTTCTCCGCGGCGCGGCTGGGCAGGCTGCCAGGCATCGAGCGGGTGAAGCTGTCGTGCTCCTGCGGCAGCAGCGTCTCGCGCTCCACCGGCCGGTCGCTGACCACCCACACATCCGCCGCCTGGCCGCCGCGCTGCATGGCGATGGCCGTCGCGTCTTGCGAGAAGCCGACCCGTGCAAAACCGCCGGGCATCACTGTCCAGCCATCCGGCGTGCGCGCCAGATAGACGCGCAGGCTTGCCGGCCGCGGCTCCAGCCAGCCACCGATATAGACGGGCGTGGTCGAAAGCGTCACCGCTTCCTGGCCGACGAAGTCGCCGCCGCCGTCCTTGATCCGCGCCACCAGTTCGGCCCGTTCGGCATCGGACAGCGTCGAGCCGAGCCTGGTCGCATCGTCGTCCTCGAAGGCAAGCCGTGTCGACAGCGCCGGACCGACCACCATGCGGTCGAGGTTGGCAAGCACGTGCTCGCGCTCGCTGTCCTGCCCGCACCACCAGGTGGCGACGCTCGGCAGCAGCAATTCCTCGCCCCGCAATTCCCGCGAGATCCTCGGCAGGAAGGAAAGCAGCGCCCGCGTTTCCATCAGCCCCGAGCCGAGCGCATTGACGGCCGAGACCGTACCCCGGCGGATCGCCTCGACCAGGCCTGGCGTGCCGATCTGCGAATCCGGCCTCAGCTCCAGCGGATCGGCGAAGGCGGCATCCAGCCGCCGCCACAGCACGCCGACAGGCTTCAGCCCCGAAACGGTGCGCACCATCAGCTTGCCGCCCGAGACGGTCAGGTCCTCGCCTTCGAGCAGCATGATGCCGAGATAGCGCGCGATATAGGCGTGCTCGTAATAGGTCTCGTTGAGCGGCCCCGGCGTCAGGATGGCGACGCGGCCGCCAGTGTCGTTGGCCATGCCGATCAGCGCGTCGCGGAAGCGGCGGAAGAAGCCGGCCAGCCGATGCACATGCATTTCGCCATAGATGTCGGACAGCGCGCGCGTGGTGGCGACGCGGTTCTCCAGGGCGAAGCCTGCGCCTGACGGCGCCTGCGTGCGGTCGCCCAGCACCCACCAGCGGCCGTCGGGCCCGCGGCCGAGCTCGAAGGCGATCATGTGGAGGAAATGGCCGCTGGCCGGTTTCGTGCCGACGACGGGCCGCAAATATTCTGGGCTGGCGGCGATCAGGCCGGCCGGCAGGATGCCCTTCTCGATCAGCAGGTTCGGTCCGTAAATGTCGGCCAGCGTCTCCTCGAACAGGTCGGCTCGCTGCACGAGGCCGGCGCTGATCGCCGCCCATTCCTGTTCCTCGATCAGCAGCGGGACATGCGCCAGCGGCCATTCGCGCTCATTGGCGCCGGCCTTGTCGTAGACCCGGTAGTAGACGCCGGCGTCGCGCAGATACTGGTCGGCGCGGGCAAAGCGCCGGGCCAGCTTTTCAGGACCGAGATCCTCCAGCGCCTCGAGGAAGGCGCGCCAGGCCGGGCGCGGATTGCCCGAGGCGTCGACCATCTCGTCGACGACACCGTCGATCGGCTGGTAGTGCTCCAGCAGACTGTGCGTCAGCGGCTTGCCGCCTATCTTCTTCTGATTCCCCTTCGCCATCGCCGATCAGAGTCTCGGGGGCCGCCTGAGGTCAAGGGTCATCGGGAAATCTTCAGAGGCTTCTTCATTGTGCAGCACATAGCCGGACGGTGTATGGCCGCGCGGCTCGAAGCGGGCAAGCCGCCGCGCCTCCGCCTCGTTGCCATTGACCGGAAAGGTGTCGTAATTGCGCCCGCCGGGATGGGCGACATGGTAGACGCAGCCGCCCACCGCCCGGCCCGACCAGCGGTCGTAGATGTCGAAGACCAGCGGCGTGTTGACCGGCAGCGCCGGATGCAGGCCGGAAGCCGGCTGCCAGGCCTTGAAGCGCACGCCCGCGACCGCGACCTCGCGGTTGGCCGTCACCTTCATCGGCACGACGCGACCGTTGCATACGATGGCGTGACGCTCCGGATTGAGGCCCTCGGTCTTCACCTGCAGCCGCTCGACCGAGGAATCGACGAAGCGCACGGTGCCGCCGATCGCGCCCTGCTCGCCCATCACATGCCACGGCTCCAGCGCCTGCCTGAGTTCCAGCTTGACCCCCGCATGCTCGACCTCGCCGCAATACGGGAAACGGAATTCGAGCTGCGCGGCGAACCATTCGGGACGGAATTCGAAGCCGTTGAGCTTGAGGTCCTCCAGCACGTCGAGGAAATCCGCCCAAACATGATGCGGCAGCATGAAGCGGTCGTGCAGCGAGGTGCCCCAGCGCACGAAGCGGCCGTCGAGCGGGTTCTTCCACGCACGGGCGATGATGGCGCGCACGAGCAATTGCTGCGCCAGGCTCATGCGCGCATTGGGCGGCATCTCGAAGCCGCGGAACTCGACCAGGCCGAGCCGGCCGGTGGGGCCGTCGGGCGAGAACAATTTGTCGATGCAGATTTCCGAACGGTGGGTGTTGCCGGTCACGTCGGTGAGCAGGTTGCGGAACAGCCGGTCGACAAGCCACGGCAAGGGTGCTTCGCCCTTGTCCGGATGCGGCACCTGCGCCATCGCGATCTCGAGCTCATAGAGCGAATCGTGGCGCGCCTCGTCGAAGCGCGGCGCCTGGCTGGTCGGTCCGATGAACAGGCCGGAGAACAGGTAGGACAGCGATGGGTGCCGCTGCCATTGCAGCACCAGGCTCTTCAAGAGATCCGGCCGGCGCAGGAACGGACTGTCGTTGGGCGTCGCGCCGCCGACCACGACATGGTTGCCGCCGCCGGTGCCGGTGTGGCGGCCGTCGATCATGAACTTGTCGGTGCCGAGCCGCGACTGCCGCGCCTCCTCGTAGATCGCGGTCGTCGTCGCCACACAGTCCTGCCAGTTGGCGGCGGGATGGATGTTGACCTCGATGACGCCGGGATCGGGCGCGACACGGATGACGTTAAGGCGCGGATCGTGCGGCGGGCCGTAGCCCTCGATATGCACCGGCAGGCCGATGGTCTTTGCCGCATTTTCGGCCGCCGCCACCAGTTCGAGATAGTCTTCCAGCGCCTCGACCGGCGGCATGAACACGCAGAGCCGCCCGTCGCGCGGCTCGACGGTGAGCGCTGTGCGCACGGCACCGCCGATCTCGGTGATCTCCTGCTCGACACGGTCCTGCTGGCCGGCCACCGCAGTGAAGGACACCGCCTGCTGGCGGCGCGCCATTTCGTCGGCGCCTTCAAGCTCCGCCGGAGCGGCTCCCCGCAGGATAGCCTCGCGCGCCGGCAGCGGGCCGCGCGGCAGCGACGGATCGACCGGGACGATGTAGGGGAATTGCGCCGGCGGCACATAGGGCAGTGTGCCGAGCGGCAACCGATAGCCGACCGGTGAATCGCCGGGAACCAGGAACAGCCGGCCGCGCCTGGTCTTCCATTTCTCCGAGCGCCAGCGCTGGCCGGCAGCCTGGCTGTTCCAGCGCTGGACCGGCAGCACATAACCCGACGGCTTGGTCAGCCCGCGCTCGAACACGCGCGCCATGCGGCTGCGCTCTTCCGGATCCTCGAGCTTGGAATTGGAGGGATCGACATTGTCCGGCAGCTTGCCTTCCTTGAGCAGCCACTCGGCCGGGTCCTCATAGGCCTCGCTGACCATCGCCTCGTCGATGCCGAGCTCGCCGGCGATCGCCGTCAGCAGGCTTTGCGCCTGTTCGGGACCCACCGCGACGCTGCTCTTTTCGCGCGCGATCAGCGCCGGGTCGCTCCACACCGGCTGACCATCGGTGCGCCAATACAGCGAGAAGGTCCAACGCGGCAGGCTCTCGCCCGGATACCATTTGCCCTGGCCATAGTGGAGAAAACCGCCCGGAGCGAAACGCTCGCGCAGACGGCGGATCAACTCGTCCGCCTTGCCGCGTTTGGTCGGACCAACGGCGGCGGTGTTCCACTCGGCGGATTCGAAATCGTCGATCGACACGAAGGTCGGCTCGCCGCCCATGGTGAGCCGCACGTCGCCTTCCTTCAGCGCCGCGTCCACCTTGTTTCCCAGGGCGTCGAGCGCCTGCCAGCTTTCGTCGGAGAACGGCTTGGTGATGCGCGGATGCTCGGCGATGCGGTCGACCCGCATGTCGAAGCCGAAATCGACATTGGCGAAGCTCGCCATGCCGGAAATCGGCGCGGCATTGCGGAAATGCGGGGTGGCGGCCAGCGGCACGTGGCTTTCGCCGGTGAGCAGGCCCGAGGTCGGATCGAAACCGATCCAGCCGGCGCCGGGGATATAGACCTCGCACCAGGCGTGCAGGTCGGTGAAGTCGACCGCGGTGCCGGGCGGCCCGTCGAGCGAGACCAGATCGGGCTTGAGCTGGATCAGGTAGCCGGAGACGAAGCGCGCGGCGATGCCGAGATTGCGCAGGATCTGCACCAGCAGCCAGCTCGAATCCCGGCACGACCCCTTGGCGGCGGCGAGCGTCTCCTCCGGCGAGAAGACGCCCGTCTCCATGCGCACGATATAGGCGATCTCGCGCTGCAGCCGCGCATTGATGTCGACCAGGAAATTGACGGTGTTCCTGGAGCCGCGGTCGATGGTCTCCAGGAAAGCCGAGAGCAGCGGTCCAGCCGGCTCCGGCGTCCGGTAGATGGCGAGGTCTTCCCTGATCTCTTCCGGATACTCGAACGGGAAATTCTCGGCCGATTCCTCGACGAAGAAATCGAATGGATTGTAGACCGTCATGTCGGCGACGAGATCGACCTCGATCTTGAGTTCGGTCACCGGCTCTGGGAAGACGAAGCGCGCGAGGAAGTTGCCGTAGGGGTCCTGCTGCAGGTTGACGAAATGGTTCTTCGGCTCGACCTTCAGCGAGTGGCTGAGCACCTTGGTGCGCGAATGCGGCGCCGGCTGCAGCCGGATGACCTGGGGCCCGAGAACCACCGGACGGTCGTATCTGTAGTGGGTCAGGTGGTGGACGGCTGCCAGAATTGCCATGGGGCCCCTGAGTTCGGCGTTTCAATTCGCCGAACCCTGACACAAATGCAGGCCATTCTCCAAGCAGAGATGTTGCGCTGCACATGAATAGTCGACCAACCTTAAGTTGGCGAGTTATGGCGATGCTAGCCTGCCTTGCAGCAGGCGGGTCTCCCAACGTTGGAATTGCCGTAAGGCGCCTGCGAGCGCGCGGTCCAGACGATGATCCATATCGTCTGCAACGGTTATGCGGGTCAGGTCGTCGCCACCGGCTTCAATCGTCGTCTGGAGCGTGCTGTCAACCACGCTCGGACCGGCTCGTCGAAGTACTTCAAAGCAAGGTAGGAAGCCACGATCACCGTCAGGATTTGCAGAAAATCAATTGCGAGCGCCATCTCAAAGGAAGCGTGAATTCGAGAATTGACTTCTGCGAAAAAGCGAATAATCGGATCCTGCAAGATATAGACGGGATAAGACAATCTTCCCATAAGAAGGAAGCGGGAAAGCGTCTTACCATCTACTAATAACGATGATCCAAAATATACCACTGCCGGCAATATGCATACAACATATACGAGATCGATTAGCCACGACCGTCCAAAATCTGATAGCAACAAAATTGCAAGAAAGAGATTTGCCGCCAGTGCAGATATATTCGAAAGGTGACTTTCAGGCCTCAGGCGGTACAGGAGGACTCCACAGAAGAACGGAAACATCACCCTGATAAAACCATAAATCCAGTTATCTTGATCGTTGCCGCCTGATATCATATTATTCTTCAGCGCAAGCCAAATAAGAGCAATTAGACTCAAAACCACAACAATAACAAGGCGTCTAGTTGAAAGATACCGCACTATCAGCGCGTAGACGATATTTACATAAAACTCGAATGTTAGAGACCACCCAGCCATATTGAGCGGGTAGGCCGTCGCCCACTGCGGAAAGACGTAGCTCGGCAAAAGCAAAATTGCGAGCAACCCGACCAAGAATACATCTCTCAAATCGGGTCGGCCTTGGATAAAATGGGAGAGAATCAATAGCAATAAACCCGACATCACTCCGACGAAGAGCAATGGGTAAAGTCGAATAATTCTTATCCGCATGAATTGAGAAAAATTCATTGAAGATTCCAGGCGCTTTTCATACGCGTAGGCGATGACAAAGCCGCTCAGAATATAAAAAAAATCGACAGCTAAACCGGCTTGAGGGAGCTTCTGAAGGTCATGGTGCTGGACCGTATGGAAAAATAGGACAACCAAAGCAGCGACACCTCGAAGACCATCGAGTACCGCAAAGTGCTGCTTGTCATCCATGTCGGGGCCCCCAAGCCCCACATCTTTGCTATAGGTCGAGCCCACGCGCAAGCCGATTGCGACAGCCACGCCGACGATCGCGCGTTCCGGCCGTGCTTGATGGAGTCGGTCAGGAACGATCCGTGCGTGCGAGCTCTGGGTGGCAAGCGCATGAACTCATGAAAGCTAGAAAAACGCCTGGATGCTTGTCTGCGCCCGTCCGAGGATCAGCGCATGCACGTCATGCGTGCCCTCATAGGTATTGACCGTCTCCAGGTTCTGCGCATGGCGCATGACGTGGTAGCCGATCTGGATGCCGTTGCCGCCATGCATGTCGCGGGCCTGGCGGGCGATGTCGAGCGCCTTGCCGCAATTGTTGCGCTTGACGATCGAGATCATCTCCGGCGCCATCTTGCCCTCGTCCATCAGCCGCCCGACGCGCAATGAGCCCTGCAGGCCGAGCGCGATCTCGGTCTGCATGTCGGCGAGCTTCTTCTGGAAGAGCTGCGTGCCGGCGAGCGGCTTGCCGAACTGCTTGCGGTCGAGGCCGTACTGCCGCGCCCGGTGCCAGCAATCCTCGGCCGCGCCCATCGCGCCCCAGGAGATGCCGTAGCGCGCCCGGTTGAGACAGCCGAATGGCCCCTTCAGGCCAGAAACATTGGGCAGCAGCGCCTCCTCGCCGACCTCGACGCCTTCCATCACCACCTCGCCGGTGATCGACGCGCGCAGCGACAGCTTGCCGCCGATCTTCGGCGCCGACAGCCCCTTCATGCCCTTCTCCAGCACGAAGCCGCGGATCTGGTTGTCGTGCGCGGCCGACTTCGCCCAGACGACGAAGACATCGGCGATCGGGGCGTTGGAGATCCACATCTTGGAGCCGGAAAGCCGGTAGCCGTTCGCCGTTTTCTCGGCGCGCGTCTTCATGCCGCCGGGGTCGGAGCCTGCATCCGGTTCGGTGAGGCCGAAGCAGCCGATCCATTCGCCGGAGGCCAGCTTCGGCAGGTACTTCTTGCGCTGTTCTTCCGATCCGTAGGCATGGATAGGGTACATCACCAGCGACGACTGCACGCTCATCATCGAGCGGTAGCCGGAATCGATGCGCTCCACCTCGCGCGCCACCAGGCCGTAGGTCACGTAATTGGCGCCGAGACCGCCATACTCCTCGGAAATGGTGATGCCGAGCAGGCCCGCCTCGCCCATCTCACGGAAGATCGAGGGATCGGTCTGCTCGTCGAGATAGGCCTCCTCGATGCGCGGCGCGAGCTTGTCGGCCGCGAAGGCCGCCGCGCCGTCGCGCACCATGCGCTCATCCTCGGAAAGCTGGTCCTCGATCAGGAAGGGATCGTTCCAGACGAAGGAATTCTTCTCGGCGGCCATGGCCTCACTCTCCCGGCAAAATCTTGAATTGCCTGGCTTATCGACCTCCGCACGGAAAAAATCAAACAAAATTGCATCACGGATCAATGAGCGTTAGTAATGGATTATGAACGTCCAGCGCCGCCTCCTGCCCAACACAGCCGCCCTCGCCGCCTTCGAGGCGGTGGCGCGGCTCGGCTCGTTCACCGCCGCCGCCCGCGAACTCGACCTGACGCAAGGCGCCGTCAGCCGGCAAATCGGCCTCCTGGAAGAGCAGTTCGGACGCCGGCTGTTCGAGCGCGACAGCCGCAATGTCCGGCTGTCGACGGCGGGCGAGATCTATGCTGAAGCGGTGCGCTCAGCACTTGGTCAATTGCGCGACGCCGCTCTCGGATTGATGAGCAATCGACATAGCGGCGCGCTGAACCTGGCAATCCTGCCAACCTTCGGTACACGCTGGCTGATGCCACTGATCCCGGATTTCGTCGCCCGCCACCCCGACATCACCATCAACTTCGCCACCCGCATCGGCCGCTTCGACTTCGCCCGCGAGAGGCTGGATGCCGCAATCCATCACGGCATGCCCGACTGGCCGGATGCCGACTGCACGCTGCTGATGCGCGAAACCGTGATGCCGGTGGTTTCACCCGAATTCCTGGCCAGCCGCGACATCGCCTCGCCGGCCGATATCAGCCGCCTGCCGCTGCTGCACATGGCGACGCGTCCTGGCGCCTGGAGCGAATGGTTCGAGGAGCAGGGTCTCAGCGCACCGACTGGGCCGGGCATGCAGTTCGAGCAGTTCGGCACAGTCGCCCAGGCCTGCATGGCGGGGCTCGGCGTGGCGCTGCTGCCGGAAATCCTGATTGCCGGAGAACTGCAGCGCGGCCAGTTGCTGCCGGCGCCCGGCCAGCCGATGCAGAGCCGCAGCGCCTACTATCTGGTCGTGCCGCACGACAAGCGCGGCCATCCACCGGTCGCCAGTTTTCGCGACTGGCTGCTGGGCCAGGTTGAAAAGGAGCCGGCTTTCCTGGCCTGGTAACTACTTGCGCTTCATCGCCTCGGCGAGCGCCGCGCCGAACGCACCCTGAGATGGCCGCTCCGGCTGGCGTTGCGGTGCTGGCGAGCGCGGCGCCGGCTTGCCGCCACCGTCACGCTGGCCGCTGCGCGCCGCTCCACCTTCGCCGCCATCCTTGCGCATCGACAGGCCGATACGCTTGCGCTTGATGTCGACGTCGACGACGCGCACCTTCACCACGTCGCCCGCCTTCACCACCTCATGCGCATCCTTGATGAAGCGGTCGGCCAGCTGCGAGACGTGGACCAGCCCGTCCTGATGCACGCCGATGTCGACGAAGGCGCCGAAAGCAGCGACATTGGTGACGGTGCCTTCGAGCTGCATGCCCGGCTTCAGGTCCTTGATGTCGTCAACCCCCTCGGCAAAGGTCGCCGTCTTGAAACCAGGACGCGGATCGCGGCCGGGCTTTTCCAGCTCCGCCAGGATGTCGCGCACCGTCGGCAGGCCGAAGCGCTCGTCGACGAAGACACGCGGATCGAGCGCCTTGAGCGCAGCACTATCGCCCATCAACGCGCGCACGTCGCGGCCGCAGGCGGCGACGATCTTCTTCGCCACGCCATAGGCTTCGGGATGCACCGAGGAAGCATCGAGCGGCTCGGCGCCATTGGCAATGCGCAAGAAGCCGGCGGACTGTTCAAAGGCACGCGGTCCGAGCCGCGCCACTTTGAGCAGGTCCTTGCGGCTGGCAAACGGCCCGGTCGCATCGCGATGCGCAACGATTGCTTCGGCAAGCGACGGCCCAAGCCCCGAAACCCGCGCCAAGAGCGGCGCCGACGCCGTGTTGAGATCGACGCCGACGGCGTTGACAGCATCCTCGACCACTGCTTCCAACGAACGGCCAAGACGGTACTGATCGACATCGTGCTGGTACTGGCCGACGCCGATCGACTTCGGCTCGATCTTGACCAGTTCGGCAAGCGGATCCTGCAAGCGGCGAGCGATCGACACGGCGCCGCGCAGTGACACGTCGAGGCCGGGGAATTCCGCCGCTGCCGTCGCCGAGGCCGAATAGACCGAAGCGCCCGCCTCGCTGACGATCACCTTGAGCGGCTTCGGGCCGGAACCGGCTGGCAGGTCCGACAGCATGTCAGCGACCAGTTTCTCGGTCTCGCGGCTGCCGGTGCCATTGCCGATCGAGATCAGCTCGACCTTGTGCTGGCGGATGAGCGCCGCGAGCTCGGCCTGCGCCCCGCGCACGTCGTTCCTGGGCGGGAACGGATAGACCGTCGTCGTCGC
Organism: Mesorhizobium sp. M4B.F.Ca.ET.143.01.1.1; assembly: GCF_004792275.1. Classification (NCBI taxonomy): domain Bacteria; kingdom Pseudomonadati; phylum Pseudomonadota; class Alphaproteobacteria; order Hyphomicrobiales; family Phyllobacteriaceae; genus Mesorhizobium; species Mesorhizobium sp. M4B.F.Ca.ET.143.01.1.1. The sequence continues at coordinate 432,783 of NZ_SRSR01000001.1, forward strand.
CACCAGCTTGCCGGTGCCATCGACCACCGCCACCTTGACGCCGGTGCGGATGCCCGGATCGAGCCCCATCGTCGGCCGCGAGCCGGCGGGCGCGGCGAGCAGCAGGTCCTTCAAGTTGCGCGCGAAGACGTGGATCGCCTCCTCCTCCGCCCGCTCGCGCAGGTCGCGCATCAGGTCGAGCGTCAGATGCAAGGACAGCTTGATGCGCCAGGTCCAGCCGGCGACCTCCATCAGCCAACGGTCGCCCGGCAGGCTGCCGCCGATCGCATAGGCATTGGCAATCATGCGCTCGACCGGCTTCACCGGCGATTGATCGTCGGCATCGACCTCGATGTCGAGCGACAGCACCTCCTCGTTGCGACCGCGCAGCATGGCCAGCGCCCGGTGGCTGGCTGCGTTCGCCCAGCGTTCGACATGGTCGAAATAGTCGGAGAATTTGGCGCCCGCCTCCTGCTTGCCATCGACGACCCTGGCGCGCAGGAAGGCACGCTCCTTCATATAGGCGCGCAGCTTGCCGACCAGATCGGCATTCTCGGCGAACTGTTCCGACAGAATGTCGCGCGCGCCCTCGAGCGCGGCCTTTGCGTCTGCCACTTCTTCGGTGATGTAGGCGAGCGCGAGATCGGCGGGCACCGCCGCACGGTCGGCAAGGATCGCCTCGGCCAGCGGCCCGAGCCCACGTTCCCTGGCGATCTCCGCCTTGGTGCGCCGCTTCGGCTTGTAGGGCAGGTAGATGTCTTCCAGCTCGGCCTTGGTGGCGGCAGCAGTGATCTTGGCCTGCAATTCCTCGGTCAGCTTGCCCTGTTCACGGATGGAACCGAGGATCGTCTCGCGGCGCGCATCGAGTTCGCGCAGATAGGCCAGTCGCTCGGCCAAATCGCGCAATTGCGTGTCGTCGAGCCCGCCGGTGACCTCCTTGCGGTAGCGGGCCACGAAGGGCACCGTCGCGCCCTCGTCTAGGAGGCCGATCGCCGCCGCCGCCTGCTCGGGCCGCGCGCCGATCTCGGCCGCGATGATTGCTGCAATGCGTTTGATGTCGGATGCCATGCCGGTCCCTGTCGAAAAGAGCGGCGACCATAGGCCTGGATGCCGTCCTCGCCAACCGCGCTGTTCGGGCCCCGTAGCGAGGTTCCACAGAAAAACGGTTACGAAACCGCCCCGCCGAGGCGGCTCAGACCATGCGGCTCAGCGCCTCGAAGAAGGCGACCAGCTCGACATCGAGCCGGTCATCGACCGGCTCCGGCTGCGACGACATCTTGGCGATCACCACTTCGGCCTTCGGGTTGACGTAGAGCCATTGGCCGTGGATGCCGATGCCGCAGAAGGCGCCGCTGTCGGCGCCGGTCTGGTACCATTTGTTGCGGTAGCGGCCCTTGGGAAAGAGAAAGGCCATCGTGCCGCGCTGCCAGGCCTCGAAGCTGCCGCCGGTTGAAACCGTGTCGCGCACCCAGGCCTCCGGCACGATGCGGCGGCCATTGGCCATGCCGCCCTCCCGCATCATCTCGCCGACCCGCGCCAGGTCGCGCGGCGTCACCGAAATGCCGCCGGCCGTGCGCGCCGTGCCTTCCATGTCGACGGCGATCGAGCCCTCGCTCGCCGCGCCGAGCGGCTGCCACAATTTCGCGCGCAGGAGATCGCCGATGCGCTGGCCCGACGCCCGCTCCAGCAGCATGCCGAGCAGATCGGAATTGGGCGAGCGGTAGCGATAGGTCTGGCCGTGCGGCTCGCCGAGACGCTGCAAACTCAGGATGAACGCCTTGAGGCTTTCGGACCCGCCTCCCGGATTCCACAGCGTGGCGCGGCGGTAGCGGGCAAACGCGCTTTCGGGATCGAGATAGGCCTCCTCGAAATCGAGGCTGACGGTCATGTCGAGCACATGCCGGCAGCTCGCATCGCCATAGGCCGACCCCTCGGCCTCGGGAATGTAGCTGGCAACAGGCGCGTCCGGGTCGAACACTCCCTCGCCTTCCAGTATGCCGGCGAGGATGGCGGTGAAGGACTTGCTGATCGAGAAGATGATGTGGCGCGCGCCGAACTCCATATGCGGCGCGAACCAGTCGCCGACCAGCCTGCCGCCCTTCAGGACCGTCAGCGCATCGGTGTCAGAGCGCTTGAGAAAAGCCGCGACCGTTTCCGGCTCGGCCGCCAGCGCGACCTTTTCGTCGAGCAGCCCGCCAAGCGCCTGCGCCGGCGCCTCTGCGCCGCCCGACGCCGCGAAGGGCGTGCTCGGCACCAGTTCGCCGACATTCTGGAACGACCAGCGATTGAATGGGCTTTCGCGCCAGTTGGAGAGCAGCACCGCATTGCGGGCAAAGCCATACTGTGTCTCGAACGCGGTCCTGCCGGTCATGACGATCTCTTCTGCTTGCTTGTGGGTCAGCCCAGCGCCGCGGCAATGGCGTGCACGGCCTTCAGCGTCGCCACCGAATAGGCAATGTTGGCGAAATCCGGGTAGGTCGACAGCTTCACCACGACCAACCGGTTGTCCCAGCCGATATGGATCAGCTGCCCGAACACGCCCCGGCACATCAGCGCGCGCGAGCGCGGATCCTCGATCCAGAACTGGTTGCGGTAGCTACCTTCCGGCAGGCTGGGATTGAAGCCGGGACCGTGCCTGCCATTGCGTGTCGCTTCGATCCAGTCGGCCGGCACCACGCCACCGCCATTGTCGAGGATCAGCTGGCCGAACCGGCCATAATCGCGCAGCGTCGCATTGAAGCCGCCCTCGGCCAGCGCATAGCCGGCGCTGTCGACGCTAAAGCAGGCGCTCTCATCAGCGCCAAGCTTTTGCCAGAGTTCCTCGGAAACCAGTTGCGCCAGGCGCTTGCCGGTCACCCGCTCCATGATGAAGGCGAGCACGTCGGTCTCGATCGAGCGGTATTCGAACGCCTCGCCATGCGGCCGGACCTTGTCCTTCAGCCGCAGGATCAGCTCGAACATGTGCGCCGGCCACTGGAAGGCGGGATCGCTGCCAGGCGGCACCGGTTTCCAGCCGCTGGCGACGTCGACCTGGCCGATCTCCGAATAGGGGTTGGTGTACTCCTCGGAGAAGCGTACGCCCGTCGTCATATCGAGCACCTGCTGCACGCTGGCGCCAGCCCAGGCGGTCTCGCCGAGTTCCGGGAGATAGGCGGTCACCGGCCTTGCCGGATCGATCAGGCCGCGCCCGGCGAGGATGCCGAACACCGAGCCGGTGACCGACTTCGCCATCGACTGCGACAGATGCAGCGAGCGCTCGTCCATACCGTTGAAATAGCGCTCATAGGCTATCTTGCCGTCCTTGAGCACGAGAAAGCCGTCCGTGTAAGTCTCGTCGAGCAGCCCGGCGAGCGTCGTCGCAGATCCCGTGCTGTCCACCACCGGCAAGTCGTCGAGATCGACCTCGACGCGCTCGAAACGGCGGCGATGACCATTGCCACGCCAGACCTCGACGGTCGGCAGGACTTCACGGATATTCTGGAATGCCCAGCGGTTCCATGGCCCTCTGTCCCAATCGAGCTTCGGTGGCACCAGCTTCGGCGGCGAGCCCTGCATGATCGGCGGCCGCGGATCGGAGTTGCGGTAGGAATCCATGATCAATGTCCCGACGACATGAAAACGGACCCGGCGGCGGCCTGCCGCCGGGTCCGTCGCGATGCGGCTACTTCTGCAGTTCGGTCCAGATCTTGGTGTAGAGTTCCTGGACCTCGGGCGGGCACATCACCTGCAACTCGGCATGCGCCTTGTCTGCCTCGGGAATGACCACTTCGGGCGCATCCTTCATGTCGGCCGGCATGTATTTGTCCGAACCGGTGATGGCATTGGCGTAGCGGTGGAACGCCGACAACCCGGCGGCATTTTCCGGGTCCATGATGAAGTTCTGGAACAGCTTGGCGTTCTCGACGTTCTTCGCTTCCTTGAGAACGGCGACATTGTCGCTCCACAGGCCAAAGCCTTCCTTCGGATAATTGTAGTGGATGGCGGGATTCGCCAGCCGCTGGCGCAGCGCCGAACCGTTCCAGTCGCTGGTTGCCTTGAAATCGCCGGCGCCCATCTTCTCGATGGTGTTGTATTCCATCGCGATCCAGTTGGGCTTGGCGGCAACGAGCAGGTCGCGCACCTTCTTCAGCACCGCCTTGTCGTCCGTGCACTGCTGGCCCCCGACATATTTGGTGGCCGCGAACATGACGTCGCCCATCTCGGGGACGACGTTGACCTTGCCCTTCAATTCGTCCGGCGTATTAAAGACGATCCCCCAAGTGTTGGCCGGCCCCTTGTAGGCATCGGTGTTGACGACCACGCCGATCGTGCCCCAGGCCCACGGCACCGTGTATTTGCGGCCTGGATCGAAATCGGGATTGGCCCATTCCGGCGCCACATTCTTGAAGTTCTCCATCTTTCCAGGATCGGTCTCGAGCAGAAGACCTTCCTTGATCCAGATCGGAACGTAGGTCTGCGAGGGCACCGCGATGTCGAAGCCGGTGCCGCCCTGGCGCACCTTGGCCAGCGCCGTGTCGTTCGAATCGTAGTCGGTGATCGTCACCTTGACGTTGTATTTCTGTTCGAACTTCTTGATGACGTCGGGGCTGGTATAGTTGCCCCAATTGTAGATGTTCAACTCGCCATCGGCGAAGGCCGCGCCTGTCGACGCAAGCAGCGCCAAGCCGATGGCGGTCGCCGTGATCTTCCAGTTCATGGTTGTGCTCCCATTTCTGATGTCTAATCGCGTTTCCTGCTGATGAAGAAAAACAACGTCACGATGGCGACCGACAAGAGCAGGAATACGGTCGATATCGCGTTTATCTCGGGTGTTATCCCCCGACGGATCTGGCCGAGCATGTAGGTCGGCAGCGTGTCCTGGCCGCCCGACTTGACGAACTCGGTAATGACGACGTCATCGAGCGAGATGACGAAGGCCAGCATCAGCCCGGCCAGGATGCCGGGCCACAGCAGCGGCAGCGTGATGCGGCGGAACGTCCGCCACGGCGTCGCGTAAAGATCGGCGGCGGCACGTTCCAGCGTCAGGTCCATGTTCTCCAGCCGCGCCCGGATCGGCAGGTAGGCGAAGGGGATGCAGAACGCCGTATGCGCGGCGATCAGATAGCCGAGGCCGGAATAGCCGGTGAAAATCTTGATGCGCGAGAAGAAGATGAGCAGCGCCACGCCGGTGACGATCTCCGGCACCATCAGCGGTTGGTTGATCGCCGCGTATTTGAAGGTCAGCCCGGGATAGGCCGCTGTCCGGGTCGTCGCCAGCGCCGCCATGGTTGCTGCGATGGTCGCCAGCACCGCGGCAACCGAGCCGATCTGGAACGATCGCAAGGTGGCATCGATCACTTGCGTGTTCTGCCATGCCGACTGGAACCATTTCAGCGAGAAGCCGCCCCATTCCGAGGTCGATGTCGCGGCGTTGAAGGCGTAGAACACCAGGACGATGATCGGCAGATAGAGGACGACGAAGCAGGTCGCGGCGATCGCGGTGAAGCCCGGCTGGTGCTTGATCGAGAAATTAGCCATGGCGCACCTCCGCCCGTCCGGCATTGCGCACATAGGCCAGAAGCGCCACCATAACGATGATCATCACCGTGATCGACAGCGCCGAGCCGAGCGGCCAGTTGCGGCCCTGCCCGAACTGCAACTCGATCAGGTTGGACAGCATCATGTTCTTGCCGCCGCCGAGCACGCTGGGCGTGACATAGGCGCCGATCGCCGGAATGAAGACCAGGATCGAGCCGGCGATGACGCCCGGCCTGACCAGCGGGAAGATGATGCGCCGCAGCACCTGGAACCGGCTGGCGTAGAGATCGTAGCCGGCCTCGACCAGCCGGAAGTCGAGCTTCTCCATGCTGGCATAGATCGGCAGCACCATCAGCGGCAGGTAGACATAGGCCATGCCGATCAGGATCGCCGTATCGGTGAACAGGATTTGGACCGGCGCCGAGACGATGCCGAGCTTGATCAGGATGGTGTTGATGATGCCCTCGTTGCGGATGATCTGCAGCACCGCGAAGGTGCGGATGAGCAGGTTCGTCCAGAACGGTATGGTGATCAGGAACAGCCAGATGTCGCGCGTCTTTTCACTGCGCGTCGCCATGAAATAGGCGGTCGGGAAACCCAGCGCCAGGGTGGCGATCGTCGTCACGATCGCCAGCTTGATGGAGCGCCAGAAGATGGTGACGTGAGCGGCGGCAAGCGAAAGCGTGTCGTCGAAAATGTCACGCTCCATGAACACCGACAGCCAGGCCTCCGGCGAGAATTGCCATTTCACGTCGCCGTACGCGCCGGGCGTCAGCAGCGAATAGACCAGCACGATCAGCAGCGGGCCGGTCGCCGCCAGAAAGATGATGATGAGCGCCGGCGCCGACAGCAGCCAGCGCGTGCGGACGTCGCGCCGTTCCGCTTCCTTGGCGACTTGTTCCGCGGTGGCCATCAGTCCCTCAGCACTTGCGCGGCGTCGTTGCCGATCAGAATGCCGACCTTGTCGCCGCGCTCGAAGCCGCAGCCGGCGCTGCGCGTGTTCTGCTGACGCACGGTGAAGGCCTCGCCGCTGTCCAGCTGGACATGGATATGCGTGTCGGTGCCGAAATAGACGATGTTCTCGACCGAGCCCGACAGATCGCCCTTGCCGCTGGTCAGCTTGGCATGCTCCGGCCGCACCACCACGGTGGCGTTGTCCTTCGGCTGGAAGCCTTCGGCCACGGTCGCCTCGATGGTCGCGCCGGATTTGAGCGTCGCCCGCGCCTTGCCGCTGCCCATGCCCGATATGGCGGCGGTGAGGAAGTTGGTCTCGCCGATGAAGTCGGCGACGAAGCGTTCCGCCGGCTTGTCGTAGATGTCCCAGGGTGTGCCGACCTGCAGGATCTTGCCCGACGACATCACCGCGATGCGGTCCGACATCGTCAGCGCTTCTTCCTGGTCGTGGGTGACGAAGATGAAGGTGATGCCGGTCTCGTGCTGCAGCCGCTTCAGCTCGATCTGCATCTCCTTGCGCAGCTTGTAGTCGAGCGCCGACAGCGGCTCGTCGAGCAGCAGCACCTTCGGCTGCGGCGCCAGGGCCCGGGCGAGCGCCACGCGCTGCTGCTGGCCGCCTGAGATCTGGCTGGTGCGGCGGCCGGCAAGCGCCTCCATCTTGACCAGCTTCAGCATCTCGCCGACGCGCGCCTTGATCTCGGCCTTGGGCTTGCCGAGCATTTCCAGCCCGAAGCCGATGTTCTCGGCCACCGTCATGTGCGGAAACAGCGCGTAGGACTGGAACACGGTGTTGACCGGCCGCTTGAACGGCGGCAGCGGCGCGATGTCCTGGCCGTACAGCAGGATCTCGCCGGCGGTTGGAAAGTCGAAGCCGGCGATCAGCCTCAGAAGCGTTGTCTTGCCGCAGCCGGAAGGCCCCAGCAGCGTGAAGAACTCGTTTTCGCGGATCGACACGGAAACCGTGTCGAGAGCGGCAACCTGGTTTTCACCGCTGCCAAATACCTTGCGGACGCCACGAACCTCGATCGCATTCTTATCCGGTTGTTCCGGCACGATTACCCCATTGAGATGGCCTGCTCTTGGCGGCAGGTTTTGTTCCTGTTTGATTGTCACCATAAGCCAATCGGCTTGGCAACTGCGGAGCTTGGACTGGACTAAAAAGCAATTCCCGTGCCACCGTCAGGCTTGATAGGTGACCTTTCCGCCGCAAACCGTGGTGACCGGCCGCACCTTGTGCAGATCTTCCGGCGCGGTCGCCTCGATATCGGCCGAGAGCACCACCAGGTCGGCCAGATAGCCCGGCTTCAGGCGGCCCTTTCGGTTCTCCATGAACTCGGCATAGGCCCCTTCCACCGTATAGCCGGCAATCGCCTCGTGCAGCGAGAATCTCTGATCGGGGTCGGTGCTTGCCCATGGTTTGCGCAACACTGCCGCCTGGATGCCCAGGATCGGATCGATGGACGCTACCGGCCAGTCGGAAGCGAAGACGACGCGCGCGCCAGCATTCTTCAGGGTCCGCCATGCATAGCTTAGCGGCCAGCGGGCCTGCCCGATGCGCGACACCGTCGGTTCCAGCGGAAAATCCATCGCGCCGGGCGGATGCGGCGGCTGCATCGAGGCGACGACGCCAAGCTTTTCGAAGCGCGGCACATCGTCGTCGGTTATGACCTCGATGTGCTCGACACGATGCCGGCTGTCGCGCTTGCCGTTGGCCTTGGCGGCCGCCTCGTAGCCGTCGAGCACGGCGCGCACCGCCCCGTCGCCTATCGAATGCACCGCCATCTGCAGCCCACGCTTGTCGACGGCCACCGCAAGCTCGGCAAACTGCGGCGGCGTGAACAGCGGCTCGCCCACCCAGTCCGGCCGGTCGGCATAAGGCTCGACCATCACCGCCGTCCAGGAATCGAGCACACCGTCGTAGAAGACCTTCACCATCCCCGACGACAGCCACTCGCCATTGTAGCGTTCGGCCATGATGGACGCCTTGTCGAGCATGTCGAGCGTCATGAAGTTCTTGTAGTGGAACGGTATCTGCGCGCGGCAGGGCAAGCCCTCCTCGGCCTCGATCTCGGCCAGCAGCTCGAGTTGGTAGAGATTGCCGTCCATGTTGTGGATCGAGGTGATGCCGTGGCGCGCGCACCAGGCGAGCCCGCGCCGCATGATGTCGCGGTCGGCGGCGCGCTCGGCGGCACTCGGCATCGGGTTCGGCTCGCCGCCGGTCGCCAGCCCGAGCCGCACCCGGCCTTCGCCTGCGAGATCGAGCACCGGACCGAACGCCTCGCCCTCGCGCAGCTCGCCCGCGGCCAGGCCATCCTCGCCCATGACGATTTCGTTGCCCGGACCAAGCGTGCGTCCGTGCAGGATGCCTGCCAGTTCAAGCGCCTTGGTGTTGGCCCACATCGTGTGGTGGTCGGGAGCGGCCATGACGAAAGGCCGGTCCGGCAGGATCGCGTCGAGATGGTGGCGCGTCACCCGCTCGTCGCCAAGCACGGCATAGTCGACGCCTTGGGCGACCAGCATCTTCGCGTCGGGCCATGCCGATGCATAGTCGCGGATCGCTGCTTGCAGCGCGTCGAAGCCGTGGACGCCCGACAGTTGCAGATGCGCAAGCTCGGCCGCGCCCGAAAACAGATGCATGTGGGCTTCGATGAAGCCGGGGATCACCGAGCCGCCCCCGGCGTCGACGATCCTGGTGGCCGTTCCCTTGTAGCCTTCGATCGAGGCACGGCTGCCGATGGCGATGATGGCGCCGTCCCTGACGGCAATGGCTTCGGCGGTGGGATTGTCGGCATCCATGGTCAGCACACGACCGTTGACGACGATCAGATCCGCATTGTGATCCGCACCCGTGACAGACATCGCGACTCCGCGCTTTTGACGACTGGCCGTGACCGGCAACCCTTGACCAACGGCGTTCCACTCCGCCGGAGCGGCGCGCCATGGGACAAGAATGATGCCAGCGCGCTGTCTTCGAAATTCCCCTTGTTATCCCGGCAGACAGCGTGGATAAAGAATGCGACTAATTATTCGCGTTTGTCAACGCTCCGAATTTCGAATGAATTGTGGACAGCACCCAGCGCCTGTCTTGAGACCGGGCGGGGAACGGGGACCTAGAGCCGTGAAGCGCAACCTCAGCCGCGAAACCAGGATAGCGCTCGAACCGCGCAAGCAGCCGCGCCAGGAACGTTCGAGCAAGGTGGTCGACAGGATTCTCGACGCGGCGCTGACCTTGACGCGGGAGCAAGGAACCAAGGCGCCGACGACGCTCGCCATCGCCCAGCATGCCGGCCTGTCGGTCGGTTCGGTCTACCAGTATTTTCCAAACAAGGAGGCCATTCTTCTCGACCTCGCCCGGCGCTGGCTGTCGTCGTTTCCGGAGGTGATCGCAAGGCGCATCGAGGTCGCCCCGCCCACCAACCGCGAAGAGTTTCGCCAGGAAGTGCGCAAGCTCTTCATCGACACCTCGAAGCTCTATCTCGACAACGCCAGCCTGATGCCGGTGATCGAGGCCATATCGGGAAATGCCGACCTGAGGCCGATCCAGAACGAATATGACGACCAGATCGTCGCCCTCTACGCCGCATGGCTGCAGCATGTGAACCCGGCTCTTGAAGACAAGGTCGCGAGCCGCCTCGGCTTGCTGATGATGGAGGTCGGGCACGCATGCCGGCTTGTGGGGCTGAAAAGGGATCGCAAGACATACGACCTTATCGAGGACGATGTGGAAGTGATGTGGCTCGCTTTGGTGAACCCCTATCTCAATCTTGACTGATTTCAGACTTCGAGAGGAATTTCATGAAGACTGTCTATTCGCCGCTTCACGCCGGCCATGCAGGCCAGATGGAACTGGTCACGTCGGCGATCGTGCCGGGTTTCGAAAAGCCGTCCCGAGCGGAATTCATCAGGGCGCGCGTCGAGAGCGAGAAGTTGGGGCCGATCATCGGGCCGGTCGAGCATGATCTCGCCGCCGCCAAGCGCGTGCACAGTGCCGACTACATCGACTTCCTGCCGACCGTCTGGCCGCGATGGACGGCTGAGGGGCACAGGGGCTCGGCCATGGCGTTCACCTGGCCGACGCGCGGTTTGCGCGGCGACGTGCCGCCGCAGCGCATCGACGGCCTGCTCGGCTATTATTCCTTCGACGCCGGCGCCACCTTCGTCGAAGGCACCTGGGCGGCGATCAAGTCGTCCTATGAAGTGGCGCTGACGGCGGCGGAACTGGTCAAGGCCGGCGAGCCGGCCGCCTTCGCGCTCTGCCGCCCGCCCGGCCATCATGCGGGCGCCGCCTTCATGGGCGGCTATTGCTTCATCAACAACGCCGCCGTCGCCGCGCAGTGGTTCCTCGACCAGGGCGCCAGGCGCGTCTCGATCCTCGATGTCGACTACCATCACGGCAACGGCACGCAGGAGATCTTCTACGGCCGCGGCGACGTCCAGGTGATCAACCTGCACGGTGATCCGATGACCGAGTATCCGTTCTTCCTCGGCCATGCCGACGAGCACGGCATCGGCGAAGGCGAAGGCTTCAACCTCAACTACCCGATGCCGTTCGGCACCGACTGGGACGGCTGGAACGCCTCGCTGGAGGATGCCTGCGCCAAGCTTGCCGCCTACGCCCCCGATGTCGTCGTGGTGTCGCTCGGCGTCGACACGTTCGAGAAGGACCCGATCAGCCAGTTCAAGCTGACGAGCGCCGACTATCCCAAGATCGGCCGCCGCATCGCCAGGCTCGGCCTGCCGACATTGTTCGTCATGGAAGGCGGCTATGCGGTGGAAGAGATCGGCATCAACGCCGTCGGCGTGCTGACCGGCTTCGAGGACAGGTAGGAAGCCAAGGGGCGCCCGCAGCCGCCCCTTGGAAACTCCACGCTATGCGGCAGCGCCGGGGCTCGGCGCCGCGGCCGGCACGGCCGGTTTGCGGGAACGCCCAAGCATGTACACCGCCACCGCCGCGATCACACCGGCGGCCAGGATGGCGGCCGCCAGCACCGGCCGATACCAGAACCAGGCGATGGCGATCGTCGTCGTCCCGACCAGGATCGCCAGGACGAAGGCGATGATGCCGGTGCCCAGCCGGGCCAGGCTGCCGAGGAAGGGTATGACGTCGAAGATCACCCCGATCGGGCCGAGCAGCAGGGCAAAGCCTATCGTCAGCAGGATCAGGCCGCCGGCGCGCAGCAGCCAGGTTATCAGCGTGTTCGCGCTGACCGCCTCGGCGAACATCCTGTCGGCCGGCACGTCGTCCGTATCCACCATCAGCAACGCATCGCCGGCCGCCGTCTGGTAGGGCTCGAACCGGTCGCCGGCCTGGCGTGCGACGATGCTGACGGTGCCGAGCGGCGCCAGTTCGTAGCCTATGCGATAGTCGCCCAGCGCCGGCGACATCGTATCGGCGCCGAGATAGATCCTGCCGTCGACGATGTTGATCGGCTTTGCACCGGTATAGGCAGCCTCGATCGCGGCCGACTGGCTGGGCGAGAGCGAAAATTCCTTGTCGCCCCCGATGCGGTCGAGCACCGGCCTGTCGAGCGTGAAGGCGCCGAGTTTGCCCTCCGCAATCTGAAAGCTCTTGCTGTGGATCGCCATCGGCGGGTTCTGGTGGCCGTCGGGCTTCTTGAAGTCGGATGAGTCGATCTGGCTGTCGTCCCACACCTTCGAATAGCTGTAGGTCGTCACCGTCTCCTCGCCGCCGCCCAGCTTCTTCGTCGTCTCCGACTTGGAGTCTTCCTTCCACTGGTACATCTCGACGCTGCGCGACAGGCGCAGCCCCTCGGCCTGAATGCCGAAATCCGGATCGGCAAGACCTTTATCGGCCGTCACCGGTCCAGTCACATGCACCAGCCTGCCGTCATTGCCGGCGTCGACGCTGTCGACGCCGACCGAGACGACGGCGCCGGCGCCTTCCGCCAGCGAGCGCGCCGTCTGCACCGCGCGCCCTTCGTTCCAGAACAGACCGATCACCATCAGCACGATCAGGATCAGGCCGAAGACCACCCCGCCGACCGCGCGCTTGATCCGTCCGAACCACGAGACGGACGTCACTTCCTGAAATGAATCGCTCATCGTTTCCCCCCGCAAGACCACCGGCAACGGACGCCCATCCAGTGCCACCATGCGAATCCTAGCCGAATCGGCCGCGCCCCGATATGGCGGCCCGGCACCGGCCTCGCTTTTTCCGTCGAAGAGACCGGTTGAAAGCAGCGCGAAACGGCCCCTGAGTCGCGATCCGAGTCCACCGGATTCGATTTTGTCAAATCGCGTTTGATGTCGGATTCATCTACGGGTAGATTAGACCCGAATCAGCCGGTCCTCGGGGGGCGCGGCGACCACCCAAAGTCTCAAGTTCCGGCACTCGGCCGGCACTAGACGCGGACGGCTTCGCGTTCCCTGTAGGGATTCCGACCTGGTTGGGCGCTGACCGCGCCTTGAGTGTGTCTTCGTGACAGTGACGCGTATTTCGGGTTCGGCCGCTGGCGACACCAGCACCGGGCACATGGATCGATTCCGGCCAAAGCATAAAATGAGCAGTCCCGCCGCGCTTCTCCAATCCGAACCATCGCGCCTGGCGTCTCGCGGCGACCTCACCAGGTTTTTCATGCAGCTTGCCGCCGAGATCGGCGCCGACAGCTACATGCTTGTCGCCATCATCCACGACCAGGATCGCAGCGATGCCCGCATCGTGTCCTCCAACTGGATATTCGACGCCATCGAGCTCATCGGCAAACGGCTGATAGCCGGCCTCGCCCAAGGGCCGCTGACCGCGTCGCCCGGCAACCGCCCGAGGCCACTGGTGGCCGCCCAGGCGCCCGATGCCGGCGCGCTGCTGAGCGGCGAAGAGGCCCGCCTGCTCGATGTGCTCGGCCATGCCGAAATCTACTCGCTGAGGCTGAATGTCGGCCGCCAGCGCCTGTTCGCGCTGTTCTCGGCCGCCCAGGCCGGCAAGATCGACCAGCCGGGGCTGATGAAGGCCCAGCTGAAGTGCTGCTACGCGCTGTCCAACATCCCGCAGCTGATCGCCGCCGCCGCCATGCAGGACCCGCTGTCCGACCGCGAGCGCGAATGCCTGTTCTGGGTGTCGGAGGGCAAGACCACCGACGAGGTCGCGCTGATCCTCGGCGTCTCGTCGAACACCGTCAACAGCTACATCACCCACGCGATCCAGAAATTCGCGGCCAGCAACCGCGCGATGGCCATCGCGACGGCGATCAGGAGCGGCATCATTTGAAACAGGCACAGGTCAAGGAGGCGGCCGAGGCCCTCTTCAACGAGCAGCGCAGCCCCTTCGGCGCCTTCTCGCTCGGCTCCGAAACGCACCACGCCGTCACCATTCCGGACGCCGTGCGCCGCTGCCGCTGGATCGCCGTCGACATCAACGCCGGGGCTTTCGGCCTGTTCTTCGTCAGCCCTTCGCTGGAACGGGCTCGCCTCGTGCCAAGCTTCGATTCGGACTACCCCGGCACCTCCGTGGCCACCAAATTCATCTCCGGCGCCAATGGCGAGGAAATGGTGCGACATACCCGTATCTCCACGGCGCCGCGCTGGTGGGCGGACGACGGCATCGCCAGCTCGCAGCAGGCCTTCCAGGACCTTGCCTGGGCCGAAAGAACGGCGCCGCTCGCGCCCGGCACCAACGGCATCGCCTTTCCCGTCCATGCCGACCGCGGCCAATGCGGGCTGGTCATTTTCCTCGGATCGGAAATCGCCTTGCCGCAGGACGTGCTCTACGAGATCCACGCCCGCTGCTTCTCGCTCTTTGCCGCGGTTGCCCGCATCCGTCCGACCGACACCGGCCGGATGCGCTCGATCTCCAAGCGCGAGCTCGAATGCCTGAAGCTGACCGCCAACGGCAACACCAGCGAGGAGATCGCCAAGCTGCTGAAATTGTCGGTGCACACCGCCAACCAGTACCTGACCCAGTCGACGCAGAAGCTCAACGCCGTCAACCGCAACCAGGCGGTGGCCAAGGCGCTGCGGCTCGGCCTCATCGAATAGATCGACCCGCGAACGCTCTACACTCGGACCCGGCCAAAAGCGCGCGCCGGTTCGAGGCAACGGCATGCCAGGCGCGGCGGTCGATCGACCGCCGCGCCTTGCTTTCAGCAATGGCGGATTTTCAGTAGGCGAGCGGCTCGGTCCTGCGGATGCGGGCCTGCTCGATCACCGCTTCCAGCAAAGCGGTGTTGTGCTCCGGATTCTCGCCCGGCTTTTCGAACGAGACGTAGTTGACCACGACATGGTCCTTGTCTTCGCTCAGCGTCAGCTGGAAATAGACGGTGACGCCGGGCGGCCTGAGCTCGAGGTCGAGCACGATGCGCGGGCTGCCGCTCCAGTCGACATGGGCTTCGCCGCCGTGACCGAGCCTGAGCGTACCCGGCATGAAGAACAGTTCGGCCGCCGAATCCACCAAGTCCGACAGGCAGGCGAAATGCTCCAGCCGGATGAAGGCGATATAGTCGGCGACATCGATCAGCCTGAGTTCGGCGATCACCTGCTCGATGGCGCTGGCGACGATGATTTCGCGGGATTTTGCATAAGCTTGCCGGTTCATGAGGTCAGTCTGCGCTCAGCCTTTTTCGAGTAGACGATCCGCACCAGCTCGGCGACGGCCTGATAGAATTGCGACGGGATCACGCTATCAACCGAAACTTGCTTGTACATGGAGCGCGCAAGCGCCACGTCTTCGAAGATCGGGATGTTGTGCTCCCTGGCGATCTCGCGGATCTTCAGCGCCACCAGATCCTGACCCTTGGCAAGCACCAGGGGCGCGGAATCCTCCTCGCGGACATATTTGAGCGCGATGGAAAAGTGCGTCGGATTGGCAATGATCAGGGTGGCGCGCGGCACCGCCGTCATCATGCGGCGGCGCGCCCGGTCGCGCGCCAGCGACCGCAGCCGCGACTTGACGATCGGGTCGCCTTCCGACTGCTTCATCTCGTCCTTGACTTCCTGCTTGCTCATGCGCAGGTCGCGCCGCCAGTTGAAGCGGGACCAGACGAGGTCGACCGCCGCGATCAGCCCCATGACGAAGACGATCGCAACCAGTATGTCGACGGCGATGCTGCGGATGACAAGGCCGAAGGCGACGGGATTGGTGATCATGCCGGCAAGCAGCCTGCGGTGATCCTCCGACAGCGTGAAGCCAAGCACGACGACGGCAAAGCCGAGCTTGCCCAGTGATTTCAGGAACTCGACGAAGCCCTGCACGCCGAACATCCGGCTCCAGCCCTTGGTGATGGAAATGCGCGACAGCTGCGGCCTGATCCGGTCGCCGACGAATTGCGGCATGTTCTGGAACACCGACGCGCCGACGCCGGCCACCACCAGCAGCACCAGCAGGCTGACGACGGCGCGGCCGATCTCGAAAATGACGGACTGGTAGAGCGCGATGACGTCGTTTTCGGTGTCCATCGGCCAGGCTTCCGGCTTTTCCAGGAACATCGACAGGAACATGCCGAGATCGACGATGGCGTCCTTGGCGTAAAACACCGTGAACACCAGTATGGCGACGAAGGAGGTGAAGATCGCCGCTTCACGCGAATGGGGCAGCTTGCCCTGTTCGACGGTGTCGCGGATCTTCTTTTCTGTTGCTTCCTCGGTTTTGGAGTCCTTGTCGACCGCTTCAGCCATGGCGCGTCAACCGAGCCGTCGCCATCATGCCGCTTCGCTCTGTGCCGATGAGGGGAGTTCGAACGCCCCTTCGCGCGATAGCCGGATCGTCGCAACCGCGATCGTCTTGCGGGCTCCCAGGATGTCGGCCAGCGCGACGCCTTCTGATCCCTGGCCGAGCTCGGATTCGATCATGCGTCGCGACCTTGCGCCGATCGCCGACAGCACCGATTCGGTGAGCGCCGGCGGCGCGCCGCGCAGCGCCAGCGTGACCAGTTCTGTCGACAGCCCGTCGAACAGCAGCACCCGCGCCTTCTGGGTCAGCAGCGGCAAATCGTCGAAGGCGAACAGCCGCGACCTGACGCCGTCAAGATCAGGCGTGCCGGCCTCCTCCAGGTCGTGCATCACCTCTTCGAGCTGAGGCTTGTCCATTTCGTTGAGCACGCTGGCGACACGCGCCTGTCCGACCGAGATGTCCTTCGCCGCCGCCTGTGACAGCAGACTGCTGCGCAATTGGCTTTCGACGATCTTGGCCGCCGCGTCCGGGACCGCGGCCAATGTGACCATGCGTTTGATGATCTGGCTGCGGATGGGCTTTTCCATCGTCAGCAGCACATTGGCCGCCGTCTGCGAGGAAAGCTTCGACAGCACCAAGGCCGAGGTCTGCGGATGCTCGCCGGACAGGAAGGCGCCGAGGCGGCCGGCCTCCAGCTTTTCGAGGTCGGGCCAGATCGGCGGCGGCCCCTCGGGCGCCACCTCGAACCTCTTGTCGCCCATAATGGCGCTCATTTCCTCGGGCGACAGCGATTCGTTGAGGATGGTGTCCATGCGGTCGGCGGAATCGAGCAGTCCCGCCCCCTCGGTGAATTCGGCTTCGAACTCGGCGACGATGCGTTCGAGATCGTTCTGCGGGATGGTGCGCAGCAGGCGCGCCCCTTCGATCAGTGCCTTCAGCTCCTCCTGCTTGAAGAATTTCAAGAGCCGGCTGGCCGAGGGCTTGCCCATCGCCACCAGGATGGCGGCTGCCTTCTGCGGGCGCGTCAGCGTGGTCAGCGTCGTCATGCTGTCTGTCCTTGCAGGCGATCGATGGGCGCGCCGGCCATTGCCTATGCGCTCTTGGTGGCGGCGATGATTTCGGTCAGCCTGATGCCGAAGCGCGACGGATCGCTTTCAAGCACGGTGATCTCGCCGCGGGCGATCTTGCGGCCATTGACCACGACGTCGACAGGTTCGCCGATGCGCCGGTTGAGCGCCACCGTCGAGCCCTTCTGCAGCGCCATCAGGTCGGACACTGCCATCTCGGTGCTGCCGAGGATGATCTGCACGTCGACCGGGATGGCCATGATGATGCTGGAATTGGCGCCTGATGCCGCCCGCAGGGCCGCGTCCGGTCGCCTCTCCTCTTCCTTGAGGACGCCGCGCAGTTCCTCGATGGCGCGGTCGAGTTGCTCGTCCGGCTGGTCGGGGTCGGCTTCCATCTTGGTCTTTGCCATACGTCGTCTCCAAAAAATCGGACCAGCCCGGCGTCAGCCCGGCATCAGCCCGTCGATGAAATCCTGCCCGGCATCGTAGGGGTGCCGGACGCGGACGGTGTAGTTCTGGCCGAGCTTGCCGAAATCGCAGACGAACAACGTCTTGTCGCGCGCGCTGAGCCGCGCCTGCGATTGCGCGGTCTCCTCGAATTCGATGATCTGCCCGACTTCGAGGCTGGCGAGGTCGCCGAGCGTCAGCCGCGCAAGCGGCATCGTCGCTTCCAGCATCACCGCCGAGCGCATCACTTCTTCAGAGAAGCGCGCGCGCCAGTCGGAGCCGGCCGCGTGATCGTCCTCGTGGGCGCCGGCAGCGCCGCCGCGAGTCGCCAGCAGGACGCGCTGCGGGATCATCACCGTGACAGTGCCGCTGTCGGTCGGCGTCGAGATGCCGAACACCATGCGGACCGACGCCCCGTCACGCAGCACGCGCCGCTTCGCCTCCATGCCCGACATCGCCCTCTGCACCGGCAGCCGCAATTCGAGCGAGCGTTTGCCCGATCCATTGAGAGCCTGCGCGACCAGTTGGAACACCGTCGTCGCCACGTCGGTTTCGATCTGCGACAGCTCGCGCTCGATCGGCGACACCGGCACGTCCGGGTCGCCGCCGAACAGCGCGCAAACCATCACCGCGATGCCCGGCGCGTCGAGCACCAGGGTCATGGCATCGGAGGAGGTCGGCGAGGCGACGATGGTCATGGCGAATGTGTCGCCGGCGTCGCTGCGCGCCTCGGGAACACGGCTGACCGCGACCGCGCGCAGATCGACGGTGACCGGCGCGCCGAGTTCGCCGATAAGGCTCTTCTGCAGCAGCGGCACGGCGCGTTCGGCCATCCCCCGGCCGGCGCCGATGACATGGTCGGCCTCGCCGCTGTCGCCGACGAGACGTTCGATGATCAGGGAACGGGTCTGCGACGGACTGCCCGGACTGGTCATGATGGCGAGCGGCCTTGTCTGTGTTCACGCATGCTCAGGCCGCTTTCTTTTCGGCCGTGCCGGTGTTCATCGTGCTCTGCTCGACCGCATCGATGGTCGGCCGCTCGTAGGACGAGATGGTCTTGCGGCCGAATTCGATCGCGACCTGCGGCAGCGCGCCGTTCATGTAGGCGAGCAGCGTCTGCTTGACGATGATGTAGAGGCGGTTCTTCTTCTCGCGCACGGTCTTGATCTTGGTGGCGACCGGGCCGACGACGGCATAGGACAGGAAGATGCCGAGGAAGGTGCCGACGAGTGCGGCGCCGATCAGGCCGCCGAGGATTTCCGGCGACTGGTCGAGCGCGCCCATCGCCTTGACCACGCCGAGCACCGCGGCGACGATGCCGAGCGCCGGCAGGCCGTCGCCCACCGCCACCATCGCGTGGTAGGCCTTCAGCTTGTCGGTCCTGATGGTCTGGATCTCCTCGTCCATCAGCGCCTCGATCTCATGCGAGCGCGCATTGCCGATGATGATGATGCGGCAGTAGTCGCAGATGAAATGCGTCAGGTCGTGGTTCTTCAGCACCGTCGGGAAGGCCTGAAAGATCGCCGACTCTTCCGGATTGTCGATGTGCGCCTCGACCTCGCTGCGCGACTTGGAGCGCAATTCGCGCATCAGGCTGTGCAGCACGCCGAGCGTCTCCAGATAATCCCGTTCCTTCGGCACCGCCTGCTTGAACGCTTCGAGAATGCCCTTGCCGGTGTCCTTGACGGTCTTCATCGGGTTGGCGACGAGGAAGGTGCCGAGCGCCGCGCCGCAGATGACCACCGCTTCCCAGGGCTGCATCAGCACGTGCAGATGGCCGCCCATGGCCATGAAGCCGCCGAGGACGCAGCCGAGCGTCACCACCAGTCCGATCAGAATGCCCACGCAAGATCCTTCCGCATGTCACCGCAGGTCCCAACCGATAATCCACGTGCCTTGTGTGAGGCTTGAATCGACGAGGCTTCAACCCCGCGAGGTCCGGCTCGCGGGTTGCGGGGCCGATTCAGCTTCGCGCAAGGAAGTGACTGTATTTTCCTGGAATAGCTTCGGCCGGAGGCGCACAGCGTGTTGAACACTTATACGAGCTACCAGCTTATCGCCAAGGACATCCCCAAGGCGATCGACCAGGTTGAGGCGCAGCCCGTCGTCAAGCGTGACACCGACTACTATCTCGCCAATATCGGCAACATCAAAACCATCGACGACTTCGTCAAGGACACCCGCCTGTTCACCTATGCCATGAAGGCATACGGCCTGGGCGACATGGCCTATGCCAAGGCTTTCATGGTCAAGGCGCTCAAGGAAGGCGTCTCGGATTCGGACAGCTTCGCCAACAAGTTGAGCGACAAGCGCTACGCCGCCTTCGTCAAGGCGTTCAACTTCGCCGCCTACGGCTCGACCGCCACGCTCTTTCCCTCCGCCCAGCAAGGGGCGGTCGACAAATACATGCGCCAGACCCTGGAGGAGAACGCCGGCGAGACCAATCAAGGCGTGCGGCTGGCACTCTACTTCCAGCGCAA
Source organism: Mesorhizobium sp. M4B.F.Ca.ET.143.01.1.1 (assembly GCF_004792275.1). Lineage (NCBI taxonomy): Bacteria > Pseudomonadati > Pseudomonadota > Alphaproteobacteria > Hyphomicrobiales > Phyllobacteriaceae > Mesorhizobium > Mesorhizobium sp. M4B.F.Ca.ET.143.01.1.1. Next base: position 452,849 of record NZ_SRSR01000001.1, read on the forward strand.
GGCGCCCGACATCACCAACTGGTACGACGTGCTGGCCGACACTGCGCTTGCCAGCGTGGTGCGCACCGCCCTCGGCCTGCCCGATTCCTTCGCCGCGGCCGAGATCGACAAGCAGGCGCAGCTGTTCGAGCAGAAGCTCGACATCGCCGATTTCAAGGACACCGACAAGCTGAACAAGTTCCTGACCCGCTTCACCAGCCTGTGGGAGATCAACAACCCGACCTCGACGGCAACGACATCGGTCAGCGTGCTCTTTTCCCAGCCGACCACGGTGGGCATCTCGACCGATCTGATGATGGCCATGCAGAAACTGAAATTCTGAGAACACCATGCAGGACAGCCTTTACGTCGCCCTCTCCTCGCAGATCGCGCTCGAGCGCCGGCTCGACACCATCGCCGACAATGTCGCCAATGCCTCGACCATCGGCTTTCGCGCCACCGGCGTGAAATTCGAGGATGTCGTCTCCGGCACCGGGCCGAAGTCGGTCTCCTTCGCCTCCTCGGGCAACACCTATCTTTCGACGGCGCACGGCTCGATGACCGAGACCGGCAATCCTTTCGACTTCGCCATCCAGGGCGATGCCTGGTTCGCCATCGAGACGCCGGGCGGCACGGTGATGACCCGCGACGGCCGCTTCTCGATGAACGAGAACGGCGAGCTTATGTCGATCGAAGGCTATCCGGTGCTCGACGGCGGCGGCGCGCCGATCCAGCTCGACCCTCGCAACGGACCGCCCAAGGCCGGCGCCGATGGCTCGCTCAGGCAGAACGACCAGCTGGTCGGCGCCATCGGCCTCTACAATTTCGACCCAGGGCAGAATTTCGTCCGCTACGGCAATTCCGGCATCGTGCCCGCGCGGACGCCTGAACCTGTGACCGATCGCTCCGACGTCGGCGTGGCGCAGGGTTTCCTCGAGGAATCCAACGTCAATCCGGTGCAGGAAATGACCCGGCTGATCATGGTCCAGCGCGCCTTCGAGAACACGGCGGCGCTGATGCGCCAGACCGATTCCACGACCGACGACGCGATCAAGACGCTCGGCTCCAAGTAAAGGCATGTCGACCAGCCCACCCTCGCTGCGCGCTCTGGAAAAGCAGCCGGAAGCAGCACCTGCCGACCGGCTTGCCGCCCTGGAACGCGTCCTGCGCCGCTTCGACCGCGCCGAGTCCCTTCTCCGGCGCGGCGGTCGCGTCGCCGAGATCTCGCCGACCCACTACAAGGTGCGCGGCCTTTCCGACATCGCCAGGCTGGGCGATATCGTCGAGCAGCGAGGCCATGCCGGCACGCGTCGCGGCGAAATCGTCAAGATCGGCCGCGACGAGGTGGTTGTGGCCCCCTTCGAGCGCAGTGCCGACGCCGGCATGGGCGACGCCGTGTTTCGCCGCGGACCGCTGGCCGTGACGCCGCATGCCTCGTGGCGCGGGCGCGCCATCGACGCGCTGACACGCGCCATCGACGGCGGCCCGCCGCTGGTCAGGCCCGCATCCACGCCGGGCGAGGATGCCACGACCCCGGGCGCCATGGCGCGGCAGCGCGTCGGCACCGCCTTCATGACCGGGGTCAGGGTCATCGACATCTTCACGCCGCTCTGTTTCGGCCAGCGCCTCGGCATCTTTGCCGGCTCCGGCGTCGGCAAGTCGACGCTGCTCGCCATGCTGGCGGGCGCCGATGCCTTCGATACGGTCGTCGTCGCCCTGATCGGCGAGCGCGGCCGCGAGGTGCGCGAATTCCTCGAGGACACGATCGGCGCCGAAAGCATGGCCAAGACCGTGGCCGTGGTTGCGACCAGCGACGAGACCGCCATGATGCGCCGGCGCGCGCCGGACACCGCCATGCGCGTCGCCGAGCATTTCCGCGACCAGGGCCACCGCGTGCTCCTGGTGCTCGATTCGATCACGCGCTTTGCCCATGCGCTGCGCGAGGTGGCGACCGGAACCGGCGAGCCGCCGGTCGCGCGCGGCTATCCGGCTTCCGTGTTCACTGACCTGCCCAAGCTGCTCGAGCGCGCCGGACCTGGCGCCGAGGGCCCCGGAGTCAAAGGCAGGGGGTCGATCACGGCCATCATTTCGGTGCTGGTCGACGGCGACGACCACAACGATCCGGTCGCCGATTCCGTGCGCGGCATCCTCGATGGCCATGTCGTGCTCGATCGCGCGATCGCCGAACAGGGCCGCTATCCGCCGGTCAACCCGCTGTCGTCGATCTCGCGCCTGGCCGACAAGGCCTGGAGCGCCGAGCAGCGGATGCTGGTGACCAGGCTGAAGTCGATGATCTCGCGCTTCGAGGACACGCGCGACATCCGCTTGCTCGGCGCCTACCAGGGCGGCGCCGACGCCGAGCTCGACATCGCCGTGCGCCAGGTGCCGCTGATCTACGAGGCGCTGACGCAGTCGCCGAAGGACCGCGCGTCCGTCGATCCGTTCGCCGACCTCGCCCGCTACCTGAAGGGAAAGCAGAATGGCGATGCAGGAGAGTGAGCGCCAATATACCGAGCGCCTGCTGCGCGAGATGATCGACGACGCCAGGGCCAAGGAAGACGCCTTGGCCGAGGAAGCACGATCCGCCACAGCAAAGGCCGCGCGCGCCATGGCCGCCAAGGTCGCGGCCAAGACCGGGGCCGTCCTGGCCAAGGCGGCGAAGCCCGCCCTTCCGAGGACCGCCGGGCCTGCCAGGACCGCCGGGGATGATTTGCCCGCGGCTGCCCAGGTTGAAGCCGCCGAGACGATCCAGGCCAGCCGCGATTCGCTGATCGATGACCTGTTCCCGCGCACGGACTGGCCCACGCCGCCAAAGGCGGAATTTCCGCGGCTGGGCAAGAAGCCCGACCGGCGCAGCGATTTCGTCGTCGCGGCGCTCGGCGTCACGCTCGGCCTGATCTGCGCGCTGTTTCCCTGGTACATCTTCTTCAACCAGGAACAGTTCGGCGTGCAGGCCATCAAGTTCGGCGGCAGCGGCAGCAATGCCGGACGCGTCAGCGGTGGCTCACAAATGGAAAATCCCGGCCAGCCGCTGACGGCCAAGGATGTTCCCGATGTCGACCTGTTCGCCACCGGCACGCTGCAGGACCCCGAGGATCCCGCTGAGGCGCCGGGCGTCGACCAGCAGCCCTTTCCGGCCGATCCCAAGTTCCGCATGGTGCATGTTGCCAACGGCCGCGCCATGATCGAGGACGACGCCGGCCTGTGGATCGTCCAGCGCGGCTCAAAGCTGCCGGATTCCAGCATCGTCTCGTCGATTGAGCAACGCGGCGGCAAATGGGTCATGGTCACCAGCACCGACCAGGTGATCGACCTCTCCAGATAGCGGCGCGCGGGCCGGTCGCGCGGCGCTGCGCCATGCCGGCCCCGCGCAAGGTCCGCGCAAGACTGGCGGCCTAGTCTCTGGGAACCCCGTCCGGAGATTCCCATGGAGCCCGTCAACCTTTTCGATCTCGCCACGAAGCAGTCGCAGTGGCTGGCCGTGCGCCAGTCGGCCATTGCGTCCAACATCGCCAACGCCAACACGCCGGGCTACACGGCGGGCGATGTCGAGCCGTTCGAGAAGGTCCTCGACCGCACCGCGGTGTCGCTGCAGGCCACCCAGGCCGGGCATCTCGGCGGCGAGGCGACGAATGCTGGTTTCAGCATCAAGCCGGAGGAAAGCACCGGCTCGATCATGCCGTCGAAGAACAGCGTGGTGGTGGAAGACGAGTTGATGAAGGCCGGTGAGGTCCGCCGCTCCTTCGAGCTCAACACCGCGATCGTCAAAGCCTTCCACTCCATGATGATGATGGCGGTGAAGAGCTGACCATGGACGCGCTGACCGCAGCTCTCAAAGTCGCCGCGTCCGGCCTGGGCGCCCAGTCCGAGCGCCTGCGCGTGGTGTCGGAAAACCTTGCCAACGCGCAATCGACCGGCACGGCGCCGGGCGCAGACCCCTATCGCCGCAAAACCATCAGCTTCGCTTCCGAACTCGACCGCTCGACCGGCGGCCAGCTCGTGGAGGTCAGCTCGGTGGCGCGCGATCCCTCCGATTTTCCCATCGAGTTCCAGCCCGGCAACGAAGCCGCCGACGAGAAGGGCTACGTCAAGATGCCCAACGTCAACGTGCTGATCGAAATGGCCGACATGACCGAGGCCAACCGCTCCTATGAGGCCAATCTGCAGGTCATCAAGCAGGCGCGCGACCTGATTTCCATGACCATCGACCTGATGAGGAACCAGCAATGATCAGCGGCATCGGCAACATTGGCGCGCTCCAGCTCAAGCCGGCAACCGACGGCGCCGACGCGGCGACCGGCGCCTTGCAGGGCATCGTTTCGCCGCAGGCCGCGACCGACACCGTCGGCACCTCCTTCGCAGAGGCGCTGAGCCAGGCGGCGTCGAAGACCGTCAACACCTTGCAGAATGCCGAACAGGTATCGATCCAGGCGCTGCGGGGCGACGCCGACACACGCCAGGTGGTCGACGCGGTGATGAGCGCCCAGCAGGCCCTGCAGACGACCATCGCCATCCGCGACAAGGTCGTCTCCGCCTACCTCGAAATCAGCCGCATGAGTATCTAGGACCGCGTCATGAAAGCACTCGCTATCGCCGCCACCGGCATGAACGCCCAGCAGACCAACCTGGAAGTCATCGCCAACAACATCGCCAACATCAACACCACCGGCTACAAGCGCGCCCGCGCCGAATTCTCCGACCTGCTCTATCAGGTCGACCGCACGCAGGGCGTGCCCAACCGTTCCAACACCTCGCTGGTGCCGGAAGGCGTCTCGATCGGCCTCGGCGTCAAGACGACGGCCGTGCGCAACGTCCATACCCAGGGCGAGCTGACCAGCACCGGCAACAGCTTCGACCTCGCGCTGACCGGCCGGGGCTGGTTCCAGATCGAAGGCGCCGACGGCGGCACGCTCTACAGCCGCGCCGGCGCCTTCAACACCAACGCCACGGGGCAGCTGGTGACGGTCGATGGCGCCAATGTCGTCCCTGCCATTACCGTGCCGACGGACGCGGTCGAGGTCATCGTCAACAAGACCGGCCAGGTCTTCGCCCGCATCGAAGGCCAGACCGATCTCCAGCTTCTCGGCCAGCTGCAGCTCGCCAATTTCGCCAACGAGGCGGGCCTGGCGCCGCTCGGCGACAACCTGTTCCAGGAGACGGCGGCTTCCGGCCCGGCCAATGTCGGCGTGCCCGGCGACCCCGGCTTCGCCACGATCGAACAGGGCTATCTGGAATCGTCCAACGTCGATCCCGTCAAGGAGATCACCGAACTGATCTCGGCGCAGCGCGCCTATGAGATGAACTCGAAGGTCATCCAGGCCGCCGACGACATGGCCTCGGTCGTGTCCAAGAACATCAGGTAGCGGATCATGATTGCGCCGGCCCACCGCTCCCTGCTCCGCCGCGCCGCGCTGGCCTTCGCGCTGGTGGCCGGCGGCGTGCCGGCGTTTGCCCAGGACGCCGGCGACAATCAGGCCGGCAACCAGAGCGCCAATCAGCTCGCCGCCCAGAATGCCAGGCAGAGCGGCGAGGTCGTGCTGATCCCAAACCGGGTCATCTATCCTGGCGAGACGATCGACCTTGCCGCGCTGAAGCAGGTGACGCTCGTTCCCGGCAAGCACAAGCCCGACGCCGTCGCCACCCTCGCGCAGGAACTCCAGGGCAAGGTTGCCAAGCGCACGCTGCTGCCCGGCCGCTATATCCCGACCGCCGCCATCCGCGACGCCTGGCTGGTCGAACAGGGCGCGGCGGTGCAGATCTATTTCACCGCCGGCGCCCTGACCATTTCGGCTTCCGGCGTCACCTTGCAGCCGGGCGCCGCCGGCGACCTGGTCAAGGTCCGAAATGTCGACAGCGGCAAGATCATATCCGGCACGGTGATGGGCGACGGCACCATCATGGTCGGCGCCTCATGATGCGCGGACTTGCCTTGCTTCTGGCGGCTGCGCTTGGGCTGCAGCCGGCACTGGCCGACGGGCTGACGCCGAAGGCGAAGCGCGAGCTTGCCGCGAAGAATGGCGACGCCGTCAACGACCCGGAATACGATCCCGCCACCACGACGCGGATGTTCCGCGTTTCGACCGGGCCAAGCACGCTGCCGCCCGGCCAGGTCGCGGCGCGCATCAAGGACATCGCCCAGCTGCAGAGCGCGCGCGACAACCAGCTCGTCGGCTACGGCTTGGTCATCGGCCTGGCGGGAACCGGCGACAGCCTGCGCAATTCGCCTTTCACCGAACAGTCGATCCGCGCCATGCTGGAGAATCTCGGCATCGCCACCGAAGGCGGCAGCGCGCGCGCCAAGAACGTCGCAGCCGTCATCGTCACCGCCAACATGCCGCCCTTCGTGCAATCGGGAGCCCGCATCGACATCGACGTTTCCTCGATGGGCGACGCCACCTCGCTTGCCGGCGGCACGCTGGTGATGACGCCGCTGAAGGCGGCCGATGGCGAAATCTATGCCGTGGGCCAGGGCTCGGTGATCGTCGGCGGTTTCACCGCCCAGGGCCAGGCGGAGCAATTGACGCAAGGCGTGCCGACGGCGGGCCGCGTCCCCAACGGCGCCATCGTCGAACGCGCGGTGCCGGCCGAATTCGACGATCAGGGCGTGTTGACGCTGCAATTGCGCAACCCCGACTTCTCGACCGCCATTCGCATCGCCGACGCCATCAACGATTACACCGCGCAGCGTTTCGGCATGCGCGTCGCGGCCGAGCGCGACGCCCGCACCGTCCAGATCAGGCGACCGAAGAACGTCTCGGCGGCACGCTTCTATGCCGAGATCGAGAATCTGGTCGTGGAATCGGACACGCCGGCCCGCGTCGTCATCGACGAGCGCACCGGCACCATCGTCATCGGCAACAACGTCAAGATCGCGCGCGTGGCGATCAGCCATGGCACGCTCACGGTGCGCATCACGGAGGCGCCGAAAATCGTCCAGCCCGAGCCCTTTTCCAAGGGCGTGACCGCCGTCGAGCCCTTCACCGCCATCGAGGCCACGCGGCCCGACGCGCGCGTCGCCGTGCTCGACGGACCAAATCTCGAAACGCTGGTTTCCGGCCTCAACCGTCTCGGCGTCAAGCCGGACGGCATCATTGCCATCCTGCAAGGCATCAAATCGGCCGGCGCCCTGCAGGCCGATCTGGTCCTCCAATAGGCCATGCCGATGATCGCTCCCCGCCAACCCAACCGCAACGCCAGGCCGGCGCTGGTCGCCTCGACCCTTGCCGTCGTGCTGCTTCTCGCCGGCGGCCAGGCCCGCACCGAGGAAGCGGTGCGCCAGGTGCTGCCCGGCGGGCAGGCGCCGGCGACGCCGCAGCAGCTGAAGCGGGAGAAGGCGCCGGACGAAAGCGAGATCCAGCGCTTCTGCTCCAACATCGCCGACGCCGCCCGCGACCGCCGCTATGCCTTGCAGGCGCAGGAGCTGAAGGAGCTGCAGGCCGGCATCGACCAGCGCATGAAGGCGCTGGAGGACAAACGCGCCGAATACGAGCAATGGCTGAAGCGGCGCGAAGTGTTCCTGGCGCGCGCCGAGGACAGCGTCGTCAAGATTTATGCCGGCATGAAGCCCGACGCCGCGGCCGAACGCCTGGCGATGGTCAATGTCGAACTGGCCGCCGCCATCCTGATGAAGCTGGATTCGCGCAAGGCCGGCGTCATCCTCAACGAAATGGACCAGAAGGCGGCGGCAGCGCTCACCGGCATCATGGCCAGCGCGGCGCGAAGGGTTGATCCGTCATGAAGTGCAAGATGCTCATCCTGGTCGCGGTCGCGGCGCTGACCGGCTGCGGCACCGATCTCAAGGAGGTCGGCAGGGAGCCTTCGCTGTCTCCGGTCGGCTCCGGCATCACGGGCAGCGTCAACGCCCCCTACAGCTACCCCGAGCCGCCGGCAGCACCGGTCAAGAAATTCTCGCTGTGGGACGATCGCCAGAGCCGGCTGTTCACCGACCCCAGGGCGTTGCGCGAAGGCGACATCCTGACCGTGAACATCAAGCTCAACGACAAGGCCAACTTCAAGAACCAGAACGACAGGAGCCGCACCGCGGCGCGCAAGCTCGGCTATGACATCACCCTCGGATGGGAGGGCAACAGCACCAGCGGCAAGGGCGATGCCGGCCTCAGCTCCAGCACCGAAACCAATGCCGACGGCGAGATCAAGCGTTCCGAAAACCTCGAGCTCAACGTCGCCGCCGTCGTCACCGAAGTGCTGCCCAATGGCAATCTGATGATCAGGGGCTCGCAGGAAGTGCGCGTCAACTACGAGCTCAGGGTGCTCACCATCGCCGGCATGGTGCGTCCGTCCGACATCGGCGCCGAGAACACCATCCCCTACGAGCGCATCGCCGAGGCGCGTATTTCCTATGGCGGCCGCGGCCGCGTCAGCGAGCTTCAGCAGCCGGCCTATGGCCAGCAGATCCTCGATCAGGTTCTCCCCTTCTAGGACGGGCTGGCTCGGAAAATCACACCATGGCCAATGTCGAGCAAGTCGAGCAGAAGAAGGGACCATCGCTGGTCGTCCAATTCGCCATGCTCCTGGTGGTGACGGTCGCCGCCGTCGGCATGGGCTGGCTGTCCGGCGGCTATCTGAAGGGCACCTATGCCCCGGCCTCGGTGCCGGTCGCTCCGGAAAACGAAGGCAGCAGCGAGAAGCCCGCCGAGCCCGGCAAGGAAGTTGCAGGACCGACGCTTGTCCAGCTAGCGCCGATAACCACCAACCTGGCGTCGCCGGCCGAGGTCTGGATAAGGCTTGAGGCATCGGTGTTCTACGACACGCCGCAGCCGGCGGAAATGACCGAGCAGATCCACCAGGACCTGCTGGCGCTGGTGCGCACGCTGAAGATGCATCAGATCGAGGGCGCCAGCGGCTACCAGCATCTGAAGGCCGACCTCGAGGACCGCGCCGCCATCCGCAGCGGCGGCCATGCCAAACAGATTCTGATCAGGACATTGCTGCTCGAATGAGAAAATACCTTCTCGCCGCCACGCTCCTGGTCCTTGCCACCTCCGTCGCCGCGGCCCAGCAGCTGGATCTCGGTGCCATCGGCAAGGCCGACGGCACGACCGTCGGCTACCTGATCCAGATGTTCGGCCTGCTCACCGTGCTGTCGGTGGCGCCGGGGCTTTTGATCATGGTGACGAGCTTCACCCGCTTCGTCATCGCCTTCTCGATCCTGCGCGCCGGCATCGGCCTGCAGTCGACGCCGGCCAACCTGATCCTGATCTCGCTGTCGCTGTTCATGACTTTCTACGTCATGGCGCCGACCTTCGATCAGGCCTGGAACACCGGCGTCAAGCCGCTGATGGACAACCAGATCACGCAGGCGGAAGCGTTCGAGAAGATCTCGGACCCGTTCCGCACCTTCATGTTGCACAATGTGCGCGACAAGGATTTCGACCTCTTCGCCGACCTTGCCCGCGAACGCGGCCAGACCGTCTCGCGCGACACCGTCGACCTGCGCATCCTGGTGCCCGCCTTCATGATCTCCGAAATCCGGCGCGGTTTCGAGATCGGCTTCCTGATCGTGCTGCCGTTCCTGGTCATCGACCTGATCGTCGCCACCATCACCATGGCGATGGGCATGATGATGCTGCCGCCGACCGTGGTGTCGCTGCCGTTCAAGATCCTGTTCTTCGTGCTGATCGACGGCTGGAACCTGCTTGTCGGCAGCCTGGTGCGGTCCTTCACCTGACCTGTCGATATTGATCGCCAGCCTTGCGTAACTGGCGCCGCGCCGCCGCGCCGCCGCGCCCAGATTTCCTGCAATATATTTTCGGTTAACCGTCGCGTTTAGGCCTTTGGTAGGGACTTGCCAGCATAGTCCCCCCAGATGGCGGGTGATCTCAATCAACGATCATTGGCATGATGCCGCACCGTCATACCGGAAAAGCCGGTATGTCAAAAAAACACGTGTAAAATCAAGGTACGAGTAGCCATGTCCAGTATCATGACCAATTCCTCGGCGCTGACCGCGCTGCAGAGCTTGAACAACACCAACAAGCAGCTGGAGACCACCCAGTCGCGTATTTCGACTGGTTACCGCGTCGCCACCGCCTCCGACAACGCCGCCTACTGGTCGATCGCCACCTCGATGAAGTCGGACAACAAGGCGCTCTCGGCCGTGCAGGACTCGCTCGGCCTCGGCGCCGGCAAGGTCGACACCGCCTACACCGCCATCAACGACGTCAAGGACCAGGTCGACCTGATCAAGTCCAAGCTGGTCACCGCCCGCGGCGCCAGCCAGGAAGACCAGCAGAAGATCGCGACCGAAATCAACGCCATCCAGGCGCAGATCAAGTCGTCGGTCACCAACGCCAACTTCGCCGGCTCGAACCTGCTGCAGAACGACGGCCTCGCCGCGTCCGACCTTAAGATCGTCGCTTCCTACAACCGCACCGGCGCGACCGTCACCATCGACACCATCGACGTCAAGGCTGCCGACACGCAGGTCCTCGACGTCGCCGGCACGGGCGGCATCGTCGGCGGCCTGCTCGCCACGGCCTTCTTCGATCCGAGCTCTGCCGCTGTCGCCGACACTGCCATCGACACCGCGCTCGGCAGCGTTGAAACGGCGCTTGGCAAGCTGTCCACCGGTGCCGCTTCGCTCGGCGCCGCCAAGTCGCGCATCGACACCCAGAAGAGCTTCCTGTCGAACCTCTCGGACTCGATCGACAAGGGCGTCGGCTCGCTGGTCGATGCCGACATGAACAAGGAATCGACCCGCCTGCAGGCCCTCCAGGTCCAGCAGCAGCTCGGCATCCAGGCGCTGTCGATCGCCAACGGCAATTCGCAGTCGATCCTGTCGCTCTTCCGCGGCTGATCGCCTCCTGAACTCCAGTCATCTGCATCGGGCCGCGCCATCAGCGCGGCCCGATTTTTCATTTGTGAAACCCTTGTCATTTTCCCTCGCCAAAGCATGGCTTTAACGCGCCATTAACGATGTCGCGCTAGTTATGGTTAACCATTCACTTATGACGGGCAGACCAGTTGGTCGACAGGCATGACGCCCCCGCCAAACGGGTTGACCGGCATGCGTAAGGCATGCCTGCTTTGAGAAGGGGTGTACCTTGGCAAGTATCATGACGAACGCCGCGGCGCTGACCGCGCTGCAGAGCCTCAACGCCACCAACAAGGCGCTTGAAACGACGCAGGCCCGCATCTCGACTGGCTACCGCGTCGCCACCGCTTCCGACAACGCCGCCTACTGGTCGATCGCTACCAGCATGCGTTCCGACAACAAGGCGCTGTCGGCGGTGCAGGACGCGCTCGGCCTCGGCGCCGGCAAGGTCGACACCGCCTACACCGCCATCACCGACATCAAGGACCAGGTCGACGCGATCAAGGCCAAGCTGGTCACCGCCCGCGGCGCCAGCCAGGATAACCAGCAGAAGATCGCGACCGAAATCAAGGCCATCCAGGAGCAGATCAAGTCGTCGGTCACCAATGCCAGTTATGCCGGCTCGAACCTGCTGCAGAACGACGGCCTCGTCGCCTCCGACCTGCAGATCGTTGCTTCCTACAACCGCACCGGCACCACCGTCGCCATCGACACCATCAATGTCGCGGCCGCCGACACGCAGGTTCTCGATATTGCCGGCACGGGCGGCATCGTCGGCGGCCTGCTCGCCACGACCTTCTTCGACCCAAGCGCCGCTGCAGTCACCGACACCGCCATCGACACGGCGCTGGGCAGCGTTGAAACGGCGCTTGCCAAGCTCTCGACGGGCGCGGCCTATCTCGGCGCCGCCAAGTCGCGCATCGACACCCAGAAGAGCTTCCTGTCGAACCTCTCGGACTCGATCGACAAGGGCGTTGGCGCGCTGGTCGACGCCGACATGAACAAGGAATCGACCCGCCTGCAGGCGCTGCAGGTGCAGCAGCAGCTCGGCATCCAGTCGCTGTCGATCGCCAACGGCAACTCGCAGTCGATCCTGGCCCTGTTCAAGAGCTGACATCCCGGCTGATCTTTCCACTGCATCGAAGGCCGCGCCGCAAGCGCGGCCTTTTGCGTTCCGCCTATCATCCTCGCACAAGCTTCGCGGTCTAGTGTTCCGACGGACAGTCGTGCTGGGAGCCGTTGGAACGTGCCGGAACAGATCCAGAGCATCATCTCGAATCTCAGAGCATTTGGCGTCAAGCGCCTCGTCATGCTGGGTGGCGTCGCGGCGCTCGTCATGACCGTCATCGGCGTGGCCTCGATCTATCTCAACCGTCCCGCCTACGAGACGCTCTACGTCGGGCTCGAGCGCTCCGACGTGAACCAGATCGGCCTGGTGCTGGGCGAGGCCGGCATCGGCTTCGACGTCGGCGCCGACGGCACCTCCGTGCTGGTGCCCGCCGGCACCACCGCGCAGGCTCGCATGATGCTCGCCGAGAAGGGCCTGCCGACCAGCGCCAATGCCGGCTACGAGCTGTTCGACAATGTCGGCTCGCTCGGCCTGACATCCTTCATGCAGCAGATCACAAGGGTGCGCGCCCTGGAGGGCGAGATCGCGCGCACCATCCAGTCGATCGCCGGCATCAAGGCGGCGCGCGTCCACATCGTCATGTCCGAGCGTGCCAATTTCCGCCGCGACGAGCAGCAGCCCTCGGCCTCGGTGGTCATCCGTTATGCCGGCATCGATGCCGAAAAGAGCGCCATGTCGATCCGCCACCTGGTCGCCGCCGCCGTCCCAGGCCTGGCGGCCGACAAGGTGACGGTGCTCGATTCCAACGGCAACCTTCTGGCCGCCGGCGACGACCCGTCCAACACCAGCGCTGCCCGCACGCTGGGCGTCGAGCAGACGGTCGAAGCGCAGATCGGCGACAACATCCGCCGCGCACTGACACCCTATCTCGGTCCCGACAATTTCCGCGCCAGCGTCAAGGCCGACGTCAACACCGACACCCGCCAGACCGAAGAGACGATCTTCGATCCGGAGTCCCGCGTCGAGCGCTCCGTGCAGTCGGTGCGCACCAACGAGAACAGCAATCAGAAGCAGGCCTCGACCCCGACCAGCGTCGAGCAGAACCTGCCCGAGACCCAGGCGGCCAGCACCGAGGGGCCGCAATCCACCTCGCAGAACGACCGCAAGGAGGAGATCACCAACTACGAGATCAACTCCAAGAAGATCGCCACCGTCTCCAACGGCTATTCGGTCACCAAGATGTCGGTCGCCGTCGTCGTCAACCAGCAGCGCCTGGCCACCATTCTCGGCAAGGACGCCACGCCGGAGCAGATCGCCAAGCGCGTCGCCGACATCCAGAAGATGGTGGCCTCCGCCACCGGCTTCGACGAGAAGCGCGGCGACGTCATCGACGTCTCGGCGGTCGAGTTCATCGACGGGCTCGATGGCGAACCGATCGAGCAGCCGGGCATCCTGGCCTCGATCGGGACCTATACCGGCACGTTGATCAATGCCGGCGCCTTCATCGTCGTGGTGTTCCTGGTCGCCTTTTTCGGCCTGAGGCCGATGGCGGCCGCGCTGACGGCTCCAGCCAAGCCGGCCATCGCCGGCCCGAGCTTCGACGATGTCCAGCGCTCGCTGCCGACGCCCGAGCCCGCGGTGGCGGCAATCGGTTCCGACGCGGCAGCCGCGTCCGTCGGCGCCTTGCCGGGCGCGCGCGCCGGCTCCACGCCGCTCGACGACCTTCGCCAGAAGATCCGGCCGGCGCCGCAGGAACGGCTTGCCCGCATGGTCGACCTCAACGAGGAACGCACCGCGCAGATCCTGCGCAAATGGGCCGCCCAGGAAGTCGCCGGATAGACCATGCCCTCAGTCGCCCTCTTCGACCTTCTCCCGGATTTCGGAACGCGCAGCCCGCGTGCCGGCCAGCCGCAGGCCGCCGCCGAGCCCGAACGCAAGCCCGACGAAGCACCGCCGCAGGCCGACATCGGCACTTTGATCGCCGAAGCCGTCGCCGATGCGGAAACGGCGCTCGAAGCGCGCCTTGCTGTCGCCCATCAGGCCGCGCTCGACGCCGAGCGCCAGGCCAATGCCGACGAGGCAAAAGCCTTCCTTGAAAGCTTCGGCGGCGATGTCGGCCAGGCCGTGGCCAGGCACATCGATGCCATGGAGCTGCGCGTCACCGAGCTCGTCGGCGCCACCCTTGCCCGCATCATTGGCGGCATGGTCAGCGACGACCTGCAGAAGCGCTCGCTGGACGCGCTCGCGCGCACGATCGGCGAGGCCATCGCCGACTCCGAGGCGGTGCGCATCGCCGTGCGCGGCCCGCTGTCGCTGTTCGAAACGTTGGCGGCCTCGCTCGGTCCGCGCGCCGCCCAGCTCGACTTCGTCGAGGCACAGGGCCTCGACCTCACCGTCGTCGTCGACGAGGCGGTGTTCGAGACGCGCATCGCCGAATGGTCGGCCTCGCTGTCCGAGGTTCTGTCATGAGCGCGGTGGACGCCGGAGAGGACAGGCACGAGATCATCATCGTCAAGCGCAACCATGACGGCCACGACGACGGTCATCACGGCGGCGTCTGGAAGATCGCCTTCGCCGACTTCATGACCGCCATGATGTGCTTCTTCCTGGTGATGTGGCTGATCAACGCCGCCAACGAGCAGACCAAGGCGGCCGTCGCCAGCTACTTCAACCCGGTCGAGCTGATCGATCGCAATTCCAGCCGCAAGGGCCTGGAGGATCTCGGCGACGGTCCGAGCAAGGTCGGGCTGACGGCCGACAATCCGCAGGACGGCGCCAGCAAGGCCGGCGAGGACGGCAAGGGCGGCGCCGGCTCCTCTGACCGCAGGCAGACCAAGGAAGCCTCGCAGAACTCCGACCTTTCCGACGAGCATCTGTTTGCCGATCCCTATGCGGTGCTGTCGGAGATCGCGACCGACACCGGCGTGATGCAGAATGTCAGCGCCAAGGGCGAAGGCGGCGCGCAGAATGCCGGCCCGGCGACCGGCGCCTCCGGCGGCGAGTCCTACCGCGATCCCTTCGCGCCGGATTTCTGGTCGCAGCAGGTGGCCGCGCCCGGCGCCGAGGAAAGCGCCGAGCGCGCCAAGATCGAGGGCGATCCGGCAAAGCCCGGCGAGAAAGTCGCCGAGACCCAGGTGCCGAAGGTCAAGGCAGTGCCGCCGGCGCCGCCGGTGATCGACGCGCCGCTCGAGCCGCTGGCGAAGACGGCGCCCGACAAGGCGGATGCCAAGCCGGAGACAGCAAAGGCTGAAACCGCGAAAGTCGAAGCCGCCAAGGGCGAGGCTGCAAAAGGCGAAGCCGCCAAGGCCGAGGCCGCCAAGGGCGAAGCTGCAAAAAGCGAAACCGCGACAAGCGAAACCGCCAACGGCGAGAAGGCCGAGACCGCAACGCCGGAAGCCGCGAAGGCCGAAGCGGCGGCAAAACCCGATGTCGGCGAAAAGGCGCCGAGCGCCGCCACGGTCAAGGCTGCGGCCGAGGTCAAGCAGCAGCTGGCCGAAGCTTTCAAGCCGGGCGACAAGCTGCATGACGGCGTCTCGGTCGAGGCGACCGACAAGGGCGTCGTCATCTCGATCACCGACCAGTTGGATTTCGGCATGTTCGAGATCGGCTCGGCCTTGCCGCGCCGCGAGCTGGTGCTGGCGATGGAAAAGATCGGCCATATCGTCAACAGCCAGAAGGGCACGATCAGCATCAACGGCCATACCGATTCACGGCCGTTCCGAAGCGACACCTACGACAATTGGCGCCTGTCCACCGCGCGCGCCCATTCGGCCTACTACATGCTGGTGCGCGGCGGCGTCGACGAGCGCCGCATCACCGAGGTCGCGGGCTTCGCCGACCGGCAGCCGAAGGATCCTGCCGATCCGCTGGCGGCCGCTAACCGCCGCATCGAGATTCTGATGGCGACGGGCGGATGAAAGCTGCGACCGTCATCGGCCGCGCCATCGGCCTGCTGCTGAGCGCCGCAGCGCCGTCGGCGAGCTTTGCCGACGAGGCCCTGCAGCCCTACCAGCTGGTGCGCTCGCTGCAGCTCGTGCAGGACCGCATCGCCGCCGGCGACCACGCGGCGCTGCCGATGCAGGCCAAGCTGCTCGAAATGACCGATGCGCGCCTGCGCGCCGCCGATGCCGGGGATTTCAAGGAACCGAGGAACTTTCGCGCCCTGCTCGTCTACGGCATGAGCGGCGGCAATCCCGTGACTGTCGAGGCAGCCGCCTCGCGCGCCGAGACCGACCCGCGGAGCCTGGCCGTCGCCAAGGGCATCATCAGCTACCTGAACGGCCGCCCGGCCGAGGCGATCGAAACGCTGAGGCCGATCGACCCGATGGCGCTGCCCGCCGACCTCGGCGCCTTCCTGGCGCTGGTCAAGGGCTCGCTGCTCGCCACCGACCAGCCGGCGGCGGCCCTCGCTTTGCTCGACGACGCGCGGCTGCTCAGCCCGGGCACTCTGGTCGAGGAAGCAGCACTTCGCCGCTCGGTTGGCATCGCCGCGCAGCAAGGCGACGCGGCCCGCTTCGCGCTGGCTTCCACCCAATATGTGTCGAATTACCTCCACTCGCCCTATGCCAGCCAATTCGCGGATTCCTTCGTCTCCGGCGTCATTTCGCTGCACATGGCGATCAGTCACGACAAGCTCGCCGACATCACCTCGATGATGGATCCCGAGCGCGAGAAGGTGATCTATCTGCGCATCGCCCGCCGGGCGGCGATCGACGGCCTGACCGAGCTTTCCAGCTTCGCCTCGGCCAGGGCTGAGCAAGGCCGCGACGGCAACGGCAATGAGGACGACCCACGCGCTCAGCTCTATTCCAGCCTGTCGACGGTGACGTCGAGCACCATCGAGGATGTGCGCGCCAAGCTGGAGAAGATCGACCGCGCCAAGCTCTCCGAAAGCGACCGGGCCTTGCTCGATGCCGCGCAGGCCGTCGCCGGCGAAGTGGTCGCGCGACCGGCAATCCCCGCCGTCGAAAAGCACGACGCGGACGCAGAGAAGTCCGCAGCCGGGAAGCCCGCAGCCGAGATCGCGGCGGCTGAGAGACAGGAAGACGCCGACCTGCCGCCGGTCGAAGGCACGATGGCCGAGCAGCCGGCGGTCGAGGGTTCCGGCCCGGTCGCGAAGCCGGCGGATATGCAAGCCCTGGCATCGCCATCCCCGGATGCGCCGGCTTCTATCCCGCCAGCGGCCGCGCCGGAGGCGCAGGCTCCGGCTCCAACCGATGCGCCGGCGGTGGCTTCGGCATCGGCAGAGGCGGCGGCGGTTCAGCCCGCATCGACGACGGAACCTTCCCCCGCTCTCGATCCGTCCGACGCCACCGACGCCGCGATGATGCAGACGCGCCGCCAACTCAACAAGATCGACCAACTGCTTGGAGCCGCCCCGAAATGACCACCAGCCTCGGCCAGGCCCTCCCGGGACTTGTCCCCACGCACGCCGCGTCCAGGTCGGGCGCGCCGGCCGCGAAGGGCGAGGACACGAGCTTCGGCGATCTGCTGCGCGGCGCCGAAAAACAGCCCGCGCAGGAAAACGGGCAACCGGCTGAAACCGCATCCGCCGATGCGCGATGGAACAGACGCGCACTGGCCAGTCCCGGCAAGACGCAGCCCGAAGGCGATGCTCCGGCCAGAGCCGCCGCGCCAAAGTCAGCGCTCGGCAAGGCCGTGAAGGACGAGGCCGATACCGATGCGGACAAGGCCTCGGCGGATGCCGACCCGGCCGCGCAGACCGCGAACGCCGGCCCGCTCAAGGACAGCCTGCCATTGCTGATGGCGTTGAGCGACATCGGCCGTTTCCAGCCATCGGCCAGAGCGGACGGCGACGATGCCGCGCCCAGCGGGCCGGAGCCGGCGCTTGACGGCCAGCCGCAATCGTCGCGGCGATTGCTTTCCACCTTGAAAGAACCCGATCAGACCTCGGATCCCGACTCCAAAGATGCCGGTGCCTTCTCCCGGTCCGAACGTGCCTCGAACGCCGAGGCCTTTCCCGGCAAGCTGCGGCAGCCGGAAGCCATCAGCGCCGTCTTCAAGGACCTGCCGCGCCAGGATGGCGGCGCCACGGCGCCGCCTGAGGATCAGACGCCTGCGGACGTATCGGCAGCGCCGGCGAAGCGACCGGCATCGTCATCGAAAACCCTTGAAGCAATCCGGTCGGCGACGCCGTCCGAGCAAGGAAAACAGGCGTCGTCGGCTGCGCGCATCGACGTCGTCGCCGAGCAGAGCTTCCCGGCCCCGGCGCAGAACCCGCTAAACCAGACGGCTCCGGCGCTGGTCGACGCGCTGGCGTCGGACAAAGGCTTGCCGCAGGCGTTTTCGACCCCCTCCGCGGGTTCCCAACCGCCCGGTTCTGTTGCCGTTCCGACACATATATTGAAGATCGAGCTTCACCCGGCCGAGCTTGGCATGGTCACGGCCAGCTTGCGGCTTTCAGGAGAGCAACTTTCGATCGAGCTGAAGCCCGAAACCCATGACGCGCATCGTCGTCTCGCGGCCGACAGCGAGGCGATCGTCAAGTCCCTGCGCGGGCTCGGCTTCGACGTCGACAAGGTCACGGTACTGCAACCTTCGATAGCAACGCCAGCAGCCGCGCGCGTCGACGCCAACAGCTCGCTGCCGATGTCGCCAGGCCGCGAGCAATCCGCCTTTCAGCCCGGCAACTCGAGCGGCAACAATGCCGGCTCCGGCGGTCAGCAGCCGGGAAGGAACAACAGCAATGACACACCTGACAGCGGCCGCGCTGCTTCGCCTGCTCGCGAGCGCACTGGCGACGGCATGTTTATCTAGCGCCGCCATCAGCGCCGCGAGCGCCGCCGCCAACCCTTGCGAACCCGAGATCCTGCGCGCCGCCGACCGCTACGGCGTGCCGGCCGGCATCCTCTATGCCGTTGGCCTGACGGAGACCGGCAAGGAAGGCAGCCTTCAACCTAACGCCATGAATATAGAGGGAAAAGCCATCTTCCCGCGAAGCCGGGCCGAGGCCCTGGCGACGTTCGAGGGCGCCCGCCGCGAGGGCAAGACGCTGATCGATCTCGGCTGCATGCAGATCAATCATCATTACCACGCGTCGCACTTTCGCAGTGTCGAAGACATGCTCGACCCGCGTCAGAATGTCGACTACGCGGCGCGCTTCCTGGTCAGCCTGCATGCCCGCCACATGACCTGGTCGATGGCGGTGGCCCGCTATCATGCCGGCCCCGGCAACGACCCCGCGCAGAAGGTCTATGTCTGTCGCGTCATCGCCAACATGGTCGCCACCGGCTTCGGCAAATGGACGCCCAACGCCCGCTCATTCTGCAACCCATAGATGCACCTATGTTCCAAGGCGCACAGAGGCTTTTCGGCCTCTCCGGCGCTTGCCGCATCGTTCTGCGCGGCGCGCGCCGATGCACTCCGGTACACCCCATACGACCGCGCTTATTTTCGGGTCCCCAAAAAACTCCCAAGAAAATAGCTACAAGAAATGACGGTTGTTCAGGATTCTCGCCACCGGTTACGCCTCCTTCCACGGGGCAAATGAGATGATTCGGAGGGCGGGCCGATGATCGTGATCGTTGACGAGCGTGAGCTCGTAACTGAAGGCTACAGCTCACTTTTCGATCGCGAGGGGGTCGCCAGCGCGGGCTTCGCGCCCAGCGAGTTCGGCGAATGGGTGAGCTCCGCGGCCGACACCGATCTGCGCTCTGTAAGGGCCTTCCTCATCGGCGACTGCCGCGAGGGCGCGATCTCGCCGCGCCAGATCCGCGACCGCACCGGCGCTCCGGTCATCGCGCTCAGCGAACAGCACTCGCTGGAAAACACGCTGCGGCTGTTCGAGAGCGGCGTCGACGACGTCATCCGCAAGCCGGTTCACATCCGCGAGATCCTGGCGCGCATCACCGCCATTCGCCGCCGGGCGCATGAGGACGTGACCTATACCGAAGTCGGTTCGATGCGCATCTTCATGGACGGCCGCGATCCCGAGATCGACGGCGAGCCGCTGCCTCTGCCGCGCCGCGAGCGCCGCATCCTCGAATATCTGGCCAGCAACCGCGGCCGACGGGTCACCAAGACCCAGGTCTTCAACGCCATCTACGGCATCTTCGACGAGGAGGTCGAGGAGAACGTGGTGGAAAGCCACATCAGCAAGCTGCGCAAGAAGCTGCGCGAAAAGCTCGGCCATGATCCGATCGATTCCAAGCGCTTCCTCGGCTACCGGCTGGTGTTCTGATGGCCGAAATCCGCGCCAGCCTCGCGCAAGACAAGCGGCATAGGCTCGCGGCCACTGTCATGGGCCCCACCGTCGTGGGTATTGAGGAGACGTTTCGATGAGCCTCTACGGAATGATGCGGACCGGCGTCTCCGGCATGAACGCGCAGGCCAATCGCCTGTCCACGGTCGCCGACAACATCGCCAACTCCGACACCACGGGCTACAAGCGCTCCTCCGCCGAATTCTCGACGCTGATCATGCCGGGCACCGGCGGCGCCTACAATTCGGGCGGCGTCACGACGACGATCCGCTCCGCCATCAGCTCGCAAGGCGTGCTGCAATACACCACCTCGGTATCCGACCTTGCCGTAAACGGCGATGGCTTCTTTGTCGTGCAGGATCCGAGCGGCACGCCCTATCTGACCCGCGCCGGCGCCTTCGTCGCCGACGCCCAGGGCAGGTTGGTCAATGCCGCCGGCTATCAGCTGATGGCCTACAGCTACGCCAATGGCGATCCGGCGGCGACGGCCAACGGTTTCGAGGGCCTGGAGCCGGTGCAGATCTCCGACCAGGAAATGACCGCGACGCCGAGCACCGAAGGCGTCTTCAGTGGCAATCTGCCGGCGGGTGCCACCCCGCCTGCGGGCGCCTTGCCGTCCAGCAACAGCGCGACCGCTGAATACACCTCGAAGTCGTCGCTGGTCGCCTACGACAATCTCGGCAACAAGGTGCTGCTCGACGTCTATTTCACCAACACCGGCTCAGGCGCCTGGGAGGTCTCGGTCTTCGATCAGTCCAAGGCCACGGCCGGCACGTCCTTCCCCTATACCGGCGGCGCCCTGGCCTCGGCCAACCTGACTTTCGACACCACCACCGGCAAGCTCACCGGCGCCACCACCGGCATCTCCTTCACCGTGCCGAACGGCTCCACCCTCGCCCTCGACATGTCGAAGCTGACCCAGCTCGGCACCGGCTTCACGGTTTCCGAGGCCGAAGTCAACGGCAACGCGCCGAGCACGATCGAGAAGATCCAGATCGGCCAGGACGGCATCATCTACGCGCAATATGAGGACGGCTCCACCAAGCCGCTCTACAAGATCCCGCTGGCCGACGTGACGAGCCCGGACCGGCTCACCGCGCTGCCCGGCAACGTCTACGCGCAGAGCACCGATTCCGGCGCGGTGCGCATCGGCTTCGCCAATGAAGGCAAGCTCGGCTCGATCGTCTCCGGCGCGCTGGAAAATTCCAACGTCGATATCGCCGAGGAACTGACCAACATGATCGCGGCGCAGCGCAGCTACACCGCCAATTCGAAAGTCTTCCAGACCGGTTCCGACCTGATGGATGTCCTTGTCAACCTGAAGAGATAACTGTCGGGCCTCGGCCCGTGAAAGACCCGCATGTCGCTGACCTCCGCCTTGAGCATCGCACAGTCGGCGCTCCTGACCACCTCGAAGCAGACCAGCATCGTCTCGCGCAACGTCGCCGATGCTTCCAATAGCGACTATGCCCGCCGCACGGCTGTCGTCACCAGCACGGCGCCGGGCGCCCGCTCGGTGGAGATCCAGCGGGCGGCCAGCGACCTCCTGTTCCGGCAGAATTTGAGCGCCCTCTCCGCATGGAGCGGCCAGAGCGCGCTTTACAGCGGCATGGACCAGCTGGAGCTGGCCGTCAACGGCGTCGACAACGCGTCCTCGCCCTCGACCGCGATCGCCAATCTGCAGCAGGCGCTGCAGCTCTATGCGACGACCCCGTCCAACCAGAATCTGGGCGCCAGCGTCATCGACGCGGCCAGGGACGTCGTGCGCTCGCTGAATGACGGCACCCAGGCGATCCAGGATTTCCGCACCCAGACCGACGGTCAGATCGCCACCGCGGTCGATGACCTCAACAAGCTGCTCAGCCAGTTCCAGGACGCCAACAAGGCCGTCATTTCCGGAACCCGTTCGGGCACCGACGTTTCCGACGCGCTCGACCAGCGCGACGCGATCCTGAAGAAGATCGCCGAATATGTCCCCGTTTCGACCTTCACGCGCGGCGACAACGACATGGTCATCACCACCACGGACGGCACGACACTGTTCGAGACGGTGCCGCGCTCGGTGACCTTCACGCCCTCGTCCGGCTACACCGCTGGCACTCCCGGCAACACCATCTCCATCGACAACGTGCCGCTCTCGGCCGGCAGCGGCGGCAATACCAGCGCCGTCGGCAAGCTCGCCGGCCTGATCACCTTGCGCGACGGCGTCGCCGCCACCATGCAGAGCCAGCTCGACGAGACCGCCCGCGGGCTTATCACCGCCTTTGCCGAGACCTCCTCGTCGCAGCCCGATGCCGCCGGCCTGTTCACCTGGTCGGGCGCGCCCGCCATTCCCGCCGCCGGCACGCTGGTCGACGGCCTTGCCGGCTCGATCAGCGTCAACGCCGCCATGACCCCGGCGCTGCTGCGCGACGGCGGCGCCAATGGCGCTGCCTATGTGCTCAACACTTCCGGCTCGTCCTACGCCAACCTCCTGATCGCCTATGGCGACCGGCTCGACCAGCCGATGGCTTTCGATGCCGCCGCCGGTATCACGGCGACATCCAGCGTCGCCGACTATGCCGCCAACTCGATCGGCTGGTTCGAAGGCGTGCGCCAGCAGGCCTCGACCACCGCCGACGCCAAGGAGGCGCTGGCGACGCGCACGGCCGAGGCGCTGTCCAACGACACCGGCGTCAATGTCGATCAGGAAATGTCGCTGCTGCTCGACCTCGAACACACCTACCAGGCCTCCGCCCGCATGATGAAAACCGTCGACGACATGCTGGACGCCCTGATGAATGCCGTGGGATAATCGATGAAAGCGACAGCCGTCTCCTCAGCCGCAATATCCAACGCCATGCGCTACCAGCAGATGCGCATGCAGTCCGATCTGGTCAAGGCGACTAAGGAGTCAACGACCGGCAAGGTCGCCGATGTCGGCCTGGCGCTCGGCGGGCGCACGACCCAGGCCGTGACCTTCCAGCGCGATCTCGACCGGCTGAACGGCATCATCGATTCCAACGCTCTGGTCGCCGCCCGGCTGACGTCGACGCAGGATGCGCTCGGCCAGCTCTCCGACGTCGCGCAGAACTTTCTTTCGGCCTTGACCAGCGCCGTGTCCGGCGATTCCTCGACCAGCATCACCCAGCAGGCCGGCGCGTCGGCGCTGCAGCAGATGACCGGCATCCTCAACACCAGCGTGAATGGCGAGTATCTGTTCGCCGGCACCAACACCGACGTCAAGCCGGTCGACGATTTCACCGCCGCCGGCTCGCCCGCCAAGGCCGCTTTCGACGCCTCCTTCGTCGCCTATTTCGGCTTCACCCAGAGCGACCCGGCCGCGGCAAACATCACTGCCGCCCAGATGGACGACTTCATCACCACCAGCGTCGAGCCGCAATTCCTCGGCTCGGGCTGGCAAGGCACCTGGTCGAACGCCACCGACGAGCAGATCACCAGCCGCATCGCGCTGAACGAAACCACGCAGACCTCGGTCAGCGCCAATGAGGACGGCATCCGCAAGCTCGCCATGGCGGCGGCGATGGTCGCCAACCTGTTCTCCGGCAACATCAGCGATGCCGCCAAGAACACCGTCGTCGGCCGCGCCCAGACATTGGTCGGCGAGGCCATCGGCGGCATCGTCCAGGTGCGCTCGGAGGTCGGCCTAACCCAGAAACGTGTCTCCGACGCCAGCGACCGCATGAAGACCCAGGTCGACCTGTTCGAGAAGCACATCATCGATCTCGAGGGCGTCGATCCCGCCGAAGCCGCGACCCGCATCGCCGACCTGACGCAGCATATCGAGACCTCATTCGCGTTGACCGCGCGCCTGCAGCAGCTCAGCCTTCTGAATTACCTGACCTGAAAACTTCCACCGGAACGGCAGAGCCCCGACGATGTATCAATTCTCCTACGCCGACATCCAGACCGACTCCGTCACCGACGCCAAGGACCGCGAGCGGGAATTGCTCACCCGCTCGATCGACATGCTGTCGGCCGCAGCCGCGGTCGGCCAGGATTCCATGGAAGCGATCGAGGCGCTGCACTTCACCAACCGCATCTGGACCACCTTCGTCGAGGATCTCGGCTCCAGCGACAACGCCCTGCCCAAGGAGCTGCGCGCCAACCTGATCTCCATCGGCCTGTGGCTGCTGCGCGAGGCCGAGGACATCCGCCAGGGCCGCGCCAACAATTTCGAAGGCCTGATCGAAGTCTCCCAGATCATCCGGGACGGCATCCAATGACCAACACGCTGAAGATATCGCTGAAGCCGAACGAGAAGATCTACATCAACGGCGCCGTCATCCGCGTCGACCGCAAGGTCACAATCGAGCTGATGAACGACGTGCAGTTTCTGCTCGAAAGCCACGTCATCCAGGCCGATCAGGCGTCGACCCCGCTCAGGCAGCTCTATTTCATCCTGCAGGTCATGCTGATGAACCCGGCGAGCGCCTCCGAGGCGCGCGACATGTTCCGCCGCTCGCTGCCCATGCTGCTGGCGAGCTTCGAGGACGGCGAGATTTGCAGCGCGCTGAAGCAGATCGACCGCATGGTCGGCGAGGACCATGTCTATGAGGCGCTGAAGGCGATCCGCGCGCTCTATCCGCTCGAACGCCGCGCGCTTGGCGGCAATGACGATATTCCGGGCGCGGCGCGCCCGCTGGCCGTAGGAGCTTGATGCCGATGACCGTGGACATGACGACCACCATACCGACCGGTGCCAACTCGACCACCACGTCGACCTCGAAGACCGCGGTCGACTACCAGTCGTTCCTGAAGCTCCTCATCGCCGAGATGAAGAACCAGGATCCGACCAAGCCGATGGACTCGACACAGTACGTCGCCCAGCTCGCCACCTTCTCGCAGGTCGAGCAATCGGTGCAGACCAACACCAAGCTCGACCAGATCATGCAGTCCTCGGCCCTGTCGCAGGCCGATGCCCTGATCGGCCGCTCGATCACCTCCGCCGACGGCAAGACGACGGGCACGGTGGCCTCCGTGCGCCTGGCCAGCAGCGGCCTCATCGCGGTGCTGCAGAACGGCACCGAAGTTCCCGTCACCTCGGGCGTTTCGGTCAAGGCGGCGAGCTAGAGCATGATGCCGAAAAGTGTGAAGCGGTTTTCGGGCGACATCATGCTCTATCTCTTTGATTTAGAGCCGGATTCAGATTTCAGGTCGACTCGACCTGAGATCATCCGGCTCTAGGCGACAGGCTCCGGTCACGACCCATGAACGAGGCCGACGCCCTCGATATCGTCCAATACGCGGTGTGGACGGTGCTGACCGCTTCCGCGCCGGTGGTGTTGGTTGCGATGGCGGTCGGCATCGGCATCGCGCTGATCCAGGCGCTGACCCAGATCCAGGAAATCACGCTGACCTTCGTGCCGAAGATCGTCGCCATCATGCTGGTGGTGGCGCTGACCGGCCCATTCATCGGCGGTCAGATATCGGCCTTCACCAACGTCATCTTCGAGCGCATCGAGCACGGCTTCTGACGCGGAACACGGAGTGCCTGCTCCTTGCGCTCTCCGGACGGCTTGCGGGCAGCCCGGTTGCGGCTAGATTGTGAATTGCGCGGCGTGGGCGCCACTGGTCTCAGGCGGTCTTCGAAAATCATGGGGCAGACTAAACCGGCCGGCAGGCCATGTGCGGAATAGCCGGCGTCTGGCGAAAGCGCGACCCGATCGGCGCCGGCGACCTGTCGGACATCGCCGGCATGATGCAGGCGCTGGCGCATCGCGGGCCGGACGACCACGACAGCTGGAGCAGCAGCCGGCTCGGCCCTGGGTCATCGCCGGCTTGCCATCATCGATCCCTCACCGGCCGCCCGCGAGCCGATGCTGACCGCATGCGGCAAGGGCGTGCTCGCCTACAATGGCGAGGTCTACAACTACCGCTCGCTGCGCCAGGCGCTCGAGACGGAAGGCTGTATTTTCCGCAGTGTCTCCGACACCGAAGTGGTTCTGCAGGCCCTGCATCATTGGGGTCCCGAAAAGGCGGTGCCGCTGTTCGACGGCATGTTTTCCTTTGCCTATTTCGACGCGCGCGACAACGCCCTGTGGCTCGCCCGCGACCGCCTCGGCATCAAGCCGATGGCGGTGGCCGAGACGGCCGAGCGGATCCTGTTCGCTTCCGAGGACAAGGCGATCCTCGCCAGCAACGGTTTTGGCCGCCGCATCGACGCGCGCGAGATCACCTTGCGGCTTGCCTGGCAGCACCGCGATTCGAGCTTCAGCCTGTTCGACGGCATCGAACGCCTGCCGCCGGCGGGCCTCTGGAAGATCACCGACGCCGGCATCGAGAAGCGCTGTTTCTGGCACGTCCTCGATGTGCTGGAGGCGGCGCGCATCACCGGCGACCGCATCTCCGACGACGAGCATATAGCGAAGCTCGAAGCGCTGATCGAGGACAGCGTCGATATCCATTGCATCGCCGACGCCAGCATCGCCACGGCCTGCAGCAGCGGCGTCGATTCCGGTCTGATCACAGCGCTCTCGAAGCGCTTCAGGCCGGAAATCCACGGCTATGTCGTCGACCCCCGGCTTGGACGAAGCGAGGCGGAGAACGCCGAACGCACCGGCCGCCGCGCCGGCGTCCCGCTGCGCCGGGTGCCGGTCGACAGGGACCGGTTCTTCGAGCTCTGGCCGAAAGCGGTCTGGCACCTCGAAAGCGACGGCTGGCATGCAAGCCATGTCGGGCTTCTGGCGCTGGCCGAGCAATGCCGGGCCGACGGCGTCAAGGTGCTGCTGACCGGCGAAGGTGCCGACGAACTCTTCGGCGGTTACAAATGGCAGGCCGAAAGCATGCGGGCCTGGCAGGCATGGTCCTGGCCGGGACGGCTGTTCCGCTCGAAGCGCTGGCTCGATCGCAAGTTCGGGCGCCTGCGCCATGCGCCATTCAAGACATCGACCGGCAATAGCTCGGCCTCGGAGCGCAATCTCGTGCTGAGGTCGCTATCGCCAGAGCTCAATTTCCTGCAGACCAGGATCTTCGACCGGCTCGAACCGGTGACGCCGCTCGGCGATCGCGCCTTCCTTGGATGCTGTCTCTACGATCTCTATTCGCATTTGCAGGACCTGCTCAACCGGCATGACCGGCTGAGCATGGCGGCATCGGTCGAGCTCAGGGTTCCCTTCATCGAAAACCGGCTGATCGACTTCGCGATCCATCTGCCGAGGCGTCAGAAATTGCGCGGCAGGACCGGCAAGTGGCTATTGAAGAAGGTCGCGGAGAAGCACCTGCCGCGCGAGAACGTCTACGCACCGAAGAAGGGTTTCGAAATCTCGTCCGGCTTCACCCAGGGCAGCCAGGGCCTGCTGCGCGGCGGCTATCTGCGCGACGCGCTGAAATGGCCCGCCGCCGCCGTCGAGGACCTTGTCGACCTGGCGAGGCGCGACGAAGCCTCGCGACTACGCCTCGTCGGCATGGAACTGTTCCTGCGCCTTCATGCCGGCGGCGAAACGGCGGGCAACCTGACCCATGCGCTGCATGCCGCGGCCGCAGAAGCGTCTGGTTAAGCGGTTCGGCCCAACCGTACGCCCGGGCGGTTGGTCCAAGGCCGCCAGACCATTGGCTTAGCCGCGTAACGACGCATTTTTGCCTCGCTATCCTGTTGTTGGAGCATAATCTTTTTCAAGCAACGGTCCGCCCCGCGTCGCCATGCTCCATCTCCGGAGAGGACATTCGCGGCGGCAGGCCAACGGCGTGTAAAGCGGGACAGCGCGGATGATCGATGACGAGCCGGACAGCGAACGCGTCTCGGCGCTGGCGCCGTTCAGCCACGGCATCTTCCGGGCCGTTTGGTCGGCCAGCCTGGTGTCGAACTTCGGCGGTCTCATCCAGGGCGTCGGCGCCGCCTGGATGATGACCATGATCGCCACCTCGTCCTACCAGGTGGCGCTGGTCCAGGCCTCGACCACGCTGCCGATCATGCTGTTCGCGCTGGTCGCCGGCGCCATCGCCGACAGCTTCAACCGGCGCAAGGTGATGCTGGTGGCGCAGACCTTCATGCTGGTCGTCTCGGCGCTGCTGACGCTGTTCACCTGGTTCGGCCTGATCACGCCGTGGACGCTGCTCGCCTTCACCTTCCTGATCGACAGCGGCACGGCGCTGAACAGCCCGTCATGGCAGGCCTCGGTCGGCGATATGGTGCCGCGTTCCAAGGTGCCGGCGGCCGTAGCGCTGAACTCGATGGGCTTCAACCTGACGCGCAGCGTCGGCCCGGCGATCGGCGGCGTCATCGTCGCCGCCGCGGGCGCCGCCGCGGCCTTCGCCGCCAATGCGCTGAGCTATATCGGGCTGATCATCGTGCTGTTTCGCTGGAAGCCGGAAATACCGGCGCAGACCTTGCCGCGCGAGACGCTTGGCGCGGCGATGGGCGCCGGCCTGCGCTATGTCGCAATGTCGCCCAACATCGGCAAGGTGCTGGTCCGGGGCTCGGCCTTCGGCTTCAGCGCCGGCGCGGTGCTGGCGCTTCTTCCGCTGGTGGCGCGCGATGTCGTCAAGGGCGATGCCTTGACCTACGGCATCATGCTCGGCGCCTTCGGCATCGGCGCGGTCGGCGGCGCGCTGATCAGCGTGCGGCTGAGGCAGTTGCTGTCCTCGGAGACGATGGTGCGCATGGCCTTTGGCGGCTTCGCCGTCTGCGCCCTCAACGCCGCCGTCAGCCTTCACGCCTGGCAGACCGCTCTCGGTCTGCTCATCGGCGGCGCCTGCTGGGTGCTCGCGCTGTCGCATTTCAACGTCACGGTGCAGATGTCGACACCGCGCTGGGTGGTCGGCCGGGTGCTCTCGGTCTACCAGACGGCGACCTTCGGCGGCATCGCGCTGGGCAGCTGGGTCTGGGGCGTCGTCGCCGACGCGCATGGCGCCGAGACCGCGCTGATCGCGGCCAGCATCACCATGCTGGCGGGTGGCGCCATCGGCCTCGTCCTGCCCTTGCCGCAGCATGCGGTGCTCAACCTCGATCCGCTCAACCGCTTCAAGGAGCCGCATCTGGGGCTCGACCTCAAGCCGCGCAGCGGCCCGATCGCCGTCATGATCGAGTACATCATCCGCGACGAGGACGTGCCGGAGTTCCTCGCCACCATGGCCGAGCGCGGCCGCATCCGCCGCCGCGACGGCGCCCGCAACTGGACACTGGCGCGCGACCTGGAAAATCCATCCGTGTGGATCGAGCATTACCACACGCCGACCTGGCTGGAGTATATCCGCCACAACAGGCGGGCGACCCATGCCGACGCCGTCGTCGGCGAGCGCATCCGGGCATTGCACAGCGGCGGGGAACCGCCGCATGTGCGCCGCATGATCGAGCGGCCGACCACCGCCGGCACCGCCCTGGTCTCACCGAGGGGGCCGATCGAGCACTGACCCGGTTCGGGTCGATCGTCGCCTGCGATCAGGCGGCGCTCTGGATCATGTAGAGCTTGCGCGTGGTCTCCCTGATCAGCCATTCGCCCTTCCAGCCTTGCGGCAGGACGAGCAGATCGCCCGGGCCGAGCTCGCGCCTTTCGCCATCGGCGCGCGCTACTTCGACCCGTCCCGAGATGATGTGGCAAATCTCCGACGAGCCCGAGCGATCGGCGGTGAAGCGGCCCGGCGTGCATTCCCAGATGCCGATATCGACGCTCCCGTCCGGCGATTGGAAGAACGAGCGCACCGCCTCGACCTGGTCGCCTTCGATGGAGGTCGGCTTCGGCGAGAACGCCCCGATATCGGCCGTGGCGAGGTCGTGGAAAGTCGAAAGATCGATCAAATTGGGCTCCATGAAATGCTGATCCGCAATAGAGCAATTCCAGGAAAAGTGTGAACGGTTTTCCGTCCGGAATTGCGTCAAAACAATGAGTTAGAGCAGGCCGCCGTTTCCGTGAAACGGTGAACTGCTCTAGTGACCGGTGATGGCGTCGGCCAGGGCGGCAAGCTTCGAGGTGTGCGAAAGCCCGGCGGCCTCGCGGCGATCGGCGAGATGGTAAAGCTGGTACATCGAATGGACACCGAGCCAGCGGAACGGCTCCGGCTCCCAGCGCCGCACCTTGCGGTTGACCCAGGGCAGGCGCGTCAGTTCCGTGTCCTGGCCAAGGATCAGGTCGGCGAGCGTGCGCCCCGATAGATTGGAGCTGGAGACGCCGAGCCCGACATAGCCGCCGGCCCAGCCGATGCGGGTCGTCGGGTCGAGGCCAACCGTCGTGCACCAATCGCGCGGCACGCCAAGCACGCCGCACCAGGCATGCTCGATGCGGCAGCCCGCCGTCTGCGGCAGCAGCGTCGTCAGGATCTGATGCAGCTGGTCGATCGTCGCCTGCTGCGTCTGGCCGTTGACGTCGGTGCGCGAGCCGTAGCGATAGGGCACGCCGCGCCCGCCCATGGTGATGCGCCCCTCGCGCGTGCGCTGGGCATAGCAATAGGCATGGGCGGCACTGCCGAGCAGCTCATGTCCTTCCCAGCCGATCGCGCGCCACAGCTCAGGCGACAGCGGCTCGGTCACGATCTGCGCGCTGTTGAGCGCCAGCCAGGTCCGTTCCTCGCCGGGGATGCCGGCCGTAAAACCCTCGGTGGCGCGGATGATGGTTTCTGCCCGCACCGTGCCGCGGTTGGTCGTCACGCTGCCCTTGGCGATGGCGGTCACCGTCGTCTTCTCGTAGATCGGCACACCCAGCCGCTCGACGGCGGCGGCAAGGCCGCGCACCAGCTTGGCCGGTTGCACCCGCGCCTGGCCATGGACGACGAAGCCGCCAAGGACGTCGCGGACATTGATGCGCGCCCGCGTCGCCGCTTGATCGAGCATCTCGACGCGGTTCGGATCGACGTCCCAGGCGCGGATCGTCTCGCACTCCTCGCGGGCGCGTTCGAGCTGCGCCGGGTTGGTGGCCACCGTCAGATTGTCGACGCGGCGAATGTCGGCATCGATCCCTTCGGCGGCCGCCACCCGGATCACCTCGTCGACG
Organism: Mesorhizobium sp. M4B.F.Ca.ET.143.01.1.1; assembly: GCF_004792275.1. Lineage (NCBI taxonomy): Bacteria > Pseudomonadati > Pseudomonadota > Alphaproteobacteria > Hyphomicrobiales > Phyllobacteriaceae > Mesorhizobium > Mesorhizobium sp. M4B.F.Ca.ET.143.01.1.1. Next base: position 483,877 of record NZ_SRSR01000001.1, read on the forward strand.
CAGCCGGCCATCGCCGCCTGCATGGCGCTGACACCTTGCCGGGTCGAGGTCTTGAGATATTTCTCGCGCGACCAGGTGAAGCCGCCCGACAGCCAGCCGCCATTGCGGCCCGACGCGCCGAAGCCGGCGAATTCGCGCTCGATCAGCGCGATGCGCAGCGACGGTCTCGCCTTCTTCAGATAGTAGGCGGTCCAAAGGCCGGTGTAGCCGGCGCCGACGATGGCGACATCGGCCTCGATATCGCCGGGCAAGGGCGGCCGCGGCGCGGGAACCCCGCCGATATCCGCATACCAGAACGATATGTCGCCGTTGCGCTTGGCTTGCATGGGAGAATTTCCGGAGGGAGGGTGAAGGGATCAGGTGGGCGTCGTGTCTGCTGTGCTGTCGTCAGCCTGATCATTGCAGGCGCCGGCGAAAGCCGCTAGCCTTCGCCGGAGAGGTCCCGTCGCGCTTTGTCGAGTTCCTCGGCATAGCGCCGCATCAGATGGCTTTCGGTCAAAAGGCCAAGCACGACGCGATCGGCGAAATCCTCGACCACGGCCAGTTCCTCGGCACCGGCGCGCTGGAAGGTTTCGGCCGCCGTCTGGACGTTCATGGAAGGCACCAGCACGGCGTCCTTGAACCGGGCGAGAGCGCGCACCGGCGTCTCGCCATCCGAAACCTCGCTGTGCAGTTCCGCCACGATCAGCACGCCGACATAGTGCTGGCCGTCATCCACCGCGATGACGCGCTGCGCCGAGCCCAGCGGCACCGCCTTGCGGAAGGCGCCAAGTGTCGTCGCGGCATCGATGGTGCGAACATCCTTGCGCATCATCGAGCCGGCCGTGAGGCTGCGCATCCAGCCGACGTCGTGGGCGCTGCGGATGGTCTCGCCGCGCAGGTGGAAACGCCAGGTCGAGAACGAATAGCCGAAAGTCTCGCGCACCAGCATCGCCGCCATGAGCGAGGCCGCCAGCACAACGCCGGTGAGCGTCAGGTCGCGCGTCGATTCCAGCGCCAGGAAGGTCATCGTCAGCGGCGCGCCGACGACGCCGACGGCGAGCGAGGTCATGCCGACGACGGCGGCGACCGCCGGATCGATGCCGGTCGCCGGCGAGGCGAATGCCATCACGCCGGCGAAGACCTTGCCGAGCAGCGCGCCGAGGAACAGCGAGGCGAAGAACAGGCCGCCGCGAAACCCCGAGCCGAGCGAGATCGCCGAGGCCGCCAGCTTCAGCACGAAGACGCTGGCGACGACGCCAAGCCCATAGTTCATCGCGAACTCGCGATGCAGCGCGCCATGGCCGCTGGACAGCACCTGCGGCGTCACCAGCCCGAGCAGCCCGACAAGGATGCCGCCGATGAAGGGCCGCAGCGACGCATCGATCGACAGCCGGGCAAAGCCGTGCTCGATCAGGCTGACCAGATGCATGATGGCGATCGAGGCCGCACCGCCGAGCAGGCCGAGCAGCAGGAACGGAATGTACTGGCTGGCGGTCAGCGCCGGCAGGCCTGACAGTTCCAGCGGAAACGGCACGACGCCAAACACTTCCGCCGTCAGCGAGGCGCAGATGGCCGCCGTCATCACCGGCGCGACATTGGCGACCGAATAGATGCCGATGATCAGCTCGAAGCCGTAGAAGGCGCCGGTCAGCGGCGCGTCGAAGGCGGCGGCGATGGCGCCGGCTGCACCGCAGCCGACGAGGATGCGCACGTCGTTGCGGCGCAGCCTGAAGGCGCGCGCCAGCCGCGACGCCAGACCAGAGCCAACCTGCGTGTAGCCGGCCTCCAGCCCGACCGAGGCGCCGAAGCCGCTGGACAGCACCGTCTGGCCGACGATGATGAACGTGTCGGTGAGCGACATGCGCCCGCCATAGAGCGCGTTGGCCTCGATCGGGTCGACCGGGGTGCGGAATTTCCACTTCCTGAGCCAGATCACGGTCAGCCCAAGCAGGATGCCGCCGATCGCCGGGATCATCGCCTGCATCGGGCTTGCCAGCGAAAACATCGCCGACAGCCGGCCGCCCGGCTGCACGCCGTAAAGCAGCCAGTGCATGCCTTGCACCAGTTCGCTCATGCCGGTGACAAGCGCGCCCGACATCACCCCGACGACACCCGCAAGTACGACGATGACGATGCCGCGCGCCTCGAGCAGCGGGATCGATCGGATCAGCACCGCGCGCAGCCGGCGGGCATAGACTTGGCTGTGGTTTGTGGCAGTCATCGGAGCGGTTGGCCGATATCCGAAGGGAATGGAAAGCTGCCGGCCTGATACGCCCGGCGGCATTGCGTGGCAATTGCAATGCCGACTGCATGTGGCGCCATTTGGGCGCTGCGGCAATCGCGACGATATCGATGCAGGCTGCTCGATCAGGTCGGCCTGGCGTCGCCGGCTTCGTAGAGCACGAGGTTGCGGTCGCCGATGCCGAGCGCCGGCCAGCTCGCGCGCCAGTCGGCGATGTGGGGCGAGCGGAAATGCGCCTCGAGCGCGGCCCTGTCGCTCCATACCTCCGTGACGCGGATCAGCCCGCTGTCGAGGACATCCTGCGCGTAGGAATATTCGAGGCAGCCCGGCTCGGCGCGGCTCGCCGAAACCATCGTCTGCATGGCCGGCCTTGCCTCGTCCAGCCTGTGCGCCGGCAAGCGGATGGTGCCGATGATCACGAGCATGCCGGTCCCCTTCTGAAGGTTGCGCGCGGCTGAGGATGCCGCGCCCATCGGCAGTAGCCAGTCTCCCACCTTCGCGCAAGCTTGGCCGGTTAGGCTCGAAAGGCTGCCGCGCACTCGGCGGGCTGGAGACTTGAGGACGATATGGCGATCAGCGAAACAATCCCGGCAGGCCTGGCGGCCAAGAACGGCCGCGACGTCTTCTTCGCGCTGGGCATCGTCATCATTCTGGCCGTGCTGTTCCTGCCGATCCCGGCCTTCCTCATCGACATCGGCCTCGCCTTCTCGATCGCGCTGTCGGTGCTGATCCTGATGGTGGCGCTGTGGATCCAGCGGCCGCTCGACTTCTCCTCCTTCCCGACCGTGCTGCTGATCGCCACCATGCTCCGGCTGTCGCTCAACATCGCCACCACGCGTATGATCCTGTCGCACGGCAATGAGGGCACGCACGCGGCCGGCTATGTCATTTCGGGCTTCTCGAAGCTGGTGATGTCGAGTGACTTCGTCATCGGCCTGATCGTCTTCCTGATCCTGATCGTGGTGAATTTCATCGTCATCACCAAGGGCGCCACCCGTATCGCCGAGGTTGGCGCCCGCTTCACCCTCGACGCCATTCCCGGCAAGCAGATGTCGATCGACGCCGACCTCTCCGCCGGCATGATCGACGAGAAGACGGCGCAGTTGCGCCGCCGCGAGCTGGAAGAGGAATCCTCCTTCTTCGGCTCGATGGACGGCGCCTCGAAATTCGTGCGCGGCGACGCCATCGCCGGCCTCATCATCACCGCCATCAACATCGTCGGCGGCATCGCCATCGGCTACATCCGCCACGGCATGGGCATGGGCGAAGCCGCCGACGTGTTCATCAAGCTGTCGGTCGGCGATGGTCTCGTAACCCAGATTCCGGCGCTGATCGTCTCGCTCGCCGCCGGCATGCTGGTCTCCAAGGGCGGCACCCGCGGCTCGGCCAACCAGGCCGTGTTCGGCCAGCTTGGCGCTCACCCGCGCGCGCTCTATGTCGCCGCCTTCCTGCTGGTCATCCTCGGCCTCATGCCCGGCCTGCCGCTGTTCCCGTTCTTTGCCCTTGCCGGCGGCATGGCTGGTCTCGGCTACGTCATCCCGTTGCGCCACAACCGCGCCATGGCCGCCGCCGCGGCGCTGAAGGACGAGGAGAAGGCGAAAAAGGCCGAGGAGGAGAAGAACTCGGTCAAGGCCTCCCTTGCCACCGCCGAGATCGAGCTCTTGATCGGCAAGCAGCTGTCGACGCGCCTGCTGGTGTCGCATCAGGAGCTGGTCTTCCGCATGGCCAAGATGCGCAAGAAATTCGCCCAGCAATATGGCTTCGTCGTGCCCGAAGTGCGCGTCGCCGACGACTTCGCCATCCCGCCGAAGAGCTACCAGATCAAGGTCCACGGCACGGTCGTCGCCGAGTACCAGATGCGCGTCGGCGAGATCATGGTGCTGCTCGGCACCCGCGACGTGCCGGACCTGCCAGGCGAGGAGATCCGCGAGCCGGCTTTCGGCATGCGCGCCTTCTCGGTGCTGGAGACCTTCGCCGAGGACCTCAAGCGCGAGAGCTACACCTATGCCGACAACATGTCGGTGCTGCTCACCCATCTCTCCGAGGTGATCCGCAACAACCTGCCGCAGTTGCTCTCCTACAAGGACATGAAAGCGCTGCTCGAGAGGCAGGATCCGGAATACCGCAAGCTCGCCGACGAGATCTGCACCTCGCACATCTCCTATCCCGGCCTGCAGGCGGTGCTGAAGCTCCTGCTTGCCGAGCGCGTGTCGATCCGCAACCTGCACCTGATCATCGAGGCCATCGCCGAGATCGCGCCGCACGTGCGCCGCACCGAGCAGATCGTCGAGCACGTCCGCATCCGCATGGCGCAGCAGATCTGCGGCGATCTTTCCGAGGGTGGCATGCTCAAGGTGCTGCGCCTCGGCAACCGCTGGGACCTCGCCTTCCACCAGAGCCTCAAGCGCGACGCCAAGGGCGAGGTGCGCGAGTTCGACATCGACCCGCGCCAGCTCGAGGAATTCGGCCAGGATGCGACCAAGGCGATCCGCAAGCATCTCGAAGCCGGCGAGCGCTTTGTCCTCGTCACCGCGCCCGACGCGCGGCCCTATGTGCGCATGATCATCGAGCGCCTGTTCACCACGCTCCCCGTTCTCTCCCATGTCGAGATCGCCAAGGGCGTCGAGATCAAGGTGCTCGGGACGATCTCGTGAGCGCGCTCTCGCAAGGCGTCGTCATCGCCGCCTTCCTCGCCTTCTGCCGCATCGGCGCCTGCTTCATGCTGATGCCGGGCCTGTCGAGCGCCCGCGTGCCGATCCAGGTCCGGCTGTTCGTGTCGGTCGCCGCCACCGGCGGCCTGCTCGCCTTCCTCTGGGACCGCATCTACCCCTATGTCGATCCGCGTCCGCAGATCCTGGCGCCGATGATCGTCTCCGAGCTTTTGGTCGGCGGGCTGATCGGCGCCATGACAAGGCTCTACATGGAGGCGCTGCGCTTCATCGGCTCGGCCATCGCCATGCTGATCGGCTATGGCGGCTCGGGCGGGCCGGCGATCGAGGAGCCGGAACCGCAGGCGGCACTTGCCGCCATCATCTCGTTCTCGGCGCTGCTGCTGCTCTTCGTCTTCGATTTCGACCACGAGATCGTGCGCGCCCTGGTCGCCTCCTATGCGGTCGCGCCGGTCAATGTTTTCTTCAACCCGCAGGCAGCGCTCGTCGATGTCACCGACACGGTGTCGGACGCCTTCTTCCTGGTCATCCGCCTCGGCAGCCCCTTCGTCGCCTATGCCATCCTGGTCAACCTGACCATCGGCTTCGTCAACAAGCTGACGCCGCAGATCCCGGTCTATTTCATCTCGCTGCCCTTCGTCATCGCCGGCGGGCTGATCATCTTCTATTTCGCCATCGGCACCTTGCTGTCGCTGTTCGTCGATGGCTTTGTCGAACTGACGCTCGCCCGGTGAAGCGATGACCACGCGCAAGGAGCGATTGCGGAAACTGGTCAAGGTGCAGGAGCAGCTGAAGGCTCTGCACGAGACGCGCCATGCGACATTCGTGGCGGCGGCGGGAACCGCCGAGGCCGAGGCAAGGGAACTGGTCGAGCATTTCGACGCGGACCAGTCGCTGGCCGGCCTGTTCCCCGACCTCTACCATCGCCGCATCGCCAATGCCCTGGTGCGCCAGGAGGCCAGCCTGGAAAGTGCCAGGCAGGAAGCGGGCCTCATCGCCACGGCGACTGCACGCACCAACATGGTCGAGCGCGCCTACAAGGACGTGCGCCGCCGCGACGAGCGCGAACGCTCCGACCGCGAGCGGCTTGATCTGATCGCCCAGAAACGGGAACAGGAATAGCGGTGGCTTCCGCCTTGGCGCTGGACGGCGCCCTGAGAAGCGTCAGCCGCCCGTCGCGGTGGCCTTGACCGGCCTGGCTGCACCGATCCGTTCCCAGCGCTTGCCATTGCCCTGCGCCTGCCGGGCGAAATAGCTGTATGGGGTGCTGGACCAGTCGCGGACGGAGTTGGTGAGATTGTCGAGCACCAGGTCGCCCTCGCTGGTGCGCACCGTCAGCACCGTATGCCCTTCGCCGTGATAGCTTGCCACGGTCAGCAGCAGCGCCGAAGCCGGCCAGCCGCGCTTCATCAGTTCGAGCTTCTTCAGGATCGCGATGTCCTCGCAATCGCCGGAGACGGTCGGCACGCGCCAGTCGTCTTCCTTGCCGACGGTGGCCTGGTCGCTGAGCTCTGTTATGCGCGAATTGACCGAGCGGTTCACCTGCTTCAATTCGGAACTCAGTCCCGGCTGCAGGACAACGACCTTCCTTCCCCCGGCGGTGCTGCACAGGCTGGGTTGGCGACTGCAGAACGAAAAGAAGGCAGGCGGCGCGAACGCCTTGCCGCTGGTTTCCATGATCGTCCCGGCCTGGGAAGCGAACGGGCAGGCAAGCGACAGCAAGAATGCGATCAGCGCGACATCGCGTTTCACGATCAACGTCTCCAGTGCGTGGATTTGAGGATGAGGGGAGCGGGTTAATGAGCGGTTTCTAAACTGCCCAATTTGGCCGTTAGCGAGGCAGCGCCGTTAACGTATTAATACTTCGAAAAATAAGACTTGAAGCCGTGTCGCGGCGTTGGCCGGCAGAGGGATTCTGGCCGAGCGCGTATCGGTCCGGCGCCGATCGCGTCGCCTCGCTCTCCGCAAGCCTGCCGCAAGCTTGTTGCGCCATTGTCCGTGCCACGAAAATCGGCAAGAGGCGGACTTTTTTGGCAATCTCTCCACCCAGCGACATCGTTCTGGACGTTGCCCGCGCCGCCGAGCCGACGGATGTCGAGGCCGCGCGGGCCGCACTGGCGAAACGCACCGGCGGCGCCTCCGACGCGTTTTCGGTCGCCACGACCGGCACCATGCTTTCCCGCGCCACGGCGGACAAGGCCGAGGCGGCAAATCCGGAGAAGAAGTTCCAGCGCTTCGAGGCGATGGTGCTGCAGACCTTCATCCAGAACATGATGCCCAAGGACACCGAGGGCGTTTACGGCAAGGGCCTCGCCGGCGACATGTGGAAATCGCAGATGGCCGAGCAGATGGCCAATGCGATGGCCGCGCGCGGCGGCATCGGCATCGCCAGATCGCTGCTTGCCGACCACTACATGGACGGCAAGCGCACCGTGCCTGTCGGCCCGGTTTCGGGCGGGCCGGAAAAGACCGAGGTCGACCAGCAGACCCGGCTGTCGACCTCGATGGTGCAGGAGCTGCAGCGCCAGGCCGCGCGGTCGATGACCGGCGACGACACGACCATAGAAACCGAGACGAAAATTTAGGATCCTCATGGCCGACCAATCCGAACTCTCCAACCTGCCGGCGCGGACCTCGGAAGCGCCCGTCCAGTTCGCGCGACCTGGAAACCTCGCCGCCATCATCGGCCGCATCGAGGAAGCGGTCGACGAGGAGACGGCGGGCATCCGCGCCAGCACAGGTTACGACCTCAAGGCCTCCAACGCCCGCAAGAGCCGCTACCTCTATGAGCTGACCCGTGCCATGAAGGGCGCCAACGAGATCGAATTCCTGGAGCAGCATCGCGAGGGGCTGGCGCGGCTGCGCCAGAAGCTGGCCAAGAACGAGGCGGCGATCCTTGCCCATCTCAACGCCGTCAACGAGGTCGCCAATCTCTTGAAGAACGCCATCCAGCGCGCCGAGGCCGACGGCACCTATTCGGCCGGCGAATTCGGCTGGGCCCGGGCATGACTTCGGCCGCGAGGCCCATGCGGGGAAACGACCGGTGATCAAGTTTATCGCCGCCGCGATCTGGATCTGCGCAGCGACGCTCGGCGCCGTGTTCTATTCGTTCCAGGCGGCCGGCAAGGCCGGCGTCGGCGAGACGCCGAAGCCGATGCTGGGCGGCCTCGACTACGTCAAGACCGACATCATCTCGGTGCCGCTGATCCGCGACGGCAGGATCGACGGCTATTTTCTCACCAAGCTCGTCTACACGGTCGAGCCCGAGCAGATAAAGAAACTGTCGATCCCGGCGCAGGCGCTGATCACCGACCAGGTCTATTCCTATCTCTATTCCAACCCGCAGATCGATTTCACCAAGAAGGACACGATCGATCTCGATACTTTCCGCAAGGCGATCCACGACACCATCAACGCCCGCGTCGGGGTCGAGCTGGTGCACGACGTCCTGGTCGACCAGGTCAACTTCCTGTCCAAGGACGAGATCCGCGACAACGCGCTGCGCCGCCGCAAGAATGCCGGCGAGACCGCGCAAGCAATGACCAAGCCTTTCCAGGCGGAGCATTGATCGCTCGCCGAGGCACGGCGGCCTACAGGTCTGCCGAGGTGATGCGAGATGACGCATCGCCACCACGTTGACGTAAACGTCAATGCGAAGCTATATGCGTCAGCGACCGTGATCGCGACATGCGCCGGGCAAAGCGCCGCCGCGCATCAAACGCAACGAGATGAGGAGAACCGCCGTGAGCGTTCAGGAGATTGCCGACAGGATCAAGTCGCGCGTGGCAAGCGCGGGCTTCGAGCATTCGGTGAAGTTCGATACCGGCAGCGACGGCGTCATCGTCATCGACGGCGCCAGCGTTTCGACCACCGACGCGCCGACCGACTGCACCGTCAAGCTTTCGCTCGACGATCTGGATTCGCTGATCGCCGGCGACCTCAACCCGACCATGGCCTTCATGTCCGGCAAGATAAAGATCGAGGGCGACATGACCGTCGCCATGGCGCTCAGCCAGTTGCTCGGCTGACCTTCTCGAAAAACCAAGCAAAACGCCGCCCCGCTGGGCGGCGTTTCTGTCTCAGGCCACCAGTGGCAGCGACTTGAGCTTGCGCCCGGCAGCCTTCAGCGTGCCGCGCGCGCCGTCGAGCACGCCTTCCACCAGCTCCAGCGCCAGCAGCCGGTGCCGCTCATAGGGGCCGGGCATCGCCAGCGCGCCGGTCTTCGCCGCCGAGAAGCCGAAGCGCCCATAGTAGGGCGCATCGCCGACGAGCAGGATCGCGCCATGGCCGAGGCGCGCCGCCTCGGCGACAGCATGGCGCATCAGCGCCGAGCCGATACCGGCGCCCTTGAGCGCGGGATCGACGGCCAGCGGGCCAAGCAGCAGTGCCGCCGCACCGCCCTCGCCCAAGCTTACATCCCAGAGCCGCACGGTGGCGAGCACCGCGCCCGAGGCATCGCGCGCGACGAAGGCCAGGCCTTCCGACGGCCGGCGGCCGCGCCGCAACTTCTCCGACGACTTCCTGCGCCGCCCAGGCCCCATGGCACGGTCGAGCAGGTCCTCGCGCGCTTCGATATCGCCGGCGCTTTCGGCCACGATGGCGAATGCCGGAGCCTGTGAGGCCCCCTCACCCGGCTCGCCGCGCGAGCCAGCCTGTGCCCATTGGGCAAGGGAGGGCGCAAGCGCTGCCATCGGGCTCCTCTCCCCCGCGAAGAAGAGCTGATCCGAAGGGCCGGATGAGGGGGCAATGTCGGTGTCCGCAATGGCCGATTTGATCAGGTAGTCCATGTCCGCGATCCTTCACGAGCGGAGATCTGTTCCACAAGCGAGCCCGGGTGGGCGACAGGCGCCCACCTGGGATGATCTGAACGGTCCTTGCGAACCGGTCAGATCACGTAGGATCGGAGCGGCTCGAAGCCGTTGAAGGCGACCGAGGAGTAGGTCGTCGTGTAGGCGCCGGTGCCTTCGATCAGCACCTCGTCGCCGATGGTCAGCGACAGGGGCAGCGGATAGGGCGTCTTCTCGTACATCACGTCGGCCGAATCGCAGGTCGGGCCGGCGAGCACGCAAGGCGCGGTCTCGCTGCCGTCATGCGCGGTGACGATCGGGTAGCGGATCGCCTCGTCCATGGTCTCGGCGAGACCGCCGAACTTGCCGATGTCGAGGAACACCCAGCGCACATTGTCATTGTCGGCCTTCTTCGAGATCAGCACGACTTCCGACTTGATGACGCCGGCATTGCCGACCATGCCGCGGCCCGGCTCGATGATCGTCTCGGGCAGCGCGTTGCCGAAATGCTTGCGCAGCGCCGAGAAGATCGCCTGGCCGTAGGCCTGCGCCACCGGCACGTCCTTCAGGTAGCGGGTCGGAAAGCCGCCGCCCATGTTGACCATCTTGAGCACGATGCCCTCGTCGGCGAGCGTCGCGAACACCTTCTTGGCATCGCCCAGCGCGCGGTCCCAGGCCGTGAGATCGGTCTGCTGCGAGCCGACATGGAACGACACGCCATAGGCGTCGAGGCCGAGCGCCTTGGCGTGGCGCAGCACGTCGACCGCCATCGCCGGGACGCAGCCGAACTTGCGCGACAGCGGCCATTCGGCGCCCTCGCCGTCGGTCAGCACGCGGCAGAACACGCGCGCGCCGGGTGCGACGCGGGCGATCTTCTCGACCTCCTCGACGCAGTCGACCGCGAACAGGCGGATGCCGAGATGGAAGGCGCGCGCGATGTCACGCTCCTTCTTGATGGTGTTGCCGAAGGAAATGCGGTCCGCGGGCGCACCCGCGTCCATCGCCATCTCGACTTCGGCAACCGATGCGGTGTCGAAGGACGAGCCCATCGCAGCAAGCAGGCGCAGGATCTCCGGCGCCGGGTTTGCCTTCACCGCATAGTAGATCTTGGAATCGGGCAACGCCTTCTCGAAGGCGCGGAAATTGTCGCGCACGACATCGAGGTCGACGACGAGGCATGGGCCGTTCGGACGTCGGGTGGCGAGGAAGTCAAGGATGCGCTGGGTGGCCATCGGGGTCTCTCCATAACGCCTTTCGGCGCGCAATAAGGCTGCGGGACGCGGGCTGTCGGCCTCGCGAACACGCGGTGGACAAAGGCGGGACGGAATATCCATGGAACCAGCCGGTGGAGACCCCGGAACCATGAAATGCCGTCTCGCGGCGGTGAACCTTGGCCTTGCCCGGCCTCGGTTCGCTTTGTCTGCCTTGGCTTGGATGGGAGACCCGTCCGCACTGCCGGCAATGAAGGTGTGCCTCTTTAGTAACCCCGGTCTTTGGACAACCGGAAAAGAACCAGAAAGGCCCGCACCGTCGTTGCTTCAAGGTGTCCTCGATCTTGTGGTTGGCCACTGACCGACTGGAGTGGTTGGCTCCAGTTACCTTACCGATTGCCCTCACCATTCGAGGATCGGCGGACACCCACAGGCACGTGCGACTTTGGGCAAGCGCGATATAAGAGCGTAGGATTTCACAATCAATAAAAATCGTAAGCTGCGGTTGTAAAATTTCCGGCATCGAACAATCTACGGATTACCGTATCCGGATATCGAACGATGACAGGCACGCACGGACCGCTCAACGCCTTCCTGAACCTTCGCCAAATGCCTGTCGCGCATGCGCAATTGGGCACGCTGGCTGGTCTCAGGCTGGCGGTGAAGGACATCTACGACGTCGCCGGCTATCGCACCGGCTGCGGCAATCCAGGCAAGTTCGCAGCGGCTCACGCGGCGTCGCGGACCGCTCCCGCGGTGCAGATGATTCTCGATGCCGGCGCGCGATTCGTCGGCAAGACCCAGACCGACGAGCTCGCATTCTCGCTGATGGGCCAGAACGCGCACTTTCCGTTTCCGGTGAACCCGGCCGCGCCCGAGCGCGTCACCGGCGGCTCATCATCGGGATCGGCGGCGGCGGTGGCGGGCAAGCTCGCCGACATCGCCACCGGCTCCGACACCGGCGGCTCGATCCGCGCGCCGGCGAGTTTTTGCGGCCTGATCGGGCTGCGCGCCACGCATGGCCGCATATCGCTCGACGGCGCCATGAAGCTCGCCCCGAGCTTCGACACGTTCGGCTGGTTCGCCGACGACATCGAAACCTATGAGGCGGTCGGCAAGCTGCTGCTCGGCCGCGACCCGCATCAGCATGCGCTCAACCTGCCACTGTCGATCGGCTGGCTGGACGCCTTGGTGTCGGGTCCGGCCGAGGCCGCCGAATATGCCAGGATGAAGGCGCTCGCCGCTTCCGTCATCGGCGAGCATGCGCAGGTGGAGTACAGTTTCACCTCCTTCCCCGACGAGCTCTATTGGTGCTTTCGCCGCCTGCAGGCCTTCGAGGCATGGCAGGAGCATGGCGACTGGATCAGCAGCGGCGAGCGCGGTCTCGGGCCGGGCGTCGACGAGCGTTTTGCTTTTGGCCGTGCCGTCGATGCCAGGACGGTCGAAACCGAGACGACCCGCCGGCTGGCCTTCCGTGCCGAGCTCGCCGCCCTGCTCGGCAGCCATGGCTTTCTCGTCCTGCCGACCGTTCCGGGCGCGGCGCCGCTCGTCAACAGCGCGCCGGAACAGCTGCAGACCTACCGCGAAAGGGCGCTGCATCTATTGTGCCTCTCCGGCCTCTCCGGCTTCCCGCAGATCACGCTGCCGCTCGGATCGGTCGACGGCGCGCCGTTCGGCCTGTCGCTGCTCGGCCCTTCCGGGAGCGATGTCGCCCTGATACGGCTCGGCCGAAAACTCCTCGACGCCGCACGAAAGGCCTGAGCCATGGACACGTTGACCCGCATGCGCGCCTTCATCGACGTCGTCGAGGCCGAAGGCTTTTCGGCCGCCGCGCGCAAGATCGGCCGCTCCAAGGCGCTGCTGTCGAAATATGTGCGCGAGCTGGAGGACGAGCTCGGCGCCTTGCTCCTGAACCGCACTACCAGGCAGTTCTCGATGACCGAGGCCGGCCATACCTATTACAGGCGCGCCTCCGAGATCGTGCGCGAGGTCGACAGCCTGGCCGATGCGGTGCGCGAATCCTCCGGCGATGTGCGCGGCCGCATCAAGCTTTCGGCGGCGCGTACCTTCGCCGACGCGCCGATCGGCCAGTCGCTGATCGACTTCGCCAAGGAGCATCCCGACATCGTGCTCGACATCCATCTCGATGACCGTTTCGTCGACCTGGTCGAGGAGGGCTTCGACCTCGCCGTGCGCATCTCCAGGCTGGAGAACTCCTCGCTGATCGCGAGGCGCCTTGCGCCCTTTTCGGTCAGGCTGTGCGCATCTCCGGACCTAATCGCCAAGCACGGCATGCCGATGCGTCCGCAGGACCTCGCCCGCATCCCCTGCATCATCGACACCAATGGCCGCTGGCTGACCAACTGGCCGTTCAAGGGCGACGCCGGCGAGACGATGAGCGTGTCGGTATCCGGCCCGATCGAGGTCAACAGCCCGATGACCGCGCGGGCTGCCGCCGTTGCCGGCCTTGGCTTCACCATGCTGCCCGATTTCATCGCCATCCCCGAGATCGAGAGCGGCCGTCTGGTGACGGCATTGGACGACCGCCTGCTCTCCGGCAGCGGCATCTTCGCCGTCTATCCGCACCGGCGCTATCTGCCGGCAAAGGTGCGCGTCTTCGTCGATTTCCTGGTGCAGTGGTTCAAGACGCGAGAAAGCGCCTGACACGCCGGCAGCCGACGCGGTCCCAATTTCGCCCCCTTTTTGGTAACTCTCGGGCAACCATCCAAAGCCACGGAATCGCCATCCGCAAATGCACCTGAAACGGCAAGCAATCATGCTGTCTTCCGCCTTGGCGGCGACGTTCGCGGCGGTCGGACCGGCCGAGGTGCATCCCCACGTCTTCGCCGAAGCGCGACTCGACGTCATCCTCAGCGAGGATCACCAAAGTGTGAAGGCGTTGCGCCATCTCTGGCGTTTCGACGACCTGTTTTCGAGTACGGTGATGATGGAGTTCGACAAGAACTCCGACCTGAAGCTTGACGACAAGGAGCTGAAGGAAGTGGCCGACACCGTCCATTCCTCGCTGGCGGAGTTCAACTATTTCCAGCTCGTCACCCAGGACGGCAAGGATGTGGCGATGACCCCGCCGCCGCACCTGATGGCCAATTTCGACAATGACCAGCTGATCATCCTGTTCGAATCCGAACCGAAGGCCCCGATCAAGCTCACCGGCAAGATCGACATCGGCGTCTATGACCCGACCTTCTACACCGCGATCGACTTCACCGACGATTCGAACCTGACCGTCGAGGGCCTGCCCTCGACCTGCACCAGGAAGGTCGTCCGCCCCGACCCGGACGAGGCGATCGCCCAGAACCAGAAGACCCTGACGGAAGCCTTCTTCAACGATCCGACAGGCACCGACATGAGCAAGATCTTCGCCACCAAGCTCGAACTGAACTGCCCGCCGGAAGGATAGATCGGTGATGAAACCGTCGCTGCGCGCAAGCAGGTACCGCAAAAGTGTCCTGCGGTTTTGCGATCGGAACCTGCGGCAAACAAGGGAATCTAGGCGGATATTCGTGGGATACCCCACGAATATCCGCTTGGCGCTCGGCCTTGCGGCCGCCACCCTGGTGATAATCCATCTGCCGGGCGTCGCCCATGCGCAGAGCTCGCTCGGCATCGGCACCAATGACGGCATGGCGCCCACCGCCAGCGGTCCGTTCGCCCATATCCTGATGTGGATCAACCTGCGCCAGCAGGAATTCTACCATGCGCTGGCTAGCGCGATGAAGGCGATGCGCCAGGACGGCAGCAAGCTGTGGCTGCTGATCGGCCTCTCCTTCGCCTATGGCATCTTCCACGCCGCCGGCCCCGGACACGGCAAGGCGGTGATCTCGTCCTACATGGTGGCCAATGAGGTGGCGCTGAAGCGCGGCATCATGCTGTCCTTCGTCTCGGCGCTGCTGCAGGGGCTGACGGCGGTCGTGGTCATGATGCTCGCCTATTTCGTGCTGCGCGGCACCGCGGTGTCGATGACCGACGCGGCATGGTTCCTGGAAATCTCGAGCTACGTGCTGGTCACCCTGTTCGGCGCCTGGCTGCTCTGTCGCAAGGCGGGTCCCGCCATCCGCCGCCTGTTCGGCGCCGACACGGCCTACAGCCTCTCGGCGGCCCATGCCGGTCACTCGCATGCAGGACACTCGGATGCCGGCCATTCGCACGCAGGGCATTCACATGCGGGTCATTCGCACGCCGCGCTTCACACGCACGACCAGGACGACCACGCGGCCCACCATTCGCACGCGCATGGCCACGGCGCGCACGATCACGCGCACGATCACCACCATCATGACCACGCCGACGGCGAAGTGTGCGAGACCTGCGGCCATTCGCACGCTCCCGATCCGGCGCTGCTGTCGGGCGACCATTTCGACTGGCGGACGGCGTGGTCGGCGGTGGCCGCCGTCGGCATCCGCCCCTGCTCCGGTGCGCTGATCGTGCTGAGCTTTGCCCTGCTCAACGGGCTCTGGCTGGGCGGCCTGCTGTCGGTGCTCGCCATGTCGATCGGCACCGCGATCACCGTCTCTGCCCTGGCGACGCTTGCGGTGACCGCCAAGAACTGGGCGGTCTATTTCGCCGGCGACGGTCGCATGGGCAACCGCATCCATTCCTTCGTCGAGATCGGCGGCGCGGCGTTCATCTTCGTGGTCGGACTGCTGCTGCTGTCGGCCGGCCTGACCGGCGGCGTCTGACGCCGAATCAACCCGCCAATTTGTTACCCAGCTCGTCCTCGATATGGGCGCGGATGATCTCGTCGAAACTCGTCTCGGCGGCGAACCCAAGTTCCCTTGAGCGCTTCGCCTCGAACCGTGTCGGCCAGCCTTTGACGATCGCCCAGATGGTGTCGTCGGGCTGCTCGCGGATCAGCTTCGCCACATCTGAACCGGCGACCCGTTCCAGCGCCTCGATCTGCTCGCCGACGGTGACGGCGACGCCGGGCATTGTGAGGTTGCGGCGCGGCCCGACGGCGGCGCCGTCGATCTCCGCCGCGTGGATCAGGAAGTTCACCGCCGAGCGCGGGCTGGCGTGGCTATGCAGCACCGAGCGCGGCACCGGCAGGATCGCCTCCTGGCCGGCGAGCGGCTCCCGGATGATGCCGGAGAAGAACCCCGAGGCCGCCTTGTTCGGCTTGCCTGGCCGCACGCAGATGGTCGGCAGCCTGATGCCGATGCCATCGAAGAAGCCGCGCCGCGTATAGTCGGCGAGCAGCGCCTCGCTCATCTGTTTCTGCGTGCCGTAGGAGGTCAGCGGCGTCGGGTGGAATTCGTCCGGGATGACATCCGGGAACGGCGCGCCGAACACCGCGATCGACGAGGTGAAGACGAGGCGCGGCGCAAACCCCGCCAGACGCACGGCGTCGAACAGCGCGCGCGTGCCGTCGAGATTGACCCGGTAGCCGAGGTCGAAATTGGCTTCCGCCTCGCCCGACACGATGCCGGCCAGATGGAAGATCACGTCCGGCTGCGCCGCGAGCAGGCTTGCCGTGGCGCCCGGCGCGGCAAGGTCGCCGGTGTGGAGGGAGACATCGACCCCCGGCATGGCGGGCGCTTCAGGCGCCACGATATCGTGCAGCTCGAGCGCACTGATCTTGCGGCCGCGCAGCTGCCCGTCCTTGGCCAGCCGGGCAATCAGCTTGCGGCCGACCATGCCGGCGGCGCCCGTAATCAACACGCGCATCTCAAGGATCCTTCTTGCGCTGGCTGCGGCCACGCAGCCAGAAGACCACGAAAATCGCCACCATGAAGACGGCCGCGATGGCGGCGGCCAGGATGGTCGAGACGCTGCCGGCTGCCAGCATCACCCGCGGCAGGAAATAGGCGGCGATGCCGAACAGGAGCAGCACCCAGAACGCGCCAAGCGCCGCATTGCGTGTATCGCGATCCATCAGTGATAGTGACCGCGATGCGGCGCCGCATGATGCGCGTGATCACGGTCGTGATCGTGATCGTCATCATCGTCGGCGCAATGCCCGAATTCCGGTTCGACGGTGGCATGGCTGATGCCGTGCTCGGCGGCGAGCCGCTTCTTGATGGCGCTGACCGCGCTGTGCGCGTCGACCCCGTCATTCAGGCAGGCGTGCAGCGTCGCCATGTTGCTCGAACCGTCGAGCGACCAGACATGCATGTGGTGCACCTCGCGCACGCCCTTGACCGCGACCTCCAGATCCTTGGCGATCACGTCGCGGTCGAGGCTCGCCGGCACGCCTTCGAGCAACACATGGGCGGCCTCGCGCATCAGCGACCACGCCGTCCACAGGATCAGCAGCGAGACCAGAACCGACAGGATCGGATCGATCGGCGTCCAGCCCGTCGCCAGGATGACCAGGGCCGCCGCGATGGCCGCGGCCGAGCCGAGCAGGTCGCCCAGCACATGCAGGATGGCGCCGCGCATGTTGAGGCTTTCGCGGTCGCCGCCATGCAGCACGAAGAAAGAGGCGATGTTGACCAGCAGGCCGGCGGTCGCGACCACCAGCATCGGCCCGCCGAGCACCGGCGCCGGCGCCATCAGGCGGCCCCAGGCTTCGTAGACGATCCACAGCGCGATGGCGAAGATGGCGATGCCGTTGGTGTAGGCGACCAGCGTCTTGACCCGGCCGAACCCGTAGGTCAGGCGAACCGTGGCCGGGCGGCCGGCGAGATGGAAGGCATACCACGCGAGCCCGAGCGCGATCGCATCGGCAAGCATGTGGCCGGCATCGGCAAGCAGCGCCAGCGATCCCGTCAGCAGGCCGCCGAGAGCCTCCGCGACCATGAAGCCGGCGGTCAGGCAGGCGGCGATCAGCACCCGCTTCTTGTCGGTCGAGCCATGCACATGGCCCGCGCCATGGCTGTGGCCATGCCCTCCAGGCCCATGATCGTGGCTGTGCGCCATCGCGGAACTCCTGCTACGCGCCGGACGCGGCGCGGAAATCCTCGAGCCGCCGCTTCTGGCGGCCTTCATCGTCGAAATTGGCCGGATCGAGCCATGCCTCGTAGGCTTCGCGCAGCGCCGGCCATTCCTTGTCGATGATCGAGTACCACGCGGTATCGCGGTTTTCTCCCTTGACCACAAGGTGCTGGCGGAAAATGCCCTCGAACTTGAAGCCGAAACGCTCGGCGGCGCGCTTCGACGGCTCGTTGCGGTTGTTGCATTTCCATTCGTAGCGGCGATAGCCGAGATCGTCGAAGATGTATTTCATGAACAGGAACTGCGCCTCGGTCGCCGCCGGCTTGCGCGAGATCAGCGGCCCCCAATAGATGTTGCCGATCTCGATCACGCCATAGGCAGGGTCGATGCGCATCAGCGTCTGCCGCCCGGCGACCTTGCCGCTCGCCTTGTCGATGACGGCGAAGAACAGCGGATCCTCGCTGGCCTCGACCTTGTCCAGCCACGGCTGGAAAGCGTCGCGGGTTTCCGGCGGATAGTCGGGCAGCCAGGCGAAGCGGCCACCGATATCGGACACCGAAGAGGCCTCGTAGAGGCCGTCGCCGTGCTTTGCGGCGCTCAGCGGTTCGAGCCTGGCATGGCGCCCTTCCAGCACCTTGCGCTCGGGGCGCGGGCGCGGCTGCCAATCCTTGAGATTTTCCGACACCGAAAACTCCAATCCGTTTGACTTTTGCCGAAGGACGCTCACAAAAACGCTCGCCCACAGTAAGAACCACAGGAACGGGAAAAATGCTCCACACGATCGCGGCTTTCGACCGGCTCGGCGAGGAAAATGCCTTCGCGGTGCTGGCGCGCGCCACCGCACTTGCCCATCAGGGCCACGACATCGTCAATCTCGGCATCGGCCAGCCGGACTTCAAGACGCCGCAGCACATCGTCGAGGCGGCGATCAAGGCGCTGCGCGACGGCCACCATGGCTATACGCCGGCCAACGGCCTGCTGGCGACGCGCGAGGCGGTCGTGCGCCGCACGCTGACCACCACTGGTGTCGAGGTCTCACCGGAGAACGTGATGATCCTGCCCGGCGGCAAGCCGACCATGTTCGCGGCGATCCTGATGTTCGGCGAGCCGGGCGCCGAGATCCTGTATCCGGATCCCGGCTTTCCGATCTATCGCTCGATGATCGAGTTCACCGGCGCCGCCCCGGTGCCGGTGCCGATCCGCGAGGAAAACGGCTTCGCCTTCTCTGCCGACGAGACGCTGGCGCTGATCACCCCGAAGACCAGGCTGCTGATCCTCAACTCGCCCGCCAACCCGACCGGCGGCGTCACCCCGCGCGCCGAGATCGAGAGACTGGTCAAGGGGCTGGAGGCGCATCCGCATGTCGCCATCCTCTCCGACGAGATCTACGACGTCATGACCTATGACGGCGAGACGCATTTTTCGCTGCTCAACTTCCCGCAGATCCACGACCGGCTGATCGTGCTCAACGGCTGGTCGAAGACCTGGGCGATGACCGGCTGGCGCATGGGCTGGTCGATCTGGCCGAACGGCGACAAGGGCGCGCATCTCTACGACAAGGTGCGCAAGCTGGCGGTCAATTGCTGGTCCTGCGTCAACGCGCCGAGCCAGTATGCCGGCATCGCCGCGATCGACGGCCCGCAGGACGATGTCGAAAAGATGATGCGCGCCTTCGACAACCGCAGGAAGATCGTGGTCGAGGGGCTGAACGCGCTGCCGGGCATTTCCTGCATCACGCCGAAGGGCGCCTTCTATGCCTTCCCCAATGTCTCGAAGACCGGCTGGAAGGCCAAGAAGCTCGCCTCGGCACTGCTCGAGGACGCCGGCGTGGCGCTGATCGGCGGTCCCGATTTCGGCATTCTCGGCGAAGGCTATATCAGGCTCTCCTACGCCAATTCCGAGGAGAACATCTTGCGCGCGCTGGAGCGGCTCGAGACCTTCCTGAAGAAGTGACCTCGCTTCCCTCGCGGGAAGGTCGGGCGCTACCCGCGCCCGACGAACGGCATCTTCGTCGCCATCACCGTCATGAACAGCACGTTGGCGTCGAGCGGCAGGCTGGCCATGTGGACGACGGCGTCGGCGACGCGCTCGACATCCATCACCGCCTCGGCGGCGATCGAACCGTTGGCCTGCGGCACGCCGACCGTCATTGGCTGCGCCATCTCGGTCAGCGCATTGCCGATGTCGATCTGGCCGCAAGCGATGTCGTAGGGCCGGCCGTCGAGCGCCAGCGTCTTGGTCAGCCCGGTGATGGCGTGCTTGGTCGCCGTGTAGGGCACCGAGCCAGGACGCGGCGCATAGGCCGACACTGAGCCGTTGTTGATGATGCGGCCGCCCATAGGCTTTTGCCGGCGCATGGCGCCGAAGGCGGCGCGGGCGCACAGGAACGAGCCGGTGAGGTTGACGCCGACGATATCGTTCCAGACCTCGACCGGGATCTCGTCGATCGGCGTCGACTTGTAGCC
Source organism: Mesorhizobium sp. M4B.F.Ca.ET.143.01.1.1 (assembly GCF_004792275.1). Taxonomy (NCBI): domain Bacteria; kingdom Pseudomonadati; phylum Pseudomonadota; class Alphaproteobacteria; order Hyphomicrobiales; family Phyllobacteriaceae; genus Mesorhizobium; species Mesorhizobium sp. M4B.F.Ca.ET.143.01.1.1. The sequence goes on from NZ_SRSR01000001.1 coordinate 504,127, forward strand.
CATGCCGGCATTGTTGAAGAGCAGGTCGACGCGGCCGAAGGCTTCGACCACCGTTTCGAACAGATCGTCGACCTGATCGGCCTTGCTGATGTCGCAGGCAACCGCCAGCGCCTTGGCCTCGGTCTTGCCGGCCTCGGCGATCGCTTCCTCCAGCACCGCTTTGCGGCGTCCGCAGAACACCGTGTTCCAGCCGTTCCTGAGCAGCGCCGTGGCGACGCGCTTGCCGATGCCTGTGCCGGCGCCGGTAACGATGGCGGTTTTCTCTGTCATGGCAGTCATCGGTGTCCTCCGGTCATCGCTGCAACTTGGCATCGCAAATGACGCAAGCGATGGCAAGCCAACTGTCAGCCATCAGGCCCGACAAAAAGGGCGGTCATTGGCGACCGCCCTGATCTGAACCGGGCTTGGGAGGAGGAAAAGCCGGTCCGACTGCTTAGAATGATGCGCTTCCTCGGTTAACGAGACGTTACCGTGCGCGGCGTCGGCTGTTCCGCCTCCGCCTCACCAGCGTGGATTGGGCGAGGTTCCGGGCTTGTCGGAAACCGGCACCTTGGCCGCCGACACCGTCGCCTCGACGTGGTCGACCAGCGCGTCCGGCAGGCCGAGACGGCCAGCAAGCAGGTCGAGATAGCCGCGTTCGGCGCGCGTGTCGGGATCGATGGTAAGGCGCGAGGCCGTATAGAGTTCGAGCTTCTGCGCGTCGGTCTGGGCGCCGGCGACCAGCGTATCCAGGTCGAGCGGGCTCTCCAGCTCCGCCATCAGGAATTGTTCCGCCTCGGTGCCGATGCCGGCGAGCTGCAGCTTGCCGGCGATCTTCTGGCGCTCCTCGTCATCGACATGGCCGTCGGCCTTCGCCGCCGAGATCATCGCCCGCACCAGCGTCAGCGTGAACTCCTCCTCGCCTTGCGGGGCCTGCGAGGGGTGGAAGGCGGTATCCTTGGGCGGCGGCAAGAGTTCGGGCTCGCCGGCAGCCGGCGTCTCGGCCGGCGCGTTGCCGGCCTTGTAGTTCTGGTAGGCCTTGTAGGCGAGGCCGCCGATCGCGGCCAGCCCGCCGAGCTTGATGGCGGTGCCCGTCACCTGCCGGCCGGTTCCCGTTCCAAGCAGCACCGCGGCCAGCGCGCCGGCGGCCAGCGGATTGTCCTTGGCCATCTGCACGGCCTGGCCGGCCTTGTCGCGGACGGTGCCGCTGGTGCCGGGAACCTGCGAGCCGAGCAGATCGTCGAGAAGCTTCTTGGGATCGAACATCAATGCCTCCAGAATTGGGCCCGCGCCGAAACATGGACGAGCAGGTTTGGACGTCGCAGACGTAGGTCCCGCATGCTGACATTACAATGACGGGCAGGCGCTTTGCGACAAATGCGGGCGCGCCTCGAAGTTGGAACCGATGTGTCGAAACCGGCCTCGGTCTGGCCTAGTCTGGGTTCTGTCGAGGAGAGGAGCCTTGCAATGGCCAATGAGCAGGACCGCCAGCCGGCGCGTGATCCGCAGGACCTGGAACGTCTTTTGATCGCCCGGCAATGGGCCGGCGACATCGACGGCATGGTGGCGCTGTTCGCGCCCGACGCCGTCATCGACAGCGGCGAGAAGGATCTAACGCGTGGCCGCGAGGCCATCCGCGCGCTGTTCGCCGAGATCATCGCGACGGGGCGAAAATTCCAGCGCGGCGAACAGCGGCCCGCGGCGATCAATGGCGACCTGGCGCTCACCTCGACCCGGCTTCCCGACGGCACCATCACCACCGAGGTCGCCCGCCGGCAAGCGGATGGCACGTGGCTGTGGGTCATCGACCGCTACTCCGTCGCGTGGTGATGCGACGAAGGTCGGCAGCGGTGCTAGCTGCCGATATGCGGGCCTTTGCCTCGCGCGGTGGCCAGTTCGACCTGTCGCTGGCGTTCGGTGTAGCGGGCGCGATCCTCGTCGGAGCGGACCTCGTGGCAATGCGGGCAGGACACGCCGGCCGCATAGCGCGGCGACAGCCGGTCCTCGACCGTCAGCGGATGCCGGCAAGCGCGGCAGAGTTCGGCCTCGCCTTCGGCAAGGCCATGCGACACCGACACACGTTCGTCGAAGACGAAGCATTCGCCTTGCCACAGGCTCTCTTCGGCGGGCACCTGTTCCAGATATTTGAGGATGCCGCCCTTCAGATGGAACACATCCTCGAAGCCGAGCGACTTCACATAGGCCGTCGCCTTCTCGCAGCGTATGCCGCCGGTGCAGAACATCGCCACCTTGCGGCCTTCGAGTTGGTCGCGATGCCGCTCGACCCAGGCCGGGAATTCGCGGAAGCTTGCGGTCGCCGGATCGACCGCGCCCCTGAAGGTGCCGATCGACACTTCATAGGCATTGCGGGTGTCGATGACGATGGTGTTCTCGTCCGAGATCAGTGCATTCCAGTCGGCGGGCGCGACATAGGTGCCGGCGCTGGTCGCCGGATCGAGATCCTCGACGCCCATGGTGACGATCTCGCGCTTCAGCCGAACCTTCATGCGGTGGAACGGCATGTCGGCGGCGGCGCTGTATTTGACCTCGAGGCCGGCGAGGCCTTCGATGGAGTTCAGATGGTCGACCAGCGCGGCGATGTCGGCCTCGCTGCCGGCAACCGTGCCGTTGATGCCCTCATGCGCAAGCAGCAGCGTGCCCTTGATGCCGCGCCCGCAGCAGAACGCCGCGAGCGGCGCGCGCAGCGCCTCGAAGCCGTCGAGCCGGGCAAATTTGTACAGCGCGGCGACGCGCACAGAATTGGTTCGGGTGGAAATTGTCATCGCCATGCCACTAAACCGTGGTGAAAGCCGATTCAAGGCGGAGCCGGCCAGCCGCCATCCGGGGAAGCGGCGCCGCCGGTACGTGACATCGCGACACGCCTCGTTTCGTGGACTCGGGATACCCCTTCTGCTAATCGGTTGAAATCGATCGATACCGGAGAGACCAAGCGAATGCCCAGCAAGACCGAGAAGCTCCTGTCGCTCCTCAATGGCCAGCCGGTCATACCGGTGCTCAAGATCGCCAATGTCGCCGATGCGGTGCCGCTAGCCCGCGCGCTCGCCCGTGGCGGCCTGCCGGCGATCGAGATCACGCTGCGCACCTCCGATGCGCTGGAAGCGATCCGGCGCGTCGCCGGCGAGGTCGAGGACGCCATCGTCGGCGCCGGCACCATTCTCGACGCCGGGCAGTTCGACGAGGCAGCACGCGCCGGCTCGAAATTCATCGTCAGCCCCGGCATCACCAGCCAGCTCCTGGCGGCGGCGAAGGACAGCGAGGTGCCGCTTTTGCCGGGCGCCATCACGCCCGGCGAGATCATGGCTGCCCGCGAGGCCGGCTTGCGCTTCCTGAAATTCTTCCCGGCCGAGCAATCTGGGGGCATTGCCTCGCTGAAGGCCTTCGCCTCGCCGCTCGCCGACGTGAAGTTCTGCCCGACCGGCGGCATCAGCGCCAAGAACGCCGCCGACTATCTCGCCCTGCCCAACGTCGTCTGCGTCGGCGGATCCTGGGTAGCGCCGGACGACATGGTCAAGGCCGGCAAGTGGGACGAGATCGAGGCCCTGGCCCGCGCGGCGAGCCAGCTCAAGAAGTAGCGTCCGGGACACGAAAGACCCGGCCGGCTACCGACCGGGCCAGTTGCCTGGAATGCAATCAGCGCGCGATGCGCAGGCCCGAGCCGGTTGCTGACGGGTCGGCAGCCGCTGGTTCCCGCTCATGGATTCGAACCACGATTCACGCCTTCAAAGGGCGCTGTCCTACCGTTAGACGAAGCGGGAAAGCAGGCGTCACGTCGTTAGCATCCCGGCCCCGCCGAAGCCAGCGCCGACCCGAACGGCGCCGCGGATTGCCTGCCTCAAAAGCAAAAGCCGCGCGGGTCGCCCGGCGCGGCTTTGCGATTGTCTGGCCTGTCGCCTACTTGGTCTGGAAACGGGCGACCGAGAGGAACTTCACGGCATTGCCGGTGAACCGGTTGGCATCCGCCATCTGGTTGTCGGCCTGGAAGCCCGCCGTATAGACCTCGCTCGGCGGCGTATGCACGATGTTGTAGGCATAGCGCGGCGCCGTCGTGGCGCCGGAGACCGTGGCGACGTATTCGCCGCTGTTCAGTGCCCAGCGCGCGGCCTGCGGGGCAGCGGCAACCACCATTGCCTTCGGCCCAGGCTTCAGGTCGCGGGCGCTGGCCCTGGCTTCCTTGCGCGTCGTCTTCACGCCGGCACCGATTGCCAGCGCCGGATCGGAACCGGCCGGGCGGCTGGCGATGGCGTCGCGCGGCGAGGCCGCATCGACGCCGGACGGATCGTTGAATGCCGAGCGCGGCTCGAGCGAGGCGACCTGATAGTCGCCACTCGCGACACTGGCCTCGCTCGTGGCGTTGGCCTCGTCTAGAACGGCCTTGACTTCATCCGGCTTGACCTCGTCCGCCTTGGCCTCATCCGGACGCGCGCTGGGCAGGACCGAGAACGCATCGGTCGCGGTCTTGTTGTGCTGGGCGGTGTCGGCCAGCGCCAGCAGCACGCTCTTGTCCTGCGCTGCGAGATCGGCCGGCAACGAACGGTCAGGACGCCATGTCGGTAGCGGGATGTTGTTGACCGCGACCTGCGCTGGATCTGCGGCAGCAGTCGCGGCATCCGCAGCAGTCGGATTGGTCATGCCGAAAGGCACGCTGACCGGCGCATGCGCAGTCGCCACCCCCTGCTCGGTCGTCGTCGAGGCGTCGGCCACGCCGAACGGCACGTTCTCAGGCGCCTGCTGGCCGACATCGGTCTTCGGACGCGGCGCGAAGTCCGGCAGCGGGACCTCCTTTGGCGGCAGCGCCGCGATGATCGTCTCCGGCGTGTCCTGCTCAGGTTCCGAATCGGCCGAATTGTCGTCGGCGATCTGTGGAATGTTGGCGCGCTGCGCGTCCTTGGGTGACACGATCGCGATGCCAGGCAGGTTGCTGCTCTTGGCCGCCACCGCCGGTTTCACGCTCTTCGGCTTGGGCGCAGGCGCGGCAGTCGCGACATCGGCGCTGTCGTCCGCCTCGTCGTCGCCGCCGCCAAACCAGGCAGCAAGCAGCCCGCCGGACCGCTTGGTCGAACCGCCGGCGCTGGCCAGTTCGATGTTGGGGGTGCCGGCGCCCTTACGGGCTTTGTAGGCGGCCAAAGCCTGTTCGTAGCCCGGCAGCGGCCTGCCGTCGCTCGGCACGTGCAGCGTCTTGCCGTTCGGGAAGACCCCGACCAGTTCCTGGCGGCTGATGCCCGGCCAGTGGCGCACATTGCCGACATCCATATGCACGAACGGAGAGCCCGACGACGGATAGTAGCCGACGCCGCCGCCCTGCATCTTGAGACCGATGTTGCGCAGCTTCTTCAGCGGCACGCCGGGGATATAGAAATCCATCGCCTTGCCGAGCATGTGCTGGCTCTTCTCGGCGACACCCCGGCTGCGGCTGCGCAGCATCGAGTTCGTCGCCGGCGAGCGATAGCCGCAGACGACCTGGATGTAGTCGGTGGCGCCGCTCTGCCGATAGGCTTCCCAGACCAGGTCGAGCAGCCGCGGATCCATCTTGGTCGGTTCGTTGCGGCGCCAGTCACGCAGGATGATGTTGATCTTGCGCAGGCCCTCGGGATCGTAGCGCCCATTGCGCTTGTAGACGATCTCGGCCTTTTCGTGCGTGTGCAGGTGATAGAGCTTCAGCGAACGAACTTCGGCGCTGGCGCCGGTCACGGCCGCGGCGAGGAAACCAAGCGCAACAATCACAGCAGCCAGCCATCTCGGCCAGACGCTCATGTGATAATGCCGCCCGTCTGTGTGTCGTTCGACTTGGTTCAAATCAAATGGCCTTGCAGGCTGCCGTTTGTCCCCGGATTTGCCCAAACGGATGTGTTGTTCTCACATCCGAATATCGATCCTAATGGTTAATCATCGCTTATTGAAGCCGAAATGCGGTAACACCGTGGCGATATCCCGTCAAAAATGTTGCACTGCGTTTCTTGGTAAATTGCTGGTTTAGATCATTTTTCCGCCTTTGGCCGAAACACAATCTGTTACCGCGGGCCTCAATTGCGTGATCGCAGCCATAATCGAGTCGCTGCGGCGCCGCCGGCGCCGCGATCAATGCCGAGCGGGCCCGCACCAGGGGACGGAACTGGTCCGGAGCTTGCGAACAGGGCTCGGCGGGTCAGGATGCAAGGCGCTCGATGCGGCCGCTTTCCGGGTCGATGCCGTATTCCTTGAGCTTCCTGTAGAGGGTCGAACGGCCGATGCCGAGACGGCGCGCGACCTCGCTCATCTGGCCATTGTAATGGTCGATGGCGAGCTTGATCATTTCCAGTTCGACTTCGGCCAGAGCGCGTACATTGCCGCGCTCGTCCAGTGCCCGCAGCGTCCCGAAGCGCGGCTGCAGCCTTGCCGGCGGATCGGGCTCGGCCACGACCACCCCCGGCTCGCCGGCCACGTCGTCGTCACCGTTCAGCTCAGGCGCTGGCGCGGCAAATTCGACATCGAGCTTGACCGTGCCTTCCAGCTGCGCGCGGATCTGCGGAAACTCCTCTTCCGTCAGCAGCTCGCTTTCGGCCAGCACGGAGGCCCTGAAGACGGCGTTCTCCAGCTGCCTGATGTTGCCCGGCCAGTCATAGGCCTGCAGCATGGCGAGCGCCCTGGCCGAGATGCCTTGCGGACGGTGACGCGGATCGGCAGGCGCCACCTTCTCCATGAAATGCCTGACCAGATAGGGAATGTCGTCGCGGCGGTCGCGCAGCGGCGGCACGAAGATCGGATAGACGTTGAGCCGGTAGAACAGATCCTCGCGGAAACGGCCGTCCTTGACCTGCTGCAGGAGATTGCGATGCGTCGCCGAGATCAGCCTGATGTCGACCTTGACCGTCGAACGGCCGCCGACCGGATCGACCTCGCCCTCTTGCACCGCACGCAACAGCTTGACCTGGACGTCGAGCGGCAGGTCGCCGATCTCGTCGAGGAACAGCGTGCCCGAATGCGCCTCGACGAATTTGCCGGTGTGCTTGTCGGTGGCGCCGGTGAACGAGCCCTTTTCGTGGCCGAACAGGATCGATTCGACGAGATTGTCGGGGATGGCGCCGCAATTGACGGTGACGAACGGTTTCGAGCGGCGGTCGCCGCTGCCCTGGATGGCGCGCGCCACCAGCTCCTTGCCGACGCCCGATTCGCCCTCGATCAGGATCGGGATGTTGGACGCCGCCGCCTTCTGGCCGAGTCGGATCACCCGGTCCATCGCCGGGCTGTGGGTGATCAGGTCCTTGAAGGTCAGGTGGCCGCCGCGCCGCCTGGACGTGCGCTTCATCTCGTCTTCGACCGCCTCGACCTTCAGCGCGTTGGAGATCGCGGTCTGCAGCCTGTCGGGGGAGGCCGGCTTGACGACGAAATCGAAGGCGCCGTGGCGCATCGCCGATACGACGGTCTCGATGCCGCCCTGCGCGGTCTGCACGATGACCGGAACGTGGATGCCGCGCTCGCGCATCGCCTTCAGGACGCCGATGCCGTCGAGGCCGGGCATGACGAGGTCGAGAATGACCACCGACACATCGCGCGCGCCGGGTCCGTCGAGAGCCCCGAGGCCGGCCTCGCCGCCGTCGGTGACGATCGCGCCGTGGCCGAATTTCGTCACTGCCGCCTCGAGCAGCCTGCGCTGCACGGGATCGTCATCGACTATGAGTATGGAACCTGTCATGACTGCGTTGATGCCTGGCCCGAGAAATCCCCATGGATCATCTTGGCACAGGGTTCTAAATAAGGTTTCAAAAAACCCGGTGAACGAATTCCTTAGGATTTGACCGGCTTCTCTCTTTCCCCAGCTTCTGGAAGGTATTTGATGCGCATGGTTTCTGATGGGCAGCTCGCGGCGGTAGCGTCCGGTCACGGCGCGGCGGAGCTCGGCGACCTGCCGGAATGGAACCTCGCCGACCTCTATTCCGGCATGCAAGCGGCCGAGCTGAAGCGCGACATCGCCAAGGCGGCGCAGGATGCGATCAGCTTCGAGACGCGCTGGAAAGGCACGCTTGCCGCCGAGGCCGAGCGCGGCGCCGCCGGCCGCCTGGGCGAAGCGTTGCGCGCCTATGAGGCGCTGGAGGAGTTGATCGGCCGCATCGTCTCCTATGCCGGGCTGGTCTATGCCGGCAACACCGCCGACCCGCAGCGCGCCAAGCTCTATGGCGATATCCAGGAGAAGATGACCGACGCCAGCGCGCATCTTCTGTTTTTTGCACTCGAACTCAATCTGATCGACGACGCGGTGATCGAGGGCGCGCTCGCCGCCGACGCGGGCTTTGCCCACTATCGGCCTTGGGTGCTCGACCTCAGGAAGGACAAGCCCTACCAGCTCGAGGATCGGGTCGAGCAGCTTTTCCATGAAAAGTCGATCACCGGACGCGGCGCCTGGAACCGGCTGTTCGACGAGACGATGACCGATCTGCGCTTCGACGTCGGCGGCGAGGAGCTGGCGCTGGAACCGGCGCTGAACCGCTTGCAGGACGCCGACGGCGAAGTGCGCCGCCAGGCGTCAGAGGCGCTGGCCGCGACCTTCCGCAAGAATCTGCGCACCTTCACGCTGATCACCAACACGCTGGCCAAGGACAAGGAGATTTCCGACCGCTGGCGCGGCTTCGAGGACATCGCCGATTCACGCCACCTCGCCAATCGCGTCGAGCGCAGTGTGGTCGACGCCCTGGCCGCCGCCGTGCGCGAGGCCTATCCGCGCCTGTCGCATCGCTACTATGCGATGAAGGCGCGCTGGCTCGGCATGCAAGTGATGAACCACTGGGATCGCAACGCGCCCTTGCCCGAGACCCCGCAGGCGGTCATCCGCTGGGACGATGCCAGGGACACGGTGCTGTCGGCCTATCAGCGCTTCTCGCCCGACATGGCCGAAATCGCCCGCACCTTCTTCGACCGCAACTGGATCGACGCGCCGGTGCGGCCCGGCAAGTCGCCCGGCGCCTTCGCCCATCCGACCGTGCCGTCTGCGCATCCCTATGTGCTGCTCAACTACATGGGCAAGCCGCGCGACGTGATGACGCTCGCGCATGAGCTCGGCCATGGCGTGCATCAGGTGCTGGCAGGCGGCCAGGGTGCGCTGATGGCCTCGACGCCGCTGACGCTGGCCGAAACGGCCTCCGTCTTCGGCGAGATGCTGACCTTCCGCTCGTTGCTCGACCAGACCACCGACCGGCGCGAGCGCAAGGCCATGCTCGCCCAGAAGGTCGAGGACATGATCAACACCGTGGTGCGCCAGATCGCTTTCTACGAATTCGAGCGCAAGGTGCATGCCGAGCGCAAGAACGGCGAGCTGACCTCTGACCGGCTCGGCCAGTTCTGGCTGGAGGTGCAGGCCGAGAGCCTCGGCCCGGCGATCAAGCTGCGCGACGGCTACGAAGTGTTCTGGACCTATATCCCGCACTTCATCCATTCACCCTTCTATGTCTACGCCTATGCCTTCGGCGATTGCCTCGTGAACTCGCTCTACGCGGTCTACCAGAATGCCGAGCGCGGCTTTCAGGAGAAGTATTTCGAGATGCTGCGCGCCGGCGGCACCAAGCATCATTCCGAGCTGCTGGCGCCCTTCGGTCTCGACGCCACCAACCCTGCCTTCTGGCAGATCGGGCTGGGTGTGATCGGCGGCCTGATCGACGAGCTGGAAGCGCTGGACAAGTGAAGGGTGGCCCTGCCGCTGAGCGTCGCCAGAATAGTTTAGACGGAACGCAGTTGGGACTGGCCTATTCTTGGCATAAATATTTGTTCTTGAATGACTCTCCGGGGAATTTTTTCCGTTAGCTTTCCACAAGCCGTATGGTAGCGTCCGGCCTCAAGCTCAGCCGGAGCTCAGGCAAGGGACAATCTCGGCCGGTGGCGACCTTCGGCGAATGCGATGCGGCCGTTGGCCATGGCGAAGAGCCGATCGCCGACAGCTCGATTGAAGCCGGCTGTTCCGCCTGGCGGAACCATCGAACGGTCTTGCGCCAAGGTCGTCACTCCAGGCCACGGCAGACGGATCGGACTGGAGAGAGAGAATGAGCACTTTTTTCTACATGCTCCTGGCGTTCATCGTGGGTGTTGTGGCCGGCTGGTTCATCTGGGGCCGCCTGGGCGGCGAGCTCGACGGCCTGCGCGGTGATCTGGAGCGCACGCGCAGCGAGCGCGACAAGGTGCGTGCCGATGCCGACCGGCTGACCGGCGAGCTCGATGCTTGCGGCCGTGCCCGCGCCGATCTCGAGCGCCGGCTGCGCGAAGCGCCGGCTGGATCCGGCGCGGCGAAGGCCTCCGCCCCAGCACCCGCGGCGCTGATCTCGACGCCGGCTTCGGCCAAGCCTGCTGCCGCCAAGCCTGCTCCGGCCAAGCCGGCTTCGGCCAAGCCCGCAGCCGCCAGGCCGGCCGCTGCCAAATCTGCCGCTGCAAGGCCGGCGGCAACCAAGCCTGCCGCCGCAAAGCCTGCGGCATCAAAGACGGCCGCCGCGCCTAAGGCCGCGGCCCCCAACGCGGTGGCAAAGACAGCCGCGCCTGCACCGGCCCAGTCAGCGCCGGCAGCAGACAAGCCGGCGACAGGGACGGCCGACAATTTGCGCCGGCTGATCGGTATCGGCCCGGTCAATGAAAAGCTGCTCAAGGGCCTTGGGGTCACAAGTTACGCCCAGATCGCCGCCTGGACGGCCGACGACGTCAAGCGCATCGAGGAGGTGCTGAATTTCGACGGACGTATCGCGCGCGAGCAATGGATCGAGCAGGCGAAGCTGCTCGCCGCCGGCGACGAAACGGAATTCGCCCGCCGCTTCCCGACCGCGGGAACCGCAAGCAACACCTGATCGGCTTGCGCTTCCGGCGCATGACAAGCGGCGGTGCGCATGGACACCGCCGCTTTCCTTTGGTCCAGCCGCCTTTGCGGCTCTCGACGCCGCTCCCTCGATTGCGCGCCGCCGCCCCCCCATATAGAGCGATCGCTGCACCACCGACCGAACACTCGAGCCATGTCCCTGCCGTCCGCCATTTTCCGCAACGACGAGAGCGGCCGCCAGCTGGTCTTCGACCGGCCGGCCGAGATCATCGTCGCGCACGGCGCGGACGATTTCCCCGCGGCCCTTGAAGCCGCGCAGGCGGCCTCCGATGCGGGCAAATGGCTGGCCGGCTACTTCTCGTATGAAGCGGGATATCTGCTCGAGCCGAAGCTGGTGCCATTGCTTCCCGAGGGCCGGCGCGCGCCGCTGGTCTGCCTCGGCGTCTTCGACGCTCCTGCCGAACAGGCGGTGCCGCGCCGTCCCGGTCCCGCGACCAACGGCCCGATCTTCGACGCCCATGCCGCCTGGTCGGCGCAAGACTATGCGAAGCGCTTCGCGCGGCTGCACGACCACATCCGCAAGGGCGACTGCTACCAGGGCAATCTGACCTTTCCGGTGCGGGCGCAATGGTCCGGCGATCCGCTCGCCGCCTTCGACGCGCTGACCGAGCGCCAGCCGGTGAAATACGGCGCGCTGATTGCGCTCGGCGATCCGATCGTGCTGTCACGCTCGCCGGAGCTGTTCTTCGAGATCGACGCCGAAGGCATGATCGAGACGCATCCGATGAAGGGCACGGCGCCGCGCGGCGCGACCAAGGCCGAGGACGCGCGCCTGAAATCGTTCCTGCGCAAGGACGAGAAGAATCAGGCCGAGAACCGCATGATCGTCGACCTCTTGCGCAACGACATCTCGCTGATCAGCGAGGTCGGCACGCTCGAGGTGCCGGAGCTGTTCCGCATCGAGACCTATCCGACCGTGCACCAGATGGTCAGCCGCGTGCGGGCGAGACTGCTGCCTGATGTCGGCATCCGCCAGGTTCTTGCGGCGCTGTTTCCCTGCGGCTCGATCACCGGCGCGCCGAAGATCCGCGCCATGGAGATCCTGCACGATCTCGAAGCCGTGCCGCGCGACGTCTATTGCGGCGCCATCGGCTGGATCGCGCCCGGCGGCACGATGCGTTTTTCCGTGGCGATCCGCACCATCTCGCTCTTTTCCAGCGGCGAGGCCGTCTACAATGTCGGCGGCGGCGTCGTCTTCGATTCCACCGCCGAGGAGGAGTACCTGGAGTGTCTCTTGAAAGCGCGCTTCGCGACGGGAACCGTGCCGATTTCGAGCTGATCGAGACCCTGCGCTGGGAGCCGGGTTCCGGCTTCCTGCGCTTCGAGCGCCATCTCGCGCGGCTCTACGCCTCGGCGGCGGAGCTCGGCTTCGCCTGCGATCCGCAACAGGTCGGCGAAGTGCTGATGAACACGGTTGGCCGGCAAACCGTCGCCTTGCGCACCCGCCTCGTGCTGGCGCGCAACGGCGAGGTGACGGCCGCGGCGCAGCCCTTTGAGCCGCTCGCCGCCGACAAGGTCTGGCGGCTGCAATTGGCGCGCGTTCGCCTCGATTCCGGCGATACGCTGCTTCGCCACAAGACCAGCCGCCGCGACACCTACCAGCACGCGCGCGCCGAATATCTCGCCAGCCGCGCCGACGAGGTGCTGCTCGCCAACGAGCGCGGCGAGCTCTGCGAGGGCACGATCACCAATCTCTTCGCCGATTTCGGCGACGGCGTGCTGGCAACGCCCCGGCTCGACTGCGGCCTCTTGCCTGGCGTATTGCGCGGCGAGCTTCTGGATGAAGGCCGCGCCGTCGAAGCGATCTACACCCTTGACGATCTGAAGGCCGCCCGTGCGGTCTACGTCGGCAATTCGCTGCGCGGCCTGATCCCCGCAAAACTGTCCTGACGCAGGCTGGGAGAATGCGATGTTCGTCGTTTCGCTGAACTACAAGGTGCCGCTGACCGAGATTGACCGGCTGGGGCCCGCGCATGTCGAATGGCTGAAAGCCTGCTACGCCGAAGGCATCTTCGTCGCCTCCGGGCCGAAGCGGCCAAGGACCGGCGGCATCATCATCGCGCGTGGTCCGCGTGACGTGCTCGATGCTAGGCTGGCGGACGATCCTTTCGCCAGGGCAGGCGCTGCCGATTACGATGTCACCGAATTCACGGCGAAAATGACCGTCGCCCAGCTGGACGCGTTCAAGGAAGTATGAGCAGGCCCGCCCATACGCCCTATGACGGCTCGTCAAAGCCCTTCACCATCGGGCTCAAGTCGCTCGGCCTCGACCAATGGCTCGATGTCGACGAGAACTTGCCTGCTCACCTCGCCGAGAAGCGCCGGCTCTACGCGGAAATCCCCGAGAAGGTCTTTGTCGAGGAAGACGGCACGCGCGAGGCGCAGCAAGAGGTGCTCGACCTCATCGTCGCCTATCTCGCGGCGAAGCACCCCGGCACCCACCGCGGCATGAGCGCCGGCGTCGAGGTCATCGGCGCCGAGAGCGGCGGCGGTCCGACCGCGGCCTTGCGCGAGGCGCCGCTCGTCAAGGCATCCCTGCTCGTCCAGGAGGATCTGATCCTGATGCGCCGGGACGAAAGCGGCTGGCGGCTGGCCGCCGGCTCGCTCTGCTTTCCCTCATCCTGGTCGCTCACCGAAAAATTCGGCAAGCCGCTACAGCAGATCCATGCGCCGGTGCCCGGCTTCGGACCAGGAACGCGTCCGGCCGACTTGATCAACCGTATGTTCGACGGTCTCCAGGGCCAGGCGGTCGAGCGCTACAACTGGTCGATCCAGGCCGGCGACGCGCTCTATCATCCGCTTTCCAACCTGCAGCGCATAGACCGCGCCACCAATCGGCCCTCGCGCTTTCATGATGGCGACGTCGACGCCCACGCCTTCATCCGCGTCGAGCGCCAGACGCTGCGCAAGCTGCCTGTCTCGCGCGACATCCTGTTCACCATCCGCATCCATCTCGACCCGCTCAAGGTGCTGGCCCGCCATCCCGACAGGGCAACGCTCGCGGCATCCTTCGCCGCGCAGCTTGAGGCGCTCGACGAGGCACAGCTCGACTACAAGGGCCTGACATCCGACCGCAACCGCCTGGTCGCCTTCCTCGCCGATATGGCCAGGGCGGCTTAACCACGCCGCCGGGCTGGCCTGGCCGGCGGTTGGCGCTTTTCGCTGGTTTGTGACAATGATCTGTGGTGTAGCGCTTGACCGTCCGGCGCAATTGCCCTGCTTTTCCCTATGTTTGAAGGAGTGTCTGAAAAAATGGCGAATGAAAACTGGCCCGTTTACGGTGAAATCACCGGTCCCGTCGTGATGATCGGCTTCGGCTCGATCGGACGGGGAACGCTGCCGCTGATCGAACGTCATTTCAAGTTCGACAAGTCGCGCATGACGGTCATCGACCCGCGCGACACCGACCGCAAGCTCCTCGACGAGCGCGGCATCACCTTCGTGCAGGATGCGGTGACCAAGAAGAACTACAAGAAGCTGCTGACGCCGCTTCTGACCAATGGCGGCGGCCAGGGCTTCTGCGTCAACCTGTCGGTCGACACCTCCTCGCTCGAACTGATGAAGCTCTGCCGCAAGCTCGGCGTGCTCTATGTCGACACGGTGGTCGAGCCCTGGCTCGGCTTCTATTTCGACGACAAGGCCGACAATGCCGCGCGCACCAACTACGCACTGCGCGAGAGCGTGCGCGAGGAAATCGCCAGCAACCCCGGCGGCACCACGGCGATCTCCTGCTGCGGCGCCAATCCGGGCATGGTCTCGTGGTTCGTCAAGCAGGCGCTGGTCAACCTCGCCACCGATCTCGGCCTGGAGTTCGCCGAGCCGGCGCAAAACGACCGCGAAGGCTGGGCGAAGCTGATGAAGAAGGCCGGCGTCAAGGGCATCCACATCGCCGAGCGCGACACCCAGCGCACCAAGAAGCCGAAGCCGATGGACGTGTTCTGGAACACCTGGTCGGTCGAAGGCTTCGTCTCGGAGGGTCTGCAACCGGCCGAGCTCGGCTGGGGCACGCATGAGACCTGGATGCCGAAGAACGCAAAAAAGCACAAGCACGGCTCGCAGGCGGCGATCTATCTGGAGCAGCCCGGCGCCAACACTCGCGTGCGCTCGTGGTGCCCCACGCCCGGCGCGCAATATGGCTTCCTGGTGACGCACAACGAGGCGATCTCGATCTCCGACTTCTTCACCTTGCGCGGCAAGAAGGGCAAGGTCCACTATCGCCCGACCTGTCACTATGCCTATCACCCTTGCAACGACGCGGTGCTGTCGCTGCATGAGATGTTCGGCGCCGCCGGCAAGGCGCAGCCTGTCCATCACGTGCTTGACGAGAACGAACTGGTCGACGGCATCGACGAGCTCGGCGTGCTGCTCTACGGCCATGACAGGAATGCCTATTGGTATGGCTCGCAGCTGTCGCTCGCCGAGGCCCGCAAGCTCGCCCCCTACCAGAACGCCACCGGCCTGCAGGTCACCTCGGCGGTGTTGGCCGGCATGGTCTGGGCGCTGGAAAATCCCGAAGCCGGCATCGTCGAGGCGGACGAGATGGACTACAGGCGCTGTCTGGAAGTGCAATCGCCCTATCTCGGACCGGTCAAGGGCTATTACACCGACTGGACGCCGCTCGATCACCGTCCGGGTCTTTTCCCCGAGGATCTCGACAAGAACGACCCGTGGCAATTCCGCAACATCCTGGTGCGATAGCAGCGCCGTCAGCCTATCCGACTGCCTTGCAATCGCCCGGAAATCGGGCGATTGAAGGGGCGCGGCCTGGAGCGACGTGCGTCCGTTTGGAGAGTACGCTCTAGCACTATGAATGTCCGCGCCGTGCTTCGAACCGACTTCGGGCCGACGCGAGAGGAGAGGATTTTGATCATGACCATTGCACGCAAATTGCTTTCGGCGGGCGCAGCGGCAAGCCTGCTGGCCGCTTCCGCCTGCTCCACCGTCGGCCCTTCCGAGCCGCCGATGTCGGCCGGACCGAAAGGCGTCGAAGGCTCCTGGATCGACGCCAAGGGCACCGGTCTGTCGAGCTTCACCGCCGGCGCCTTCACCACCGTCGCCACCGATACCGGCCAGAAGCTCGCCGAAGGCAGCTACACCATGACGGGCGCGACCTCGGTCGAGATCCACGGCACCTCGCTGATCCGCCAGACGCCGGTCAGCTTCAACTGCCTGATGATCTCCACCAGCCAGCTCAACTGCACCAGCGCCAGCGGGCAGAACTTCGTGCTCACGCGTCGCGTCTGAGCCGGTAAGACATCTATCCTGATAGCGGACGGCGGCGCGAGCCCTCGTCCTGATTTCCCCTTGCATCGACCGAAACGCGATGTGAACATGCCTCGAAGCTGGCTGTCGTGCTGCAGTCAAGCGATGGCGCTAGACACCTCTGATGAGGTTCATCCGGGAGAGGAAGATGAAGAAATTTGCCGCTATTGCAGCCCTGTCCGCGTCAGCGCTTGGCCTGTCGGCCGGAGCATCTTTTGCCGACTACACATTGAACATCCTGCATTTCAACGATTGGCACAGCCGCATCGAAGGCAACAACAAATACGAGTCGACCTGCTCCGCCGAGGAGGAGACAAAGGGCGAATGCATCGGCGGTGCCGGCCGGCTGGTCACCGCGATCGCCCAGGAGCGCAAGAAGCTCGAGGGTCAGAACGTGCTGCTGCTCAATGCGGGCGACAGCTTCCAGGGCTCGCTGTTCTACATCACCTACAAGGGTGCCGCGGAGGAGGAATTCCTCAACCAGATCAAGCCGGATGCGGTGACGCTTGGCAACCATGAATTCGACGACGGCGAGACAGCACTTGTGCCCTACCTCGACAAGGCGAAGTTCCCGGTCGTCAGCGCCAATGTCGTGGCCAACGACAAGTCCGGCGCCGCCGGCAAGATCAAGCCATCGATCGTGCTTGAGGTCGGCGGCCAGAAGATCGGCATTGTCGGCGCGGTGACCAACGACACGCCGGAACTCGCCTCGCCCGGCCCGAACATCGCCATCGAGGACGACGTCAAGTCGATCACGGCCGAGGTCGAGAAACTGAAGGCGCAAGGCGTCAACAAGATCATCGCCGTCACCCATATCGGCTACAACCGCGAGCGCGATGTCATCGCCAAGATCCCGGGCATCGATGTCGTGGTCGGCGGCCACAGCCACACGCTTCTGTCCAACACCGATCCGAAGGCGGCCGGCCCCTACCCGACGATGGTCGACAACCCCGACGGCTCCAAGGTGCCGGTGGTGCAGGCGGCCTCCTATTCCAAATATCTCGGCGAGTTCAAGGTCGTGTTCGACGACAACGGCGTCGTCAAGGAAGCGAGCGGCGACCCGATCTTTCTCGACAAGTCGATCACGCCCGATCCGGCCGTGCTCGCCCGCATCAAGGAGCTCGGCGCGCCGATCGAGGAATTGAAGAACAAGGAAGTGGCCGAGACCACCAAGCCGATCGACGGCAGCCGCGACAACTGCCGCGCCCGCGAATGCGAGATGGGCAACCTCGTCTCCGACGCCATTCTCGACCGCGTCAAGGGCCAGGGCGTCGAGATCGTGATCTCGAATGGCGGCGGCCTGCGCGCCTCGATCGACCAGGGCACCGTCACCATGGGCGAGGTGTTGACCGTGCTGCCCTTCCAGAACACGCTGGCGACCTTCCAGATCTCGGGCAAGGACCTCGTCGCCGGGCTGGAAAGCGGCCTCAGCCAGATCGAGGACGGCGCCGGGCGCTTCCCGCAGGTCGCCGGTCTGAAATATTCCTTCGACAAATCGGTCGCGCCCAACGCCGGACGCGTCAAGTCGGTCGAGGTGATGGAAGGCGGCGCCTGGGCGCCGATCAATCCCGACAAGGACTATATGGTCGCCACCAACAACTATGTCCGCCAAGGCGGCGACGGCTACAAGGTCTTCGCCGAGAAGGCCAAGAACGCCTATGATTACGGCCCGGGCCTGGAGCAGGTGGTCGCCGACTATCTCGGCGCGCACCGGCCGTATACACCCAAGCTCGACGGCCGCATTACCGAGATCGCGGCGACCGTCGCGGCGGCGCCCGCCGCCGAACCGGCGAAGCCGGCCGAGGCTGCACCGGCAACGCCAGCTCCAGCAGAACCGGCCAAGCCGGCTGAGGCGGCTCCTGCGGCGGCGCCGGCCCCTGCTCCCGCGGCCGAACCGGCCAAGCCCGCCGAAGCTGCGCCGGCACAGGCAGCGGAACCGGCAAAGCCGGCCGAGGCAGCGCCAGCCGAGGCCAGCCACGTCATCGTCGCCGGCGACACCTTCTGGGATCTGGCCAAGAAGGCCTATGGCGATGGCACCAAGTGGAAGCTGATCTCCGGCGCCAACAAGGGTTTCGAGGCGCACCGGCTGCCGATCGGCGGGACGCTGGCCATCCCGCCCGCCGCCAAATAACTCCTGCCGCGGCAAATCGACGAACCCGTCCGGGCAACCGGGCGGGTTTCTGCTTTCCGGCACGCGTATTAAGGTGCGGCCAGACGCGGCATTGAAAACCGACGGCGTATCGCTAATTTCGCCCCGCCATCGCTGGTTTCGCGATGCCCGGAGACCCCTTGATGACGTTGACCAGCCCGATCGATCCCAAAGCCGCGCAGGCCGCAGGCGCGCTGCTGGCTGGTCCCGCGCCGGCCAAGGCGGGCAAGGTCGGCGTGATGCTGATCAATCTCGGCACGCCCGACGGCACCGACTTCAAGCCGATGTGGCGCTATCTCAGGGAGTTCCTCTCCGATCCGCGCGTCATCGAGCTCAACAAGGCGATCTGGTACCCGATCCTCTACGGGCTCGTCCTGACCACCCGTCCGAAGAAGTCGGGCGCCAACTACGCCAGGATCTGGAACCGGGAGAAGAACGAGTCGCCGCTGCGCACCTTTACCCGCGCCCAGGCCGAGAAGCTTACCCAAGCGTTTGGTGACCTGCCCGATGTCGTCGTCGACTGGGCGATGCGCTACGGCAATCCATCGACCGCGAGCGTGGCCCAAAAACTGGTCGAGCAGGGCTGCGACCGCATTCTTTCCTTTCCGCTCTATCCGCAATATTCGGCGACGACCACGGCGACCGCCAACGACCAGCTGTTTCGCGCGCTGATGAAGATCAGGCGCGCGCCGGCGATCCGCAGCGTGCCGCCCTACTATGACGAGCCTGTCTACATCGAGGCGCTTGCCCGCTCGATGGAACGCCATCTGGCCAGCCTCGACTTCGCGCCGGAGGTGGTCATCACTTCCTACCACGGCATCCCAAAACCCTATTCCGACAAGGGCGACCCTTATCAGGCCCATTGCCTGGAGACGACGAGGCTGCTGCGCCAGAAGCTCGGCTGGGACGAGAAGAAGCTGATCACCACCTTCCAGTCGCGCTTCGGCGCGCAGGAGTGGCTGCAGCCCTACACCGACGTGACGGTCGAGAAGCTCGCCAAGGACGGCGTCAAATCGATCGCCATCGTCAATCCCGGCTTTTCCGTCGACTGCATCGAGACGCTGGACGAGATCGGCCGCGAGGCGGCCGAGACCTTCCATCATGCCGGAGGCGAGAACTTCGCCCATATCCCTTGCCTCAACGACAGCGCCGAAGGCATGGCGGTGATCGAGGCGCTGGCGCGGCGCGAGCTGTCGGGCTGGGTGTGAGCCCACTGCGTTGAGGCGATCGATCGCCCCTGTCGCGCTCTTCCATCCACTAATAATGAGCGATCACCTGATTGTAACACTATTGAAACACACCTAAGTGTTTGGTGAAGTCGGCTGCATGGTCTCAACGCCATGGCCGGCATCTGAGGGAGATTCAAATGGACTTCAGTGGTTTCGGTATTGCGATTGGTGCACTTGCCTTTCTGGTGTTGGTGCTTCTTATCAAAGGCATCAGGACAATCCCGCAAGGTTATAATTATACGGTGGAACGCTTTGGCCGTTACACCAAAACACTGAGCCCAGGCCTCAACCTCATCGTGCCGTTCGTCGACCGCATCGGCGCCAAGATGAACATGATGGAGCAGGTGCTCGACGTTCCGAGCCAGGAAATCATCACCCGCGACAACGCCATTGTGGGTGTCGACGGCATCGCCTTCTTCCAGATCCTCAATGCGGCGCAAGCGGCCTACCAGGTCTCCGGCCTGCAGAACGCAATTCTCAACCTGACGATGACCAACATCCGTACTGTCATGGGTTCGATGGACCTCGACGAATTGCTGTCCAACCGCGATGCCATCAACGAACGCCTGCTGCGCGTCGTCGACGAGGCCGCGCACCCCTGGGGCATCAAGATCACCCGTGTCGAGATCAAGGACATCAATCCACCGGCCAACCTGATCGAATCGATGGGCCGGCAGATGACGGCCGAGCGCAACAAGCGCGCCCAGATCCTCGCCGCCGAAGGCCTGAAGCAATCGCAGATCCTCGAGGCCGAAGGCCGCAGGGAAGCCGCCTTCCGCGACGCCGAGGCGCGCGAGCGCTCGGCCGAGGCCGAAGCCAAGGCGACGCAAGTGGTTTCGGAGGCGATCTCCAAGGGCGACGTCCAGGCGCTCAACTACTTCATCGCTCAGAAATACACCGAAGCGCTGACCAGGATTGGTTCGGCCACCAACAGCAAGATCGTGCTGATGCCGCTTGAGGCTTCGTCGCTGATCGGCACGCTGGGCGGCATTGGCGAGATCGCCAAGGAAGTCTTCAAAGATGGCGGACCGGCTGCCGCGACGCGGCAGGGTTCGCGCCCGCCGGTCGTCAAGTCCGGCGACAACTGAGATCATAGGAGGCTGCTCCCATGTTCGACCGCATCATTTCCGAACTTGGTCCGTGGAACTGGATGGTACTGGGCCTCGTCCTCCTGGTGATGGAGGTCATAGCACCGGGCATCTTCATGCTGTGGATCGGCATCGCCGCATTGGTGATCGGCCTGATTTCGCTGCTCATCTGGGACGCAAGCTTCTGGACCTGGGAAGTTCAGGTCCTTGCCTTCCTGGCACTGTCGCTGGTCTCGGCCTTCGCCGGCAAGAAGCTGGTTGGCGGCCGTCATGACGCGACCGACCAGCCGCTGCTCAACCGGCGCGGCGCGCAGCAGGTCGGCAAGATGGCCACCCTTGCCGAACCGATCAAGGACGGCCGCGGCCGCATCAAGCTCGGCGACACGCTGTGGCGCGTGTCGGGTCCCGACCTGCCGGCCGGCACGCAAGTGCGCGTCGTCAGTTCGGCCGATACCGACCTGGAACTGACTGTCGAAGCTGTCTGATCGCCCGAAAGCGCGCAGCGCTTTCGAAACAGAAAATCAGGGCGTGTCGCGTAGGGCTTCCCGAGCGTGACGCGCCTTTTTCAGGCCGCCCCGATCCGCAGCAGATCATGCAGGTGGACGAGCCCCACAGGACGTCCGTCCTCGACCACCATCAGGCTGGTGATGGCGGAGGTGTTGATGGTCTGCAGCGCCGTCGCCACCAGCGTGTCCGGCGTCGCCGTCTTTGGTTTCCTGGTCATCACCTGATCGACGCTCATCGCCAGAAGGTCGTTGGCGATATGGCGGCGGATATCGCCGTCGGTGATGATGCCGATCAGCGCCCCATCGGCGCCGCTGATCGCCACGCAGCCGAAGCCCTTGCGCGAGAGTTCGATGATCGCCTCGCGCATGCCGGTGCCCGACGGCACCAGCGGCAGACGCTCGCCGACATGCATGATCTCGCGCAGTTGCGTGAGATTGGCGCCGAGCTGTCCGCCTGGATGGAAGGTGCGGAAATGGTCGGGCGTGAAGCCCCGCGCCTCGAGCAACGCAATGGCCAGCGCGTCGCCCATAACCAACTGCAGCAGCGCCGATGTCGTCGGTGCCAGGCCGTGCGGACAGGCCTCCGGCGCGGGCGGCAGGAGCAGCACCACGTCGGCGGCGCGCGCCAGTGCCGAGGTCTCGCCGGACGTGATGGCGATCAGCGGGATCGAGAAACGCTTGGAATAGGCGACGATGCCCATCAGCTCCTTGCTTTCGCCAGACCATGACATGGCGATGATGGCATCGTCTTTGGCGATCATGCCGAGATCGCCGTGATTGGCTTCCGCCGGATGGACGAAGAAGGCGGGCGTACCGGTCGAGGCCAGCGTTGCGGCGATCTTGGAGCCAATATGGCCGCTCTTGCCAACGCCGGTGACGATGACGCGGCCCTCGATGCCCGAAATCAGCTCGACGGCGCGCGCGAATGGCTCGGCCAGCCCGTTCTCGAGCGCGGCGGCAAATGCAACCATGCCGGCCTGCTCCGTCGCCACGGTTCTCAGCGCCGAATCGATCGAAGCCTGCCTGTCCGGGCGCTTCTTTTCTGGGGACCCTGCATGCATGGCTGATGCGCTTAGCGCTTTGCCGCCCGCCTGTCCAACAGAAATGCCACCTGCGGTCGATGGCGGCCCTCGCCTGAAGCACCATTTTGGCTTCGACATGCGGGACACCGAATGCGCGAGAGAACCGCCCGCCTCAACCCTCCGTTAACCATCCCCATTTACGGTTCGGTAAGTATGGCGCGCCTGCGCCGCGCAAGCAGTGGTGACGATGACCGGGGCCCAGCCTGAAACGAAAAGAGGTCGAACGGGCAAGGCCGTCAGCACGCTGCTGCTGGCGGCGAGCGTCCTCGCTTTGCTGCGGCCGATGCCGCTCCATGCCCAGGAAACCGAGTTGCGCGGCGAGGTTTCGGAATCGGCGATCCTGTCGGACCAGCAGCGCAAGGTCAGGCAGATGAGCAGGGCTCGCGCTCAGGATCTGAACGGGCCGGCGACCGCGACCGCCGACGCTCCGGCCGACCCCTATTCGCCGGCTAGCCCCGGCGCAGTGCCTGACGAGACCGATGGAACGGCCGCGAACGACAGCATCTTCGACCAGCCTGCCGCCACCGACGATCCGTTCGTCGAGAACCCTTCTCCGCCCAAGCCGCGCCGGACCTCAACCGCCAAACAGCGCGCCGACGATGCGGACAAGAAGGACACCGCCGGGAACAAAAAGACAAAGGCCGCCGACAAGAAGAAGACCAAGCAGCAGACCGACCCAACGGCGACCGGGACCACCACTACCGCAGACACTGGAACCGCCGGAGAGGACCAGGACGGCGCCAACCGTCGCGCCGTCACCATCGACAGCGTCGACAAGCAGAAGCTTGACCCCGGCGCCGAGCGCACCGCCTCGATCGAAGGCCAGAAGATCAAGCCCGAGGACGACCCCTTCGCCGCCACCGGCATCAAGGTCGGCACCTTCGTCTTCCGGCCGACGCTGGAGCAGGGCTTCACCGCGACGTCCAATGCCGATGCCAGCAGCGGCGGCACGTCGGCGGTGCTGTCGGAGACGGCGCTGCGTTTTTCCGCGACCTCCGACTGGCGCGAGAACTCGGCCACGATCGATGGCTACGGCATTTTCCGCAACACGGTTTCCGGCCAGAAGATCAACGACGCGCAAGGCCGCATCGAAGGCCAGCTCAACGTCGACCTCGACAACGAGCTGCGCGCCATCGCCAAGCTCGGCTACGAGGCGGTGCCGGAATCGGCCTCCTCGCCGGACGCCATCGCCGGCGTCACTTCGCAGCCGCTGCGGCAGACCGTGGACGGCAGCCTCGGCATCGAGAAGGACGTCGGCAAGATGCGCTACGCGCTGACCGGCGCGATCACGCATGACTTCTATGGCGACGCCGATCTTTCGGACGGCACCACACTGTCGCAGAAGGACCGCGACTCCACGCTCTATTCCGCGACCTTGCGCACCGGCTATCAGGTTTCGCCGGCCATAACGCCTTTTGTCGAGGTGGAGGCAGGGCGACGGGTCTATGATCTGCGCCTCGACAGCAACTTGTACGAACGTTCCTCGACCAGGCTCGGCGCGCGCGCCGGCCTCGAACTCGACATGGACGACAAGCTGTCGGGCGAATTCTCCGTCGGCTGGCTGCGCGAAGCGATCGACGACGACCGCCTGCCGGCCAATGCGGGCCCCTACGTCAACGCCGATCTCAAATGGTCGCCCGAGCGCGGCACCATCGTCGGGCTCACAGGCAGGACCACCATCGAGAGCACCACCACGGCCGGGGAGAGTGGCGATGTCCTCTACTCGGGCAGGCTTACCGGCGAACGCCAGGTCCGCGCCAACCTGACGGCGAATTCCGCGCTTGGCCTCGACTGGCGCGACTATACCGGCTCCGACGGCCATGACCTGATCCTGAGCGCCGAGGCCGGCCTGACATGGTGGCTGAACCGCTATGCCGGTCTCACCACAAGGGTCAGGACCGAGAAGCTGAACAGCAACCTGGCCGGCCGCGACTATGTCGCCAACAGCATCTTCCTGGGGCTGAAGGTGCAGCGCTGAGGGGTCTCACCGTTTCAAAGAAACGGCGAGCCGCTCTATCTCTTTGTTTTGACGCAATTCCGGACGGAAAACCGCTCGCACTTTTCCTGGAATTGCTCTAGAGCGCCGCACCGCGCCGCTCGGACGGCTGCATCTCGTCGAGCAGGGTGCGGATGACGCCGGCCATGCTCTCATTCATGTCTCTGCGCCACAAAGCGAAGGCGACATTGGCCTCGACAAAGCCTTCCGGCGAGCCGCAGTCGAAGGTGCGGCCCTGGTAGTGGTAGCCGTAGAAGGGCTGCTGCTTCTCCAGCTTCAGCATCGCATCGGTGAGCTGGATCTCGTTGCCGGCGCCGCGCTCCTGGCCTTCGAGGATGCCGAAGATCTCCGGCTGCAGGATATAGCGGCCGTTGATGAACAGGTTCGAGGGCGCGGTGCCTGCCTTCGGCTTCTCGACCATGCCGGTGATGCGGAAGCCGTGATGGGTATCCTCGCCGCGGCCGACAATGCCGTATTTATGCGCCTCGGCCGGATCGCACTCCTGCACCGCGATGATGTTGTTGCCGGTCTCGGCATAGAGCTCGACCATGTCCTTCATGCAGCTCTTTTCCGACTGCATGATCATGTCGGGCAACAGCAGCGCGAAGGGCTCGTCACCGACCAGTTCGCGGGCGCACCAGACGGCATGGCCGAGCCCCATCGGCACCTGCTGGCGGGTGAAGCTGGTCTGGCCCGGCGCCGGCTGCAGCCGCTGCAGGCGGGCGAGTTGGTCGTCCTTGCCGCGCTGGGCAAGCGTGTCGTAGAGCTCGAACTGGACGTCGAAATGGTCTTCGATGACCGCCTTGTTGCGGCCGGTGACGAAGATGAAATGCTCGATGCCGGCGTCGCGCGCCTCGTCGACCACATACTGGATGACCGGTCGGTCGACGACGGTCAGCATTTCCTTGGGAATCGCCTTGGTGGCGGGAAGGAACCGCGTACCGAGACCAGCGACCGGGAAGACTGCTTTGCGAACTCTCTTCATGCTGCCAATTATCCGCTTGATTACGCGCTCCGCAATCCCGTTCTGAGACATTTTCGCGCCGGAATCGAGATGTAAGGAACGCCGAGTTTACAAAACTTGCAGTGCGTAAAGCATCGTCGCGTCTTTTCGTTCCCGCCCCCACCTATGGTAAACTAAATACTAACCGGGTTCGGCGATGAATGATCTTCCTGATACGAAAAAGGAGGAACAGATGTCCGTTCGCAGCACCGCAAAGCGCCTTGCAAGCGTCGTGACGGCGGCCAGCCTGTCGCTTGCCCTGCTGATGCCCGCGGGACCTGCTTTCGCCGATGCCGGATTCCGGCAATGGGTTGCCAGCTTCCGCGCCACGGCGGTGCAGAGCGGCGTCTCCGGTGCGATCTACGACCAGGCCTTCAGGAACATCACCGATGTCGATCCGGTCGTGCTGGAAAAGGCCCGCACCCAGCCCGAGTTCACGGCACCCGCCTGGGACTATTTCGACAACCGCGTGCACGACCAGTCGGTCGCCGTCGGCCAGCAGATGGCCAGGAAATGGAAGCCGTGGCTGGACAGGATCGAGGCGCGGTTCGGCGTCGACCGCAACATCCTGCTCGCCATCTGGTCGATGGAATCGAACTATGGCGAGATCCTCAAGCGCAACGACATCATGCGCAATGTCATCCGCTCGCTGGCGACGCTTGGCTATGCCGACCCGCGGCGTTCGAAATTCGCCCGCACCCAGCTGATCGCGGCGCTGAAGATCCTGCAGAGCGGCGACATCGACGAAAGCCATCTCAGCGGCTCGTGGGCCGGCGCCATGGGCCACACCCAGTTCATACCGACCAGCTACCAGCATTATGCCATCGACATGGACGGCAACGGCAAGCGCGACATCTGGAACTCGATCCCCGATGCGCTGGCGACGGCCGCCAATCTGCTGAGGAAGAACGGTTGGCAGGCCGGCAAGACCTGGGGCTACGAGGTCGTCCTGCCGGCCGGCAAGCTTCCCGCCGGCTCGAAGACGCTGGCGCAATGGCAGGCGCTTGGCGTCGTCAGGGCCAACGGCAAGCCGTTCAAGAACGGCTCCGACAAGGCGACGCTGAAAGTGCCCGACGGCCGCGGCGGGCCGGCCTTCCTGATGATCAAGAACTTCTCGGTCATCAAGGCCTACAACAACGCCGACAAATACGCGCTCGCCGTCGGCCTTCTTGCCGACGAGATCGCTGGTGGCAGCGGCCTGGTTCAGGACTGGAAACGGCCCTTCACCAAGCTGAGCTTCGAGGAGCGGCAGGAACTGCAGCAGCGGCTTTCCGAACACGGCTATTATGACGGCAAGTTCGACGGCAAGATCGGCGAGGGATCGAAGGCCGCCATCATGGCCTTCCAGGCGAAGGCCGGCTTGACCCAGGATGGCTATCCGAGCATGGAAGTGCTCAAATGGCTCCGCAAGAAATAGGAACGCCTCAGGGACGGAGGAAGTGATTGGTTTCGGCTGGGCGCATACTGGCGATCGTTCGCCGCACGCCGATCCTGATCCTGGCCCTCGCCGTCCTGGCGGTGGCTGCGGCCAGCGCCTTCCACACGCCCGCCATGGCGCAGGAGGAGCAGAGCCGCGGCTGGTCGCTGCGTGACTTGCTGTTCCCGCGCCGCAGCGAGCGCTTCGAGCCGCCGCTCGACATCCAGAAGGCAAGGCCGAAGGCAAAGACCAGGAAATCCAAGCCGCGCCTGCCGGCAGAGCCACAGACGCCGATCGTCGAGAAGACGCCGGATGCCCGCGCCGTGCTGGTGGTCGGCGATTTCATGGCGAGCGGTCTCGGCGAGGGCCTGGACACCGCCTTCGCCGAAAACGCCGGCGTCAGGATCGCGGTGCGCAGCAACGGTTCTTCCGGCTTCGTGCGCGATGATTTCTACAACTGGCCAGAACAGATCAAAACGCTGATCGAGACCGAGAAACCATCGGTCGTCGTCGTCATGCTCGGCTCCAACGACCGCCAGCAGATGAAGGTCGGCGACGTGCGCGAACAGCCGCGATCCGAGAACTGGACCAAGGAATATGAGCGCCGCACCGATGCGCTCGGCAAGGCCATCGCGGAAGCCAAGGTGCCGTTCCTGTGGGTCGGCATGCCGGCCTTCCGGTTGCCGAAGATGACTTCCGACATGCTGGCCTTCAACGACATCTACCGCTCGGCCGCCGAAAAGCATGGCGGCGAGTTCGTCGATGTCTGGGACGGTTTCGTCGACGAGAACGGCGCTTTCGTCACCACCGGCCCCGACATCAACGGCCAGGCGGTGCGGCTGCGCTCGGACGACGGCATCAATGTCTCCAAGGCCGGCAAGCGCAAGCTTGCCTTCTACACCGAAAAGCCGCTGGCCAAGATCCTCGGACTGGCGGCGCCCGGAAGCGTGACGACAGTCTCCGCGCCGGCGGGCGCCCCGGTCGAAGCGCCGGCGCCCAATGCCGCCCCGATCGTGATCGACCGCACCGTGCCGATGCTGCTCGGCGATCCGGCGCTGGACGGCGGCTCCGAGCTTCTCGGCGCGGCGGCGCCCGCCAAGGCGAATCCGAATTTACCTGGCGAGAAACTCGTCATCGAGGGCAAGGCGCCCGCCGCCTCGCCCGGCCGCGCCGACGATTTCTCCTGGCCGCCGAAAAGCCAGCCCACAACGTCAGCCGCGACACCGGATACGACGACGGCTATCAACCCTTAACGAGGCAGCACGCTCGATCCCATCAGCGCCTCGTCGATCGAGCGCGCCGCCTGGCGGCCCTCGCGAATCGCCCACACTACCAGCGACTGGCCACGGCGCACGTCGCCCGCCGCGTAGAGCCTGTCGACGCTGGTCTTGTAGTCGCGGTCATTGGCCTCGACATTCTTCGAGCGGCGGCTGTCGGTGACGATCCTCATCTGCCCATCCAGCTCGCTCGCCACGCCGGTGGCGGCCGGCCCGGCAAAGCCGATGGCGATGAAGGCGAGATCGGCGCGGATGACGAATTCGGTGCCGGCGATCGGCTTGCGCTTCTCGTCGACCTCGCAGCAGCGGACGCCGGTCAGCTGGCCGTCCTCGCCGATGAATTCAAGCGTTGCCACCTGGAACTCGCGCTCGGCGCCCTCGGCCTGCGAGGACGAGGTGCGCATCTTGGTCGCCCAGTAGGGCCAGACGGCGAGCTTGTCTTCCTTCTCCGGCGGCTGCGGGCGGATGTCGAGCTGGGTGACGCGCACCGCGCCCTGGCGGAAGGCGGTGCCGACGCAGTCGGACGCGGTGTCGCCGCCACCGACGACGACGACATGCTGGCCGCTGGCTATGATCGGATGCGAGGGCCACGCCACGGACTGGATCGGCTCGCCACCGACACGGCGATTCTGCTGCACCAGATAGGGCATGGCGTCATGCACGCCGCCGAGGTCGTCGCCCGGGATGTTGGCGGCGCGCGGCATTTCCGAGCCGCCGCAATAGAGCACCGCGTCATGTTCGGCGAGCAGTTCGGCCACAGGCTTGTCGACGCCGACATTGACGCCGCAATGGAAGGTCACGCCCTCGCCCTGCATCTGCTCGATGCGGCGGTCGATATAGTGCTTCTCGATCTTGAAGTCCGGGATGCCGTAACGCATCAGCCCGCCCGGACGGCTCTCGCGCTCATAGACATGCACGTCATGGCCGGCGCGGCCGAGCTGCTGGGCCGCCGCCATGCCGGCCGGGCCGGAACCGATGACGGCGACGCGCTTGCCGGTCTTCTTCTCCGGCGGATAGGGCCGTACATGGCCGGTCTCGTAGGCCTTGTCGGCGATCGCCTGCTCGACCGTCTTGATG
The DNA here is from genome assembly GCF_004792275.1 of Mesorhizobium sp. M4B.F.Ca.ET.143.01.1.1. Taxonomy (NCBI): domain Bacteria; kingdom Pseudomonadati; phylum Pseudomonadota; class Alphaproteobacteria; order Hyphomicrobiales; family Phyllobacteriaceae; genus Mesorhizobium; species Mesorhizobium sp. M4B.F.Ca.ET.143.01.1.1. The sequence goes on from NZ_SRSR01000001.1 coordinate 533,035, forward strand.
GCGACCGGAATGTCCTCGAGGTTCAGCGTGCAAGCTTCCTCGCACGGCGCCGGGCAGATGCGGCCGGTGAATTCCGGGAAGTTGTTGGTCGAATGCAGGTTGCGGATCGCATTGTCCCAGTCGCCATTGTAGACGAGGTCGTTCCAGTCGGGGATCTGGTTGTGGATCGGGCAGCCGGTCGGCCCGTGGCAGAACGGAATGCCGCAATCCATGCAGCGCGCGGCCTGCTTCTCGACCTCCTTGTCCGACATCGGCAAGGTGAATTCGCGGAAATGCCGGATGCGGTCGGAGGCCGGCTGGTACTTGTGCACCTGCCGGTCGATCTCAAGAAACCCTGTTACCTTGCCCATAGTCCAGTCCCTGCTGTCCGAAGGCACGCACTTGTCGGCGCACCCGTTAACCCCATAAGGCCGCCATGGCAACCGCAGTCCGGGGTCAGGATTGTTGGTGAGGATGGCAGCCGGAGATCCATCTCTCCGGCCCTTCCAATGCTTATTCGGCCGCCACGCTCATGCGCATGCGTTCCATCTCGATCAGCGCGCGGCGATACTCGACCGGCATGATTTTCCGGAATTTCGGCCGGAACGCCGTCCAGTTGTCGAGGATCTCGCGGCCGCGCACCGAGCCCGTGAAATGCACGTGGTTCGAGATCAGCTGATAGAGCCGCTCCTCGTCATGGCTGGTCATGTCGCCGGAGACGTCGACGCGACCCTTGTGGTCGAGATCGCCGCCGTGATGCAGCAGCTTCTCCATGAGGTCGTCTTCCTCGGGGACCGGCTCCAGCTCGACCATCGCCATGTTGCAGCGCTCGGCGAAATCGCCCTTCTCGTCCAGCACATAGGCGACGCCGCCCGACATGCCGGCAGCGAAGTTGCGCCCCGTTTTGCCGAGCACGACGACGATGCCGCCGGTCATGTATTCGCAGCCATGGTCGCCGACGCCTTCGACGACTGCCGCGACGCCCGAATTGCGCACCGCGAAGCGCTCGCCGGCGACGCCGGCGAAATAGGCTTCGCCCTCGGTCGCGCCGTAAAGCACCGTATTGCCGACGATGATGGAGTCAGCCGCGACGATCTTGGCCTCTTCCGGCGGGCGGATGACGATACGGCCGCCCGACAGGCCCTTGCCGACATAGTCGTTGCCGGCGCCGACCAGCTCGAACGAGACGCCCCGCGCCAGGAAGGCGCCGAAGGACTGGCCGGCGGTGCCGGTAAGCTTCACCTGGATCGTGTCCTCGCGCAGGCCCTTGTGCTTGAAGCGCTTGGCCACTTCGCCCGACAGCATCGCGCCCGCCGAACGATCGACGTTGCGGATCGGCAGCTCGATGGACACGGCCTGCTTGGCTTCCAGCGCCGGCTTGGCCAGCTCGATCAGCTTGCGGTCGAGCACGTCGTCGATCGGGTGCTTCTGGCGCTCGGTCCAGTGCACCGCCTCGTGCGGCGCGTCCGGCTTGAAGAACATCTTGCCGAAATCGAGCCCGCGCGCCTTCCAGTGCCGGATCACGTCGCGCTTCTCCAGAAGATCGGTGTCGCCGATGATCTGGTCGAGATGGGTGAAGCCCATTTCGGCGAGCAGCGCGCGCACCTCTTCCGCCACATAGAAGAAGAAGTTGATGACGTGCTCGGGCGCGCCCTTGAAGCGCTTGCGCAGCACCGGGTCCTGCGTCGCCACGCCGACCGGGCAGGTATTGAGGTGGCACTTGCGCATCATGATGCAGCCGGCCGCGATCAGCGGCGCGGTCGAGAAGCCGAACTCGTCGGCGCCGAGCAGCGCGCCGATGATGACGTCGCGCCCGGTGCGCAGGCCACCGTCGACCTGCAGCGCCACGCGCGACCTCAGGCCGTTGAGCACCAGCGTCTGATGCGTCTCGGCGAGGCCCATTTCCCACGGGCTGCCGGCATGCTTGAGCGAGGTCAGCGGCGAAGCGCCGGTGCCGCCGTCATAGCCCGAGATGGTGATGTGGTCGGCGCGCGCCTTGGCGACGCCGGCCGCGACCGTGCCGACGCCGACCTCCGACACCAGCTTGACCGAGACGTCGGCCGCCGGGTTGACGTTCTTCAGGTCGTAGATGAGCTGCGCCAGATCCTCGATCGAATAGATGTCGTGATGCGGCGGCGGCGAGATCAGGCCGACGCCGGGCGTCGAATGCCTGACCTTGGCGATGGTCGCGTCGACCTTGTGTCCGGGCAGTTGTCCGCCCTCGCCGGGCTTGGCGCCCTGCGCGACCTTGATCTGCATGACGTCCGAGTTGACGAGATATTCCGCCGTCACGCCGAACCGCCCCGACGCGACCTGCTTGATCGCCGAGCGCTCGGGGTTCTTGCCGCCGCCGGGCAGCGGCAGATAGCGGTCCGACTCTTCGCCGCCCTCGCCGGTGTTCGACTTGCCGCCGATGGCGTTCATGGCGCGCGCCAGCGTCGTGTGCGCTTCCCTGGAGATCGAGCCGAACGACATCGCACCGGTCGAGAAGCGCTTGACGATCTCTGCCGCCGGCATGACATCGTCGAGCGCGACCTTGTTGCGGCCGGTCTCTTCGGCGAGCCTGATCTTGAACAGGCCGCGAATGGTCTGGGCGCGCGCCGTCTCGCTGTCGATCTGCGCCGAATAGTCCTTGAACGTGTCCCACGAGCCCTGGCGCACGGCGTGCTGCAACGTGGCGACCGCGTCTGGCGACCACATATGCGCCTCGCCGCGCATGCGGTACATGTACTCGCCGCCGACCTCGAGGCCGTTGCGCAGCACCGGATCGTTGCCGAAGCCGTCGGTGTGGCGGCTGAGCGTCTCGGCCGCGATCTCGTCCAGCCCGACGCCCTCGATCAGCGTCGCGGTGCCGGTGAAGTACTTCTCGACGAAGTCCGACTTCAGGCCGATGGCGTCGAAGATCTGCGCGCCGCAATAGGACTGGTAGGTCGAGATGCCCATCTTGGACATCACCTTGAGGATGCCCTTGCCGATCGACTTGATGTAGCGCGAGACCACTTCGTAGGCGTCGACCTCCTCCGGCAGCTCGCCGCGCTTGTGCATGTCGAGCAGCGTGTCGAAGGCGAGATATGGGTTGATCGCTTCCGCGCCGTAGCCGGCGAGGCAGCAGAAATGATGCACCTCGCGTGGCTCGCCGGATTCGACCACCAGGCCAACCGAGGTGCGCAAGCCCTTGCGGATCAGATGGTGGTGCACCGCGGCCGTCGCCAGCAGCGCCGGGATGGCGATGCGGTCCGGCCCGAGCTGGCGGTCGGACAGGATGATGATGTTGTAGCCGCCGGCAACAGCCGCCTCGGCGCGCTCGCAGAGCCGGTCGATGGCGCCTTGCATGCCCGCAGCGCCTTCGTTCGAGCCATAGGTGATGTCGATCGTCTTGGTGTCGAAACGATCCTCGGTGTGGCCGATGGAGCGGATCTTCTCCAGATCGCCATTGGTCAGGATCGGCTGGCGCACCTCGAGCCGCTTGCGGCGCGAATTGCCGACCAGGTCGAAGATGTTCGGCCGCGGCCCGATGAACGACACCAGGCTCATCACCAGCTCCTCGCGGATCGGGTCGATCGGCGGATTGGTGACCTGTGCGAAGTTCTGCTTGAAATAGGTGTAGAGCAACTTCGACTTGTCCGACATCGCCGAGATCGGCGTGTCGGTGCCCATCGAGCCGACCGCTTCCTGGCCGGTGGTGGCCATCGGCGACATCAACAGCTTGGTGTCTTCCTGGCTGTAGCCGAACGCCTGCTGGCGATCGAGCAGGCTGACGTCCTTGCGCAAAGCGCGCGGCTCGACCGGCTTCAAATCTTCCAGGATGAGCTGCGTGTTGGCGAGCCAATTCTTGTAGGGGTGCCTGGTCGCGATCTCCGACTTGATCTCCTCGTCGGAGATGATGCGGCCCTTCTCCAAGTCGATCAGCAGCATGCGGCCGGGCTGCAGCCGCCACTTCTGGACGATCTTCTCCTCCGGCACCGGTAGCACGCCGGCCTCGGAGGCCATGATGACCCGGTCATCATCGGTGACGATATAGCGCGCCGGGCGCAGGCCGTTGCGGTCGAGCGTGGCGCCGATCTGGCGACCGTCGGTGAAGACCACCGCCGCCGGGCCGTCCCACGGCTCCATCAACGCCGCATGGTATTCGTAGAAGGCCTTGCGATCGGCATCCATGAGCTTGTTGCCGGCCCAGGCTTCCGGGATCAGCATCATCATGGCGTGGCTCAGGCTGTAGCCGCCCTGGAACAGGAATTCGAGCGCGTTGTCGAAGCACGCCGTATCCGACTGGCCCTCATAGGAGATCGGCCACAGCTTCGAGATGTTGTTGCCGAACAACTCGGAATCGACCGAGGCCTGGCGGGCGGCCATCCAGTTGTTGTTGCCGCGCACGGTGTTGATTTCGCCGTTGTGCGCGACCATGCGGTACGGGTGCGCCAGCTTCCACGACGGGAAGGTGTTGGTCGAGAAGCGCTGGTGGACCAGGATCAGCGCCGTTTCGAAGCGCGGATCGCTGAGATCCCTGTAGTAGGCGCCGACCTGGTAGGCCAGGAACATGCCCTTGTAGACGATGGTGCGCGCCGACAGCGACACGCAATAGGCGCCGATGTCCTTGTTGTCGTTCTCGGCATAGATGCGGCCGGATATGACCTTGCGCAGCAGATAGAGCCTGGCCTCGTACTCTTCGTCGTCGGGGATGTCGGCCGTGCGGCCGATGAAGACCTGCCTGTGGAACGGCTCCGACGCCGCGATGTCCGGAGCCTTCGACAAAGATGAATTGTCGACCGGCACGTCACGGAAGCCGATCAGCGGCAGCCCCTCGGACTGCGCCGATTCGGTGATGATGTCCTCGATATGGGCGCGCAGTGCCGCGTCCTGCGGCATGAACCAGTGTCCGACGCCGTATTGGCCCGCCGGCGGCAGGTCGATGCCCTTGGCTGCCATCTCCTCGCGGAAGAAGCTGTCGGGAAGCTGCACCAGAACGCCAGCGCCGTCGCCGACCAGCGGATCGGCGCCGACGGCGCCGCGATGCGTGAGGTTCTCCAGCATCGCCAGACCGTCCTTGACGATCTGGTTCGACTTCACGCCCTTCATGTTGACGATGAAGCCGACGCCGCAGGCGTCGTGCTCATTGCGCGGATCGTAAAGGCCCTGGGCGGCGAAACCGTTGGCGGCGCGCCCGGCATTGGTCAGGGAGGTATTTTTGACGGTTGCCGCTTTCGTCTGCGCGGCCTGGCCGTTGATCGCAGATGGCGTCAATTCCGTCATCGTCCTATCCTCCGTTCCCAGCCCTTCGGGCGCTGGTTTGCCTCGGGAAGCGCGTTGCTTCCCCTTCATCCTTGCTGCACGTCTTGCGAAATCCTTGCCGAACCATGCGGCTGGCCGCCTGGGTCGTATCCGGTATCGTACAGGCCAGAGCCGAGCCGTCTACCCGTCGCGCGCGGCAACGGCCGGAATGGCCCATATGATACGCCAGTCCGGCCTGTTTTGCGCGACAAAATAAGACAGCACTACTGTCCTAAATTTTTTATGGCAGAAATCAGCCGCCCGCACAAGACCGATTCACAAAAATCTTGCCCAGGATGCGACACAAAATTTCGTGAGATGGAGGCGCAACGCAAGGTTCGGTCGCCCGCCCATTTCAGCTTCGGCTGGCATCACCGCTTTCCCGGCAGTTGGCCCCTTGCACTTGCAAGACCAAAACGGTCAAGTCGCGCCGGCTTCTGCAAATCAGCTACGGACCTCTCGATGTTCTTTGCATCCGACAACTGGGCGGGCGTCCATCCCGACATCTCTGCCAACCTTGCGCGGCACGCCGTCGGCATCGCCACCGCCTATGGCGACGGAGACCTGGACCGCGCCGTCTACCGCCGCTTCAACGAGATCTTCGAGCGCGACGTTCAGGTGTTCTTCGTCGCCACCGGCACGGCGGCGAACGCGTTGTCGATGGCGGCGTTGAACCGTATCGGCGGCATCGCGCTTTGCCATTCCGAAGCACACGTGAATGTCGATGAATTCGGCGCGATGGGTTTCTACACGGGCGGCGCGCGCGTGATGCCGGTGCCCGGGCCTCTGGGTCGCATTAACCCGCAGGCGCTGGACAAGGCCATCCAGCGCTATTCGCGGGACCTCGCGCCCGGCGGCCAGCCGATGGCCGTGACCATCACCCAGGCGACCGAAGTCGGCACGGTCTACGCTGTCGACGACGTCAAGGCGATCTCCGAGATCAGCCGTCGCCACGGCCTGCCGCTCCACATGGACGGTGCCCGTTTCGCCAACGCCATCGCCGCGACCGGTGTCACGCCGGCCGAGATGACCTGGAAGAGCGGCGTCGACATCATCTCCTTCGGCGCCACCAAGAACGGCTGCTGGATGGCCGACGCTGTCGTGATCTTCAATCCGGAGGTCGGCAAGGACCTGCGCCTGCTTCGCCAGCGCGCCGGCCAGACCTTCTCCAAGGCCCGCTTCATCTCGGCCCAGTTCGAAGCCTATCTCACCGATGACCTCTGGCTGCGGATGGCAGGCCATGCCAATGCCATGGCCGCGCATTTGGCCGAGACGATTGAGGACGCGCCGACGGGCAGGCTGGCATGGCTGCCGCAAGCCAACGAGGTGTTCGCCATCCTCGACCGCGCTATCGCCGAAAGGCTGCAGGCGGCTGGCGCCAAATTCTACGAATGGGGCGTGCCGCAAGGTTTTGACGGCCATCTCGGCGACAACGAGGCGATCTACCGTTTCGTCGCCAGCTTCGCCACCGCGACGGAAGAGATCGATCGCCTCGGGCAACTGCTCGCCCCTTAAGCGCTGCAGCGATCGGGAGTAACCGGATGACCAGGCCCTCTCTCGGCTCGACCATGCGGCTGGTTCGTCCGGCGCCAAACGTTGTCGGCTTCTACGATGGCCGCGTCGATGGCGTTCGCATCTGGTCGGAGGAGCCGAACTGGCTCGACGACGGCGCTTATACGCTGGGCATTTGCACCTATGCGATCGTCGATGGATCGCAAGCGCTTGTCTATGACACGCATATATCCCTGCCCCACGCCCGCCTTGTCCGGCGGACACTCGAAGAGATGGGCGTGACCTCGATCCGCGTCGTGCTCAGCCACTGGCATGACGATCATATTGCCGGCAACGAGGTGTTCCATGATTGCGAGATCATCGCCAACCGCCTCACAGCCTCGGCCCTGGAACGCGGCCGGGCCGAGATCGAAGGCGGCAATCCGCCGATCAGGCCGCTCGTGCTCCCCAACAGGATATTCGACAACAACCTCCATTTGACCGTCGGAGCGATCCCCGTCGAACTCCGCCAGGTCGAAATCCACAGCCATGACGGCACGGTCCTGCTGATGCCCGATGCCGGCCTGTTGCTGGCGGGCGACACGGTGGAGGACTCGATCACCTATGTCTCCGAACCGGAGCGTCTCGCCGAACATCTGATCGACCTCGAGCGCATGGCCGGCTGGCGGTTCGATCGCATCCTGCCCAACCACGGCTCCTGGGAAATAATTGCAGCGGGTGGCTATGACAGAAGCCTTATCGCCGCGACCCAGGCCTATGTTCGAAAACTCCTTGCCTGCCGGCAAGTGCCTGACCTGGCCAAGCAGGATCTGAGAACCTTCGGCGCGGACATGTTTGCCTCGACGGCCGTCGAGTATTTCGCGCCATACGAAGCCGTTCACCGACAAAATGTCGAGGCTGTGCTGGCGGCAAAGGGCTAATGGCTAGCCCAGGAACGGCCGCGCCAGCAGCTCCAGGCCAAGCACGATCAGGAAGATCAGAAACCAGCGCCGGAAGGTCGCCGGGCTGATGCGCTGCCTGAGCAACTGGCCGAGCCACATGCCGAGCAGGGCCGGCAGCACCGCCAGCGACGACATCGCGAGATGCTCGACCTCGAACGCTCCGTGCGAGGCGAGGCCAAGCGCCAGCGCGATGGTGGACACGGTGAAGGAAAGGCCGAGCGCCTGGATCAGGTCGTCCCTGCCGAGCCCCAGCGCCTGGATGTAGGGCACGGCCGGCACCACGAAGACGCCGGTGCCGCCGGTGACGAGGCCGGTGAGGACGCCGATGATGGGCGACAGCCAGCGCTCGGCCCGGGCCGGAATGCCGGGCTGCCGCGCCAGGAGTGTGTAGGCGGCGTAGAGGACAAGGGCGGCGCCGAGGCCGGCGGTCGTCCATTTGACATTGTCGCTGGCGAGCAGCCGCGCGCCGGCAATCGTGCCGATCAGGATGCCGGCCATCATCAGCCACAGCCGGCGCAGGATCGACGCGAAGCTCGGGCCGGCGAACAGCTGCCAGACATTGGTGACGAAGGACGGCACGATCAGCAGCGAGGCCGCGGTGACAGGCGGCATGACGGTGCCCAGAAGCCCCATCGCCAGCGTCGGCAAGCCCATGCCGGTCACGCCCTTGACGATGCCGGCCAGCAGGAAGGTGATGGCGATGGTTGCCGTCAGCGCCAGGGAAAAATCGGACATCGCCCTTCATGCTGGGCCGGCGCCTGCTTCAAAAGGGCCAGAAGCCTTTGTTGCGGATGGCACAGAATCCGCGCAAACAAAAAGCGGCGCCTCTCGGCGCCGCTTTCGTCTCGGGAGGAGACGGACTTTTGAGGATGGAGCCCGCGCTTAGGCGGCCGCCTTGGCCTCGATCTGCCTGGCCTTGTCCGAGGACTGGGTGATCGCGATCTTGCGCGGCTTCAGCTCCTCGGGGATGTTGCGCTTGAGGTCGACGAAGAGCAGGCCGTTCTTCAGCGTGGCGCCCTCGACCTCGACATGGTCGGCGAGCTGGAAACGCCGCTCGAAAGCCCTGGACGCGATGCCGCGATAGAGCAGCTCGGAGCCCTCGCCATTGCCCTCTTCCTTGCGCTCACCCTTGACGGTCAGCACGTTGCGGTGGGCTTCGATCGAGATCTCGTCTTCCGAGAAGCCGGCAACCGCCATCGAGATACGGTAGGCGTTCTCGCCGGTGCGCTCGATGTTGTAGGGCGGATAGGTCTGCGCGCCGTCGGGCTGGCCGAGCGAATCGAGCATGGTGAAGAGACGGTCGAAACCGACGGTCGAACGATAAAGCGGGGAAAAATCAACGTGACGCATGGGGTGTTCTCCTACTGAGCAACAGAGTTTGCGTTTGGCCGCTGCGAAACCCGGAATGGCGCTTCGGATGGGCCAGCGGTCCCGACATCGGCGACCGCACCAGACATTTGGGAAGCGCAAAAGGGCATTTCAAGATTTTTTGCGGACATGACATTCCGGCCTCGATGAACGGCAGATGAACCGCGGTTTCGGCCTGCGTTCAGCCAGGCGGCGTTAGGATGCGGCCAGGATCAAGGACCAGGCGGCGCGCCCAACAGACGCCGCGACGAGGCCGAGCCGGGTGTTAACGTCCCTTCCTCCCGGATCGACAGAGGCCGGAGGCCGCCAACGCTGCTTCCGGCCTCGTTCGTTGTCTCCACCTCACCTCCGCGACGCCTTTGCTTTTGCCGCATGGCCGTCTATCACCATGCGACGCCTCGCCAGCTCGGGCGACGGAGCAAAGAACGAAACGCCGAATGACGGATCTCTTTTATCAGACGCCGGACAATCCGCCGCCGGAGAACGCCGCCGGCGGCTTCTTCACCACGCGTGACCGCAAGAAGATCCGCTACGGCGTCTTTGCTGCCACCACCCGCCCGCTCAAGGGCACCGTGGTCCTGCTCACCGGCCGCAACGAATGCGTTGAGAAATATTTCGAGACCATCCGCGATCTTTGCGGCCGCGGCTTCGGCGTCGCCACGCTCGACTGGCGCGGCCAGGGCGGCTCCGACCGGCTGATCGGCGACCGGCAGCGAGGCTACGTCCGCAGCTTCCGCGACTATGCCAGCGATCTCGAGCAGTTCTTCGAGGAGGTGGTGCTGCCTGACTGTCGCGGGCCCTACTACATCCTGGCCCATTCCGCCGGTGCGGTGGTCGCGCTGCTCGCCTCGCCTTCGATGGTCAATCGGGTGCGGCGCATGGTGCTGATCGCGCCTTTCCTGACCTTGCCCGATCTGCCGGTGTCGATAAGCACCGTCCGCCGCGTCTGCACGGTGTTCTGCGCGATCGGCCTTGGCCGGCTCTATGCCGCGATGGGACCGCGACCGAAGGAGACGACGCCGTTCGAGATCAACAAGGTGACGTCGGATCCCGCGCGCTACCGGCGCAACACCGGCATCTACGAAGCCTGGCCGCAGCTGGCGCTCGGCGGGCCGACGATCCGCTGGCTGAAGGCGGCGGCCGAGGCCTCCGTCAAGATAGGCGATCCGGATTTCATGGGCGCGATCCAGGTTCCGATGCTGGTGATCGCCGCCGGTGCCGACCAGGTCGTCTCGACCAAGGCGGTGGAAGCCTATGCCAGGCGCCTGCGCCTCGGCTCGCTGCTGATGATCGACGGCGCCCGCCACGAGATCCTGCAGGAGAAGGACCTCTATCGCGAGCAGCTTCTCGCCGCCTTCGACGCCTTCATTCCCGGAACCGGCGACGCGCCCTGATCAGCGCCCGGGCACTGTCATGGCGTCCATGACCGAGGGCAGCTGACAGCCTGCTCTCAGGACCAACGACCGCGGGCTCTCAGCCGCGCAGAGCAGCCATCGCCGCCGCGTGGAGCTCCGGCGTCGCCCCAGCGAGGATGTCCCCGCCCTTCTCCGCCGGTCCGCCCTCAAACGTGGTGACGACGCCGCCGGCCTTCTCGATGATCGGGATCAGCGCCACGATGTCATAGGGTTTCAGCCCGGGGTCGGCGACGATGTCGACGCTTCCCGCGGCGACCATGGCGAAGGCATAGCAATCGGTGCCGTAGCGGGCGAGCTGGACCTGCTTTTCGAACTGGTCGTAGCGCGTGCGCGCCTCGCCCTTGAACAGCGCCGGCGTCGTCGTGAACAGCGTCGCCTTGGCGAGGTCGGTCGTCTTGCGCGTCGCAAGCTTGCGCGGCCCGCCCGGACCCTCATAGTGGGAACCGGACGCGTTGGCATAGAACAGCTCGCCGGTGAAAGGCTGCGACATCAGCCCGGCGACGGCGTCGCCCTCGACGGTCAGTCCGACCAGCGTTCCCCAGACCGGCAGGCCGGAGATGAAGGCACGCGTGCCGTCGATCGGATCGATCACCCAGACATGCCGGCTGGAGATGTTCTCGCTGCCGTGCTCCTCGCCGAGAATGCCGTGATCGGGATACTCGGCCGATATCAGTGCGCGGATCGCCCGCTCGGCCTCGCGATCGGCTTCGGTGACCGGATCGAAGCTGCCAGCCTCCTTGTTGGTTACCGCGCCCTGGCTGCGGAAGCGCGGCAAGGTCTCGGCGGCGGCGGCATGCGCGATGCGCCGGATAAAGTCGATGCTGATGTCCAACTGATTCTCCCGCTTTGCAGCATGCCGTCCTTTGCCGATGATTTCCTGCCGGAACAAGGGGAGGGATCACTTTAGCGCCGCGGCAACTGTTGCCTGAATGTCACGCAAACGCCACCGAAACGCAATTTCCCATTCACTGTGAATTAAAAAAGCCTGAAGTCGATTGACATTTGTGCATCGCACAATAGATTTGTTCTCGGACAGGTTTTCCTGTCCATGCCCTCCTTGGGCGTTTCCTCCCTAGACTTCGACCGTGTCGTGAAAACGATGCGGTCTTTTTTTCACCGGCTCGCGGCGCGGGCGGGGAGCGCCTGGCTTTATTCGGCGGCCAGCGGCAGATCGACGAAATGATGGTCCGGCATCGCCATTAGATCGGCCGAGAAGCGGGTGAGGTCGTCGGCAAGCGCGTCGAAGCCGGCGGATTTCTGGAACGTCCGCTCGTTCATGTAGAGCCCGCGATTGACCTCGATCTGCAGCGCATGCAGATGGCGCGCCGGACGGCCGTAATGCTCGGTGATGAAGCCGCCGGCATAGGGCTTGTTGTGGGCCACCGTGTAGCCCATGCCGGTGAGCAGGGCGATCGCCGTCTCGGTCAGCGCCGCCGTCGCGGAAATCCCGAAACGGTCGCCGATGATGAAATCCGGTCGCACGCCGTTGTCGCCGACCCTGATGCTTGCCGGCATCGAATGGCAGTCGATCAGCACCGCGTAGCCGAACCTGGCATGCGTGCGGGTCAAAAGCCGCTTCAGCGTCTCGTGATAGGGCTTGTACACGGTCTCGATGCGCGCCACCGCCTCGGCCAGCGGCAAGCGGCCGGAATAGATGTCGAGCCCCTCCCCGACGAGCTTGGGCACGGTGCCCAATCCGCCAGCCACTCGCGCCGAGCGGATGTTGCAGAAGGACGGCACCGGCTCGGCGAACATGCGCGGGTCGAGCTCCCAGGGTTCCCGGTTCACGTCGAGATAGGCGCGCGGGAAATTCGCCGCCAGCAGCGGCGCGCCGAGCGCGATGGCGCCGCCGAACAATTCGTCGACGTAGCAATCCTCGGACCGGCGGATGGCGTTGCGGTCGAGCCTGGCCATGGCCAGGAAGCGTTCGGGATAGTGGCGGCCGCTATGCGGCGAGTTGAACAGGAAGGGGACGCGCTGCTCGGCGCCCGATCGGATTTCGAAGGGTGGAACGACCGAAAAATCCTCGGCTGCCGTCTTCAATGTGAATGAACCAGGAAACAGCACTGCATCATGAGTCAAAACTGCCATTTCGATAGCCGCATGTCCAGCTTTTAGGCGCCCCGAACCCCTGCCCGAACTGAGTATAATACGGCCTTCGTTCACTTGATGTTTACCGTCACCTCCTCATATACAGGATGGTTAACGGGCTAGCCCGGCGCCAAGGTTGGGCGGGTGATTCGGACGGGATATGATGGCACGCATTCTGCTGGCGGAAGACGATGACGATATGCGCCGGTTCCTCGTCAAGGCACTGGAGCGCGCCGGCTATCAGGTGAGCGATTTCGACAATGGCGCCAGCGCCTACGAACGCTTGCGCGAGGAGCCGTTCTCGCTGCTTCTGACCGATATCGTCATGCCGGAGATGGACGGCATCGAGCTTGCGCGCCGCGCCACCGAGATCGACCCCGACCTCAAGGTGATGTTCATCACCGGCTTCGCCGCCGTCGCGCTCAATCCCGACTCCAAGGCGCCGAAGGACGCCAAGGTGCTGTCGAAGCCGTTCCACCTGCGCGACCTCGTCAACGAGGTCGAAAAGATGCTGCAGGCGGCCTGAGGCGTTTCCGGCTCGATCCCGGCGCGCCTTCGGGGCGCGACAAAACGAGCCCTTCTTTCATTTTTCCACCTATTGACGTGCTGGATCAAAAATGGTGTATGCGCGGCATCGGATGGGCGTGTAGCTCAGCGGGAGAGCACTGCATTGACATTGCAGGGGTCACAAGTTCAATCCTTGTCACGCCCACCATCCTTTCAATAACTTGGCGACCTGCCCGCGTCGTGGGGCACGCAAAAAACCGCTCGTTCTCGGCCGCCTCCTTTTACAAATCGTGCTGATGACCCGTGCGGCTTGTCGACCGTCTTGGCGGACATGCCAAGCGTGCGCCCGCTTCCGAGATGTCGATTTTTAGCATGCTCGACGCAGCAGCCGAAGACCCTGACTGGCGCGGCGATAGCTGCTTTGGATGATTGCAGCTAACCCACTGCGACCTCCTGTTGGGCAAATCGCCCCGCCGAGGACTTGTAAGAGGACCGAAGCACCGGAAGCACCCGCAGAGGAAGGAGCGGCCCGGCATCTGTGGCGGGGAGGCCAGCAGATGCCGAGCCTGACCGGCGTGGTCATCGAAGGGCGGGCGCCGGCTATCAAACATATACGTGCCAGCCAATATGACTGGAACACAACCAATTGAACGAAGGATGCAACTAAAAGGTGGAGTACGACCCGACCAACTCCCTGCGGCCTTGATCCCCTGCCTTCACTGCGGCCGGGGATCGTGCCTGTGGTCGTGGTTGCCGTTCTTGCCTTCGCGGCAGGGCGCATCGCCAATGCCGCAGCATTTGCCGTGATAGGTGACGTTCGGCTTGAGGTTGTCGCAATCCCAGGGGGTGGTCGTCTTGCAGCCCGCGACCACCGAAGCGGCGACGACGGCAAGCAAGACGTTTCTTGAAACAGTAAACATGGGCGTTCTCCTTGATGACCGCGTTTGTTACGCGGCGCTGGGTCGCGCCCCTCGATGGATTGGTTCAAACGAATCGGAAAAAATCGGCGAACGATGCCCCGGGCGATCGCGCCTCCTGGTTCGGCGCGGAGCGTTAGAACCGCGCCAGTCCGGCGAGCCGCCACCTTAACTTCGCCAGCCGCCCCGCTTTCGGTTTTCGACCCTGCCTTATTCGCCGTTCGATCTTCCTGAACATGCGATTTGCCGGCTCCGCGGTCACCGCCTGCCGCGCCATCGCCAGCGCCGCCTTCCTCTCGGCCGACACCTGCTGGCGGATCCAGGCCGAGCACGCCGCAGCACAGGGATAGCCAGCCCTGGCCGCCGCGAGGAAGAATTCGAAGTCCCTCATCAGGACAAAGCCGCCCGAAGCCTCGTCCCCGAGGACTTTCATCATCGGCAATGGGATTTGCGGGCGGGCCTGGAATTGCGCTGCCATCCGCGACCGCAAGACAGCCTCGCCCGACGGATAGTCGTGCTCGCGAAAATAGGCCGAGGCCATTTTCAGGGCATAGACGTCGTTTTGCGGATCCAGCCCGTGAGCCCTCTCGAGGATGTCACGCGCCTGCGCCGGACCGATCCGGTCTTCCAGGTTGAGAAAGGCCGCTTGATAGCCGAAGGCAGCCTCGAGCGGATGATAGTCTGCCTGGCGATCCTTCAATTCGTCCAGGATGATTTCCGCGGCTCGGGATTTGTCGAACAGGGTGTTCGTTCCGATCATGGGAATGCCGCCCATCAGCGACGCAATCGAGGCAAAGATGCTGCTGCCTGCATGGATCCGCTGGCATTGCGCCATCAACGCCATTTCGAAGAATGCCCGCTGCGTCCGGTCCTCGAACGCGCCGGCTCCGAAGTCCTCCGCCAGCGACGCCCCGGTTTCAGCCTTCAGATAGTCGAGCGTGGCGCGGTCCTCTCCGATCAGCAGCGTCGCCAGGCCCATCGAGGACAACTCCCTCACGATCGCCTTGGCCAGCGTCGCGGGGATGACCTTGCGACCGAAGACCAGCCGCGTCCGGTATTTGCCACGGACAATGTCGCCGCTGCGCAAATGCAGCGCGGCCATGGGGCGTGGAAATCGATTGCGGGCGGCTGCGTCGGTCGCCTGCCGCACGCTGTCCGAGAAGCCGAAGCTGCGCAGCGCCCGGGATGCGTCGAAGAGCCCGGCTTCGCCACCGCGAAAAGGATCCAGGACGCGAAAGTCGTCGCAGATCCAACCGCTCGGATCTCCTTGTCGCTTGCCAGCTTCAAGACTGAGCCGCTTGAGGGTGGCCCCATCGAGAACGTCGAAATCGGATTCTCTGATCCGTGCCCCCAGCCAATGCCGTTCGATGAATTCGGCGGAGAAGATCCTGTCTACGACATCGACGACGTGGAAGGTCTTGTCCGCAACGGCCGTCCGGTTCCAGGTGAAGCCGAAGCGGTAGCCGAACGCGTCCGCGACCGACTTTGCATTGGCCATTGCCAGAAGGCGGCTGCCCAGCCCGTCCCTTCGCGTCGCCACAATCAGCGGCGCTTGCGGTTCAGCCCGCGCCGAGGCGGACGTCGCCTTTCTCGACATGCCGGAGAAACCACGCATAGGTCTGTTCCAATCCATCGCGCAGCGAGTAGCGCGGATGCCAGCCCGTGGCAAACAGGCGCGACACGTCCATCAGCTTGCGCGGCGTGCCGTCCGGCTTGGTCGCGTCGAAGGTGACCGTGGCTTCTTCGCCGACCACGGACAGGATCGTGCGGGCAAGCTCCCCAATGCTGATGTCTTCTCCCGAGCCGACATTGACGTGGCCATCGCCGGAATAGTTATTCAACAGCCAGACCAGCGCGTCAGCGGCATCGTCGACATGCAGGAACTCGCGCATCGGCCTGCCCGATCCCCAGACCTGAAGGGTCCGCTCGCCGGCGCGCTTGACCTCATGGGCCTTGCGCATCAGGGCCGGCACGACATGGCTGCTGGTCAGGTCGAAATTGTCGCCCGGACCATAGAGGTTGGTCGGCATCGCCGAGATGTAGTCGACGCCATATTGCCGCCGGTAGGCCTGGCAAAGTTTCAGCCCGGCGATCTTGGCGACCGCATACCATTCATTGGTGGGCTCGAGCGGCCCGGTCAGCAGCGCGTCTTCCGGGATCGGCTGCGGCGCGTGTTTTGGATAGATGCAGGACGAGCCCAGGAACAGCAGCTTTTGCACCTCGCTGCGAAACGCGCTCTCCATGACATTGGTCTGCACGACAAGGTTCTCGTGCAGGAAGTCGACCGGAAGCGTGTCGTTGGCCAGGATGCCGCCGACCTTGGCGGCCGCCATGACCACCGCGTCCGGCTTGTGCTCGGCCATCCAGCGCCGCACGCCGGCCTGGTCGAGCAGATCGAGTTCGCTGCGCGCGACCGTCAGGATCTCGCAGTCCTCGCCCGCCAGCCGGCGCACGATCGCCGAGCCGACCATGCCGCGATGCCCGGCGACGAACACCCGTTTTCCCCTGAGATCGAAAATCATGAACTTGCCCCCGAACCGCGTTCACCGGCCGCTACGGCACGGCCGAACGCTTGAGATCGGCCTGCACCATTTCCGCCACCAGCTCCCTGAACCCGGTCCTGTGCGACCAGCCCAGCTTCTCCCTGGCCTTGGACGCGTCGCCGACCAGGTGGTCGACCTCGGTCGGCCGGAAATAGCGCGGGTCGATGCGCACCACAATCTCACCTGAGGCGGCGTCGATGCCGACCTCGTCGGCGCCCTGGCCCTGCCATTGGATGGTGCGTCCCGTCTCGGCGAAAGCCAGCTCGACGAATTCGCGCACCGAATGCATCTCGCCGGTCGCCAGCACGAAGTCGTCGGCCTCGTCATGCTGCAGGATGCGCCACATGCCTTCGACATAGTCGCGCGCGTGGCCCCAGTCGCGCCTGGCGTCGATATTGCCGAGATAGAGCGTATCCTGCCGCCGGTGATGGATCGCGGCCACGGCGCGCGTGATCTTGCGGGTGACGAAGGTCTCGCCACGGCGCGGACTCTCATGGTTGAACAGGATGCCGTTGGCGGCGAACAGGCCATAGGCCTCGCGATAGTTGACCGTCGTCCAGTAGGCGTAGAGCTTGGACGCCGCATAGGGCGAGCGCGGACGGAAGGGCGTGGTCTCGTTCTGCGGCGCTTCCGAGGCCTTGCCGTAGAGCTCGGAGGTCGAGGCCTGATAGAAGCGCACCGACTTTTCAAGGCCGAGGATACGGATCGCCTCCAGCAGCCTGAGCGTCCCCAGCGCATTGGCGTTGCCAGTGTATTCCGGTTCCTCGAAACTCACCTGGACGTGGCTTTGGGCGCCAAGATTGTAGATTTCGTTGGGCCGCGTCTCCTGCACGAGGCGGATCAGGTTGGCCGCGTCGGTCAGATCGCCATAGTGCAGGAAGAGGCGCGCGTCGCGCTCATGCGGATCGACATAGATGTCGTCGATGCGCCCGGTGTTGAACGAGGACGAGCGGCGTTTGACGCCGTGGACGACGTAACCCTTCTCAAGCAGCAATTGCGCCAGATAGGCTCCGTCCTGCCCGGTCACGCCGGTGATGAGCGCCACTTTGCCCGTCATTGTCCGTCTTCGCCCGCCCCTCGGGACGCATAGGGAAAACAGATTTGTCCGGCCAAGGCAAATTTGTGGTCTTCGATCGCAACCGATCGGGCGTCGCGGTCAAATACCCGCGACGTCGCAGAGGCTCTTCATTCTGGCCACCGCAAGCTCGGGGTCGGCCAGCAATCCCGCCTGGTCGGCCAGCCGGAATACATCGGCATAATGCAGGATGCCGCGCGCCGACTGCATGCCGCCGACCATCGCGAAATGCTCCTGGTGGCCGTTGAGCCAGGCCATGAAGACGATGCCGGCCTTATAGTACTCGGTCGGCGCCTCGAAGATCTTGCGCGACAGCGGCACCGTCGGCGCCATCAGCGCGTCATAGCCGGCGCGGTCGCCATCGGCGAGCCTGGCCAGCGCCGCGTTGGCGACCGGCGCGATGGCGTCGAAAATCCCAAGCAAGGCATGCGAGTGCTTGCTGCCGTCGCCGGCGATCAGCTCTGGGTAGTTGAAGTCGTCGCCGGTGAACATGACGACGCCGTCCGGCAACCGGTCCCGCAGCGCCACCTCCTTGCCGGCATCGAGCAGCGATATCTTTATGCCCTCGACCTTGCCGGCATGCCGCTCGATGATGGCCACGACCGTATCGAGCGCCGTCTCGAAATCACCACTGCCCCAGTATCCCTTCAGGGCCGGGTCGAACATGTCGCCCAGCCAGTGCAGGATCACCTTGCCGGACGCCTGCGCCAGAATCCGGTCGTAGACGCGGGCATAGTCGTCCGGACCTTTGGCGACCACCGCCAGCGCGCGGCTCGCCATCATGATCGCCTTGCCGCCCTGCCCCTCGATGAAGCCGAACTGCTCCTCATAGGCGGCAATCACATCGTCGAGCGTGCTCGCCGCGGAACGCGCCAGATGATCGGTGCCCGCCCCGGAAGCGAGATCGGCCCCTTCGGCGGTCCGCGCCTCTGCGATCGAGCGGCGGATCAATTCCTTCGCGCTTGCCCAGTCGAAACCCATGCCGCGCTGCGAGGTGTCCATCGCCTCGGCGATGCGGAAGCCGAGCCGCCACAGGTGATGGCGGAACGCCATCGTCCTGTCCCAGTCGACGACGGGCAGCGACCACGGGTCGGTCATCGCAAGCGGGTCGGCGACGACATGGGCGGCGGCATAGGCGATGCGCGAAAAGCGCGCCCCGGCAACCGGCTGCGCAGGCCGGCCGAGAAGCCGGTAGCTGGCGCGACGGCCACCCTCGCCCGGCAAGGTGATGTCCATGAAACTCTCCCTTTGGCAGCGCCTATAGATGGAACGTTCCAATAAATCAAGAAGCTTTATGATTTTGGCGCCTCGGTTCGCCGGAATGCTTGCAACGCAACACAGCATCCCTTACCGAATAAGGCGTTGATGTAAGAGAATTGTCGATTTTTCCGTTTTCCAGAAAACCGGATTGACTCTCGCTGCATCCCGTGATTAGAACGTTCCAATAAATTTGACCAATTGGGAGGAACGATCTGGATGGCCAGCCGGGCCAAGGCGACGATACTCGACATCGCCCGCGAGGCGGGCGTGTCCAAGTCGACGGTGTCGCTCGTGCTGCAGGGCAGCGGGCTGATCCGGCCCGAGACGGCGGTCAAGGTGCGCAAGGCGATCGAGGATGTCGGCTACGTTTACAACCGCGGCGCCGCCAATTTGCGCAAGGCTCACTCCAACGTCATCGGCATGGTCATCAACGACCTCACCAATCCCTTCTTCACCGAGCTGGCGGTCGGCATGGAGCGCGTCTTCCAGTCGGCCGGCATCGTGCCCTTCATCGCCAACACGGCCGAGAACCCGGTGCGCCAGGAAGAAGTGCTGAAGTCGCTGATGGAGCAGGGCGTCGCCGGGCTAATCGTGTCGCCGGCGCGCGGCACCACGCCGGGCGCTTTCCGCCGCATCGAGACAGCCGGCGTTCCCGTTGTCTTCGCCATGCGCCGGCTGCCCGAGAGCCGCATCCCGGTGATCGCGCCCGACAATCATCGCGGCGCCTTTCTCGCCACCGCCCACCTGATCGGCAAGGGCCATCGCCGGCTGGCCTTCTTCGGCGGTTCTTCCGACCTCGTCGTCTATCACGAGCGGCTCGGCGGTTTCCGCGAGGCCTGCGCGACGCTGGGCATTGCCGCCGCCGACACGCTGGTCTTCGAAGGTGAGACCAGCCGCAAGGGCGGCATCGCCTGCCTGGATACCGCCATCGCCATGGCCGAGCCGCCGACGGCCGCGCTTTGCTTCAACGACGCGGTCGCCTTCGGCGCCATGCTGGCGCTGCGCAAGCACGGACTGGAGCCCGGCGCGGATTTCGCCGTCGTCGGCTTCGACGACGTGACCGAGGCCGAACACTACATGCCCGCGCTGACCAGCGTCGCGGTCGACGCGGCCGGCCTCGGCGAGCGCGCCGCCCATGCCATGCTGAAGATGATCCAGTCGCGCACCACCCGCGCCGAGGACCACATCGGCGCGGTCAACCTGGTGGTCAGGGAAAGCTGCGGGCCGGACCGCCCGCGCCGTCCGGGAATGGGAGACGCGGCATGACCGTCAGATGGGGACTGATCGGCGCCAGCACGATCGCCAGGCAGTTCATGATCAAAGCCATCCGCGCGCAAGGCGATGGCGAGGTCGTTGCGGTGATGAGTTCCAGCCCCGAGCGCGCCAGCACCTATGCCGGCGAGAACGGCATTCCGCGCGGCGTCTCGACACTCGCCGATCTGCTCAGCGCCGGCGTCGACGCCGTCTACATCTCGACCACCAACGAGTTGCATCTTGAACAAGCGCTTGCCGCGATCGAGGCGGGCAAGCATGTGCTGTGCGAAAAGCCGCTGGCGCTGACCAGCGCCGATGCCAGGAAGATGGTCGCCGCCGCCAACGCTGCCGGTGTCGTGCTCGGCACCAACCATCATCTGCGCAATGCCGGCGCGCATCGCGCCATGCGCGAGGCGATCGCCGCCGGCAGGATCGGCAAGCCGGTCGCGGCGCGCGTCTTCCATTCCGTCTACCTGCCGGAGAGCCTCCAGGGCTGGCGCATCAGCAAGCCCGAGGCCGGCGGCGGCGTGGTGCTCGACATCACAGTGCATGATGCCGACACGCTGCGCTTCGTGCTCGGCGACGATCCGGTCGAGATTTCCGCCTTCACGCAAAGCGCCGGCATGGCCGGCAGCGGGCTGGAGGACGGCGCCATGTGCATCTGGCGCTTCAAATCGGGCGTCATCGCCCAGTCGCATGAGGGCTTCACGACGAAATTCGCCGGCACCGGCTTCGAGGTGCACGGCTCGGAAGGTTCGCTGTTCGCCACCAATGTCATGACCCAGAAGCCGGTCGGCTCGGTGCTGTTACGCACGGGCGCCGGCGAGGAAGAGCTGAGCTTCGACCGCGAGGACCTCTACGCGCGCTCGCTGCGCCAGTTCCATGCCGCGATCCGCGGCGAAGGCCGGCCTTCCGCCACCGGCGAGGACGGTGTCTGGTCGCTGGCAGCGGCTGAAGCCGCGCTGCAATCGGCCAAATCGGGCAAGGCCGTCACCATCGATCCGAAACTCGGGAGCGCGGCGTGAGCAAGGTCATTTCCGCGGCGCAAGCCGCCAGCCTGATCAAGGACGGCATGGTCGTGTCGGTGTCGTCGTCGAGCGGCCTCGGCTGCCCGGACGCCGTGCTTGCCGCGATCGGCGAGCGCTTCGACGCTGAAGGCCACCCGAAGGCCATCACCACGCTGCACCCGATCGCCGCCGGTGACATGTACGGCATCAAGGGCATCGATCATCTGGCGAAACCCGGCCTGTTGAAGCGCACGCTTTGCGGCTCCTACCCTTCCGGGCCGTCCTCCGCCGAGCCGCCGCAGATCTGGAAGATGATCGGCGACAATTCGGTCGCGGCCTACAATGTGCCGTCCGGCATCCTGTTCGACATGCACCGCGAGGCCGCCGCCAAGCGGCCGGGGGTGCTGACCAAGGTTGGTCTCGACACTTTCGCCGATCCCCGCCACCAGGGCTGCGCCATGAACGCGGCGGCCAGCGAGCCGATCGTATCGGTGCAGCAGTTCGACGGCGAGGAATGGCTCTATTTCCGCGCCATCGTTCCCAACGTCTCGATCATCCGCGCCACCACCGCCGACGAGCGCGGCAACCTCACCTATGAGCACGAAGGCGCCTATCTCGGCGGGCTGGAGCAGGCTCTCGCCGCCCGCAACAATGGCGGCGTCGTCATCGCGCAGGTCAAACGCGTCGTCGAGAATGGCACGCTGAAGCCGCACGACGTCCGTGTGCCTGGGGTGCTCGTCGACCACATCGTCGTCGCGCCCGATCAGCTGCAGACGACGCTGACCCCTTACGATCCGGCGATCTCCGGCGAGATCTTCCGGCCGCTGTCGACCTTCCGCAACGCGGAGATGAACGTCCAGAAGGTGATCGCGCGCCGCGTCGCCATGGAGTTGCGCGACGGCATGGCTGTCAACATCGGCTTCGGCATCTCCGCCAACGTGCCGCGCATCCTTCTGGAGGAAGGCCAGCACGGCAAGGTCACCTGGGTGATCGAGCAGGGCGCCGTAGGCGGCGTGCCGCTGCTCGACTTCAAGTTCGGCTGCGCCTCCAATGCCGAGGCGATCATGCCCTCGCCGCACCAGTTCATCTACTTCCAGGCCGGCGGCTTCGACGCCTCGCTCTTGTCCTTCCTGCAGATCGACCGCCATGGCTCGGTCAATGTCTCGAAGCTTTCGGCGCGGCCGCATGTCACCGCCGGCGCCGGCGGGTTCGTCGACATCACCTCGCGGGCGAAGAAGATCGTCTTCTCCGGCTTCTTCAACGCCGGCGCCAAGCTGTCGCTGGCTGACGGCTGCATCCGCATCGACCAGGAAGGCAAGGTCAAGAAGGTCGTCGAAGAGGTCGAGCACATCTCCTTCTCCGGCAAGCGCGCGGTCGCGCAAGGGCAGGACATCACCTATGTCACCGAGCGCTGCGTGATGAAGCTGACGCCCGACGGGTTGATGGTGACCGAGCTGGCGCCCGGCATCGATCTCGAGCGCGATGTGTTGGCGCAGGCCGACATTCCGCTCGGCATTGCCAATGACCTCAAGGTGACGCCGGCGTCGCTCTACCAGGATCGGCCGATCGGCCTATCGCTGAATGGCGGCGCTTCGCTCGGAGGCGCGCATGGCTGATCGTCTCGTCAGCTTCGAACAGGACGGCGCCATCGGCATCGTCACGCTGCGCCGGCCGGAAAAGTTCAACGCGCTGGACATTCCGATGCTGCGCGCGCTCGAAGCGGCACTCGACGAGGCGGAGCTGGCCGAAGGCGTGCGTGTCGTGCTCGTCCGTGGCGAAGGCAAGGGCTTTTGCGCCGGCGGCGACGTCGAGGCCTGGGCGCAATTGAGCGCCGCCGATTTCCAGGTGCAATGGGTCCGCTATGGCCACCGTGTCTTCGACCGGCTGGCACGGCTCCGGCAGCCGACCATCGCGGTGCTGTCCGGCCATGCCCTGGGCGGCGGCCTGGAGCTGGCGGTGGCCTGCGATTTCCGCGTCGCGGAGACACAGGTGAAGCTCGGCTTTCCCGAAACCTCGATCGGCGTCGTTCCCGGCTGGTCTGGCACGCAGCGCGCCGTGCGCCGCTTCGGCGCGCAGGCGGTGCGGCGCATGACCATTGGAGGCGAAGTCCTGCTGGCGAGCGAAGCGCTTGCGCTCGGCGTTGTCGACCGCGTCGTCGAGACCGGCAAGGCGCTCGCCGAGGCCAGGACATGGGGAGAAAAAATCGCCGAGCGCGGGCCGCTGGCGACCGAAGCCGCCAAGCTGATGATCGCGGTCGCCGAAGGCGAGGAGAGTGCTGCAGCCACGGAAGCGCTGGCCAGCGGCTTCATCGCGCTGACCGGCGACCTCAAGGCCGGCGTCGATGCCTTCAAGGCCAAGCAGAAGCCGGCCTTTTCGAGGTCCTAGAGGAATCCGATGAACGCACCCCTCAAGATTACCATGCCGGCCGAGGCGTCCGCGGCGCCGAAGACCTACAAGCTGCTGATCGACGGCAAGCATGTCGAGGCCCGCGACGGCCGCTCGCTGGAGCGCAAGAGTCCCGGTCATGGCTTCGCCGTCTCGCTCTATGCGCAGGCCGGCGAGGCGGAAGTCGAGGCCGCGGTGGCCGCCGCGCACAGGGCCTTCGAGGCCGGCCCCTGGCCACGCATGAAGGCCTCCGAGCGCGCTGCCATCCTGCTCAAGGCGGCCGACCTGATCGAGGTCCGACTGGAAGAGATTGCCAGGCTCGACGCGCTGGAATCCGGCAAGCCGATCGCCCAGGCGCGCGGCGAGATCGGCGGCGCCGTCGACATCTGGCGCTATGCCGCCTCGCTCGCCCGCACGCTGCATGGCGAGAGCTATGCCAATCTCGGCGACGCGATGCTCGGCGTCGTGCTGCGCGAGCCGATCGGCGTCGTCTCGATCATCACGCCGTGGAATTTCCCCTTCCTGATCGTCAGCCAGAAACTGCCCTTCGCGCTCGCCGCCGGCTGCACGGCGGTGGTCAAGCCGAGCGAGATGACCTCGGCCTCGACCTTCGTGCTCGGCGACATCCTGCTCGAAGCAGGCCTCCCCGCCGGCGTCGTCAACATCCTCGCCGGCTTGGGCGGCGATGTCGGCGCGCCGATGGTCAGCCATCCGCTGGTCGAGATGGTGTCCTTCACCGGCTCGACCCGGGTCGGCAAGATGACCATGGCTGCCGCCTCGAATTCCCTGAAAAAGGTGTCGATGGAACTCGGCGGCAAGAATGGCCAGATCGTCTTCCCCGACGCCGATCTCGAAGCCGCCGCCGACGCCGCGGTGTTCGGCGGCTTCTTCAATGCCGGCGAATGCTGCAATGCCGGCAGCCGGCTGATCGTGCATGAAGCGATCGCCGACGACTTCCTCGCCGCCGTCAAGGCGCTGACCGCAAGGGTGACGGTCGGCGATCCGCTCGACGATCGCACCAAGGTCGGCGCGATGATCTCCACCGACCATCTCGCGAAGGTAGCCGGCTATGTGACGGCTGCGGCCGGCGACGGCGGCGCCGTCTATGCAGGCGGCCGCCAGCTTGCGTCAAACGCCGGCCAGTATCTCGATCCGACCATCATCCGCGGCGTCACCGAGGATATGGCCGTCGCGCGCGAAGAAGTGTTCGGGCCGGTGCTTTCCGTGCTGACTTTTGAATCGATTGAAAGGGCATTGCACATCGCCAACAACACGCCCTATGGTCTGTCTGCGGGTGTGTGGAGCGCCAGCATCGACACCTGCATGTCGGTGGCGCGGAGTGTGCGTTCGGGGACGGTTTGGGTGAACACGTTCATGGAAGGTAACCCTGAGCTGCCGTTCGGAGGCTACAAACAGTCCGGTCTCGGACGTGAACTCGGCAAGCGCGCTGTCGAGGACTATACAGAGGAAAAGACAATCCAGTTTCATCGCGGCCAGCGCACCCGTTGGTGGGTCGGCTGAGTTGGGAGACCCCGGCGGACATCCGTCGGTTATGTGCATGCAACAAGGGAGGAACTACATGTTGCGCAAACTGCTTATCGGAACGGCTCTTGCGTCGACCTTTGCGTTTTCGGCGCATGCCGCCGACGTCAAGGAAGTGCAGATGCTGCATTGGTGGACGTCGGGTGGCGAAGCGGCTGCTCTGAACGTCCTCAAGGAGGATCTGTCCAAGGAAGGCTATGCCTGGAAGGACGTGCCGGTGGCTGGCGGCGGCGGCGACGCCGCGATGACGGCGCTGAAGGCGATGGTCGCGGCCGGCAACTACCCGACCGCCTCGCAGATGCTCGGCTACACCGTGCTCGACTATGCCGCCGCCGGCGTCATGGGCGACCTGACCGAGACGGCGAAGAAGGAAGGCTGGGACAAGTCGGTTCCGGCGGCCCTGCAGAAGTTCTCGGTCTATGACGGCAAGTGGGTCGCGGCTCCGGTCAACGTCCACTCGGTCAACTGGCTGTGGATCAACAAGGCGGTGATGGACAAGATCGGCGGCGCCGAGCCGAAGACCTTCGACGACTTCGTCGCCTTGCTCGACAAGGCCAAGGCCGCGGGCGTCATCCCGCTCGCGCTCGGCGGTCAGAACTGGCAGGAAGCTACGATGTTCGACTCCGTCGTGCTGTCGACCGGCGGCCCGGAATTCTACAAGAAGGCCTTCAACGACCTCGACGAGGAATCGCTGAAGTCCGACACGATGAAGAAGTCGTTCGACAACCTCGCCAAGCTGGTCACCTATGTCGACCCGAACTTCTCGGGCCGCGACTGGAACCTCGCCACTGCCATGGTCATCAAGGGCGACGCGCTGGTTCAGGTCATGGGCGACTGGGCCAAGGGCGAGTTCCACGCCGCCAAGAAGACCCCGGGCACCGACTTCCTGTGCTATCGCTTCCCGGGCACCGACGGCTCGGTGATCTACAACTCCGACATGTTCGGCATGTTCAACGTTCCGGACGACCGCAAGGCCGCCCAGGCAGCGCTTGCCACCGCCACGCTGTCGAAGAGCTTCCAGTCGGCCTTCAACGTCGTCAAGGGTTCGGTTCCGGCCCGCACCGACGTGCCTGACACCGACTTCGACGCTTGCGGCAAGAAGGGCATCGCCGACCTGAAGGCGGCCAATGAGGGCGGCACACTGTTCGGCTCGCTGGCCCAGGGCTATGGCGCCCCGCCGGCCGTCGCCAACGCCTACAAGGACGTCGTCTCGAAGTTCGTCCATGGCCAGATCAAGACCTCGGACGAGGCCGTGACCGAGCTGGTCAAGGCGATCGACGACGCCAAGTAAGCGGCGCTCAAAACAAATCTCCCCCGCCCCAGGGCGGGGGAGAATTTCACCGAGGCAAGGTCCGGGATTGCCCGGGCTGGCGCTTTGCGCCGGCCGGTCCCCGACGAACCGGTACTGGATGAGCCGATGAGCACAGTAGCCGAAACCACTGCGAAGCTGACACCGGAGCACGACGCCCGCCCAGGTGCGTCCGTTCGCTCGCGGCTGCAGGATCTGCTGCCGAAGATCGTGCTGGCGCCGAGCTTCGCGGCGACGATCGTCTTCGTCTATGGCTTCATCCTGTGGACGATCTATTTGTCGTTCACCAACTCCAAGACCTTCCCGTCCTATGCCATCACCGGTGCCCGCGCCTATCAGCGGCTGTGGCGCTGGACCTTCGAGAGCGATCCGCCCTCGAGCTGGTACACTTCGATCACCAACATGGGCATTTTCGGCTTCCTCTACATCTTCATCTGCCTGGCGCTCGGCCTGTTCCTGGCCATCCTGCTCGACCAGAAGATCCGCGGCGAAGGCATGCTCAGGCCGATCTACCTCTACCCGATGGCGCTCTCCTTCATCGTCACCGGCGTCGCCTGGAAATGGTTCCTCGATCCCGGCCTCGGCCTCGAGCAGACGCTGCACCAGTGGGGCTGGACGAGCTTCCATTTCGACTGGATCAAGAACAAGGATTTCGTCATCTACACGGTGGTGATCGCCGGTGTCTGGCAGGCCTCCGGCTTCATCATGGCGATGTTCCTGGCCGGCTTGCGCGGCATCGACGGCGAGATCATGAAGGCGGCGCAGATCGACGGCGCCACCACCTTCCAGCTCTACCGCCGCATCGTCATTCCGCTCTTGCGGCCGGTCTTCCTCTCGGCGTTCATCGTCCTCGCCCACCTCGCCATCAAGTCCTATGACCTGGTGGTGGCGCTGACCAGCGGCGGACCGGGCGGCTCGGCCTGGTTGCCGTCCAACTTCATGTACGAGTTCACCTTCAAGCGCAACGAGATGGCCGTCGGCTCGGCGAGCGCCGTGATCATGCTGATGACGCTGACCGCGATCATCGTGCCGTACCTCTATTCCGAGCTCAGGGAGAAGCCGCGATGAGCACTGTTGCCTCACCCGCCCGCCCGACCTCGAGCGGCATCAGCGCTAGGACGATCAACCGCATCGTCATCTACGGGCTGCTCGCGCTGTTCGCGATCTTCTACCTGATGCCGCTCTTCGTCATGCTGGTCACCTCGTTCAAGACAATGGACGAGATCCAGAACGGCAACATGCTGGCGCTGCCGCAGGCGCCGACCTTCGACCCCTGGTGGAAGGCCTGGGGCGAGGCCTGCGTCGGTCTCACCTGCGCCGGCATCAAGGGCTACTTCTGGAACTCCATCAAGATGGTGGTGCCGGCGGTGCTGATCTCGACGCTGCTCGGCGCGCTCAACGGCTATGTGCTGACCAAATGGCGCTTCCGCGGCCACACGCTGGTCTTCGCGATGATGCTGTTCGCCTGCTTCATCCCGTTCCAGTCGGTGCTGCTGCCGATGGCGACGATCCTCGGCAGCATCGGCCGCTTCGGCGTCACCCTGCAGAACGCGACCGGGTTCAACTTCGGTCTCGGCAATTCGACGGTCAACCTCGTCTTCGTCCATGTCGTCTACGGCCTCGGCTTCACCACGCTGTTCTTCCGCAATTACTACGAGGCCTTCCCGACCGAACTGATCAAGGCGGCGCAGGTCGACGGCGCATCCTTCTTCCAGATCTTCCGCCGCATCATGCTGCCGAATTCGATGCCGATCTTCGTCGTCACCGTGATCTACCAGTTCACCAACATCTGGAACGACTTCCTGTTCGCTTCCGCCTATGCCGGCACCGGCGACGTGATGCCGATGACGGTGGCGCTGAACAACGTCGTCAACACCTCGACCGGCGTCGTCGAATACAACGTCAACATGGCGGCGGCGATGATCGCCGCCCTCCCCACCCTTCTCGTCTACGTCGTCGCCGGCCGCTATTTCGTGCGCGGGCTGATGGCGGGCGCGGTCAAGGGCTGACCCTCTTTTTGCTTAAGGAACGACCATGGCTTTTCTGGAAATTGATGGGCTGAAGAAGCGCTTCGGGAATGTCGAGATCCTGAAGGGCATCAATGTCGAGTTGGAGAAGGGCGGCTTCCTCGTGCTGGTCGGTCCGTCCGGCTGCGGCAAGTCCACGCTGCTCAACACCATCGCCGGGCTGGAAAACATCACCGAGGGCGAGATCCGCGTCGATGGGCGCGCGATCAACGATCTCCACCCGTCCAAGCGCGACATCGCCATGGTGTTCCAGAGCTACGCGCTCTATCCGAACATGACGGTCGCCGGGAACATCTCATTCGGAATGGAGATGCGCGGCGTGCCGGCCGAAGAGCGCCAGAAGGCGATCGACAAGGTGGCCAAGGTGCTGCAGATCGGCCACCTGCTGCAGCGCAAGCCGAGCCAGCTTTCCGGCGGCCAGCGCCAGCGTGTCGCCATGGGCCGGGCGCTGGTGCGCGACCCGAAACTGTTCCTGTTCGACGAGCCGCTCTCCAACCTCGACGCCAAGCTGCGCGTCGACATGCGCATCGAGATCAAGCGCCTGCACGCCAACACCGGCACGACGATCGTCTACGTCACCCATGACCAGATCGAGGCGATGACGCTGGCCACCAAAATCGCCGTGATGCGCGATGGCGAGGTGCAGCAGTTCGGCACGCCGGCCGAGATCTACAACAACCCGACCAACATCTTCGTCGCCGATTTCATGGGCTCGCCGGCCATGAACCTGGTGCCGGCGACGATCGGTGGCAATGGCAGTGGGCTGTCTGTGGTGCTGCAGCGCGACGGGCGCGAGCCGATCTCGCTGCCGCTCGCCGGGGCTACGCCGGGCTTGTCGGCCTTCCAGGGCAAGCCGGTCATCTTCGGCGTCCGTCCGGAGGCGCTGACCGATCCGGAAGGCGCCGAACGCAACGCCTCCAGCATCGCCACTGCCGACTGCCACATCGAGGTGATCGAGCCGGCAGGTTCCGACACCTTCGCCGTCACCAATCTCGGCGGCAAGGCGGTGGTGGCGCGGCTGCGCGCCGATGCCAAGATCCAGCCAGGCACGGTGACGCCGCTCGCCTTCAACCTGACCAAGGCCGTGTTCTTCGATCCGGCGACCGAGAAGCGCATTCTCTGACCGCCATGGCAAGCCCCGATATCGTCATCATCGGCTCCGGCATCGGCGGCGCCGCGATCGCCTCCGGCTTAGCCTGCAGTGGCGCCTCGATCCTGATCCTGGAACGCGGCGAGCCGCTGCCGGCGACGCCGGAGACGCGCGACACCCGCGCCATCTTCGTCAACGGCCACTACCGGCCGAAGGAGATGTGGCGCGAGGCCGGCGGCGCGGCCTTCAATCCCGGCAACTACTATTATGTCGGCGGCAATTCGAAATTCTATGGCGCGGTGCTGATCCGCTACCGCAAGGAAGACTTTTCCGCCATGGAGCATTTCGGCGGCGTCTCGCCGGCATGGCCGTTCTCCTACGAGGAGTTCGAGCCGTGGTATTCGAAGGCCGAACAGCTTTTTCGCGTGCGCGGCACACTGGGCGAAGACCCGACAGAGCCCTTCCATTCGATTCCCTACGCTTTCAAACCCGTGCCCGACGAGGCGCCGATCGCGCGCGCCCGTGCCGAATTGAAGGGGCTCGGCCTGCATCCTGCATCGCTGCCGCTCGGTGTCGACATTGACGCCTGGCTGAAGGACGGCAGGACAGGCTGGGACGCGTTTCCCAATGCCGGCCAGGGCAAGGTCGATGCGCAGACCGGACCGCTGGCGGCGGCCCTTGCCGACCCGAACATCCGGCTCGAGACCGGTGCCCATGTCGACTATCTGGAGGCATCGCCGGATGGCAGGTCGATTGCCGCCATCCATTACACGCAGAAGGGCGCGCAAAAGACGCTCTCGCCGAAGCTGGTCATCCTCTCGGCCGGCGCCGTCAACTCCGCCGTGATCCTGCTGCGCTCGCCTTCCTCCGATGGAAAGGGTCTTGCCAACAGCTCAGACCAGGTCGGCCGCAACTTCATGAACCACAATTCGAGCGCCATGCTGGCGATCGACCCGCGCCGCCGCAACGACGCCGTCTACCAGAAGACGTTGATGCTCAACGATTACTATCTGTCGGACGGCAAGGGCGGCAAGCCGCTCGGCAATGTGCAACTGCTCGGCAAGATCGACGGCAACATGCTGAGGGCCAACGTGAAATTGGCGCCAAAATTCGCGCTCGACTTCATGGCCGGCCATGCCGTCGACTGGTATCTGATGTGCGAGGACCTGCCCGACCCCGAGAGCCGCATCATGGTCGACGGCAAGGACATCGTCATGCAGTGGCGGCGCTCCAACATGCAGTCGCTGGAAGGCCTGACCAAGGTGATGCGCGAGAATTTCCGCGCTTGCGGCTATCCGATCGTGCTGTCGCGTCCCTTCGACAAGCGCACGCCCTCGCACCAGTGCGGCACGGTGAGGATGGGCGACGATCCGGGCAGCTCGCCGCTCGACCCGTTCTGCCGCGCCTACGATCACCAGAACCTGTTCGTCGTCGACGGCGGCTTCCTGCCGACCTCGGCCGCGGTCAACCCGGCGCTGTCGATTGCGGCGCAGGCGCTGCGCGTGGCCGATCACATCCGCAAAACGGAGCTTTCCGCATGACCCGCCCGGCGGCCATCATCACGGGCGGCGCGCGGGGCATCGGACTGGCCTGCGCCGAGGCATTGGCCGATGCCGGCTTCGACATCCTGGTCGCCGACTTGGCCGACAAGCCTGCCGACGGACTTGCAAGGAATATCACCGCGCGCGGCGCGAAGTTCGCCTATGCAAGCTGCGACATCGCCGATCTCGGCGCCCACGCGGCGCTGGTTGAGACCGCGATGGGCGCCTTCAGCCGCATCGATTGCCTGGTCAACAATGCCGGCGTCGGCGCCGTCGTGCGCGGCGATCTGCTGGAGCTGAAGCCGGAGAATTTCGACCGCGCCCTCGGCATCAATCTGCGCGGCACCGTGTTCCTCAGCCAGGCCGTCGCCAAGGCCATGCTGGCGAAACCAAGCGATCAGGCGAAATCGATCATCACCATCACCTCGATCAGCGCCGAAGCGGCCTCGCCGGAGCGCGCGGACTACTGCGTCTCGAAAGCCGGCCTGTCGATGTGGGTGAAAACACTGGCGCTGCGACTCGCTGCAGAAGGGATCGGCGTGTTCGAGGTGCGGCCTGGCATCATCCGCACCGACATGACATCAGGCGTTGCCGCCAAATATGACGCGCTGATCGAAGGCGGTCTGGTGCCAGCCAAACGCTGGGGCGAGGCATCGGATATCGGCGCCGTGGTGGCCGCGCTTGCCAGCGGCAAGTTCGGCTTTTCGACCGGCTCGATCATCAATGTCGACGGTGCGCTCTCCATACCGCGGCTCTGAACGGATGAGACAATGACGGATTACATCATCGTTGGCGCCGGCCCGGCCGGCTGCGTTCTGGCCAACCGGCTGAGCGAGGATCCCTCGAATTCGGTGCTGCTGCTGGAAGCCGGCGGCAAGGACTGGCATCCGCTGATCCACATGCCGGCCGGCTTCGCCAAGATGACCAAGGGCATCGCCTCGTGGGGCTGGTCGACTGTGCCGCAGAAGCACATGAAGGACCGCGTCTTCTGGTACACGCAGGCCAAGGTGGTCGGCGGCGGCTCCTCGATCAACGCCCAGATCTACACGCGCGGCAATGCCCGCGACTACGACGCGTGGGAGAAGGAAGAGGGCCTCGCCGGATGGGCCTATCGCGACGTGCTGCCCTATTTCAAGCGCGCCGAGAACAACCAGCGCTACGCCAACGACTTCCATGGCGACCAGGGGCCGCTCGGCGTCTCCAACCCGATCTCGCCGCTGCCGATCTGCGAAGCCTATTTCCGCGCCGGCCAGGAGATGGGCATCCCCTTCAACCCGGACTTCAATGGCGCCAGCCAGGAGGGCGTCGGCTACTACCAACTGACCCAGAAGGACGCGCGGCGCTCGTCCGCATCGGTCGCCTATCTGAAGCCGATCCGCGCCCGCAAGAACCTGAGCGTCAGGACAGACGTGCTGGTCACCCGCATCGTCGTCGAGAAGGGCCGCGCCGTTGGTGTCGAGGTCGTCGACAGGCCGGGCGGCGAAAAGACGATCCTGCGTGCCGGGCGCGAGGTGATCGTCTCCTCCGGCGCCATCGGTTCGCCCAAGCTTTTGATGCAGTCCGGCATCGGCCCGGCCGACCATCTGAGATCGGTCGGCGTGACGCCGGTCCACGACCTGCCGGGCGTCGGCTCCAACATGCAGGACCATCTCGACCTGTTCGTCATCGCCGAATGCACCGGCGACCACACCTACGACAACTACGCCAAGCTGCACCGCACGATGTGGGCCGGCCTGCAGTATCTGCTTTTGAAGAAAGGGCCGGTGGCCTCCAGCCTGTTCGAGACCGGCGGCTTCTGGTACGCCGACCCGACCGCCGCTTCGCCCGACATCCAGTTCCACCTTGGCCTCGGCTCCGGCATCGAAGCCGGCGTCGAGAAGTTGAAGAACCCCGGCGTCACCCTGAACTCCGCCTTCCTGCGCCCACGCTCGCGCGGCACGGTGCGGCTGAAGAGCGCCGACCCCGCCGACCATCCGCTGATCGACCCGAACTACTGGTCTGAGCCCTACGATCGCGACATGTCGATCAAGGGCCTCCGGCTGGCGCGCGACATCATGCGGCAGAAGGCGCTTGCCCCTTACGTGCTGCGCGAGGTCCTGCCGGGCCCTGCCCTGCAGAGCGATGACGAACTGTTCGACTATGCCTGCCGCAGTTCCAAGACCGACCATCATCCGGTCGGCACCTGCCGCATGGGCCATGACGACATGGCCGTGGTGACGCCTGACCTCAAGCTGCGCGGCATCGAAGGATTGCGGGTATGCGACGCCTCGGTGATGCCGCGCGTCCCCTCCTCCAACACCAACGCGCCGACCATCATGGTCGGCGAAAAGGGCGCCGACCTGATCCTCGGCCGCGAACCTTTGCCGCCGGCCGTTTTCTCCGGCAACCGCGCCGCTTGAGGAGAGAGTCATGATCAGGCATTGCGTCTTCGTCAAATTCCGCAGCGACGTCAGCCCGGCCGAACGCGCGGCGATCCACGCCGATCTGGAAGCTTTGCGCTGGGCGATCGAAGGCATGGACAAGGTCCATTTCAGCGCCAATGTCAGTCCGGAACCCTTTGCGCGCGGCTTCAGCCACGGCTTCACCATCGACTTCCGCGATGCCGCCGCCCGCGACGCCTATCTGGTGCACGAGGCTCATCAGCGTGCCGGCGCCAGGCTGGTCGCCGCCCTCGAAGGCGGCACCGACGGGCTGATGGTTGTCGATCTGGACATTCTCGGCTGACCGGCCGAGAAATTACCCCAGACGCAATGCGACGACGCCGGCGACGATGCTGAGCGCCGCCGCACCCCGCCAGCGCGTCATATTCTCGCCCAGTGCGAAGACCGAGATCATCATGGCGAACAGGATCGAGGTCTCGCGCAGCGAAGCCACCGAGGCGATCGGCGCCTTGGTCATTGCCCACATGACGATCCAGTAGGCGGCGCCGCTGAGCACGCCGGTGAACAGCCCCGCCTTCCAGTCGCGCGCCAGCAGCGGAAGCGACTGCGACCCACGGAAGACGATGCACAGCACCAGCGCCCAGAGAGCATCGCAGATGAACAGCCAAGCGGCATAGCTTGTCGCGGTCGCCGCCAGCCGCGCGCCGCTGCCGTCGGACAGCGTGTAGCTGGCGATGAAGATCGAGGTGCCCAACGCGAAGCAGACCGCGCGCAGGTTGAAGCGCTCCAGATGCACGCCGCCGCGAAACGACATCACCAGCGTGCCGGCCGACAGCAGCAGGATACCGAGAATGGCCAGCGGCGCGGGGAACTCCCGCACGACCACCATGCCGCCGAGTGCCGCGAGCAGCGGCGCCGTGCCGCGCGCCAGCGGATAGGTCTGGGCGAAATCGCCGGCCTTGTAGGCGCCGATCAGGAAGGTCCGGTAGCCCATGTGGAAGAAGACCGAGGCGAGGATGAATGGCCACACCTCGGCCTTAGGCACCTCGACGAAGGGCAGCACGAGCAGCGCGGCGAAACCCATGCCGAGCGTCATCAGCGTGATCGACAGGAAGCGGTCGAGATGCACTTTGACCAGCGCGTTCCAGATCGCGTGCATGGCGGCGGCGGCAAGCACCGCGAAGAAGACGAAAAGCGTCATGCCTTGGTCATCCGCCTCCGGAAGTCGTAGCGAGGCCTGGCGTCTCGAGGTCGATATCGATCCTCAGCGGAAAATGGTCGGACGCGATCTCGCCGATGTCGGCGCCGACCGAGCGCACGCGCGTGGCAAGCATGCCGCCGACGAAGCAATGGTCGAGCCGGCGCTTTGCCAGCCTGCCGTCGATGATCTTTTCATGGGTGTGGAAATCGGCCACCGGCTCGCTGGCGACGGCGGCGGCATCGACGAAACCGTCGCGATAGGCCGCCCCCCGGTGGTACGGTGTGCCGCCGACGATGCGCCGGTACTCGGCGCTATCAGGCTCCATGTTGAAGTCGCCCAGCCAGATTGCCGCCAGCGGGTTCTCCGGCTCCGGCCCGCCATTGCTCCAGTTGCGCTGCGGTTCGTCGTCGGCGCCGCTCCACGGGCCGCCCTCGGACGGCGCCCGGCGATGCTCGGCCAGCAGATAGTCGATCTGCTCCAGCCGCTCCTCGGCGGCAATGTGCGCGAGATGCAGCGAGACGACCCGCACCGGCCCTGACGGCGCGCGGATCATGCATTCGAGCGCGGCGTTGCGCGTGTTGAGCGGGCGCACGGTGCGGCGCAGCGGCAGCGTATGCAACCTGGACCAGACGATCGGCAGCTTCGACAGCACCATGGTGCCGAACTGCCGGCGGCGGTTGACGATGCGGCCGTCGCGCCGCTCGCTGGCATCCATGTCGAAAGCCGGGCCGTAGACCCAGTGGTAATGGGGCAGCAGTCGCGACAGAATTTCCGGCTGGTCGTCCTCGTTGGTCCGCTGCCAATGCCGCTCGACCTCCTGCAAGGCGATGATGTCGGCGCCGTCGACGACGCGCGCGGCGCGCGCCAGATCGTAGCGGCCGTCGCTGCCGAACCCGTACTGGATGTTGTAGCTGACGAGCTTCATTGATTATCCGGCTCAACTTTCGGCGATGGCACTAGCGGTTCCGTGATGGTGTTGCAATGGACCGCAATGGCGACGGGGCTAGGCCAGGAGGAGCAAACCGCCTAGGTCGTCAGCGGCTGGAACCGCCCCGCCGGCGACGCCGCTAGTTCCGACCAGTCGATTTCCTCCTCCAGCCGGTGATAGGCCTCGTCGCCGATTGTGCCGTTGCGGCGCAATTCCTCCAGCGCGTCGCGCTGGCGCTTGATGGCATAGAGGCGCAGCCGGTCGTATTCGGTCGCCGCCTGGGCGTCCTCAGGGTTCTCGGCGACCCGGCGCTGCGCCTCATACTGCTCGCGCACCACTGCCGCCGCGGCCGACGTCTTGTGGTTCAGGACGTCGAGCGCGGCCTGCATGACGGCGACGCGCGCCTCGGCCACCTCGCGGTCTATCGTCGTATCCGGTTCGAAGTCGAGTACCCTGAGCAGAGGCTTCAGGCTCATGCCTTGCAGCACCAGCGTGCCGAGAACGACCGCGAAGGCGGCAAGCACGATCGGGTCACGCCCCGGGAAGCCAGCCGGCAGCGCAATCGCCACCACCAGCGTCACCAGTCCCCGCATGCCGCACCAGCCGACGAGCACGGCGCCGCGAAATGTCGGCGCATCGCGCTTTTTGTCTTCGCTGTCGACGCGGGCAACCCATCGCATGACCGCAACGTAGCTCGCGACCCAGACGAGGCGCGCCGCGATGACGACGGCCAGCACCGTCGCGGCGAAGAGAAAGGCATCGCCTTGCCCGTCGCCGGAGAGCCGGCCGACGATCGAGCGTGCCTGCAGGCCCATCAGCACGAAAGCCAACACGTTCAGCACGAACACCGCCGATTCCCAGACCGAATAGGTGCTGACGCGCCTGCGCGCCGACATCAGGCGCGGCGCGGTGCGCGCAATGGTCATGGCATAGACGACGATGGTGATGATGGCCGACAGCCCGAGCCTGTCGGCAACTATCCAGACACCGAATGTACCGGCGAACTGCACCACGGTGCTGCTTGCCGCATCCTCGATGCGCGTCAGTGTCAGCAGCGAGAAGCGGCCGAACAGATAGCCGGCGACGACGCTGCCAACCGTCGACAATAGGATCACCGGCACCGCGTCCTTCAGCATGACCGAGCCGATGGCGGCCGAAACCGCGATCCTGTAGATCAGCAGCGCGGTCGCATCGTTGAGCAGGCTCTCGCCCTGCAGGATGGCGGTGATGCGGTGCGGCACCTTGAACTGACCGAGCACGGCGCTCGCGGCCACCGCATCGGGCGGCGCGACGATAGCGCCGAGCGCGATCGCCGCCGCGATCGGCAGCCCGGCCATCTTCCAGCCAACGAAGGCAACGACCACGGTGGTGAAGACGACGGCGCCAAGCGCCAGCAGCGCCAGCGACAGCCTGTAGCGCTTCAGGTCGCGCAGCGAGGTGTCATAGGCGGCGTCGAGGAGCACCGGCGCGATGAACAGCGCAAGCGCCAGTTCCGGATCGATCTCGATGGTCGGTGCGCCGGGCACGAAGGCGATCCCCACCCCGGCCAAGGCCAGCAGCGAAGGATAAGGTACCTCCAGCCGCCGCGACAGCGCCGCCAGCGCGACGGCGATCAAAAGCAGGACAAGGGTCAGTTCGAACAGGGCCATGAAAATGTCGTAGCGGCTGGAAGGTCGGTGGACCGGGACAAGGTGACAGGATGCCGTTGATTGTCCAGCGGGTGTTGCTTGCCTGGCAATATGCAGGCCTCAAGGCAGGCCGTAAGCGTCGGTCGACCAGTAGGGCCTTGACGCCTACCAGGACGTTCCTATTTCCGCAACGATTTGAAGGGGGGCGCCATGGCATCGGAACCGAGTTGCTCGTTCTGTGGAAAATCCGAGGCAGACGTGCTGCAGATAATTGCCGGCCCGGACGCCTTCATTTGCAACGAATGCGTCCAGCTATGCGTCGAGATCGTCGCAACACAAAATCCCGGCTGGCTGGAACAGCATCGCCAGTTCCTGGCAACGCTTGCTTTGAAGTCCTGACAGAACTCGCTGCAGCGAGGTCAGTGCAGCACCAGCATGTCGCCGGACGAGAACGAGATGTCGGCCTTCTCGCCGACCACGGGCGGTGGCGTCGTCGAGTTGTTGAACGTGTCGAGCGACACCGTGTTGCCGCCAATGCCGACGCGCACCCGGATGACCGAGCCGAGGAAGTGCACTTCGGCGATCTCGCCGGAAAGGCTGGTGTCATGGCCGGGTTGCCACCCCAGCGAAATCGCCTCGGGCCTGAGCGCCAGCGACAGCGTATCGCCG
Source organism: Mesorhizobium sp. M4B.F.Ca.ET.143.01.1.1 (assembly GCF_004792275.1). NCBI lineage: Bacteria > Pseudomonadati > Pseudomonadota > Alphaproteobacteria > Hyphomicrobiales > Phyllobacteriaceae > Mesorhizobium > Mesorhizobium sp. M4B.F.Ca.ET.143.01.1.1. Next base: position 570,873 of record NZ_SRSR01000001.1, read on the forward strand.
GACTTCGAGCCATTGAGCTTGCCCTCGAGCGCGACCTCCTGCGCATTGACACGCACCTTGCCGGCGGCAGCGTCGGTGACCGTGCCTTCCAGCACGTTGAGTGTGCCGACGAAATTGGCGACGAACTTCGTCGCCGGCCGGTTGTAGATCTCGAACGGCGTGCCGACCTGCTCGGCCTTGCCGCCATACATGACGGCGATGCGGTCGGAGATCGACAGCGCCTCTTCCTGGTCGTGGGTGACGAAGATGGTGGTTATGCCGAGCTTCTTCTGGATCGAACGGATCTCCTCGCGCAGCGACACGCGCACCTTTGCATCGAGCGCCGACAGCGGCTCGTCGAGCAGCAGGAGCTTCGGCTTCGGCGCGATCGCGCGCGCCAGCGCGATGCGCTGCTGCTGGCCGCCGGAAAGCTGGTAGGGATAGCGGTCGGCCATCTGCGGCAGCTTGATGATGTCGAGCATCTCGGCGACGCGGGAATCGATGGCGGCCTTGGCCATGCCCGCCACCTTCAGCCCGAAGCCGATGTTCTGCGCCACCGTCAGATTGGGAAACAGCGCGTAGGCCTGGAACACCATGCCGACATTGCGCTGGTTGGGCTTCAGCCGCGTGATGTCCTTGCCAGCCACCACGATCTTGCCGGCGCTCGGCTCCTCGAAACCGGCGACCATGCGCAGCACCGTCGTCTTGCCGCAGCCCGATGGGCCAAGGAAGGACACGAACTCGCCCGGCGCAACGTCGAGGTTGAAATCCTCGACCACAGTCGTGGCACCGAAGGACTTTCGCACATGCTGGATGGAGAGGAACGGCTCGGCCATGGCTTTGACTTTCAGTTCGGGCGGTTCGCCGATTTCGGCGCGAAGCGGGAAAGGATCTGGATCAGCGACATGCAGCCCCAGGTGATGGCGAAGGCGATGATGGCAAGCGCCGCCGGCTCATAGGCGCGGTTGGCGCCGATATTCTGCAGATACGGTCCGAAGGCCGGCCGATTGAGCAGGCTCGCCATGGTGAATTCGCCGATGACGATGGCGAAGGTCAGGAAGGCGCCCGACAACACCGCGATCAGCACATTGGGCAGGATGACACGGGTGATGATCGTCCCCCAGCCGGCGCCGAGGATCTGCGCCGCTTCCGTCAGCGTCCTGACATCGATGGTGCGCAGCCCGGTATCGACCGCCCGGTACATGTAGGGCAGCGCCAGCGTCGCATAGCCGATGACCAGCAGGGCGTTGGTGCCCGTGTCGCTGGCGAGGAACGGCAGCGGCGAGTTGGAGCCGTACATCCGGATGTAGCCGAAGACGATGACGATGGCCGGAATGACCAGTGGCAACAGCGTGATGAACTCGACCACCGGCCTGATCTGCGGCAGACGCAGCCGGATCCAGTAGGCCGCGGGCACCACGATCAGCACGCCGAGGATGATGGTGAAGATCGCCGCGACTACCGAATACATGAATGTGGCCTGGAAGCGCTCGTCCCCCAGCACGATCTGATAGGCGTCGAACGAATAGGCGCCGCGCCGCATGCGCATCGAGAATTCGACGGTCGCGATCAGCGGAATGAAGAAATAGGCCGCGCCCAGCGCGAAGACGACCCAGGCCCAGAATCTACCGGACTTCATTTGAGCCACCTCTCCGAGCGGGTCCGGAACCAGATGTAGAAGACATTGGCGAGACCGGTGATGACGATCATGCCGAAGGCGATCGCATAGCCGAGATGCGCGTTGTGCAATACGTCGCCACGGATCTGCGCGTAGAGCAGGATCGGCACGATGTTGAGCGAGGAACCAGTCAGCGCATAGGCGGTGGCGATCGCCCCGAAGGCGTTGGCGAAGAGCAGGATCACGGTGCCGAGGAAGCTCGGCCAGATCACCGGAATGACCACCATGCGCCAATACTGCGCCGTGGTCGCGCCGAGCGTCGCGGCGGCTTCACCCCATTCCTTCTTCAGCCCGTCGATAGCCGGCGTGATGATGACCACCATCAGCGGGATCTGGAAGTAGACATAAGTCAGCGTCAGGCCCCAGAAGGACAGGATGTTGAAGCCGTGCGCGTAAATGTTCAGCCCAAACACGGTGTTCAGGATGACGGTGGCGAGCCCGAGCCGGCCCAGCGTGGCAAGGAAGGCGAAGGCCAGCGGCACGCCGGCGAAATTGGAAGCGACACCGGAAAATGTCAGCGTCGCCGAGCGTATCCAGTCCGGCAGGCCGCCACGCACGATGGCAATGGCGATGGCGAGCCCGGCGAAGGCGCCGATCAGAGCCGAGGCAAGGCTGACCTTGATGGAAATCCAGTAGGCGGCAACGATCGACGGCTGCGCCAGGGCCGCGATGTTTTCGAACGTGAACTCGCCTGCGTCGTTCTGGAAGGCGCCCAGCATCAGGTAGAGCGTGGGCAGGATCAGGAACATGATCGCGAAGACGAAGAACGGCGTGACGCCGAGCCACTGCGTCGGCAGCCGCAGCCTTCGCGCCTCGGCGGGCGGCGCGGTCTTCCCCGCAATGGCTTGATTGGAGAGGGAGAGATCGGTCATGCGCCGGCTACCGTCTTGGAGAGGAGCCGGGCGGCCAAAGCCGCCCGGCCCTTACATTGTGTTACTTCACGTTGGCGCCGACAACGGCATCCCAGTTCTTGGTGATGGCTTCCTTGGCCTTGCCCTGTTCATCGAGGGTCGGGAAGACAGCTGATGCATAGGCCTCGGCCGGCGGCAGCTTGGCCATCACGTCGGCCGGGAGCTTGCCGTTCTTGGCGAGGTCGTTGAAGCGGATCGGGTGGCAATAGCCCTTCAGCCAGCCGATCTGGCCTTCGTCGGAGTAGAGATACTCGAGCCACAGCTTGGCAGCATTCGGGTGCGGCGCGTAGGCGCTGATCGCCTGCACGTAGACGCCGGCGACGACGCCGGTCTTCGGCACGACGACATCGACGGGCGGGTTGCCCTTCAGCGTGTCGCGGCCGGCAAGCGCGTTGTAATCCCAGGTGACCAGGATCGGCGTCTGGCCCTGGGCGAGCGTCGCCGGCTTGCCGATGACCGGCACGAAATTGCCGGCGGCGTTGAGCTTCTTGAAGAAGTCGAGACCGGCGGTGCCGGCGGCTTCGCCAGCGGCCGCGCCACCGGAAAGGCCGGCGGCGTAGACGGCCTGGATGGCCTGGTTCGAGGCGCGCGGGTCACCGGCGAGCGCAACCGTGTTGGCATAGTCTGCCTTCAAGAGGTCGGCCCAGTCAGCCGGCGCTTCCTTGACCAGATCCTTGTTCACCAGGAAGGACAGCACGCCGTAATAGTCGCCGGTCCAGAAGCCATCCGCATCCTTGGCGCTGTCCGGGATCGAGTCCCAGGTCGACACCTTGTAGGGTTGGATCAGGCCGTCGGCCTTTGCCGACGGGCCGAAGGACAGGCCGACGTCGATGACGTCAGGCGCCTGCGGGCCCTTGTTGTCCTTGTTGGCCTTGATCGCCTCGATCTCGTCGCCCGAGCCGGCATCCGGGTTGAGTTCGTTGATCTTGATCTCCGGATACTTCGCCTTGAAGCCATCGATGACGGCGCCGTAACCGCACCAGTCATGCGGCAGCGCGATCGTGGTGAGCTCGCCCTCCGCCTTGGCCGCCTTGACGAGTTCATCCAGCGAAGCCGCGGACGAAATCACCGACGACACCATCAGGGTCGCGGCCGAAAGGGAAAGCACTTTCCCCGTGAATTTGAACATGTGTTCTCTCCGTTGAACTGACGCCGTTGGACGCCTGCGATGCGGTATCGTTTTCGTGTGACAGCCAGATGAAAGCTTTGTGAAACCGGCACCCCGCAGTACGAAAAAGTAAACTCTTTTTAACCGGGTGTAGCAATCGCCTCGCGATTATTTTTCCGGCTAATTATTTCCCGCCTTGTCTTTCGCCCTACTCCCTTCCTTTCCCCTCGTTTTCCGGATCAAATTCCGGCGCCTGAAATCGATCTCAGACGGCGCCGGCGATGGCGTTTTCCAGCAGCGTCAGTGCCGCCTTCTTGGTCAGCTTGACCGGGTTGCCGCCGGCGGTCGGATCGACCACCGCCATGTCGGCGATCAGCCCCTTGCGCTTCTTGTCCATGTCGAGGCCCTTGATCAGGCCGGGCAGCGCATGCGGCACCTTGAGCTCCTTGCGCAGCTTGATGATCGCCTTGGCGAAACCGTCGAAGCCGCCCTTGATGCCGCAATAGGCGGCGAGCCGGCCGATGCGCTCGTCGATGGCGTCGCGGTTGAAGGCCAGCACGTAGGGCATGAACACGGCGTTGGTCATGCCGTGATGGGTGTCGTAGAGCGCGCCGATCGGATGCGACAGCGAGTGGATGGCGCCCAGCCCCTTCTGGAAGGCGGCCGCCCCCATCGCCGCGGCGCTCATCATATGGGCGCGGGCAACCAGGTCCTTGCCGTTGGCGAAGGCCTTGGGCAGGTTCTCGAACACCAGCCGAATGCCTTCCACCGCGATGCCGTCAGCCATCGGATGATAGCCCGGCGCGCAATAGGCCTCGAGGCAGTGCGCCAGCGCGTCCATGCCGGTGCCGGCGGTGATGAAGCCCGGCATGCCGACCGACAGCTCCGGATCGGCGATCACGATCGCCGGCAGGAGCTTCGGATGGAAGATGACCTTCTTGGTGTGCGTCGCCTCATTGGTGATGACGCCGGCGCGGCCGACTTCCGACCCGGTGCCGGCGGTGGTCGGCACCGCGATGATCGGCGCGATCGCGTCGGAATCGGCTCTCGTCCACCAGTCGCCGACATCCTCGAAGTCCCACACCGGCCGCGTCTGCCCTGCCTGGAAGGCGATCAGCTTACCGAGGTCGAGCGCCGAGCCGCCGCCGAAGGCGATAACGCCGTCATGCTTGCCCTTCTTGAACACCGCGATGCCGGCGGTCAGGTTGGAATCGACCGGGTTCGGCTTGACCTCGGAAAACACGCCATACGGAACTTTGGCGTCGTCGAGGATCTTCAGCGTCGAGGCGACGACCGGCAGTTTCGCCAGCCCAGGATCGGTGACGAAGAGCGGCCGCTTGATGCCTGTGGCTGCCAGCACGTCTGGCAGTTCCTTGATGCGGCCGGCGCCGAAGCGGACGGTGGTCGGGTAGTTCCATTTGGAGATGAGCTTGGACATTGCTTGTCTTTCGAAAAAAATCAGATCGCTTCACGCAGGTGGAATGATTTCGGCCGGGTCAGATTGTCGTAGCCGATCGCCGAAAGTGCTGCGCCCTTGCCGGTGTCCTTGACGCCGGTCCACACGAGCGCCGGATCGAGATAGTCGCAACGGTTCATGAACACGGTGCCGGTCTCGACGCGGTCGCCGATCGCCGCCGCATGCTCGGTGTCGCGCGTCCAGATAGATGCCGTCAGCCCGTAGGGACTGTCATTCATCAAAGCGATCGCCTCCTCGTCGTTGCGCACCTTCATGATGCCGACGATCGGACCAAAACTCTCCTCGCGCATGACGCTCATCTGGTGGTCGACATTGGTGAGCACTTCAGGCGCCAGATAGGGCGAGCCAGGCTTGTCATTGGCGACCTTCATGTTGACATGCGCGGTGGCACCCTTGCGCAGCGCCTCGGCCTTCTGCTCGCGGATCAGGTCGGCGAAGCGTGCCTGCGCCATCGGCCCCAGCGTCGTCGCCTGCTCCAGCGGATTGCCGACGACATAGTTCTTCGTCTCGGCGATGAAGCCCTCGACAAACTCGTCATAGACCTTCTCGTGAACATAGACGCGCTCGATACCGCAGCAGCACTGGCCGGAATTGAAGAAGGCGCCGTCGACCAGATTGGCGACCGCATGGTCCATCTTGGCGTCGGGCAGCACATAGGCCGGATCCTTGCCGCCGAGCTCGAGGCCGAGGCTCATGAAGGTGCCGGCCGCCGCCTTCTCGATTGCGCGGCCGCCGGCGACCGAGCCGGTAAAGTTGACATGGTCGATCTTGCCGGAACCGAGCAGCCTCTCGGTCTGGCCGTGGTTCAGGACGAGGTTTTGGAACAGGCCCTTGGGCAGGCCGGCTTTGTCGAAGGCCTGCTGGAATCGTTCGCCGACCAGAAGCGTCTGCGCCGCATGCTTGAGGATGACCGCGCTGCCGGCCATCAGCGCCGGCACGATGGTGTTGACGGCGGTGAGATAGGGGTAGTTCCACGGCGCGATGACCATGACCACGCCGTGCGGCACCTTCTTCACATAACGGCGGAAGCCGTCCTTCGGGTTGGAGGCCAGGACCGGCTTCAACGCCTGTTCGGCGATCTCGACCATGTAGTTGACGCGTTCCTTGACGCCGCCGAACTCGCCGCCATAGCGCACCGGGCGGCCCATCTGCCAGGCGATCTCCGGCACGATCTCGTCGGTCATGGCGACCAGCGCTTCGAGCATCGCCAGCATGTACTTGCCGCGCTCGACGACCGGCGTCTCCGCCCACTTCTCCTGCGCCGCCTTGGCGCGCTCGACCGCGGCATTGATCGCCTGGTCCGTCGCGACCGGCCGCTCGGCATAGATCGAGCCGTCGATGGGTGATTTGAGTTTGACCGTCTCGGTCATGTCTTCCTCGCAGTTTTACAACAATCGAAAATCATGTGGCGTGGCGCCGCCCCTCATCCGCCTGCCGGCACCCTCCCCCATACGGGAGAAGGGCGAAACTCCTGCGCTGACGCCCCTCCCCCTTTCTTCGCCGGCAGAGGGTAAGGGCGAGGGGCAACGCCGACGCTAACCCGGCACCTTAGTACCGCTCGAAACCCCTGTGCAGTTCCCAATCGGTGATGCGGCGGTCGTACTCGAACTGCTCCCAGCGGGCCGTATGCACATAGTGTTCGACAACATCCTCGCCGAAGGCCTGCTTCAGCATCTTCGACTTCGACAGCGTCTCGGTGGCATCGCGCAGCGTCTTCGGGATCTCCGGCAGGCGCGAGGCCTGGTAGGCGTCACCGACGAACGGCTTCTGCAGTTCCAGCTTCTCGTCGATGCCGGCAAGGCCGGACGCGATCAGCGCCGCGAAGGCGAGGTAGGGGTTCAAGTCAGCGCCGCCGATCCGGCATTCCATGCGGATGCCCTTGGTGCCCTCGCCGCACAGGCGGAAACCGGCGGTGCGGTTGTCCTCGCTCCACATGATCTTGGTCGGCGCGAAGGTGCCGGCCTGGAAGCGCTTGTAGGAGTTGATGTAGGGCGCCAGGAACCAGGTGAACTCCTTGGCGTATTTGAGCTGGCCCGCGGCCCATTGCTGGCCGAGCGTCGACAGCGTCCATTCGGCGTTTTTGTCGAAGAACAGCGGCGTCTTGCCGTCGGCGCTCCACAGCGAATTGTGGATGTGGCTGGAGTTGCCGGCGAGCCCGTAATTGTACTTGGCCATGAAGGAGATCGACTTGCCTTCGGAATCGGCGATCTCCTTGGCGCCGTTCTTCAGGATGACGTGGCGGTCGGCCATGTCGAGCGCTTCGGCGTAGCGCACGTTGATCTCTTCCTGGCCCGGGCCCCATTCGCCCTTGGAGTTCTCGATCGGAATGCCGGCAGCTTCCATCTCGTTGCGAAGCCGGCGCATGACGCCTTCTTCCTTGGTGGTGATGCCGATCTGGTAGTCGCCGATGTAGGGCGAGGCCGAGTCGAGGCCCTGCCAGTGCTTCTTGCGGGCGGAATCGTAGGTCTCGTTGAAGAGGTAGAATTCGAGCTCGGAGGCAAAGTAGCCGATATAGCCGCGCTCGCTCAGTCGCTTGACCTGCTTCTTCAGGATCGCGCGGGGTGAGTGCGCCAAATCCGCATGGTCGTGGTGGTCGAGCACGTCGCAAATCACCAGCGCCGTCTTTTCCAGCCACGGCAGCCGCCGCAGCGTCGCAAGGTCGGGCTTCATGACGAAGTCGCCATAGCCCTTCGACCAGCTCGCCGCCTTGTAGCCGGGCACCGGCTCCATATCGATGTCGCAGGCAAGCAGATAGTTGCAGCCATGCGTCTCGCCATGCGCGGAATCGACGAAATACTGGGCAAGGAACCGCTTTCCGGCGAGCCGGCCCTGCATGTCGACGATGCAGGCCAGAACCGTGTCGATCTCGCCATTGGAGACCGCTTTCTTCAACTGATCGAACGAGAAATTTCCGGCCATTCCTTTGGCACTCCAGCGCTTGGTCGTTGAGAGGGATAAACGCAGCCATGGCCGGCGCGAGGCCGGCCATGGCCAGGGTTATGGACGTCAGTGGCCGGTTTCGCCGACCGCCTGTTCGGCCGCCTGGATCGCCGCCTGGCGCGCCGCGATGATGTCGCCGAGCGGCGGGCCCTGGAAGCGGTTGCGTTCGAACGCGAACCACACGATCGCCGTCAGGATGAAGAAGCCGACGGTGATGTAGAGCGCCCAGTCGTTCGGCGGCTGGATGCCGATGACGAAGATCAGGATCATCGACAGAATGGAGAGGACGCCGAAAAGCATGAAGATCGCACGCCCCATGTTCCACGGGCCCATCTTGTCCCACTTCGGCGTGCCCCAGGCCAGCATGCCGAGCACGATCGGCACGGTGAAGGACAGGAACAGGAAGATGACCGTGCAGGACACCACGATCGTGTAGGCCGAGGTACCGGCGACCGAAACCAGGGTCGAACCCCAGACGAACAGCACCGACAGGATCGACGCCGTCCAGATCGCCGCCACCGGCGTGCGATAGGTCGGGCTGACCTTGGCGAGCGCTGCCGAACCCGGCAGGCCGCCGTCACGCGAGAAGGCGAAGATCATGCGCGAGGCCGAAGTCACCGTCGCCAGGCCGCACAGCAGCTGGGCAACGAACACGACGAGGTAGACGAACTCCTTGATGCCGGGGCTGACACGCTGGTCGAAGGCCCAGAAGAACACGTTCCAGCCCTGCTTGGCGGCATCGTCCATGTTCGGGATCATCAGGATGAAGGCGGCCAGGAACAGGTAGCCGAAGACGGCCGACCAGATGACCGACATGACCATGGCGCGCGGCACGGAACTGGCCGCCTTGATGGTTTCCTCGGAGGTGTGTGCCGAGGCGTCGTAGCCGGTGATGGTGTAGATCGGCAGCAGCAGGCCGAGCGCGAACACCCAGGCATTCGACACCGACGGCCAAACATTGGCGCCGGCCTCGCCCGAGTAGTTGTGGAACGTGAAGAGACGGCTGAAATCCCAGGTCTCGGCGGCGGCAAGGCAGACGATCGCGATCAGGATCGAGCCTAAGAAGATGAGATAGCCCGAGAAGTCGGTGAGCTTCGCCGTCAGCTTGATGCCGAGATGGTTGATCAGCGCCTGGGCGCCGGTGATGATGATCAGGAAGATCATCTGGTTGGTCAGATTGCCCTCGATGCCGAGCGCCGGTCCGAAGGCGCCGACGAAGAAGGTCCAGGTGCCGACATTGATGGCGCCGAGCACGGTGATCAGGCCGAGCAGGTTGAGCCAGGCCGTCACCCAGCCGGTGCCGCGATTGCCGAGGATCGAACCCCAGTGATAGAGGCCGCCGGCCGTCGGATAGGCCGAACTGATCTGCGACATGGCGACCGCGAAGGTCAGCGAGACGAAGCAGCCGACCAGCCAGCCGATGCCGATGCCGATGCCGCCGGCGCCGGAGGTGGCCTGCGCCAGCGAATTGATGCCGCCGGACAGGATGCAGATGATGGAGAACGAAACCGCGAAATTCGAAAAGCGGCTGAGGCGCCGCTCCAGTTCCTGGGCGTAGCCCATGCTGTGGAGGTGCTTTACGTCCTCCGCCTTATCAACTTCGGTATAACCCGGTGCTGCCATTTGAAGTCCCCTTTAGTTCTTAGCTGGCCGATTGTACTGACTATCCCACTGCGCGTTGTCGGGAGCCGCTGGCCTCCTCGGGCTCCAGATCAGAAAAAATGCCGGTGAGCAGATCCGCCCATCTCCGCTGCCCGGCCTCGCCGGAGATTTCATCGTTGCGGATTTCGATCATCGCGCAGGCAAGGCCGCGCGAGCGCGCATGGCGTTCCAGCGTGAAATAGACGCGGTCGGCCGGCGAATAGGGTTCGTTGACGCCGACAGTGACGCCGGCGAGCCGCTTGAGCGCTGCGATCAGGGGCGCTGCCAGCCGGCGGTCCTCGTCATGGATGATGCCGATGTGCCAGGGCCGGCTCTTGCCCTTGTAGACCGGCGTGAAGGAATGCACCGACACCAGCCGCGTTTCCTGTCCGCGCGCCAGCCGCTCGTCGATGATGCCTGCGATCGAGTCATGGAACGGCCGCCACGACAGATCGATACGCGCGGCGCGCTGATTGTCCGACAGACCGGCATTGCCGGGAATGACCGTGGTCTCGCTGACCGGAGGCACGAGGTCCGGCGCATCGAGCGGCCGGTTGCAGTCGATGACGAGGCGCGAGATGCGGGTTTCGACCAGCGTGGCATCGAGCGCGGCGGCCATGCGATGGGCGACGGGCAGTGCGCCGGGATCCCAGGCGATGTGGCGGGAGAGGTCCTCCGTCGGCAGGCCGAGCGTGCCGAATTCAGGCGGCAGGAAGTTGGAGGCGTGGTCGCAAGTCAGAACAAATGGGCTCGCCCCGCCAGGGTTGGTCACCCTTACGGTTTCAGGCGATGCAGGGCTGGCGGGCCGTGCTGTCTCCATAGTCAGTCGTCCCCTCGGGAGCGCTGTATCGTATGTTACGTATTTTGTCTCATTGCGTCCCTGCGGATGATTTCATACAGTTTGTCCGGCTTTGTCAAACGCGATTTCGGGGAACAGCGTCGACCGGGCCAATAGGTGGGGGAAAAACCATGATCTCCAGCATCGCCGAACTGATTTCCGACCGCATCGGCGCCATGCCGGCCGGCGAGCGGCGCGCGGCGCAGACGCTGATCGCCAACTATCCGCTGATCGGGCTTAAGACCGTCGCCGAATTTTCGGCCGCCGCCGGCGTGTCCTCGCCGACGATCCTGCGTTTCGTTGCCCGTCTCGGCTTCCAGAACTATCCGGAATTCCAGTCGGCGCTTCAGGACGAGCTGGCGGCGCAATTGCAGTCGCCGGCATCGCGCACGCTCAACCCGGCCTCGCCAGGCGGCGGCGCGGTGTCGCCAATGCTCGAGGCGACGCTCGAGAACATGCGCGAGACCTTCAGGCACCTGTCCGACAAGCAGCTGGCCGACATCGCCGCGAAACTTGCCGAGCGGCGCGGCAAGACCTTCCTGATCGGCGGCCGCTTCACCGATCCGCTGGCGCGCTACATGGCCGCCCACCTCGCCATCGTCCAGCCGGACGTCTACCACCTCGCCGGACAGGAGAGCATCTGGCGCGACCGGCTGATCGACATGGGCAAGCGCGACGTGCTGGTGATCTTCGACATCAGGCGCTACCAGGACAGCCTGGTGCGCTTTGCCGAGACGGCGCATCAGCGCGGCGTCCAGATCGTGCTGTTCACCGACCAGTGGCTGTCGCCGATCGCCCGTTTCGCCCGCCATGTCATCGCCGGGCGCACCGCCGTGCCCTCGGCCTGGGATTCCTCGGCCGCCCTCTTCGTCGTCGCCGAGACACTGATCGGAGCCGTCACGAGGCAGCTCGAGGCCGACGGCGCCAAGCGCATCCGCGAACTGGAAGGCCTGCGCTAGGCAACATTTGGTCCGGCGGCCGGCCAACGTTACGCAGATTTAATGTGCACGGCAGCGGCAGAATTGCCATAAAGCCATGATATCGCGTGGCTTCGCACATTGCCGGGGTGCGTCGCTGCGTTTTTTGCTTGGGGAAACTGTAGGCGTTTTGCCGACCGGAGTGCCGATGGCCGCCTGGAAACAGATCGTTTTTGCGCTTGTGATCCTGGTGGCCGCCGCGGCCGCCTGGGTACGCTTTTTCCCCGGCGCGCATGAGGTGCTGGCACGCTGGGGCATCGAATGGGCCGATGCCGCGACATCGGCGCAGACGACCGGCGCCGTCGACCCGGCAAGGCAGGCGAGCGGTCGCGACAGCACCCGGCGACCGGCCAATGTCGTCGCCCTGCCGGCGAGCACCGCCACCATCAACGACCGCCTGCAAGCGATCGGCACCGGCCGAGCCAACGCCTCGGTGACGGTCAACCCTTACAGTTCCGGACGTCTCGTGCAATTCCTGGTCGCCTCCGGAACCCATGTCGACAAGGGCCAGGTCATCGCCACGCTCGATTCCGACACCGAGGTGATTGCCGAGGACCGCGCCAAGGTCGGCCTGCAGGACGCGCAGGACAAGCTCGACCGGGTCAAGTCGCTGCGGGCCTCGAACGCCGCGACGCCGGTCGCCGTCGCCGATGCCGAGGTGGCGCTGGCCAACGCCAAGCTGTCGTTGCGCGACGCCGAGCTAGCCCTGCAGCGCCGTTCGATCGTGGCGCCCATAGCGGGTACGGTCGGCATCCTGCCGATCTCCGCCGGCAATTACGTGACCAGCCAGTCGGCCATCGCCACGCTCGACGACCGCTCCTCGATACTGGTCGACTTCCTGGTGCCCGAGCGCTTCGCCGCCGCCGTCAAGGTCGGTGCGCAACTGTCGGCGACGCCGATCGCCAACCCCAGCCAGGTCTATACCGGCACGGTCTCGGCAATCGACAACCATATCGACGAGGTCAGCCGCACGCTGCTGGTCAAGGCGACGATCGCCAACCCGGCGGACTCGCTGCGCGCCGGCATGTCGTTCCAGATCAGCATGAAATTCCCGGGCGACTCCTATCCGGCGGTCAGTCCGCTGGCCATCCTGTGGGGGTCCGACGGCGCCTATGTCTGGGCGGTCGCCGACGGCAAGGCCAAACGCGTTCCGGTGCGCATCATCCAGCGCAACACCGAGACAGTGCTGATCGACGCGCCGATCGTCAGCGGCGACATGGTGGTGACCGAAGGCACCCAGAGCGTCAGCGATGGTGGCGAGGTCCGCATCGCCGGCGAGGAGCAGCGCGCCGCCGAAGCCGCCAGCCCATGAGCGGCGGGGCCAACACCGCCAGCGAGAGCGGCTTCACCGCGCTGTTCATCCGCCGGCCGGTCATGGCCCTGGTGCTGAACACGCTGATCGCGGTCGCCGGCCTTGCCGCCTTCTATGGCGTCGAGATCCGCGAACTGCCAGATGTCGACCGCCCCGTCATCACCGTCAGCACCACCTTCGAGGGCGCGGCAGCCGAGACCGTCGATCGCGAGCTTACCGACACGATCGAGGGTGCGGTCGCGCGCGTCTCCGGCGTCAAGTCGATCTCGTCGACCTCCTCCTTCGGCAACAGCCGCGTCACCATCGAGTTCAACGACGGTGTCGATCTCGACGTCGCCGCCTCCGATGTGCGCGACGCCGTCAGCCGCATCTCCAACCAAATACCGGACACGGCCGACACGCCGCGCATCGTCAAGGCCGATGCCAATTCCGAGCCGGTGATGCGACTGGCGGTCACCTCCGACACCATGTCGGTGCAGGACATGACGGTGATCGTCCAGGACCAGATCGAGGACGAACTCGCCGCCGTCCCGGGCGTCGCCGACGTCCAGGTCTCCGGTGACCGCGACAAGATCTTCCGCATCGACGTCGATCAGAACAAGCTCGCCAGCCACGGCTTCACCGTCGCCGATCTCCGGACAGCCCTTGCCTCGGTCGCCTTCGATTCGCCGGCCGGCTCGATCACCACCACCAACCAGGACCTGATCGTGCGCACGACGGCGGACGTGACGACGCCGGAGGAGTTCGAGAACATCACCGTCGGCGGCAAGACGCGCATCCGCGATGTCGCCACCGTCACGCTCGGCCCCGACGTCGGCCAGACGGCGCTGCGTTCGGACGGCAAGACCGGCATCGGCCTCGGCATCATCCGCCAGGCGGAATCGAACACGCTGGACATCTCGACCGGCGTCAGGGCGGCGGTCGCCAAGCTGCAGGAGAACCTGCCCCAGGGCATGTCGATCAAGGTCACCAGCGACGACGCGGTCTTCGTCAACGGCGCCGTGCACGAGGTCGAGATCGCGCTAGCGCTCTCGGTCTCGATCGTGCTGATCGTCATCTACGCCTTCCTGCTCGACTGGCGCGCGACGCTGATCCCCGGCCTGTCGATGCCGGTCGCCATGATCGGCACCATCGCCGCGATCTATCTTGCCGGCTTCTCGGTCAACATCCTGACGCTGCTGGCGCTGGTGCTGGCGACCGGCCTCGTCGTCGACGACGCCATCGTCGTGCTCGAAAACATCGTGCGCCGGCGCAACGAAGGCATGGGGCCGCGCGCGGCGGCCGTGCTCGGCGCGCAGGAGGTCTTCTTCGCCGTCATCGCCACCACGCTGACGCTGGTCGCCGTCTTCGTGCCGATCTCCTTCCTGCCCGGCCAGACCGGCGGCCTGTTCCGCGAATTCGGCTTCGTGCTGGCGATGTCGGTGCTTCTGTCCTGCGTGGTCGCGCTCACCCTTTGCCCGATGCTCGCCTCGCGCATGCTGTCCAGCGCCTCGCTCCACCATGAAGGCGGCAAGGGCCTCGGCGCCCGCATCGGCGGCGCGCTGAACGCGACCTACCGGCGCTGCCTGCACGCCTGCCTCGGCGCGCCGTGGCTGGTGGTGCTGGTGGCGGTGCTCTTTGCCGGCATCGCCTTCACGCTTTTCGGCACCATCCGCCAGGAGCTGACGCCGAGCGAGGACCGTGCCGTCGTCTTGTTGCGCATCAGCGCGCCGCAAGGCGTCAGCCTCGACTACACGACCGAGCAGATGCAGAAGATCGAGAGGTTGATCCAGCCGCTACGCGATTCCGGCGAGATCCGCAGCACCTTCGAAAACGCCGGCCAGAACGGCGCCTACAACTCAGGCTTCATGGTGATGACGCTGGCGCCGTGGAGCGAGCGCGCGCGCAGCCAGCAGCAGATCGTGGCCGAGATCAGCCGTTTGACGAGGCAGGTGCCGAGCGTGCGCGTCTTCCCCGTACAGCCCAACAGCCTTGGCATCCGCGGCGCCGGCAACGGCCTGCAGTTCGCGCTGGTCGGCAACGACCGCAAGGCGCTCGGCGAGGCGGCCGGCAAGGTCATTGCCGAGATGCAGAAGGATCAGCGCTTCCAGACGCCACGGCTCACCGTCGACCCGACCCAGCCCCAGCTTGCCGTCGCCATCGACCGCGAACGCGCCTCCGACCTCGGCATCGACATCACCGGGCTGGCCGACACGCTGCAGGCCATGCTCGACGGCAACGACGTCGTCGACGTCTATATCGCCGACCGCAGCTATGGCGTGAAGCTGGTGTCGACGACCAACCCGATCAACGACCCGACCGACCTCGAGAACATCTTCCTGAAGACCGGCGACGGTCGCTTCCTGCCGATGTCGACTATCGCCACGCTGACCGAACGCGCCGTGCCGCCGTCGCTGACGCGCGAGCAGCAGCAGCCGTCGGTCGCCATCACCTCGAACCTGTCAGGCGACTTCGCGCTCGGCGACGCGCTGAGCCGCGCCGAGGAGATCGCGACGCCGCTCTTGCCGCCGGGCAGTCGCATCCTGCCGCTCGCCGAGGCGGCGACGCTGGGCGAGACCAACAGCGCCATGATCACCATCTTCGGCTTCGCGCTGGTCATCATCCTGCTGGTGCTTGCCGCGCAGTTCGAAAGCTTCGTCAGCGCCATCATCATCATGGCGACGGTGCCATTGGGTTTGGCATGCGCGATCTTCGCGCTCCTGCTCTCAGGGACCAGCCTCAATGCCTACAGCCAGATCGGCCTGGTGCTGCTCGTCGGCGTCATGGCCAAGAACGGCATCCTGATCGTCGAGTTCGCCAACCAGCTGCGGGACCGCGGGCTCGGGGTGCGCGAGGCGATCGAGCAGGCCTCCATCATCCGCCTGCGCCCGGTGATGATGACGATGATCTGCACCGTGCTCGGCGGCGTGCCGCTGGTGCTGGCCGTCGGCGCCGGCGCCGAGGCGCGCATTGCGCTCGGCTGGGTGATCGTCGGCGGGCTTGGCCTCGCCACCGTCTCGACCCTGTTCCTGACCCCGGTCGCCTATCTGCTGCTCGGCCGCTTCGTTACGCCGAAGACGCACGAGGAAGCACGGCTGAAGCGCGAGCTCGAGGAAGCCGCCTACACCAACGTCGAGCCGGCGGAGTAGGTCTAGCTCTCCTCTCCCCGTCACTATACGGGGAGAGGATGCCGGCAGGCAGGTGAGGGGCAGCACCAAGCTTGCGAGATTGCCGCCTGGTATCGATGACGACGAACGCCAGCAGCACGGCCAATCACGGCCGTCAGCGCCGCCCCTCATCCGCCCTTGGGGCACCTTCTCCCCGTGAACGGGGTGAAGGGAAAACCTACGGCTTGATGAACACCTTGCCGTTCGGTTTGACGAGCTCCCCCGCCGCGCGGCCGATCGCCTCTTCCAGCGGCACCACCGCCGTCACGTCGGTCGACCAGCGGCCGTCGGAAAAGCGCTTCTGCGCCTCCATGACCGCCGGACCCATCCGGTCGCGGTGTTCGCGCATCCATTCGGCGAGCCAGAAGCCTTCGATATGCTTGTGCTGGAAGATCAGCTGGCCCGGCTCGCGGATGACCGTCGGCTCCGCGTCGAGCCGGCCATAGACGATCCAGCGCGAGCGCTTCGGCATGGCGTTGAAGATGGCCGAGGCCAGCGGCCCCGTGACCGCGTCGAGGAAGATGCGCGGCTGCTCTGCCTTTATCACTTCGCGCAGCCTGGCCTCGAAATCCGGCGCCTTCTCGTTGAGCACATGGGCGGCGCCGACGTCCTTGAGCAGCGCGATCTGCTCGTCGCGGCGCACGGTGACGATCGGCTTGTAGCCCTCTTCCTTGGCGAGGCCGGCTATCAGCTTGCAGAGCTGGCTGGCGCCGGCTGTCATGATGAAGGCCTTCTCGCCGTCCTGCTTGACGATGTCGAACATGGCGAGCGCAGTGAGCGGGTTGACGATCATCGCCGCCGCATCCACGTCGCGCACCGTGTTGAGCAGCGGGATGCAGGACGCCGCTTCCGCGACCGCATAGTCGGCCCAGGCGCCCCAGTTCGACAGGCCGGTGGCGAAGGCGACGCGCTTGCCGGCCAGACCCGTTGCGTAGGGCTCGCCGCCGGTCGCGGCCACGATGCCGACGCCCTCGAAGCCGGCCGGCCGACCCTTGACCCGCGCCTGGCCGTACTGGCCCTTGATGAAGGCGACGTCGGACGGGTTGATCGAGGCCAGGCTGACCTTGATCAGCACCTGGCTCGGTCCGGGTGTCGGCACCGCGATCGTGCCTTGCTCGAGATAGGGGTCCATCGCCTCAAGCGCGCTGCCGGATGGCGTCTTGGTATAGCCGTCGCCGGTCAGCAGCAGCGCCTTCATTTCGGATGGGAGGGTCATCAGGGATACTCCTTGCTTGTCGCAGAGCAGTGACTGGCCAAGCCTCGCGCTCAGACCTTCTCCTGCGTGTATTTCTTCAGCTCGGTTCGCGCCACCTGCCGGCGGTGCACGGCGTCGGGCCCGTCGGCGAGGCGCAGCGTGCGCAAATGCGTCCACGAGCGCGCCAGCGGCGTGTCCTGGCTGATGCCTTGCGCGCCGAACATCTGCACCGCCTCGTCGGTGACCTTGAGCGCGACGCGCGGCGCCACGACCTTGATCTGGCTGATCCAAGGCGCGGCGGCGCGCGCGTCGCCCTGGTCGATCATCCATGCCGCCTTGAGGCAGAGCAGCCTCGCCATCTCGATCTCCATGCGGCATTCGGCGATGGTGTCGAAATTGGCGCCGAGTTTCGCCAGGGGCTGGCCGAAGGCCTCGCGGCGCACCGAGCGCTGGCACAGCATCTCCAGCGCCATCTCGGCCTGGCCGATGGCGCGCATGCAGTGATGGATGCGGCCCGGTCCCAGCCGCCCCTGCGCGATCTCGAAGCCCCTGCCCTCGCCGAGGATCAGGTTCGACGCCGGCACGACCACATTGTCGAACCTGAGATGCATGTGGCCGTGCGGCGCATCGTCGTCGCCATAGACCTGCATGGCCCTGAGCTTGGTCGCGCCCTTCGCATCGGAAGGCACCAGGATCATCGAATGCTGGCGATGACGCGGATCGTCGCCGGAGCCTGTCCTGACCATCACGATGTAGATGGCGCAGCGCGGATCGCCGGCGCCGGACGCCCACCATTTCTCACCGTTCAGCACATAATCGTCGCGGCGCCGCTCGCAGCGCATCGAAATGTTGGTGGCGTCGGAGGAGGCGACGTCCGGCTCGGTCATCAGATAGGCCGAGCGGATCCTGCCGTCGAGCAGCGGCTCCAGCCATTGTTGCTTGTGCTCCGCCGAGCCGTAGCGCTCCAGCACCTCCATATTGCCGGTGTCGGGCGCCGAGCAGTTGAAGGTCTCGGCTCCCAGATGCGCCTTGCCCATCTCCTCCGCCAGATAGGCGTATTCGACGGTTGAGAGGCCATAGCCGCGCTCCGAACCGGTCAGCCAGAAGTTCCACAGCCCGCGTTCCCGGGCGGTCTTCTTCAGGCCCTCGAGGATTTCGGTCTGCCGCGCCGTGTAGACCCAGCGGTCGCCCCCCTTGCCGATCTCGGCCAGGAACTCCTCGCCGAGCGGCGCGATTTCGTCGCGCACCATCGCCGCGACGCGTGCGTGGATCGGCTTCAGCCGCTCGGTCATGCCGAGATTCATGTCCGCCATCGCTTCCGATCCTTTCGGAGATGCCTCTTTACCCGTGGCAAGGATGACCGTACTTCGGCTAGCCTTGTCAACGCGAGTCCCCAGGCGAGTCCCCTGGCCTCGGCCTGCGGCGAGATTGCGGAGGAGCGCCATGAGCTATCTGGACGAGCTGTTCTCGGTCGCCGGCAAGACCGCGCTGGTCACGGGTGCCGCGACCGGCATCGGCCGCATGGCGGCGACCGCCCTGGTCAGGGCCGGCGCCAGCGTCATGATCGCCTCCCGCAAGGGCGAGGACTGCATCAAGGTCGCGGACGAAATCAACGCCCTCGGCGGCCCGGGGCATGCCGAGGGCTTTGCCGGCGACGTCTCCAGCGAAGCCGGCATCGCCGCGCTCGTCGCCGAGGTAAAGGCGCGGACGGAGCGGCTGCACATTCTGGTCAACAATGCGGGCATCTCCTGGGGGGCGCCGCTGGAAGAGTTCCCCTACCACGCCTGGGCCAAGGTGTTCGGCGTCAACGTCACCGCTGTCTTCCATCTGACGCGCGAGCTGCTGCCGCTGCTCGACGCCGCCGCCAGCGAGGCGGATCCGGCCCGGGTGATCAATCTGGGTTCGGTGATGGGCACGCAGCCGCTTGCCGATGATGCCTATTCCTACACCGCCTCCAAGGCCGCGGTTCATCACCTGACGCGCACGCTGGCGATCGAGTTCGCCGCCCGCCGCATCACCGTCAACGCCTTCGCCCCCGGCCCCTTCCAGAGCCGGATGACCGCCTTTGCGACCGGAACCGAGGAACAGGCGAAACATGTCGGCGGCCATGTTCCGATCGGCCGCATCGGCATGCCGGATGACATTGCCGGCGCAACGCTCTATTTGTGCAGCCGTGCGGGCAGCTATGTCACCGGCGCCATCCTGCCGATCGACGGCGGCCAGTCGGTGCAGCATGGGCTGACCCTGTTCAAGGAATGAATGTCCGACCGGAACGCCGGCGGGGGTGAAGTGGAGGACATCAGCGTGGAACCGATCAGTCTCGATGTGCTTCTGGCCAGCGTCGGCAAGGAAGTCGGCGTGTCGCCCTGGCGCGTGGTCACGCAGCGAATGATCGATCAGTTCGCCGACGCCACCGACGACCACCAGTTCATCCACTGCGATCCGGACCGCGCCAGCCGCGAGACGCCGTTCGGCGGCACCATCGCGCATGGCTTCCTGTCGCTGTCGCTGCTCTCGGCGATGACCTTCGAGACCATGCCGCCGCTCGAAAACAGCAAGATGGGCGTCAACCACGGCTTCGATTCGCTGCGCTTTTTGGCGCCGGTAAAGACCGGCGCGCGCATCCGCACCCGTTTCGTGCTCGCCGACGTCAAGGTCAGGCCCTCGGGCTGGGTGCAGACGGCGCATGACGTGACCATCGAGATCGAGGGCTCGAAGAAGCCGGCGCTGACCGCGCGCTGGCTGACCCTGACGCTGATCGAGCGCCAGCCCGAGACCGCATGAACGACCTGAACGCGCTCGATCAGGCGGCGCTTGCGCCCTATCTCGAGGCGCATATCCCGGGTTTTGGCGGGCTTTCCGCCATCGAGAAGTTCAAGTCCGGACAATCGAACCCGACCTATCTTCTGACCGCGGCAAGCGGCCGCTACGTGCTGCGCGCCAAGCCGCCGGGCCAGTTGCTGAAATCCGCGCATCAGGTCGATCGCGAGTTCCGGGTGATGAAGGCGCTTGCCGCCACCGCCGTGCCGGTGCCGCGCATGCTGCACCTGTCCGGCGAGGACTCGCCCATCGGCCGCATGTTCTATGTCATGGAGTTCCTCGACGGCCGCATCTTCTGGGACCCGTCGCTGCCGGAGGCATCCGGGAACGAGGATCGCGCCGCCATCTACGATGCCATGAACGCAACGCTGGCCGCCTTGCACGATGTCGACGTCGAAGCTGTCGGGCTTGTGGATTTCGGCAAGTCCGGCAGCTATTTCGAACGCCAGTTCGGCCGCTGGACCAGCCAATACCGCGCCTCCGAAACCGGCAAGGTGGCGGATATGGACCGGCTGATCGCCTGGCTGGAGACGCACATGCCGGCCGATGATGGCCGCGTCTCGCTGGTGCATGGCGACTACCGGCTGGACAACATGATCTTCGCGGCCAGCGAGCCGCAAGTGATTGCGGTGCTCGACTGGGAGCTGTCGACGCTCGGCCACCCCTTCGCCGACATCGCCTATCAATGCATGCAATGGCGCCTGCCGCATGCATCGGGCTTTCGCGGCCTCGGTGGCGTCGACCGCGCTAGGCTTGGCCTGCCATCCGAGGAAGCCTATGTCGACGCCTATTGCCAGCGGCGCGAGATTGCCGGCATCGGCAACTGGAGTTTCTTCCTCGCCTTCTCCTTCTTCCGCCTGGCAGCGATTTGCCAGGGCGTCTACCGCCGCGCGCTGGACGGCAACGCCTCCAATCCGGAAAAGGCCAGGACCTATGGCGAGGCGGTAAAACTGCTTGCCGCGCTCGCGGTAGACCTGATCGACAACAAGGTTTGACATTGGGAGAACTGAGCGATGGGCCGTTTCGATGGAGCGACCGTGCTGATCACCGGTGCGACCGGCGGCCTCGGCCGCGGCGCGGCAAACGCCTTCGCCGCCGAAGGTGCGCGGCTGGTCCTATCGGATCTCGACGAGGCTGCGCTACGCGATTTCGCCGCGACGCTTGATGTCGAGTCGACAATCCTCGCCGGCAACATCGCCGACGAGAAACTCTCCGAGGATCTCGTCGCGCTGGCGGTGGAGAAGTACGGCCGGCTCGACATTGCCGTCAACAATGCCGGCATCGTCCATTCCTTCGTGCGCCTGCCGCAGGTGGTGTCGGACGAGGCGCGCCGGGTGCTGGAGGTCGACCTGCTCGGCGTTTTCTACGCCATGAAGCATCAGATCCCGCAAATGGAGCGGCAGTTCAAGGCAAGCGGCAAGGGCGGCGTCATCGTCAACGTCGCCTCTGTCGCCGGCCTGTCCGGCGCGCCCAAGCTGTCGGTCTATGCCGCCGCCAAGCATGGCGTTGTCGGCCTGACGCGCTCGGCCGCTGCCGAATATGCCACCAAGGGCGTGCGCATCAACGCAGTCTGTCCCGCGCATACCAGGACCGCGATGGTGGACGGCTTCGTCCGCGCCAGTGGCTCCCCGGAAGCCGAGGCGATTGCCGAACTCACGCGCGGCGTGCCGATGAAGCGGGCCGGCGAGGTTGACGAGATCACAACGGGGATCCTGTTTCTTGCCGATCCCGCCAACTCCTTCATGACCGGCCATGCGCTGGCGCTCGACGGCGGCATCGGCGCCATCTAGGGCAGGCCGCCCAAAGCGATTTTCCGTCCGGAATTGCGTTGGAACAAAGGGTTAGGGCGGACGTTGGGGAACCTGCCACGCACTTGTTCGTTTCCGTACAGCGTATATAATTTAACAAGGCAACCAACCAACGAAGGCAGGCAAACCTTGCCGTTGAGCGTCCAGACACGCCGCGAAAAACAGAAAGCAGAGCTGCGCTCCGAACTCGTCGAAGCGGCCCACAAGCTCGTTCAGGAAGAAGGCTATGAGGGCCTGACCATCCGCAAGCTGGCCAAGCGGGTCGGCTACGCGCCGATGTCGGTCTATTCCTACTTCGCCGACAAGCAGGACATCCTGTTCGCGCTGGCCGAGGACGCCTTCGAGACGCTGGCGCGGCGCATCGAGGCGCACCCCGCCGACGATCCGATCGAGGCCCTGCAGGCGGTGATGACCGAGTACGCCGCCTTCGGCCTCGGCAATCCCAACGAATACCGCACCGTTTTCATGACCGAAAAGACCCGGCTGCCGGAAGGCCGCAGCTACGAGGACATGGAAGAGGGCAATCCGGCGATGAAGGTGCTGATCAGCAGGGTCGAGGCCTGCGTCGCCGCCGGCAAGCTCAAGGGCGACCCGCGCGCCATCGCCACCATGCTGTGGGCGGTCGGCCACGGCACGATCTCGCTCTTGATCACCTTTCCGTTCTATCCGTTCGGCGACCCGGAGGCTTTCGTGAAGCGGATGTGCGATTTCACGCTTGCCTCGCTTTCGACGCAGGACGTGCCGCCGCTGACCGAGACGCCAGTCAACTGCTGACTGGAGCAATTCCGCCCAGCGGTTTTGGGCCGGCATTGCGCAGGAGCGAACCCCCGGTTTTTACCGTCCGATCTGGCCGAGCGTCGCGCCGTGCGACATTTTTGTATTTTCAGAAAATTTGACCGTACATGTACAATTTCTCACTTGAACTCCCACTCCTCCGGACGTATATGTACGTCGTATCGTACATGTACGAAAAAGGTTGACCGGAGAAAGATGATGAAAAAGACAATCCTCGCTCTCGCTACCGTCCTGGCTTTCTCGGGCGCCGCTTTCGCCGGCACCAGCCATCAGGCCAAGCAGGCTCCTGCCGCGGCTTGCGTCCAGACCAACGCCAATGTGAAGCTCGATTGCGGCACGACCGGCTCGGTCGAAAAGACCGGCGCGACGACCAAGACCGACGCCGCCAAGGGCCAGCGTCTGGGCATCGAAATCGATCCGTGGATCGTGCCCAGCACGTTCTAAGGCGGTTCGAACGCCACGAAATACTCAAAGGGCGGCAGGATATCCTGACCGCCCTTTTTGCTGGCCTTCTTACCTGCGTGGCTTGCGCCCCGGCACCGTCTTGGCCTTGCCAGGTCTTGCGGGGCCGCCCGGAATGGAGGTCGAGGTGATCGACACCGGATCGCTGGCCGGGAACGTGTCCTCGAGACCTTCCTCGAGTTCCTCTTCCTCGACCTCGTGTGTTCGTTCGTGCTCGAGCGAGCGGACGGCCGCCGTCTTCCTTGGCGGTGGCTTCGGCGCGGATTTCGACGGCATCGGCATTCTCCCTCGACACGCTGCCGCAAAACGGCGTGGCGTGGCGATGGTTCCTGTCCTCACGCCGCCGCGTCGCTCGCCGCTTCCGACAGCAGAGTAAAGACATAGTCCGAGAACGAACGCCAGCATTCGACCCGGAAGGCATCCGCCGCCGTGCGCAGCAGCACGATCTCGGCCTTGCCGAGGATGGTGCGCGAAGCCGCCCCGACCGGGAACGCGTCAAGAGAGAGATCCTGCGGGCAGCCGGAGTTGACGGTCACGGCGGCCGCCGGGCCGGTGACGGAAAACGCGACGTTGCGGTGCGAGATGCCAACCGCCGAATGCAGCGCCGTCACCTTGGCGCAGTCGGCGAGCGGATCCTTGCCCGCCTCGTCGATCACCAGCCATTCGTCCGGTCCGAGCCAGAGCGCCGTGCGCCCGGCCTTGGCCGCCGAGGTCTTCGGCTTTGTCGGCAAGCTCACGCCGAGCGCCTTCGAAAGCGCGGTCAGCGAAGCCTCCGGCGCGCGTACCGAAATGCGCTCGGCCGGCGCCAGCACGGCGAGCGTGACGCCCTTCGCCTCTATCGTGCGCCCGGCCAGCGCCGGACGGCGCTCGGCCGACGAGCCGGCAGCGGTTGTCTTTGCGGCAGCCTTAGCCATTGAGGCGCTCCCCCTTCTCGTCGAAGAACACCATGCCGGTGACTTCCACCTCGATCGTCCCGTTCGGCATCGGCACATAGAGCGTCTTGCCCATGCGGTCGCGTCCGCCGGCGACCAGCGCCAGCGCGATCGAACGGCCGCAATTCTCCGACCAGTAGCTGGAGGTGACGTGGCCGATCATCTTCATCGGGATCGCTTGGCCAGGATCCTCGACGATCTGCGCGCCCTCTTCCAGCACCACCTTGGGGTCCTTAGTCTTGAGGCCGACAAGCTGCTTGCGACCCTTGGCGACCAAATCCGGCCGGGCCATGCCGCGGATCCCGACGAAGTCGGGCTTCTTCTTGCCGACCGCCCAGTCGAGGGCTGCATCGTTCGGCGTCACCGTGCCGTCGGTATCCTGGCCGACGATGATGTAGCCCTTCTCGGCGCGCAGCACGTGCATGGACTCGGTGCCGTAGGCGCAGGCGCCATGCTTCTGGCCCTCGGCCCACAGCGCCTCCCAGACGGCCTGGCCGTAGTCGGCCGGCACGTTGACCTCGAAGCCGCGCTCGCCGGTGAACGACATGCGGAACAGCCGCGTCGGCACGCCGCAGATCTTGCCTTCGCGCACCGACATATGCGGCAGCGCCTCGTCCGACATGTCGATGCCTTCGACCAGCGGCGCGATAATGTCGCGCGACTTCGGCCCTTGCACGGCGATGACCGCCCACTGCTCGGTGATCGAGGTCAGCCAGACATTGAGATGCGGGAACTCGGTCTGGAGATAGTCCTCCATATGGTGCATGACGCGCGGAGCGCCGCCCGTCGTCGTCGTCACATGGAAGCGGTCCGGCGCCAGCCTGCCGACGACGCCGTCATCATAGATGAAGCCGTCCTCGCGCAGCATGATGCCATAGCGGCAGCGGCCGGGCTCCAGCTTCTCCCACGGATTGGTGTAGAGCAGTTCCATGAACTTGGCCGCGTCCGGCCCGACCACCTCGATCTTGCCCAGCGTCGAGGCGTCGAACAGGCCGGCCGTCTTGCGCACGGTGACGCATTCGCGGTCCACGGCTGCGTGCATGTCCTCGGCTCCCCGGGGGAAATACCAGGCGCGCTTCCACTGGCCGACATCCTCGAACACCGCCCCTTGCGCCGCGGCCCAGGGATGGATCGCCGTCCGACGCGTCGGGTCGAACAACGCACCGCGCGCATGGCCGACGATCGATCCAAAGGTGACCGGCGTATAGGGCGCGCGGAAGGTGGTGAGGCCGACCTGCGGGATCGGCTTGCCGAGCGTCTCGGCGGCGATCGCCAGGCCGTGCATGTTGGACGTCTTGCCCTGGTCGGTCGCCATGCCGTTGGTGGTGAAGCGCTTGACATGCTCGATCGAGTGCATGCCTTCGTGCACCGCCTGGCGGATGTCCTTGGCGGTGACGTCGTTCTGGAAATCGACGAAGGCCTTGACCGTCGTGCCCTGTCCGGCGCCGGGCGCGGCGCCCAGCATGCCGCGCGACCAGCTCTCGCTGGCATCGACCTTCGGCTTGGCGCCTTTACCCGCCTTGCCGCCGGCCTCCTTCGCCGCCTTGGCGCCCGCCGCATAGGCCTCGTCGACCGTCGCGTCGAGGCCATCCGTGCCGTTGCAGGCGCCGACCGAAACGCAGTCCTGCGCGTAGGTTCCCGGCACGAAGCGCCGCGTCTCCTCGTTGAAGGCGACCTTGCCGCGCGACTGCGAGAACAGATGCACCGACGGCGTCCAGCCGGCCGACATCAGGATCGCGTCGACCGGGATGGTGCGCTCGCCGCCGCCATTCTTCGGCTGCACCGTCATCGACGACACGCGCAGCTTGCCGCCGGCGCGAACAACGGCGCGGCCGAAATTGATCTCGATGCCCAGTCCTCTCGCCTCGTCGATCACCGGTCCGGTCGGGTTGTCGCGCAGGTCGACGATTGCCGCGATGTTGACGCCGGCCTTCTTCAGGTCGATCGCCGCCGCATAGGCGGAATCGTTTGCCGTGTAGACGCCGACATTCCTGCCGACGGCGACGCCGTAATGGTTGAGATAGGTGCGCGCGGCCGAGGCCAGCATGACGCCCGGACGGTCGTTGTCGGCGAACACCATGTGCCGTTCGATGGCGCCGGTCGCCAGCACGACTCGGCTGGCGCGGACTTGCCAGAGGCGCTCGCGCGCCAGTTCGCGGCCGGGGTTCTGCAAATGGTCGCTGACGCGCTCGACCAGGCCGACGAAATTCTGCGCGTAATAGCCGAAAGCAGTCGTGCGCGTCAGCAACCGGACGTTGTCCATTGCCTTGAGCCTGGCGATCGCAGCTTGCGCCCAGGCAAAGCCGTCCTCGCCGTCGATCCTGGCGCCGGCCTCGAAGCGCAGGCTGCCGCCGAATTCGGCCTGCTCGTCGGCGAGGATCACCCTGACGCCGGTCTCGGCCGCGGCGAGCGCCGCGGCGATGCCGGCAGCGCCGCCGCCCAGCACCAGCACCTCGCAATGGGCATAGCGCGCGCCGTAGTGGTCGGGATCAGGCTTGTCCGGCGACACGCCGAGGCCTGCCGCGGCGCGGATCTTCGGTTCGTAGAGGCTCTTCCAGGCCGCCTTCGGCCACATGAAGGTCTTGTAGTAGAAGCCGGCCGAGAACAGCGGCGAGGCAATGTCGTTGACCGCGCCGACGTCGAAGGCGAGCGACGGCCAGCGATTCTGCGAGTTGGCGGTGAGCCCGTCATAGAGCTCCTGCACGGTCGCCCGCACATTCGGCGTCTTACGTGCATCGTCGCGCACGATCTGCACCAGCGCGTTGGGCTCCTCCGCGCCGGCCGACAGGAAGCCGCGCGGCCGATGGTACTTGAACGAACGGCCGACGAGATGGACGCCGTTGGCGAGCAGCGCCGAGGCCAGCGTGTCGCCCTCGACGCCGGTATAGGCCTGGCCGTCGAAGCTGAAGCGGGCGGTCTTCGCCTGCTTGAGGCGGCCGGCGCCGGAAATGCGGAAAGAGATGCTCATTTCGAGGCTCCCGGCAGCTTCGCAGGCTTCGGCTCGCCGGCCTTGTAGGTCATGATGAACTTGTCGGTGACGGTGTCGCGCACGGCGTTGAAGAAGCGCGCGCAGCCATGCATGTGGCGCCAGCGCTCATAGATCACCCCCTTGGGGTTCGAGCGGATGAAGAAGAACTTCTCGAAATCGTCGTCGCTCTCGCCGGCAATGTTGGTCGAGCGCGCGATATGCGCCTCGCCGGCGTTGCGGAACTCGAGTTCCGGGCGCTCTTCCTCGCAATAGGGGCAGCGGATGAGAAGCATTTGTTGGTTCCTACAATTCGCCGTGGCCGGTGGCCGGTTGGTCGCAAAGCCTTTCGGCAGCCATCAATGCGCCACCGCCGCCGCTGCCGCCTCGTCGATCAGGCGGCCGGTGCGGAAGCGCTCGATGGTGAAGGGCGCGTTGATCGGGTGCGGATCGTCCTTGGCGATGGTGTGGGCAAAGACGTGACCCGAGCCCGGTGTGGCCTTGAAGCCGCCGGTGCCCCAGCCGCAATTGACATAGAGTCCCTTGACCGGGGTCTTGGCCAGGATTGGCGAGCGGTCGGGCGTGACGTCGACGATGCCGCCCCAGGAGCGCAGCATCTTCATGCGCGTGAAGATCGGGAACATCTCGCAGATGGCGTCGAGCGTGTGCTGCAATATGTGCAGGCCGCCGGTCTGCGAATAGGAGACGTACTGGTCGGTGCCGGCGCCGATGACCAGCTCGCCCTTGTCGGACTGCGAGATATAGGCATGCACCGTGTTCGACATGATCACGCAGGGCACGACCGGCTTGACCGGCTCCGACACCAGCGCCTGCAGCGGGTAGCTCTCCAGCGGCATGCGCACGCCGGCCATGTTCATGATCACCGAGGAATGGCCTGCCGCAACCACGCCGACCTTCTTGGCGCCGATGAAGCCGCGCGTCGTGTCGACGCCCGTGACCGCGCCATTGGCCGCACGCTTGACGCCGGTCACCTCGCAGTTCTGGATGATGTGGACGCCGCGCGCCGAGGCGCCGCGCGCATAGCCCCAGGCGACCGCGTCGTGGCGCGCCGTGCCGCCGCGCCGTTGCAAGGCCGCACCCACGACGGGGTAGCGCGCATCCTTCGAGATGTTGAGCGGCGGGCAGAATTCCTTCGCCTGCTCCGGCGTCAGCCATTCATTGTCGATGCCGTTGAGACGGTTGGCGTGCACGTGGCGCTTCAGCACCTGGATGTCGTGCACATTGTGGGCGAGCATCATGACGCCGCGCGCTGAGTACATCACGTTGTAGTTGAGCTCCTGCGAGAGCCCATCCCACAGCTTCAGCGCATGGTCATAGATGCCGGCGCTCTCGTCATAGAGATAGTTGGAGCGGATGATGGTGGTGTTGCGGCCGGTGTTGCCGCCGCCGAGCCAGCCCTTCTCCAGCACCGCGACATTGGTGATGCCGTGCACGGTGGCCAGATAGTAGGCCGTCGCCAGACCATGGCCGCCGGCGCCGACGATGATGACGTCGTATTCCTTCTTCGGCTCCGGCGAAGACCATTGCTCTTCCCAGCCCTTGTGGCCGCGCATGGCCTCGCGGGCGATAGCGAATACCGAATATTTCTTCACGTCCAGGCCTCGCGCCAGTAGCTTTCGCGGATTTTGCGGCCGGGCATCCCCGCCTCGGCACGCGAGGAGTATCACTAGCGAAACCGCACAGCCATCCTTGCGCTGTTTGCGACGGCGCTTGCCGTTTTGCGCCGTGGCATCCACAGGCGAGCAACCAACCCACGCGGCACAAACCCCAATGCAGCTTTCGGGTGGCCCGCACCGCCGCCATTTGCGACCAAGCGTCCGATCGCTGGCAAGGCCGGCACGAAAGAAGGATGCTCAGAAGATGTTCGCACTGACAGACAAGGTCGCCATCGTCACCGGCGCCAGTTCCGGCATCGGCCGCGCCACGGCAAAGCTGTTCGCCGCGGAGGGCGCCAGCCTGGTCATCGCAGCCCGGCGCAAGGCAGAGCTCGACCTCTTGGCAGACGAGATCGAGGAGGCCGGCGGAAGCGCAGTTGCGCTTGCCGGCGACGTCCGCGACGAAGCCTATGCCAAGGTCCTCGTCGATCTCGCGGTCGAAAAGTTCGGTGGCCTCGACATTGCCTTCAACAATGTCGGCGCTGTCGGGCAGATGGGATCGATCTCCGAGCTGTCGCTCGATGGCTGGCGCGAGACGCTCGATACCAACCTGACCAGCGCGTTTCTCGGCGCGAAATACCAGGTGCCGGCGATGATCGAGCGCGGCGGCGGCTCACTGATCTTCACCTCCACCTTTGTCGGCCACACCATCGGCATGCCCGGCATGACGAGCTATGCCGCAAGCAAGGCCGGGTTGATCGGTTTGACGCAGGTGCTGGCCGCCGAATACGGACCGCAGGGCTTGCGCGTCAACGCTTTGTTGCCGGGCGGCACCAACACGCCGGCGGCGACGTTCAAGACCCCGGAATCGCGAACCTTCGTCGAAAACCTTCATGCGTTGAAGCGTGTGGCGCAGCCGGAAGAGATCGCCCGCTCGGCGCTTTATCTCGCCTCGGACGCATCGAGCTTCACCACCGGCACCGCACTGTTTGCCGATGGCGGCGTCTCGATCAACCGGACGTGAAGGGATAGGCGGCCACAGCACTGCCCGCCAGCCGAAATCTCACGAAGCGGCCTTGCATTTCGCTCCGATTTGACGATTCCGTTTCCCGTCGAAAACGGACGGTAAAAGATGCTGCTGATCAGGACCTACGTCGCCCAGAGCGCCATCGAAGGTGTCGGCGTTTTCGCCGCCGAGCCGATCCGCAAGGGCGCCTCGATCTGGCGCCTCGATCCGGATTTCGACCGGCTGATCCCGATGGAGAAATACGAGGCGGCGCCGCCGCATCTGAAGGAACTGCTCGACCGCTACGCCTACCCCAGCCCCGACCGGCCGGGCTTCATGGTCTATGAGGTCGACAACGGCCGCTTCATGAACCATGCCGAGCGGCCGAACACGGATTTCTCGCAATATGGCGGGGCGACCGCGACCCGCGACATCGCGGCGGGCGAGGAGATCACCTGCGACTACGGCGAATTCTTCGAGGATTTCGCCCGCCTGCACCTGGCGACCGCGTAGCGGACGCCCGACCAGCAGCGGCGGGTTGCGATTTCGCCGCTCGATTGCATTCGGCAGTGGACAGGACAGCCTGATTCTGCTATCAGCCGCCACAATTCGCGGTGCAACCTGCCGCGGAGGCATAGTGGCTATGGCCGCTTGCCTGTTGATTTCAAACCCGAAAGACAGGATTGCACGTGCAGGTACTCGTCCGCGACAACAATGTTGACCAGGCGCTCCGCGCGCTGAAGAAAAAGATGCAGCGCGAAGGCATTTTCCGCGAAATGAAGATGCGCGGTCACTACGAGAAGCCTTCCGAGAAGCGCGCCCGCGAAAAGGCGGAAGCCGTGCGCCGCGCCCGCAAGCTGGCCCGCAAGCGCGCCCAGCGCGAAGGCCTGCTGCCGATGACGCCGCGTCCGGCTCCGGCTGGCGCTGCGGGTGCTGCGCGTTCGCCGCGCTGATACCGCCAATTTTTCGTCCTTTTCGAAGGATACCCAAGGGTGGCGCGATGCGGAATCGCCGCCACCCTTTTGTTTAGAGCGACGTGCGCCTGCTTGGACGCACAACGGATGCTCTGACACTTGTGATGAAGTTTGACCCGGTTCGGAGAGGGAACGGACCTGACGGCGCGGCGGGCAGTGAGGACAAAGCAGAGATGAATTCAATTTCCGTGGAGCGCAGAACCGCAATGCGCGGCTTCGCCCTGACGGCGGCCCTGCTCTCGGGCCTGGCGCTTGCCGCGTGCCAGACGGCCCCGACCGGCGAATTCAACAACATCGACAAGGCGCAGGGCTCGACCGAGAACATCTCCTCGCTGTCGGCGGTGATCCAGCGCAATCCGCAGGATCCGGAAGGCTACAATGTGCGCGGTTCGGCCTATGGCCGCGGCGGCCAGTACCAGGCGGCGCTGAAGGACTTCGACACCGCGATCCAGCTCAACCCGAATTTCTACCAGGCCTATTCGAACCGCGCGCTCATCCAGCGCTTCCTCGGCAACCAGGAGGCCGCGCTCGCCGACTACAACCGTTCGATCCAGATCAACGCCAATTACGACGCCGCCTTTATCGGCCGCGGCAATCTCTACCGCAAGGCGGGCCGCACCCAGGACGCCTTCAACGATTTCCAGAAGGCGATCCAGCTCGATACGACCGATGCCCGCGCCTACCACAATCGCGGCCTGATCTATCAGAGCCAGGGTCAGCACAAATTCGCCATCGAGGATTTCTCGACCGCCATCTCGCTGGCGCCGGACGCCGCCGAGCCCTACAACGGCCGCGGCCTCTCCTATCTGGCGACGGGCGACGAGGACAACGCCTTTTCCGACTTCAATATGGCCATCAAGCTCGACGGCAAGAACGCCGAGGCCTGGGCCAACCAGGCGCTGATCTACGAGCGGCGCGGCGACAAGGCGCGGGCGGCGAAGTCCTACCGCGAGGCGGTTCATCTCGATCCGAACTACCAGCCGGCCAAGGACGGCCTGTCGCGCACCAACACCGCCAGCGCCAGCTGATACAGCCGGCGCACCGCGCGACGCCCTGTCGTTAGGGTCGATCCCGCATGGCTGGAAGGCCTGGTCGCGACCGAGGCCTTCCGCCCAAAAGAACCGATCCTCAGTCGGAGATGCTTGGAAAATCCGCCGGCCGTATCCGACGACGAACCGCCGTCACCCATGCTGACAGCGAGGGCAAAGCGTTAACCCTTGCCATGTTCGCGCCAAGTTTTCGGCGGAACGCTCCACGCACCTCGACCGTTAACCGGGGCCAAATTTGCGAAAGGACCTTTCCAATGATCAAGACACTTGCCTATGCCGCCGCGCTCGCCACCACGGTCCTCGCGTTCCCCGTCAACGCCGGCACGCTCCGGCTTGGCACGCTTGATTGCACCATCGACGGCGGCGTCGGCTATGTGATCACCTCGAACAAGGGCGTGTCCTGCACCTTCCGCCCGTATCATCATGGGCCGGCCGAGCAGTACACGGGAATGATCTCCAAGCTCGGCATCGATGTCGGCCAGACGCATCAGGGCCAGCTGGCATGGGCGGTTCTGGCCGCCACCCGAAGCCATGACGAGGGCGACCTTGCCGGCAGCTATTACGGCGTCAACGCCGAGGCGAGTGTCGTGACCGGCGGCGGCGCCAATCTCCTGGTCGGCGGGCTGGGTGGCGCCTTCATGCTCGAGCCGCTCAGCGTTCAGGCGCAGACTGGCGTCAACCTGGCGGTGGCGGTCACCTCGCTGGAGCTGATCCACTCCTTCAAATAAGGCGCATTTGCTCCCTTACGCGCGGCGCGGAACAGGTTACTGTTTCGCGCCGCATGTTTTTGGGGGGACCTGCATGCCAAGAACCATCATTGCCGCTGCTCTGATCGCCGCCGCCTGCGCGGGACAGGCCGATGCGCAGAGCGGCGGCGTCGAGCTTGGCGTGCTCGATTGCGCCATCGGCGGCGGCACCGGCTTTGTCTTCGGCTCGAGCAAGGACCTGAGCTGCACCTTCACGCCCGCCGACAAGACATTCGCGCCGGAGGCCTATTTCGGCGCCGTCAACAAATACGGGCTGGACATCGGCACCACCAAACAGAGTGTCATGCAGTGGCTGGTGCTGACGCCGCTGAAGAACATCTATGCGCCGGGCGCCCTCGCCGGCGACTATGTCGGCGCCAGCGCCGAGCTGACGGCGGCGGTCGGCGCCGGCGCCAATCTGCTCGTCGGCGGCTCCGAACAGGCCTTCACGCTGCAGCCTCTCAGCCTGCAGACGCAGACCGGCATCAACATCGCCATCGGCGTCAGCCAGTTCCAGCTGCGCAGCACCGCCAACTGACAGCTCATCAAAAGCCGGTCTTCAAGCGTCGCGGCGTTCGCCGTACATTCCTGAAAAGGCCTCTTGAGCTCAACCGCGCTTGAGGTTCTACAAGCTCAGCCGAACTGGATCTGGCGCCCTTTCGCGTTGCGGATGAGGCTGCGAATGGCAAGCAGGAGATCGACGTGACGGCGGCAAGCGGCAACAAGGCGGGCGGCAAGGTGGACTGGCGGGCATTGTGGGCGAGCGGCGACCTGGGGCGTTTTTGCTTCATCAGTCTCGGCATTCTGTTGCACGCCACCAACGAGACGATGGTGGCGACGGTGATGCCGGCGATGGTCGGCGAGCTGGCCGGCGTGCAATTGGTCGGCTGGTCGCTGGCGATCTACGAGCTTGGCGCCATCGTCGCCGGCGCTGCCGCCGGAAGGCTGGTGAGTTATGTGGCGCTGCGCACCAACATGATGGTTGCCGCCTTGCTCTATGCGGCCGGCGCGCTGATCTGCGCCACCGCACCCTCAATGCCGCTCTTCCTTGCCGGACGGCTGGTCGAGGGGCTGGGCGGCGGCGCGCTGGTGTCGCTGGCCTTCGTCTCGGTCGAGCGGCTGTTCCCGCGCAACATCTGGCCGCAGCTTTTCGGCATCATGTCGGCGATCTGGGGTGTTGCCGCCTTCAGCGGCCCGATGCTTGGCGCCGTCATGGCCGAGCTTCTGTCCTGGCGCTGGGCCTTCGGCATCTTCACCGTCGGCGGCACCGCCATGGCGCTGGCAAGCTTCATCGTGCTCGACACGCCGCAGGCGACCAGGCCGCAGGTGGACAAGGGCACGGCGCCGCCCTTCCCTTATGCAGCGCTCGGCTGCCTTGCCGTCAGCGTCGTGCTGATCGCCAGCGCCGGCGTCGATGTCGCCCTGCTGCGCTCCTCGCTGCTGCTTGGGCTGGGGTTGATCGGCCTCGTGCTATTCTTCCGCATCGATGCGCTGAAGCCACCCTCGCGGCTGTTTCCGTCGCGGCTGTTTTCATGGCGCTCGCCGGTCGGCAGCGGCATGACCATGGTGGCCGCCTTCTCGGTGGCGACCTGTTCCTTCGCCATCTACGGTCCGCTGCTCTTGACCACGCTGCACGGCATCCCGATCCTGACCACCGGCTACATCATCGCCGCCGAATCGATCGCCTGGTCTATTCTCGCGATCCTCGTCGCCAACGCACCGCTGGAGCGCGAGCGGCTGATCATCGTCATCGGCGCCCTGATGATCGCGGTCGGCCTCGCCGGGCTTGCCTATGCAATCCCGAGCGGCTCGATTCCGTTGATCCTGCTCTGCGCTCTTCTGCAGGGCGGCGGCTTCGGTGTGTCTTGGCCGTTCCTCACCCGCGTCATCGTCGCCTCGGCCCGTGACGGCGAGCAGACCATCGCCTCCGCCGCGGTGCCGACCATGCAGCGCATCGGCTATGCGGTGGGGGCGGCGCTCGCCGGCATCATCGCCAATGCCAGCGGCTTTTCCGAAGGCCTGAACCGCGACGCGGCGGCGAACGTCGCCGGCTGGCTGTTCCTCGCTTTCGTGCCGCTCGGCATTCTCGGCTGCCTGGCGGCCATCAGGATCGCTATGCCAGCCGCGCATCCACAGGAAGCGACGGGCTGACCTCGGGAGACAATCGGAGAGCGGAAGTTCTCACAGAGACGGCAGAACGGCTCGGATGTGATCGGCGAAGGCCTCGACCGCGGGTGATCGCTCGGTGTCGGCAAAGGCGACCAGAATGCCAAGCTGGGGCAAGCGAGGAAGCGGCGCGCCCAGAACATGGAGGTCCGACGGCACCGCATCCTCGGTCATCACGCTGATTGCCAGGCCCGACCGCGCAACGGCGATCAGTCCCGCAAGGCTGTTGCTGGCATAGGATATTTTGTAGCGCAGTCCGGCGCGCGCCATGGCCTCGCAAGCCGCCTTGTGGTCGACGGCATTCGACGCCGACAACGCCAGCGGCACGACGTCGCCAAAATCGTAGAGGTCCAGCGCCGGCTTGCTGCCCACCCATACGAGCGCTTCGGTGCGCACATGCGCGTCGCTTGCGTTCGGACTGGAGACAAGCGCCAGGTCGATCTGGCGCGCGTTGAGAAGCGTCCGCAATTCGACGGTGGGCGCCGAAACCACCTTGATTTCGACATCGGGATATATGGTTCCGAAGCCCTTCAGCAGCGCGGGAAAGAACGCGCTCAGATAGTCCTCGGGACTGCCGAAAATAATCGAACCGTGCAGGCCTTTGTCGGACAGCGCCGAGATCGCCTCGTCATGGATTTTGAGGATGCGCTCGGCATAGGCCAGGAAGCGCTCGCCGCTGCCGGTGAGCCGCACCCCGCTGCCGCTGCGATGAAACAGGCTCTGGCCGAGGGCTTCCTCGAGCCGCTGCACCTGCATTGTCACGGCCGACTGCGTGCGTCCGACCTGTACCGCCACCGCACTGAGGGTTCCCGAATGCGCCGCGCGCACGAATGTCGCCAGCAGCTTGAGATCGAGCATATCAAATCCATTGATATCAGAATCCGACAACTATCAATTTTACTGCATCCGCGCCAGCCGCTAGATTGTTGGCTCAACGCTTGCTGGAGTTGAGAGATGTCGAAAAACTTGGAGCCTGGGTTTTGGGATTCGGCGCGCAAGCACCTGATCCGCTATGGCGGCAGCTTCGAGCCCGCCATCATCGAGCGCGCCGCTGGCTCCTTCGTCTACGATGCCGACGACAGGCCCATCCTCGACTTCACCTCCGGACAGATGAGCGCCCTGCTCGGGCATGCTCACCCCAGGATCGTCTCGACGGTCAGCCGCCAGGTGGAAAGAGCCGCGCATCTTTTCAGCGGCATGCTGTCTCGCCCGGTGGTCGAGCTTGCCGAACGTCTCGCCGCGCTGGCGCCCGGCCTCGACAGGGTGCTGCTGCTCTCGACCGGCGCCGAGTCCAACGAAGCAGCCATCCGGATGGCCAAGCTGGTGACCGGCAAGCACGAGATCGTCGCCTTCTCGAAGAGTTGGCACGGGATGACCGGTGCTGCCGCGTCGGCGACCTACAGCGCCGGCCGCAAGGGCTATGGGCCCGCGGCGGTTGGATCTCTTGCAATTCCCGCGCCCAACAGCTTCCGGCCGCGCTTCAGGAATGCCGACGGTTCATTGGATTGGCTGACCGAGCTGAACGATGCCTTCGATCTGATCGACAGCCAGTCGACGGGGAGCCTGGCGGCCTTTGTCGCCGAGCCGATCCTGTCGAGCGGCGGCATTCTGGAATTGCCGCAAGGCTATCTGGCGGCGCTCCAGCAGAAATGCCGCGAGCGCGGAATGCTGCTGATCCTCGATGAAGCGCAGACCGGCATCGGCCGCACCGGAGACATGTTCGCTTTCCAAAGGGATGGCGTCACCCCTGACATCCTTACGCTGTCCAAGACCATCGGCGCCGGGCTTCCCCTATCGGCGGTGATGACGACGGCTGAAATCGAGGAAGCAGCGCACGACAAGGGCTTCCTGTTCTATACCACGCATGTCTCCGACCCGCTGCCGGCGGCTGTCGGCGTTGCGGTGCTCGATGTGGTGGAAGAGGAAAAGCTCGTCGACCGGGCCCAGCGCCTCGGAGCGAAACTGTTCGAAGGGCTGTCGCGGCTGAAGCAGCGATATGAATGTGTCGGCGACGTGCGCGGTCGCGGCCTGCTGCTCGGGGTCGAGATCGTCAAGGACGGCAAGGTGCCCAATCACGAGTTGGGCGCCGCAATCGCGGCGGAAGCGTTCCGGCGCGGCCTGAGCATGAACATCGTCAAGCTTCCCGGGATGGGCGGCGTCTTCCGCATAGCCCCTCCTTTGACCATCTCCGAGGAGGAACTGGATCTCGGCCTGAGGATCATTTCGGAGTCCATCGAAGCCGGATTAGCCGCCAACGCGAGCCTTACAGGCATAGCCGCCGAGTGAAATTACCCGGGCCGGCCGTCTTCGGCGGCGGGGCGTTCAGACAACGATGGTCTTCAGCCGCTCGGCAATGAGCGCGGCGAGTCGTGTCGCCACCTCGTCCTTGCCCATCTCAGGCCATTCCTCGACGCCTGCCTTCGAGACGATCCGCACCTTGTTGCGGTCGCCGCCCATCACGCCGGACGGGCCGATGCCGCTTTCATGCGAGACGTCGTTGGCGACGATGAAATCGGCGCCCTTCTTCTTCAGCTTGGCCTCGGCGTTGCTGATTAGATCCTGCGTCTCGGCGGCGAAGCCGACGACCAGCCCCGGCCGCTGCTGGTGATGACCGACGCCGGCGAGGATGTCCGGATTCTCGACCATCTGCAGCGAAGGCGGCCCCTCGCCGGCCACCTTCTTGATCTTCTCGCCGGCAGCATTGGCCGTGCGCCAGTCCGCGACGGCGGCGACGAACACCGCCGCATCCGCCGGCAAAAGGCTTTCGACCGCGCCCTTCATCTCGGCTGCGGTCTCGACATGGGTAGTGATGACGCCGGCCGGATCGGCGATGGTGACCGGACCGGAGACCAGCCGTACATCGGCGCCGAGCTTCGCCAACGCCGCCGCAATGGCGTGACCCTGCTTGCCGGACGAGCGGTTGGCGATGTAGCGCACCGGGTCGATCGGCTCATGCGTCGGCCCCGAGGTGACGATGATCCTGCGGCCCGCCAGCGGCTTCGGCCTCTCGTCGAGCAGCGCCTCGATCGCGGCTGCTATCTCCAGCGGTTCGGCCATGCGGCCCTCGCCCGCCTCGTTGCTCTCGGCCATCTCGCCTTTGGCCGGGCCGACGAAGACAACGCCGTCTTTTTGCAGGGTCGCCCGGTTGCGGCGGGTCGCCGGATGCGACCACATTTTCGGGTTCATCGCCGGGGCCATCAGCACCTTCTTGTCGGTGGCAAGAAGCACCGTCGAGGCGAGATCATTGGCATGGCCGTTGGCAAGCTTCGCCATCAGATCGGCGGTGGCCGGCGCCACCACCAGCAGGTCGGCCTCGCGCGACAGGCGGATATGGCCGACATCATGCTCGTCATTGCGGTCGAACAGTTCGGTGAAGACATGGTCGGCCGAAAGCGCGCCGGCCGAAAGCGTGGTGACGAACTCCTGCGCCGCCGCCGTCATCACCACCCGCACCGCCGCACCGCGCTCGCGGAGGCGGCGGATCAGGTCGAGCGCCTTGTAGGCCGCGATGCCGCCGCCGATGATGAGCAGGATGCGCTTGCCGGAAAGGCTGCCTCGCAGGGCAGCCCTTCCGGATGCGGCGGCAACGGGCATCGCCGGCTGGCGCGAGCCTGCCAGTTCGTGCAGCGTCTTCTCGATCTGGTCGAGGCGGCCGGCGGATCCGACTTGACCTTCGACCGAGGCCCGAAGCATCACCCGCGCCTGCTCCTCCATCGAGCGGTCGTTTTCGGCCGCCAGCCGGCGCAGCAGGTCCTTGATTTCGTCGTCAAGATTGCGAATGGTGATGCTGGCCATGTGATTGCACTCTGCTTGGCATCTCTGGTTGCAATGATAGCAATGCAATCAAGAGAGGGCAACCAGACCGCTAGGTGAGCTTCCACACGATGTAGAGCAGCGTCAGCGCGATCACCCACAGGGCCACGCGGCCTGAGCGGGTATGGCGTGCCTCGGCCTTGCCGATGGCGCGTGCCGTCGCCTCGTCGAAGCGCAGCCCGTGCTCGGCCATCAGGTCGATCTCGCGGGACAGCCGCTCGGTGCGGGCGGCGATATCTGGAGCCTGGCGGGCCAGTGCCAGCAGCGCCTTGGTGCCGTCGCGCGCATCGACAAGAAGGCCGCGCGGGCCGAGATTGCCGGCGATCCAGTCGCCGACCACCGGCTCGGATGTCTTCCACATGTTGAAGGCCGGATCGAGCGTGCGGGCGACGCCCTCGACCACCACCATGGTCTTCTGCAACAGGATCAGCTCGGGCCGGGTCGCCATGTCGAACAGTTCGGTGACCTCGAACAGCAGCGTCAACAGCTTGGCCATCGAGATGGTTTCCGCCGGCTGGCCGTGGATCGGCTCGCCGATGGCGCGGATCGCTTGCGCGAAGGCCGAGACATTGTGCTGGCGCGGCACATAACCGGCCTCGAAATGCACCTCGGCGACACGCTGGTAGTCGCGCACGATGAAGCCGTAAAGGATCTCGGCGAGGAAGCGGCGCTCCTTCTTGCCGAGCCGGCCGGCAATACCGAGATCAACGGCGACGATGGTGCCGTCGGCCTCGACGAACAGATTGCCCGGATGCATGTCGGCATGGAAGAAGCCGTCGCGCAGCGTATGGCGCAGGAACGACTGGATGAGGTTGGTGGCGATCGCCTTGAGATCGTGACCTGCCTCCACGAGGCCGGCAATGTCGTTCATCTTGACGCCGTCGACCCACTCCATGGTCAAGACGTCGCGGCCGGTCCGCTCCCAGTCGACCGAGGGCACGCGGAAGCCCGGATCGTCCTTGGTATTCTCGCCGAGCTCGGACAGCGCCGCCGCCTCGAGCCTGAGATCCATCTCGATCTTTGTGGTCTGCGCCAGCGTCTCGGTCACCTCGACCGGCCGCAGGCGGCGCGACGAGGGGATGTATTTTTCCTGCAGGCGGGCGGCGAGGAAATAGCTTTCGAGATCGTGGAAGAAGCGCCGCCGCACACCAGGCCGGATGACCTTCACCGCCACCCGGGTAGCAACCCCTTCCTTCACCGTCTCGGCGTTGTGCACCTGGGCGATCGAGGCGGCGGCGACGGCGCCGTCGAAGCTGGCGTAGAGATCGCCGATCTTGCGCCCGAGCGAGGACTCGATGGCGGCGATCGCCTCGGCCTGCGGGAACGTATGCATCTTGTCCTGGAGAAGCGCGAGGTCGAGCGCCATGTCGTTGCCGACGACGTCTGGCCGTGTCGCCAGGAACTGGCCGAGCTTGACGTAGGATGGCCCCAGCCGCACCACCGCCTTGGCCAGCCGGTCGCCGCGCTTGTAGGCAAGCGCGCTGCGGCGGGTGAACAGCCGCGCCATGCGCCAGCCGAATTTCGGCAGGCCGGAAAGCTCCTCGCCCGGCAGCGCCGAGACGACGCCCTCGCGGACCAGCACCCAGCCGGCCCTTGCGAGCCGAAAGGCGGCGCCGACGCTGCTCATCGGACGCTGCTCATCGTCTGGCCTGCCTCAAGGTTTCCTGCCTCAAAGCTTCCAGCCCGAATGCAGTGCGGCGATGCCGCCGGAATAGTTGCGGAAGGAGACGCGGTCGAAGCCCGCCCGGGTGATCATGGAAGCGAAATTCGCCTGGTTCGGAAATTTGCGGATCGATTCGACCAGGTAGGAATAGGGTTCGCCGTCGCCGGTGACCGCCTGGCCGATCTTCGGGATGGCGTTGAACGACCAGGCTTCGTAGGCCTTGTCGAGCAACGGCATCTCGACCTCGGAAAATTCGAGACACAGCAAACGCCCGCCTCGTTTCAGCACGCGGAAGGCCTCGGAGAGCGCCACGTCGATACGCGGCACGTTGCGGATGCCGAAGGCGATCGTATAGGCGTCGAAAACATTGTCGGCGAAGGGCAGTTCCTCGGCATTGGCCTCGACGAAATCGGCGTTTTCGCTGAGGCCTTTCGTCTCGGCGCGGTCGCGGCCGACGTCGAGCATCGAGCCGTTGATGTCGAGCACCGTGGCGTGCGCGTGGCGATCGCTCGCCTCGATGATGCGGAAGGCGATGTCGCCGGTGCCGCCGGCGACATCGAGCACTTTCCAGCCCGGCCGTTTCGGCGGGTTGAGCCATGTCACCATGGCGTCCTTCCACAACCGGTGCAGCCCGCCCGACATCAGGTCGTTCATCAGGTCATAGCGATTGGCGACCTTGTGGAAAACGTCGTTGACCAGGGACTGCTTGTCACCGGCCCCTACCCGCTTGAAACCATAGGAGGTTTCCATGCCGCCCGCGGCCGTGGTTCTCTCACCTGACATTATTTTGATCCGTCATAAAACCGGCGGGACCATAGCCGATCACTGGTGCGGGCGCTATTGTTTAAGGCGCGGTGTTCGGCCGCGCTTCCAGGTGGTGGGCTTATTGACCTGGACCGAACTTGACGGGATGACTGTATGCCTCTGAAAGCGGAACTGCACTGCCACATCGAAGGGGCAGCAGCGCCCGAGCTCGTCATCAGCCAGGCGCGCAAATACGGCAAGGACACGTCGCCCTACATCAAGGACGGCGCCTTCGTCTGGCATGATTTCACCTCCTTCCTCGCGGCTTACGATTTCGCCTCCGACCTGTTCCGCACCGAGGAGGACTATGCGCGGCTGGCAGACCACTATCTCACCAGCCTCGCCCGCGACGGCGCCATCTATTCCGAGGTCTTCACCTCGC
Source organism: Mesorhizobium sp. M4B.F.Ca.ET.143.01.1.1 (assembly GCF_004792275.1). Lineage (NCBI taxonomy): Bacteria > Pseudomonadati > Pseudomonadota > Alphaproteobacteria > Hyphomicrobiales > Phyllobacteriaceae > Mesorhizobium > Mesorhizobium sp. M4B.F.Ca.ET.143.01.1.1. Next base: position 612,076 of record NZ_SRSR01000001.1, read on the forward strand.
CGGATCACGCAAAAAAGGCCGGCCTGTCGCCCAAGGCCTATACCGACGCGCTCGGCGAAGGCATGGCGCGCGCCAAGGCCAAGACCGGGATCGAGGGCCGCATGATCGTCACCGGCGTGCGCCATGTCGGCGTCGAGTCGATCGAGCAGGCGGCGCGCTTCGCCGCCCGCTGCGGCCACCCGCTGGTGACCGGCTTCGGCGTCGCCGGCGACGAGCGCATCGGCGATTTCGAGGACTATGTCCGCGCCTTCGAGATCGCCCGCGAGGCCGGCCTCGGCATCACCATCCATGCAGGCGAACTGATGGGCTGGGAGAGTGTCAAGGCCGCGCTCGACCACATCCGGCCGTCCCGCATCGGCCATGGCGTGCGCGCCATCGAGAATCCCGACCTCGTCCGGCGCATCGCCGACGAAGGCGTGGTGCTCGAATGCTGCCCGGGCTCCAACATCGCGCTCAAGGTGTTCGACAGTTTCGCCGACCATCCGTTCCCGGCGCTGCTGGCGGCGGGTTGCAAGGTGACGCTCAACTCCGACGATCCGCCCTATTTCTGGACCTCGCTGAAGCGCGAATACGACATCGCCACCGAGCATTTCGGGATCAAGGACAAGGCGCTTGTCGCCATCACCAGGACGGCGATCGAGGCCGCCTTCGTCGACCGCAAGACGAAAGCAGCGCTTCTCGCCCGGCTGAACGGCGCCGGGCGCTGACTGCTTTACAGGCAAATTTCCGGCAAAAACTGTGATCGGTGACGGCCAAGCGGTTCCTTGGCCGCCGCATTGTCGCTAGGGTCTTTCGGATTGCCGGAATTCCAGGAGAGCACCATGCAGGGCGTCACCGTCGTCGACCACCCGCTTGTCCAGCACAAGCTGACCATCATGCGCAAGAAGGAGACGTCGACCGCCGGCTTCCGCAGGCTGCTGCGCGAGATCTCGCTGCTTCTGGGCTACGAGGTCACACGCAATCTCGAGCTGACGACGACCGAGATCGAGACGCCCATCGAGACGATGGAGGCGCCGACACTGGAGGGCAAGAAGCTGGTCTTCGCCTCGGTGCTGCGCGCCGGCAACGGCCTGCTCGAAGGCCTGTTAGATCTGGTGCCGGCGGCGCGTGTCGCCCATATCGGGCTCTACCGCGACCATGACACGCTGGAGGCGGTCGAATATTTCTTCAAGGCGCCGAGCGACCTCGCCGACCGGCTGGTGATCGTCGTCGATCCGATGCTCGCCACCGCCAATTCGGCGATCGCGGCGATCGACAAGCTGAAGGGGCGCGGCGCCACCAACATCCGCTTCCTGTGCCTGCTGGCGGCGCCCGAGGGCATCGAGCGCTTCACCAAGGCGCATCCCGACGTGCCCGTCTTCACCGCCTCGATCGACCGCCAGTTGAACGACAAGGGCTATATCATGCCCGGCCTCGGCGATGCCGGCGACCGCATGTACGGCACCAAATAGGCCCGCCGTTTACCGCTCGTTTACGCAAAGCCGCGGTTTCGGCCGACGTTAAAGTCGAAAACACCATGTCGGGGTTAAGGATCGGCCTTCACACAGGCCGGTCCCATGCTGCGCAAGCTCCTCTTCCTTGGCGTCTTTGCCGGAACATCGGCATCGATCCCGATCGTCTATCAGTCGAACCCGCAGATGCTCGATGGGCTGTTCAAACCGGCGGCAGCCTCCAGGCCGGCGACCGAGCCGCAGCCCGCCTTTAACCTGGCCTCGGTCCCGGACAAGCCCGCCGCGCCGCTGCCGCTCGGCCGCAAGGTGGTGGTCAACGCCGACGCGCGCGGCCACTTCAGCTCCGCGTTCAAGGTCAACGGCCGCCAGGTCGACGGCATGATCGACACCGGCGCGACGCTGGTCGCCATCAACACGTCCACGGCGCGCCGCGTCGGCATCTCGCTCAGCCCGTCGGATTTCATCCACGAGGTCAACACTGCCAATGGCTCGATCAAGGCCGCCGTGGTGACGGTCGACCGCTTGCAGATCGGCAAGATCTCGGTCGACAATATCCAGGCGGTGGTGCTCGACGACCGGGCGCTGCAGACCAACCTGATCGGCATGAGCTTCCTGCAGCGGCTGCAGAAATACCAGGTCGAGAACGGGGCGCTGCTGCTGGTCCAGTAGGGCTGCGGGACCGAACGGTCAGCGCGGCAGCACGCGCCGGATGACGGTCTTTTCCGCCGCCGGCTTCGACGTTCCGATCGTGTAGGCCGCAAGCACGGCCGCAGCCGCCGCCTCGGCATCCGCGTCGGTGCGCGCATGGACCAGCGCCAGCGGCTCGCCCGCCCGCACTTCCGCGCCGACCGGCGACAGCCTGGTAATGCCGACCGCGTGGTCGATCCTGTCGTCCGGCCGCGTCCGTCCGCCGCCGAGGCCGACCACCGCAAGTCCGATCTCGCGCGTCGCGATGCCGCTTACGAAGCCGTTTCCAGACGCCTTCACGGCGAGTTCTACCGGCGCTTTCGGCAGATATTTTTCCGGCCTGTCGATGAAATCGGCGGGGCCGCCGAGCGCTGCCACCATGCGCTGGAAGACGGCAGCCGCGCGGCCGCCGGCAAGCGTCTCGGTGGCGCGCCTTATACCGTCCTGGTTGGACGCGGCCAGCCCGGCCGACTGCAGCATCTCGGCGGCGAGCGCCAGCGTCACATCCTCCAGCCGCTTGTCGCGGAAACGACCGGTGAGGAAATCGACCGCGTTGCGCACCTCGACGGCGTTGCCGGCGGCCGATGCCAGCGGCTCGTTCATGCCGGTGACCAGCGCCGAGGTCTTCAGCCCGGCGCCGTTGGCGACCTCGACCAGGCTGCTGGCAAGCGCCGTCGCATCGCGCGACTTCTCCATGAAGGCGCCGTTGCCGACCTTGACGTCGAGCACCAGCGAGCCAAGTCCGGCGGCGAGCTTCTTCGACAGGATCGAGGCGGTGATCAGCGGCACCGATTCCACCGTGCCGGTGACGTCGCGGATGGCGTAGAAGCGGCGGTCGGCGGGCGCCAGGTCGGCGGTCTGGCCGATAATGGCGCAGCCGGTCTCGAGCACCGTCTTGCGCAGGCGCGCCACGTCCGGCTGGCTGATGTAGCCGGGGATGGCGTCCATCTTGTCCAGCGTGCCGCCGGTATGGCCGAGGCCGCGGCCGGAGATCATCGGCACATAGGCGCCGCAGGCGGAGACGATCGGCGCCAGCATCAGCGAGACATTGTCGCCGACGCCGCCCGTCGAATGCTTGTCGGTGACCGGGCCGGGCAGGTCGGACCAGTCGAGCACGTCGCCGGAATCGCGCATGGCGACGGTCAGCGCCACCGCTTCCTCGCGGCTCATGCCGTTGAAGAACACCGCCATGGCGAAGGCGCCGACCTGGCCTTCCGTGACGGTACCAGCGGTCAGCCCTTCGATGAAGGCCGCGATCTCAGGTGCCGAAAGCCGGTGGCCGTCACGCTTGCGGCGGATGATTTCCTGCGGAAGCATCAGCTCTCCGGCAGCCCGTCGCGGAACACGCGTTCGAGGATCGCCGCCAGCCGCGCCCCGCCGATGGGCGCCATGTCCTTGGTCTCCTGATGCGAGAGCTCCGCACCTGTCATGCCGGCGGCGAGGTTGGTGACGACCGAGCAGGCGGCGACGCGCAAGCCCAGGAAGCGGGCGAGGATGACCTCCGGCACCGTCGACATGCCGACCGCATTGGCGCCCATGATGCGCGCCATGCGGATCTCCGCCGGCGTCTCGAAGCAAGGGCCGGAGAACCACATATAGACGCCCTGATGCAGCTTGGTGCCGGTCGCCTTGGCCGCCTTCTCGATCGCCTTGCGCAGGCCCGCATCATAAGCCTCGGTGAGGCCGACGAAGCGGCGATCGCTGGGCTCTCCGATCAGCGGATTGGAGCCCGAGAAATTGATGTGGTCGGTGATCAGCATCACCGAACCCGGCCCCATCTCCGGATCGACCGAGCCGGCGGCATTGGTCAGGATGAGCTGCGAGATGCCGATGCCGGCCAGCACCTCCAGCGCCGGGCGCATCGCCGCGGCAACGCCGTGCTCGTAATAATGCGCGCGGCCGGACAGCATCAGCACCGGCGTGCCGGCGAAATGCCCCGCCACCACCTCACCCGCATGGCCGCTGACGCCGCTTCTCGGGAAGCCCGGCAGTTCGGCATAGGAAATGCGCCTGGCGTCCTCGACCTTGTCGACGAGGCCGCCAAGGCCCGAACCCAGCACCAGCGCGACCGTGGGCGCCAGCCCGTCCAGCCGTTCGACGAGATGATCGAGCGCCTTTTCCATCATTTCAGTATGTCGCCCCTGAAGCCGTAAGGCAGCATGTCGCCCATGGTCACCGTCTCGACCACGCCGCCATTGTCGCAAAGATAGAGTTTCGTCTCCGGCCGGCAGAACTCCGCCAGCCGCTGCCGGCAGCCGCCGCAGGGCGAGCATTTGGCCATCCGCTCGGCAAGGACTGCGATCTCGGTGATCCTGCCGCCGCCGCCCATGATGTAGTGGCCGAGCGCCGTTGTTTCGGCGCACCAGCCCTCGGGATAGGAGGCCACCTCGATGTTGGCGCCGGCAAAGATACGCCCGTCCTCGGTGCGCAATGCGGCGCCCACCGGAAATTTCGAATAGGGCGCATAGGCCTTGGCCATCGCAGCCTTGGCCGCCTCGAACAGATCATGCGACATTCAGTTCTTCTCTCCCACGATCTTGTCCAAAAGCCGGTTCGCTTCCGCGTTTGCCTCAGCGTTCCTTGACATAGGGCACGCCGCCGGCGCGCGGCGGGATCGCCTTGCCGATGAAGCCGGCAAGCAGGATCACGGTGAGCACATAGGGCAGCGCCTGCATGAATTGCACCGGCACCTTGCCGATGACCGGCAGCGGCGTCCCTTGCAGGCGGATCGACAGCGCATCGAGGAAGCCGAACAAAAGGCAGGCGAACATGGCGTTGACCGGCTTCCATTTGGCGAAGATCAATGCCGCCAAGGCGATGTAGCCCTTGCCGGCGGTCATGTCCTTCACGAAGCCGCCATTCTGCACCATCGACAGATAGGCGCCGGCAACCCCGGTGAGGATGCCGGTGCAGATCAGCGCCCGGTAGCGCAGCCAGGCGACCGAGATGCCGGCCGTGTCGACGGCGGCCGGGTTCTCGCCGACGGCGCGCAGCCTGAGGCCGAAGCGGGTGCGGTAGAGCACCCACCAGGCGAACGGCACCATCAGGAACGCGAAATAGACCAGTATCGAGTGGCCGGAGATCAGTTCCGAATAGATCGGCCCGATGATCGGCACGTCACGCAGCGCGTCGGCGCCGGGCCAGGTGATCGCCTCGAAACGTTCACCCGGCGCCAGCGCCGGCGTCCGCCCGCCCTGCTGGAACCAGTGCTGGCCGAGCATGATGGTGGAGCCGGCGGCGATGAAATTGATCGCCACGCCGGACACGATCTGGTTGCCGCGATGGGTGATCGAGGCAAAGCCGTGCACCATGGCGAAGGCGACCGAGATCAGGATGGCCGTGCCGAGACCGAGCAGGGCCGAATGCAGCACCGAGGCGGCGGCAGCACCAGCGAAGGCGCCGACCAGCATCTTGCCCTCGAGCCCGATATCGAAGACGCCGGCGCGCTCCGAATAGAGGCCGGCGAGGCAGGCCAGCAACAGCGGCACCGACAGGCGGATGGTCGAGTCGAGTATCTGCACAATGGCGATGAAGAAATCCATCTCAGGCGCCCTTCCCCTTGACCGCTTCGATGCCGACCGTCTTCGGACTGATCGACGCGAACAGCGCCTGGATGTAGGGCCGGAACATGTGTTCGAGCGCGCCGGCGAACAGGATGACCAGGCCCTGGATGATGACGATCATGTCGCGGGAAATCGCCGGCATCTCGAAGGCAAGTTCGGCGCCGCCCTGGTAGAGCATGCCGAACAGGATCGCCGCCAGCACGATGCCGACCGGATGCAGGCGCCCCATCAGCGCCACCGCGATGCCGACGAAACCGGCGCCGGAGACGAAATCGAGCGCGACATTGTGCTGGTCGCCCATCGTCGGGTTGAGCGCCATCATGCCGGCCAGCGCGCCCGAGATCATCATCGCGATGATGACGATGCGCGTTTCCGAGATGCCGGCATAGCGTGCCGCCTTGGCGCTGTGGCCATAGGTGCGCATCTCGTAGCCGAGCCTGGTGCGCCAGATCAGCAGCCAGACCAAAAATGCCATCAGCAGCGCCAGGAGGAAGCAGACGTTGAGCGGCGCCGAGCGGATCTTGGCGCCGACCAGCTCGATCACCCAGTTGAGCTTCGGCAATTGCGCGCCGTCGAGGAAGGTGCGCGTCTGCGGCGCCATCGAGCCGAGCGGCTTAAGGAAGCCGACCAGGGCATAGACCATGACGCTGGCGGCGATGAAGTTGAACATGATGGTGGTGATGACGATGTGCGAGCCGCGCCTGGCCTGCAGATAGGCCGGGATCAGCGCCCACAGCGCCCCCATCGCCGCGGCGGCAACGATCGCCAGCGGAAAGGTCAGCCACCATGGCAGCACGCTGTCGAAGGCGAGGCACACGACGCCGATGCCGAGCCCGGCAATGTAGCCCTGGCCCTCGCCGCCGATGTTGAACAGGCCGCAATGCGCCGCGACCGCCACCGACAGCCCGCTGAAGATGAAGGTGGTGGCGTAGAACAGCGTGAACGCGATACCCGTCCCCTTGCCGAAGGCGCCTTGCACCAGGATGACCGCGGCGCGGAACGGATTCTCCCCAACCAGGACCACCACGAAGCCGGCGACGACGAAGGCAACGAACAGGTTGATCACCGGGATCAGGCCGTAGTCGGCCCAGGCCGGAAGTTTTGCGTAAGGCGTGCTCATTGCGCGGCCTCCCGCTGCTCGACGCCGGCCATCAGCAGGCCGAGTTCCCCTTCTGTCGCTTCCGGACCGCGCTCGCCGACGATGCGGCCGGCGAACATCACCAGGATGCGGTCGGACAGCGAACGGATCTCGTCGAGCTCGACCGACACCACCAGCACCGCCTTGCCCTGGTCGCGCATGGCGATCAGCCGCTTGTGGATGAATTCGATGGCGCCGACATCGACGCCGCGCGTCGGCTGGCCGACGATCAGCACGCCCGGATCCTGCTCCATCTCCCTGGCCAGCACGATCTTCTGCTGGTTGCCGCCGGAGAAATTGGCCGTCTTCAGCCGGCAGTCGGCGGGACGGATGTCGTATTTGGCGATCTTGTCCTTGGCGTCGTTGCGGATGGCGTCGATGTCGAGCAGCGGCCCCTTCAGATAGCGTTCGTCGTCGTGGTAGCCGAGGATCGAGTTCTCGTTCTCCTCGAAGGCGAGCACCAGCCCGACATGGTGGCGGTCCTCCGGCACGTGGGCGAGGCCGCGGTCGCGCAGTTCGCCGGGATCGGCCTTGCCGGTGAGATCGATCGGCTTGCCGTCGAGCATGACCGAGCCGGAGACGGCATGGCGGATGCCGGAAATCGCCTCGAGCAGTTCGGATTGGCCATTGCCGGCCACGCCGGCGATGCCGACGATCTCGCCGGCGCGCAGGTCGAAGGAAATGTCGTCGACCATGGTGACGCCGCGCTGGTCCTTCACCGTCAGGTTCTTGACCGCGAGCTTCACGGCGCCGGCTTCCGCTTCGCCCTTCTCGACCCTGAGCAGCACGCGGCGTCCGACCATCAGTTCGGCGAGTTCGCCGACCGTGGTCTCCTTCGTCACCCTGGTCGCCACCATCGTGCCCTGGCGCATCACCGAGACGGTGTCGGTGATGGCCATGATCTCGCGCAGCTTGTGGGTGATCAGCACCACCGTCTTGCCCTGCTCCTTCAGCTGCTTGAGGATGCGGAACAGGTGGTCGGCCTCCGCTGGCGTCAAGACGCCGGTCGGCTCGTCGAGGATCAGGATCTCGGCGCCGCGATAGAGCGCCTTGAGGATTTCGACGCGCTGCTGCAGGCCGACGGGCAGTTCTTCGATGATCGCGTCGGGATCGACCTCCAGTCCGTATTCGCGCTCCAGCCGTTCCAGCTCGGAACGCGCCTTGGCGATGCTGCGCTTCAAGAGCGCATCGCTCTCGGCGCCAAGGATGACGTTCTCCAGCACCGAGAAATTGTCGACCAGCATGAAATGCTGGTGCACCATGCCGATGCCGAGCGCGATGGCGTCGTTCGGCGTCTTGATCGACGCCGGCTGGCCGCCGACTCGGATCTCGCCGCTGTCGGCCTGGTAGAAGCCGTAGAGGATCGACATCAGCGTCGACTTGCCGGCACCGTTCTCGCCGACGATGCCGTGGATGGTGCCGCGCGCGACCTCCAGATTGATGTCGCGGTTGGCGCGCACGGCGCCAAAACTCTTGTTGATGCCGATCAGTTCGATTGCGGCTTGCGCCATGCAGCCTGTCCCACTCTTATTTTTTATCGCTTGGTCAAAACGCCTAGCATGCTGCCCCGCCCCTGCCAATCGGCCGGGGGGTTGTCCACTCTCGACAAATCCCCGCGTGCTTGTCAATTTCGAAGGTGGCCGGGACCTTCACATTCGCTAATGTGGGGAACGCGACGGACGCATCGCCTGTGAGCGCAACAGACCGGGGTTTTGAAATGATCATGCCTGCCGACCGGCTGACGACGCTGGAAATCCGCGCCGCCGAGCAGGAAAAGACCATCGAGGAACTGTCAGGCCAGATCGCCGAGCAGTGGAAGGTGATCGAGCGGATGGAACGCAAGCTCAGCGCGCTTACCGACCGCTTCCTGGCCCTGGAGGAGCAGGCCGCGTCCGACGTGCCGGTCACCAAGCCGCCGCATTGGTGAGGGAGGGACAGCCGCATGGCCAGTGAAAGCGACCGCATCGCCCGCGCCGGCGACTATGTCTTCGGCCTGATGAACGACGTCGAGCGCCGGCGCGCCGAACGCGATTTGGAAATCGACCCCGCCTTCCGCGACGCGGTGCTGCGCCTGGCCGAGCGCATGCGCGCCTTCGACCCCGCCGCGCCGGCGGACGGCGCGACCGACAAGCGCTGGGACCTGGTCACCCGGCGCATCGCCGAATTGCCGCAGATGCGGCTTGCCGGCGTTGGTGGCGGCGACAGCGGCGAGGAAGCGGGGCCAACGATGATCCGCAGGCTGGAGCGCCCGCCCTATGGCGTCGGCCTGCACGCCCTTGGCGGCCGGCGCGGATTTGCCATCGCCATGGCGCTGGTGGCCGCCTTCGCGCTCGGCTATCTCACCGGTGCATGGTCTGCCGACGGCATGCTTGTGCCCTAGAGCAATTCCAGGAAAAGTGTGAAACGGTTTCCGTCCGCAATTGCGTCAAAACAAACACTTAGGACGCCGGCGGCGGCAAAAAAGTAACCGCCGGGCTTTCACCCGGCGGTCCGCATTGCTGAAGATCAGAGCCGATCAATACGGGCAGGCATTGTCCGACATGTAGTCGTGCACCTTGACGGTGCCGGCGATGATGTCGGCCTTGGCTTTTTCGACCGCCGTCTTCATGGCATCGTCGACGAGCGCCTTGTTGTTGTCGTCCATGGCGTAGTCGACGCCGCCTTCCTTGAGGCCGAGGTCGTTGATGCCGGCGGTGAACTTGTCATTCTTGGCATCCATGAAGGTGTTGTAGACGGCAACGTCGACGCGCTTGACCATCGAGGTCAGCACCTTGCCGGGCTGCAGCCCGTTCTGGTTGGAATCGACGCCGATGCCGAGCTTTCCGGAATCGGCGGCCGCCTGCAGCACGCCGACGCCGGTGCCGCCGGCCGCGGCGTAGATCACATCGGCGCCCTGGTCGATCTGCGTCTTGGCGATCTCGCCGCCCTTGGCCGGATCGTTCCAGGCGGCGGGCGTGTCGCCGGTCATGTTCTGGATGACATCGGTCGCGCCGGCCGACTTGGCGCCGCCGACATAGCCGCAGCCGAACTTGCGGATCAGCGGGATGTCCATGCCGCCGATGAAGCCGACCTTCTTGGACTTCGAGGCCATCGCCGCCATCACGCCGACGAGGTAAGAGCCTTCCTGCTCCTTGTAGACGACGGAGCGGACGTTGGGCTTGTCGACGACCATGTCGATGATGGCAAACTTGGTGTCGGGGAATTCGGTGGCGATCTTGTCCAGCGCGTCCGCCCAGGAGAAGCCGGCCATGACGATCGGATTGCGGCCGTCCTCGGCGAAGCGGCGCAGTGCCTGCTCGCGCTGGGTGGCATTCGAGACCTCGAATTCCACATAGGCGATGCCGGTCTCGGTCTTGAACTTCTCGGCGCCGTTAAAGGATGCCTCGTTGAACGACTTGTCGAACTTGCCGCCGAGATCATAGAGGATCGCCGGCTGGATATCCGCGGCGAAAGCCGGAAGAACCATTGCGGTTGCGGCCAGAAGGCCAAGAACGATACGTTTCATGTGATCCACACCCTGTCGGTTATTTTTCCGTTACGCACCGCCTGACAGCCCGGTTCTCCGGCGGGCAGACGGCGTCTGGCAGGAAGTATGCCCCTCCCGCTCGCGGCCAATCTGGCACGGCCCGAAACAAAATTCACGCGGAATTTTGACCTTTTGGAAAAGCATGGCGCCGGCATGCGGCGCGGCGCATCATCCGTTCTTCGGCGGCCCTTGGGGCCGGCGCGGACGACGTCAGGTGGCGGCGAACTCGCCGCCCCGCCGCTGCCGCCGGTAGCCGATGGCGTAGAACAGGAAGGCCACCACAGCGAGCACCGCGAAACCGGGCTGGGCGAGCACCCAGGCGATGACGCCATCCCACAGCAGCGGGCTGGCCTTGTCGCGCACGTAGGTCTCGAAGGCCGCGCGGGTGTCTGGCGATACCGCCAGCCAGCTCGTGTTGAGCGGCGTCATGACCAGCGCAGAGGCCGCCACCGAGCGCGTCGCGTCGACCACCGCCATGATCACCGAAACCGAAAGCGCGACCATCGCCGCGAGACGAAAGATGAAGCGTAGCATCGAGACCATCCTCCCTCGGGACGAGGTGCCAAGCCCATCGCGAGAGCCTGGGGCATCGTCCCTTCCCCGTCGCAGAGATAGAGCGTGCGCGCCTTGCCGGCAATCGCGACACGCGAATTTGAGCTATGCCGCCGGCTTGCGTTTGCGGTTGACGCGCCAGACCGCGAACAGCCCGCCGGCGATGGCGCCGGCGATCAGGCCGGCCAGCCCGATGAACACGGCGAAATAGCCGCAGGCGCCCTCGAAGCAGCTCATATCGGTGGCATCCGCGATCAGCGAGCCGGCGGCAAAGCCGGCGCAGGCGCCGATCGCCGCGCCAAGGATGATGCCGAGCAAGGCCGCGACCACGGAAACCAGCACCGACGGCCGTTCGGTTTCCGCATTGGCATAGACCGCATCGGCGCCGGCGCCGCGGCGCAGCAGATAGAGGCAAAGCAGGCCGATGGCGATTTCGCCGCCGGTGAAGACGAGGCTCCTCGCCGAGAAGACGAAGTCGGGCGTGAGCAGCACATAGGCCTGCCGCGCCAAGAGCCAAAGGATGGTCGCAACCTGCCAGATGGTGAAATGGCGCGGGAAGCGCGCCGAGCGGCTGAAGGCGAGGCCGAGCAGGTAAAGCCCCCACAATATGGTGACGATGCCCGCGATCAGGCCGCCATAGATGAGGAAGAAGACGCTTTCCGGCAGGCTGGGTTCGCCGATCAGCCGCCATGTCGACATCAGGCCGTAGACCGACATGGCCATGACGATGACGAGCCACGCCACGGGCACGTAGGACAGCCCGCTATCCGGCCGCGCCGCCGGCTCCTGGTTGGTCGAAGTCATCTCCGGACTGAGCCCCCGCAAAGCCTTGTATCGACAAGGACAGCGGACGGATGGCGAAGTCAAGCAACGACAGGCTGTGACACCCGGCCTGTGCACATCATTCGGCCCGCCGGGAGCCTGGCGAAGCCGCGGCCGGGGCCTAGCGAGCGATCCCTTATGCGGCAAAGCCGACAAAGCGCCATTATGGCTTGGCATTCGCCGCGGGATCGACTAGATGAGCCCCGCGCCTGCTGCTTCGACGCTGCAGGTGCGGGGAAGGAGTGCCCGCCGGTTGAGGGCGCTCGAGGTGCGGAAATACCGCCCGAAAATTCCCAAGGGACCGCATATCCCCAACCCGCGCGGCAAAACCGGCCGGCGCGCCATGCAAGGACGGAGAGGTGGCCGAGTGGTTGAAGGCGCACGCCTGGAAAGTGTGTTTACGGGAAACCGTAACGCGGGTTCGAATCCCGCTCTCTCCGCCATCACTGCAGCAGGCCACTAGAGCCCTGAAAATCAGACATTTTGGTTCGCAACGCGGAGTGGACCGGCTGGCGCAAGGCGAAAGTGTGAAACCACCGCCTTGGACCGACGGCGTCATTTCTCCACCACCGGAATTGCCACTCCCTCGTGGGCCGCTGCCACCTCGATCATCACCTCTTTGGCCACCTCGCAAAGCCTGGCTGTCACGATGGCACCGCCGGCCGGTCACGCCCCCAAAAAGGATGACGGCCACCCGCACTTAGCCTTAATTGAGGAACTGCCGATGCGGCTGTAACTTCGCTGGCGCGGGACCTCCAGCACTGGCTGGTTCAAGCTTAGGTCCGCACCCGACTGCGGATGTACCAGCGACGGCGGGAGCAGCGCACGCGCGCAGACCCTACTCTTCCCGGAGAGGCTTGAAGTCCAGGCGATGATCGTCCCTTCCAAAATGCTTCGCTCCCTCGTCGGCGGGTGTCTGGCGCTGGCTGTGGTGCTCATATCGCCTCACCATTCGCTTGCAGCGCCCAAAACCGCCGTTGCGACGAACGACTTTCTCAATAGCATCGGGGTCGTCAGCACATTCCCCGATCGAGGCCAGCCGTTGGCCAGGACGATCGAAATGGTCCGCTATTGCGGCTTTCGATGGGTCAGGGCGGGAATAGAAGGTTTGAGCGACGAGGGTCCCACAACCATCCAGACCTTTCTTGATCTGCATCGTGAAACCGGCGCGCGTCTGAATTGGGGATTGGTCAGTGGCGGGACCGATGTGAAAAAGCTGGTTGAAACAGGCAGAGTGCTTGCCGAAGCCGGCGCGCTGCTTGCGTTCGAGGGCAACAACGAGCCGAACAACTGGGGTGTCACCTATCAGGGAGAGAGCGGCGGCGGTACGGAGGCTTCGTGGATGGCCGTCGCAAAGCTTCAGCGCGATCTTTACCAGGCCGTCAAAAGTGATCCGGTGCTCGCGAAATATCCCGTCTGGTCGATCTCGGAACCCGGCGCGCAGCGAGACAATGTCGGCCTTCAGTTCCTTACGATCCCGCCCGACGCCCAAACCCGGATGCCAGACGGCACGAAGTATGCCGACTACGCCAATTTGCACAACTACATCTATCACTCGCATTCGCCATATCCGGCGGACAACAAGACGTGGCACGCTGCAGATCCAACCGCCGCATCCAGAGTGGACGGGCTATTCGGCAATTTCGGCGTCACCTGGGGCAGAGGATTTCAGGGCTACACCCAGGAGCAACTCAATACGCTGCCGCGTGTCACGACCGAGACCGGGGTTGCGATCGGAGGTAGCGTCACCGAACAAATGCATGGCTTGAATTTGATGAGCATGTACCTCGCGCAGTTCAAGCGCGGCTACGCCTATACATCGGTCTATCTGTTGCGGGACCGTACCGACGAAGACGGCAACCAATCCTTCGGCTTCTTCAAACCCGATTATTCACCCCGCAAGGCCGCGATCTACCTTCACAACCTCACGACGATTTTGGCGGACAAGGGTACCCTCGCCAAACCCGGCCAGCTCGACTTCACGATCGCGGACCAACCCGAGACCGTGCACGAGCTGCTCCTGCAACGCAGCGACGGCACATTCCAACTTATCGTGTGGGACGAACGATTGAGCGGTCAGGACGATGTGACGGTCCAGTTTGGCGACACACGCGCGTCGGTGACAACCTACGATCCAACAATTGGCGTTGAGCCTGTCCAAACACTGAGCAACGTGCGTTCGCTCGAAATTACGCTCAGCGACCATCCGATTGTCATCGCGCTTTCACCCAGCATGCAATGATGGAGCCGTCTGTGCGAGCGTCACGCGCTTGCGAAGGAACCAGCGGCCACCTTGCGGCGATACCGCGTGAAACCCTATATGCGATCGCATTCTGCCCAATCCTCCACCCGCATCCGGTAATCCCATGAAGAAAATTGGCTTTCTGTCGTTCGGGCATTGGTCGCCGTCGCCGCAGTCGGGGACGCGCTCGGCGGCCGATGCGCTGCTGCAGTCGATCGACCTTGCGGTCGCCGCCGAGGAGCTGGGCGCCGATGGCGCCTATTTCCGCGTCCACCACTTTGCCCGCCAGCTCGCCTCGCCCTTCCCGCTGCTGGCCGCTGCCGGCGCCAAAACCAGCCGTATCGAGCTCGGCACTGCGGTCATCGACATGCGCTACGAGAACCCGCTCTACATGGTCGAGGACGCGGGCGCCGCCGACCTGATCGCCGGCGGCCGGCTGCAGCTCGGCATCAGCCGCGGTTCGCCGGAGCAGGTGATCGATGGCTGGCGCTATTTCGGCTATGTGCCCGAGGAGGGCAAGAGCGACGCCGACATGGCCAGGCGCCATGCCGAGGTCTTCCTCGAGGTACTGCGCGGCCACGGCTTTGCCCAGCCCAATCCGCGGCCGATGTTCCCCAACCCGCCCGGCCTGCTGCGCCTGGAACCTTTGTCAGAGGGCCTGCGCGACAGGATCTGGTGGGGTGCGGCCACCAACGCCACGGCGGAATGGGCGGCCAAGCTTGGCATGAACCTGCAGAGCTCGACGCTGAAGTTCGACGAGGGCGGCCAGCCGCTGCATATCCAGCAGGCCGAGCAGATCCGCGCCTTCCGCAAGGCATGGGCCGAGGCCGGCCATAGCCGCGAGCCGCGCGTCTCGGTCAGCCGCAGCATCTTCGCGCTGGTCAACGACATGGACCGCGCCTATTTCGGCAACAGCGAAGGCGAGGATCATTTCGGCTATATCGAGCCCGAAAAGCGCGCTGTCTTCGGCCGCACCTATGCCGCCGAGCCGGACGTACTCATCGAACAACTAAAGGCGGACGAGGCGATCGCCGAGGCCGACACGCTGCTTCTCACCGTGCCCAACCAGCTCGGCGTCGCCTACAATGCGCATGTGATCGAGGCGATCCTCAAATTCGTCGCGCCAGCCCTCGGCTGGCGCTGAGGGCTCGCTTTAGACGCGCTGGCGTGATCCGTCAGTGCGCGGTCTGTGAATGCTCGCCGCCCGGCTGTGAAATGCCGCCAAGCGCCTCGCCGGCCCATGCCGCGTTGCTGCTGGTGGCGAGGTCGCCGAGCGAAATGATGCCGACCAGCCGGTGGTCGCGGCTGAGGACCGGCATCCGCCGAAGCTTCAGGTCACCCATGTTGCGCAGGATGTCGTCCACTTCCTGGTCGTCGAAGCAATATTTCACCTCCGCGCTCATCACCTCCCTTATCTTCGTATCCGGGCCTTTGCCTTCCGCGACGCCGCGAACGGCAATGTCGCGATCGGTGATCATTCCGACCAGCCGGTCGTTCTCGCCGACGGGCAAGACACCGGCGTCGAGATCGGCCATGGCCCGAGCCGCGTCCCGCAAGGTCTGGTCGGGACTGGCGACCCGAACGGCCTGCGTCATGCAATCCCTGATTTTCATGGTTCTCTCCTCACGTTGCAGCGCCCCTCGCCAATGGGTGATCTGGAAAAATGAACGCCTGTCCGAAACGTTCCATCTCGGCCTGATGGCGCCGCCGGGTGGCGGCCCCGCTCTGGTGCCTTCCTCATTCGGGAACCATCGGTCCGCGGATTGGTTGTGTCGCAAGGACACCACCCCAAAAGAACGGAAGGAAAGACGATGCGGATGTTGACGGCGATCGTCGCGCTCTCTGCGCTCGCCCTGTCCCAGCCGGCCTCGGCGCAACTTGCCGACCCGCAGCAGAACCTGCCCCCGGCACAGCAGGCGCTGCCGGATCAGCCGGCGCCCGACCAGAACCTCTCCGGACAGGATTTCACCAACATCGCCCTCGTCGCGGTGGAGGACCTGCCGGCGGAACTCAAGCAGCAGGCGGAAGCCGTGATCACCGAGACCAGCGCCGACGAGCTGCTGGAGCTGCAGCGTTCCGTCGATGCCTCGCCGCAGGCATTGTCCGTGTTGCAGGCCAACGGGCTCAACTCCTCGCAAGTCGTCGCGGCCAACATCGACGGCGACGGCACGCTGACGCTGATCATCCAGACAACGACTTGACCGGCGCGCCGGGCGACGGACCCGATCGTCGCTCGCTCGGCTGCAAGGGCGCCCGGCCGCGCAGGACCCTTTCGGTCTGAACGTCGCTCCATCCACGATGAAAGCGGTCCGGTTCGAGGTCGAACCGGAGCCGCTTCAAGTCGGCGGCCTCACCACCCTGTCAGTGGATGAACAAGGCTCTCAGCCAGGCGAAGACGCCCGATCCGGGAGAGATTGCCGCGCGCACGCGGGAGGCAGTCCATCTGGCCGGCAACGACGCGCCGACATGGCAATGGCAGACGATCTCGTGCAGCTGCCAGTCGCTCAGCTCGAAGAAGCGCCTGGCTTCGCCGTAGGTGTCATCGGCCAGGCCTTGCGCGCGAAAGATCGGATCCTCGAAGGCGACATCGATCGGAGATCCGGCGCAGCGCATTTTGTCACGCAGGTCGGGCGCCGTGTACTCGGTGCCAGTGAGCGCCACGAGGCGCCGATCGAGATTTTGTTCCAGTAGTTTCGCCCAGCGTTCGAGGCGTTGGGCTCGGGTTGCGAAGAGAGACGTTGCTTCGGCATGAACGTCGGCAACGGCATTGAGTTGGTCCACGGTTTGGTGTTTCACGGCCGCCTCCTGTTTCAGCAGATGACCCAACCCCTGAAGTGGAATTATGGCGCCGCCGATGGTCGGCAAGACCCGGAACGGGCCGCGTCGTGAATCATTTTCGGGGGCGGCGTGACCGCATGCCGCGGCCGGCGCGCAGAGGTCAGTCGGAACCATGCGCGGGGCGCAGCCGTTCTGCCCGCATCACCCGAACGTCGAGCCTGAACGAACGCGCCTGAGACACCGAGCGCAGGGACAACACAGGATGGCAATTCTTCCCAATCCCGATCCCACGCCCACTCCGATGCCAACGCCGCCGCCGCTTCCCGAACCGGAGCCGATGCGCGAGCCGGAACCGGAGCGGCTTCCGGACGAAGACCCGGTTCCCAACCCGGACGAAAACGACGCGCCGCCCAAGCACACCATCGGTTGCTCGTGACAGCGGCGTAGTTGCGGATCATCGAGGACAGGGTAGGCAATGGCGGCAGGCTGTCGCCAGTGACACTGGTCGGACCACCATTTCGCTGGCGCCGGCCGGCCTTTGGCGTATCATTGTCCGTGTGAGGGTTCATGGCAGGAGGAGGCCAATGACCATCGTGCCGAAAGTGGCAGCCATCGACCCGACGGCAGAAGAACTTGTTTCCTCTGCGCTTTCGAGATTCCGCGCCGGCGATACCGTATCGACCCGGGCGGCGATCGACGCCATCCGTCGCATCGGTCCGGCTTGCGACGACAGCGACGACCATCTGGTCGAGCTGATCCTGATGGCGGCAATTGGTAAGACCATGGGCGTGGTTTTCGACCACCGGACACATTAAGGCCCGAGCCTGCTTGCTCCTTGCGCATCCCTGCGCTCGCGTTGAATCCCAGGGTCCGGGAACCCCACCCGACCCTCTTCGTTATCTCGTGTTGAACGAGGAACGCAGTCATGGCCGACGACAAGACGAAGACCGACAACCGCGACCGTTCGCAAGTGGCCGGCGACGAGGACTACGAGGTCAGGCATTTCGCCGAGGAAGCCGGCATCACGCCGGAACAGGCCCGCACGCTCATCAAGCGGCACGGCACCGACCGCAAGGTGCTGCACGAGATCGCCGAGAGCATCAAAGGGCAGTAGGCCGAAGGCTTCAGCTGCAGCCTAAGGCCGAAGGCGTCAGCTGCAGCCTAGCTTCCCAGCGGATGCGGCATGTAGCCGACAAAACCCGTTATCTTCCAGCGGCCGCCCGCCTTCGAGCAGAAATAGAGCGTCTGCCATTTCAGCCTGTCGACGCTGCCGTCCGCCTTGGTGACCGAACCGTTGAACTTCTTGTGCAGCACCGCGCGATCGCCGTCGACGTCGATGTCGCGCATGTTGGTGACACGGAACAGCGCCTCGCGCAGCGGCTCGGCGAATGCCGTCGCCGCGGTCTCCTTCGCCTGGCGCAGCCATTCGTCGCGATAGGCGACAAGCGTCGGAAACTGCAGCCGCCAGGCGTCCGCGTCGTTGAGGAAATGCGCATGCATGCCGAAGAAACTTTCGGCGACGAAATCGTCCTCGACCATCGACCAGTCCTGCGAGAGAAAGGCATCGATGTCGCGCCGCACCAGCATTTCCCACAGCGCGTGGCGATCGGCGTCACCGGCCGGAAACGGGTTCTTGTCGAAGGTCATTTTTCTTTCTCCTGGGTCGCGGCCGGCATGGCGGCGCAAGATGCTGGCCTGCCTGTAAGAAAGCAACATCCATCGCTAAGAATGTTGCTTTCCAACAGCGGGCACTAGGAGGATCGCGTCGATAGGGGTAGAGGGTCGGCAACGGCGGGACCAGCAACCGTCCTGCCATGTCTGAACAGGAGGCTATTCCTTGCCCAAGCAGTGTTTCGGAACGTCCCATGTGCCGCTTTCGCCAGCCGTCCGCGCCGGCGATTTCGTCTATGTCTCGGGCCAGGTGCCGGTCGGCAGCGACGGCATGGTGGTCAAGGGTGGCATCGTCGAGCAGACCGAGCAGGTGCTTCAGAACATCAAGGCGGCCCTGGCGCTTGCCGGCTGCACCATGGACGATGTCGTCAAGACGACGGTGTGGCTGGAGGACGCGCGCGACTTCGGCACCTTCAACACCGTCTATGCCAGGCATTTCCCCAAGGATCCGCCGGCCCGCACCACGGTCGAGTCGCGACTGATGATCGACATCAAGATCGAGGTCGAAGCCGTCGCCTACCGACCGCTCTGACACCACAACGAACAAGCCGGAGGTTGGCCCGATGCAATTCGATCTCCTGATCAAGGGCGGCCGTGTCATCGATCCGGCTTCCGGACTCGATGCGCCGCGCGACCTTGCCATCGCCGATGGCCATGTCGCCGCGATCGAGGCCGCCATCGATGCCGAGCACGCAACGCAGGTCATCGATGCGCGGGATTGCCTCGTCACGCCGGGACTGATCGACCTGCACAGCCACGTCTATTGGGGCGGCACCTCGCTCGGTGTCGACGCCGACCGGCTGGCGGCGAAGAGCGGCACCACCACCTTCATCGACGCCGGCAGCGCCGGCGCCGGCAATTTCCTCGGCTTCCGCCGTCACGTCATCGAGCGCTCGAGGGTCCGCATCCTCGCCTACGTCAACATCTCCTTCGCCGGCATCTTCGGCTTCTCGCAGACGGTGTCGGTCGGCGAGTGCAGCGATCTGCGGCTCTGCGAGCCGCGCGAGACGGTCGCCGCGGTGCGCGAGCACGCCGATGTCGTCGTCGGCGTCAAGGTGCGCTCCGGCAAGCATGCCGGCGGCACCAGCGGCATCGCCCCGGTCGACCTGGCCCTGGAGGCGGCCGATCAGGCCGGCCTGCCGCTGATGGCGCATATTGACGAGCCGCCGCCCGGCCGCTCCGAAGTGCTGCCCCGGCTGCGCCGCGGCGACATCCTCACCCACTGCTTCCGCCCCTTCCCCAACGCGCCGGTCTTCGCCTCGGGCGCGGTGCGCCCGGACATGCGGCTGGCGCGCGAGCGCGGCGTCATCTTCGACATCGGCCACGGAATGGGCTCCTTCGACTTCGAAGTCGCGAAGGCGATGCTCGGCGAGGGACTTGCGCCTGACGTCATCTCGAGCGACGTGCATCTCTACTGCGTCGACGGCCCCGCCTTCGACATCCTCGTCTGCATGTCGAAGCTGATGGCGCTCGGCATGCCGCTTACCGAAGTTCTGCGCGCAGCGACGCAGCGGCCGGCCGAGGCGATCGCCAGGCCGGAGCTTGGCACGCTCAAGGTCGGCGGCATCGGCGACGTCGCGGTTCTGCGACAGCAAGCCGGCCGCTTCACCTTCGTCGACGCGGTCGGCGCCGCGTTGGTCGCCGATCAGCGGCTGGTCTCAGAAGGCATCGTCATCGGCGGCACATGGTGGCCGAACGACGCCGGCGACCAAAATGAGACCGAACGCTTCGAGCCGCATGCGCATCACACGCATGTGGAAGTAGCGTCCAGGCATTTTGGAAAGTGATTGGCCAATCTCCCCCCACGTGAGGGGAGATGCCCGGGTTACGGTGGCGGCACGTTTGGCGAATGGCTTCCCCCACTCCGTCGCTGCTTCGCAGCGCCACCTCTCCCCCCTCCGGAGGGAGAGGAAGGGCGCGCCAGGGTTGGCGAATTCGCGCCTTTCCTCTCCCCGTCGATCGGGGGAGAGGTGGCGAGCGAAGCTCGACGGAGTGGGGGTCGACCTTACCCGGCGTTGCTCGGCTCGCCATAAACCGGCGTCGCAATCCCCTCCATCCGCGCCTTGATCTGCATCGCCACGAACTTCGAATAGAAGCGCGACAGCGCGAGGTTGCCGCCGTGGAACCATAGCGCCTCCTGCGCCGTCGGCTTCCACATGTTGCGCAACTCGCCTTGCCACGGTCCGGGGTCGCCCTTGACACCCGACCCGAGGCCCCAGCACGGACCGACCTTGTCGGCGACCTCGCGCGAAACGATCTGCGCCACCGTCTCGTTCATCGATTGGAAGCCGGTGCTGCAAACGATTGCATCGACGGCAAGCTCGCTGCCGTCCTCGAACAGGATGCCGCTCGGTGTCAGCGACTTGATGCCGACGCCGCTCTTGACCGCGATCTCGCCGTTCAGGATCAACTCGCAGGCGCCGACATCGATGTAGAAGCCGGAGCCGGTGCGGTAGGCCTTCATCAATAGCCCCGTCTCGTCCTCGCCAAAATCGATGGCGAAGCCCGAGGCTTGAAGGCGATCATAGAAGTCCGCGTCGCGTTCCCGGATGACATCGTAAAGCGCCCGCTGGCCCTTGGGCACCAGGGCGAAGGGTGTCGAGGCGACGATCATGTCGGCCTTGTCGGTGGTGATGCCGCGCGCCAGTGCCTTCTCGGAAAAAATCTCGAAGCCGACCTCCATCAACGTGTCGGACTTCACCACCGTGGTCGGCGAGCGCTGGACCATGGTCACCTTGGCGCCGCTCTCCCAGAGGTCGACGCTGACGTCATGGCCGGAGCTTGCGGCACCGATGACCGCGACCCGCTTGCCGCGGAACTTCTCGCCGCTGGCATACTGGCTGGAATGCAGGATCTCGCCCTTGAAGGCCTCGGCGCCGGGCAGGTCGATCCGCCGCGGCGGTCCGTAGGCGCCGGTGGCGAAGACGATGTGCTTGGGCTTCAGCGTGATGCGCTGGCCGACGCGGTCGACGACGACCGTCCAGACCTGTTCGGCCTCGTCATAGGCGGCGCTGACGCATTTGGTGGCGACCCAGTAGTTGAGCTCCATCACCCGGGCATACATTTCCAGCCAGTCGCCCATCTTGTCCTTGGGCGTGAACACCGGCCAGTTCTCCGGGAACGGAATGTAGGGCAGATGGTCGTACCAGACCGGATCGTGCAGCACGAGCGAGCGATAGCGGTTGCGCCAGGAATCGCCGGCGCGCGCATTCTTCTCGATGATGAGCGCGGGAACGCCGAGCTGCCTCAGCCTGGCGCCAAGCATGATGCCGCCCTGGCCGCCGCCGATGACAAGGCAATAGGGCTGCTCCCTGACACCGAGGTCGCGTGCTTCGCGTGCCCGCGCCTCCGCCCAGGTCTCGCGATCGGGATCGGCCTTGTGGCGGATGCCGAGCGGCCGCGCCGGGCCCTTTTGCTCCTCGAATCCCTTGAGTTCGCTCATCGCCGTGAACAGGCTCCGGCAGCGACCGTCCTTGAGGCGCAGGATCCCCTCGCCCCTGGCAACGACCGTCTCGAAGCTGAACCAGGCCTCGATGATGCCATCGTCGACGCTCGCTTCGCCGGTGAGGCTCCATCGCGACGGCCGTGCCGTCGCGAGCGTCGCCACCAGCATGTCGCGGATCGCCGCCCGGCCCTCCATGGTCTTGATGTTCCATGTGAAGGTGAGCAGGTCGCGCCAGTAGCAGTCCTCGACGAAAAGATTGGCCACCGCCTCGATGTCGCCGGCTTCGAGCGTGCGGGCGAAGGAACCGAGCCAGGTGGCCGCCTGCTGAGATGGTGCGATGTCGAGCATTTCTATCCTTCCTCGGAATATCGACCGGGCGTCGCCAAGCCTGGGAGCCGTGCAGAATGTGTCTCGAGACTATTGATAATCCGGTGAGGCCAGCCTGCAAGTGCCCCGCGGGACAGTGAGAGGCAGTGCCGCCTGTCGGTCCGAAATCTTTATGGGATTCCTATTTCTTTCCTGTCCGCTCCGTCTCGAACCTTTATGGCCTTCCGATACATATTCCGGGGGCAAACGCCCCGTAGCGGCTGCTGCATTGGAGTGGCGACGGTGTCTTGTGCCGCTCTGATCCTGCCGACCGCAGGTTGAATGAAGACAATCGGAAATAAGGACCACGCGCGATGGATGTCATCGTTATCGGGATAGGGGTTTTGTTCTTCGCCCTATCCTTCGCCTACATCACAGCCTGCGACATTCTCTGAGCGGAAGGTCCGAAAAATGCTTCTCGATTATTTCCTCGGCGGCGGCGTGACGTTGTTCCTGCTCGTCTACCTGACATACGCCCTCGTTCGCCCGGAACGCTTCTGACCGCATCTGGCGCAAGGCACGGAAAGCTCTTCTCATGACTCTCAACGGTTGGATACAGATCCTCGTCTATTGCGGGATCGTCGTTTTGCTGGTGAAGCCGCTCGGCGGCTATATGTACCGGGTCTTCAACGGCGAACGCACCTTGCTGTCGCCGGTCTTCGGCCCGATCGAACGCGGGCTCTATCGCATTTCGGGGACCAGCGAGCGCGAGGAGCAGCACTGGACCACCTATGCGGCCGGCATCGTGGTTTTCAGCCTGGCGAGCTTCCTGCTGCTTTACGCCCTTCAGCGGCTGCAGGGCGTGCTGCCCTACAACCCCGCCGGTATGACGGCCGTCGAGCAGAACCTCGCCTTCAACACCGCCGCCAGCTTCGTCACCAACACCAACTGGCAGAACTATGGCGGCGAAAGCACCATGTCCTACCTGGTGCAGATGGCCGGCCTTAACGTGCAGAACTTCGTCTCCGCGGCCGTCGGCATCGCGATCGCGGTGGCGCTGATGCGCGGCTTCGCCCGCGCCTCGTCGAAGTCGATCGGCAGTTTCTGGGTCGATGTGACCCGCTGCACGCTCTACATCCTGCTGCCGCTCTGCGTCCCGCTCACCCTCGTCTATGTCTGGCTGGGCATGCCGCAGACGCTTGGCCCCTATGTCGACGCCACCACGATCGAGGGCGCCAGGCAGACGCTCGCCCTCGGCCCCGTCGCCTCGCAAGTCGCCATCAAGATGCTCGGCACCAATGGCGGCGGCTTCTTCAACGCCAACGCCGCGCATCCCTTCGAGAACCCCGACGCGATCTCCAACCTGATCCAGATGGTGACGATTTTCGCGCTGGGCGCGGCGCTCACCAACGTCTTCGGCCGCATGGTCGGCAACCAGCGCCAGGGCTGGGCGATCCTCGCCGCCATGGGCGTGCTGTTCGTCGCCGGCGTCGCCGTCTGCTACTGGGCGGAAGCATCGGGCAATCCGCTGGTCCATGCGCTCGGCATCGATGGCGGCAACATGGAAGGCAAGGAGACACGCTTCGGCATCGCGGCGTCGGCGCTGTTCGCCGTCATCACCACGGCCGCCTCCTGCGGCGCGGTCAACGCCATGCATGATTCCTTCACCGCCATTGGCGGCCTGGTCCCGATCCTCAACATGCAGCTCGGCGAGGTCATCGTCGGCGGCGTCGGCGCCGGCTTCTACGGAATCCTGACGTTCATCGTCGTCACCGTCTTCGTCGCCGGCCTGATGGTCGGTCGCACGCCCGAATATCTCGGCAAGAAGATCGAGGGCAAGGAGGTCAAGATGGCGATGCTGGCCATCCTCTGCCTGCCGCTGGCGATGCTGATCTTCACGGCCATCGCGGTCGTGCTGCCGAGCGCCGTCGCCTCGATGGGTAATGGCGGTCCGCACGGCTTCACCGAGGTCCTCTACGCCTACACGTCCGCCGCTGCCAACAACGGCTCGGCCTTTGGCGGCCTCACCGGCAACACGCCCTGGTACAACATCACACTCGGCATCGGCATGCTGATGGGCCGCTTCCTGGTCATCATTCCGGCGCTGGCCATCGCCGGCTCGCTGGTGGCGAAGAAGACGGTGCCCGCGTCGGCCGGCACCTTCCCCACCGACGGCCCGCTGTTCGTCGGCCTGCTGGTCGGCGTCATCCTGATCGTCGTCGGCCTCACCTTCTTCCCGGCGCTGGCGATCGGACCGATCGTCGAACACCTGGCGATGATCCGCGGACAGACCTTCTGAGCCCGCCCCAGCCTGGATAGACGCCATGTCCCGGTTCACCTTCATGCGTCGCAAGGCTCGGCCCCGAGCTGAAAATGAGGGGGAGGCAACTCCCCCTCCCTTCCCGACCATATCCACCTTCCTCGGCCTGGCAGTGGTCATGATCGTGATCTGGCTGCTGGTCTACGGGCCGCCCTTTTCGGCATCCGACCACTCGGCGCCGTCCAACACCATCGATACTGGAGCCTCAAAATGAGCCAGTCCAAATCCGCCAGCATCATCGATGCCCGCATCCTGTGGCCCGCCATGGGCGGCGCCTTCAGGAAGCTCAACCCGCGCACGCTGGTCAAGAACCCGGTGATGTTCGTCGTCGCCGTCGTCTCGCTGCTTACCACCGTGCTGTTCGTCAGGGACCTGCTCACCGGCGGCGGCGATCGCGGCTTCACGCTGCAGATCATCATCTGGCTGTGGTTCACCGTGCTGTTCGCCAACTTCGCCGAAGCCGTCGCCGAAGGCCGCGGCAAGGCGCAGGCCGACTCGCTGCGCAAGGCGCGCACCGAGACCCGGGCCAAGCTGCTCGCCGGCGAGGACCGCGCCAAGTTCAAGCTGGTGCCCGGCACCAGCCTCAAGGTCGGCGACATCGTGCTGGTCGAGGCCGGCGACATCATCCCCTCCGACGGCGAGGTGATCGAAGGCGTCGCCTCCGTGAACGAAGCGGCGATCACCGGCGAATCCGCACCGGTCATCCGCGAATCCGGCGGCGACCGCTCGGCCGTCACCGGCGGCACGCAGGTGCTGTCGGACTGGATCCGCGTGCGCATCACCGCAGCCTCCGGCCACACCTTCCTCGACCGCATGATCTCGCTGGTCGAGGGTGCTGAACGCCAGAAGACGCCGAACGAGATCGCGCTTAACATCCTGCTCGTCGGCATGACGCTGATCTTCGTGCTAGCCACCGCCACCATTCCGAGCTTCGCCTCCTATTCGGGCGGCTACATCTCGGTGACGGTGCTGGTCGCGCTGTTCGTGACGCTGATCCCGACGACGATCGGCGCGCTGCTCTCGGCCATCGGCATCGCCGGCATGGACCGCCTGGTGCGCTTCAACGTGCTGGCCATGTCCGGCCGCGCCGTCGAGGCCGCCGGCGACGTCGACACGCTGCTGCTCGACAAGACCGGCACGATCACGCTGGGCAACCGCCAGGCGACGGAGCTCCGTCCGGTCAAGGGCGTCACCGAGCAGGAGCTTGCCGACGCCGCGCAGCTCGCCTCGCTGGCCGACGAGACGCCGGAGGGCCGCTCGATCGTCGTGCTGGCCAAGGAGAAATACGCCATCCGCGCCCGCGACATGGCGACATTGCACGCGACCTTCGTGCCCTTCACAGCGCAGACCCGCATGAGCGGCGTCGACGTCGACGGTTCGTCGGTGCGCAAGGGCGCGGTCGATTCCGTGCTCGCCCATGTCAACCAGTTGACATCAGCCAGCCATGCAACGCGGCCGGGCACCGAGACGATCCGGGACCTGCAGGCGATCGCCGACGAGGTCGCCAAGTCCGGCGGCACGCCGCTGGCGGTCGAGCGCGACGGGCGCCTGCTCGGCATCGTCCACCTGAAGGACATCGTCAAGGGCGGCATCCGCGAGCGATTTGCCGAACTGCGCAAGATGGGCATCCGCACCGTGATGATCACCGGCGACAACCCGATGACGGCGGCGGCGATCGCGGCGGAGGCAGGCGTCGACGACTTCCTCGCCCAGGCGACGCCCGAGGACAAGCTGAAGCTGATCCGCGACGAGCAGGCCAAGGGCAAGCTGGTCGCCATGTGCGGCGACGGCACCAACGATGCGCCGGCGCTCGCCCAGGCCGATGTCGGCGTCGCCATGAACACCGGCACGGTGGCCGCGCGTGAAGCGGGCAACATGGTGGACCTGGATTCCGACCCGACCAAGCTGATCGAGATCGTCGAGATCGGCAAGGCGCTGCTGATGACGCGCGGCTCGCTGACCACCTTCTCCATCGCCAACGATGTCGCAAAATACTTCGCCATCATCCCGGCGATGTTCGCCGTCTTCTATGTCGCGCCGGGCCAGACAACCGGCCCGCTGCAGGCGCTCAACATCATGCATCTGGCGACGCCGCAGAGCGCCATCCTGTCGGCCATCATCTTCAACGCGCTGATCATCATCGCGTTGATCCCGCTGTCGCTGAAGGGCGTCAAATACCGCGCCATCGGCGCCGGCGCGCTGCTCAGCCGCAATCTCCTCGTCTACGGCCTTGGCGGCGTCATCGTCCCCTTCCTCGGCATCAAGGCGATCGACATGGCCGTCACCGCGCTCGGCCTCGCATAAGGATCATCTCCATGCTCAAGCAAATCAGACCCGCGATCGTTATGATCGTCTTCTTCACCATCCTTACCGGCCTGGTCTACCCGATCGGCATGACCGGGATCGCCCAGGCGCTGTTTCCGCGCCAGGCCAATGGCAGCCTGATCGGGAAGGACGGCAAGGTCATCGGCTCCGAACTGATCGGCCAGGCTTTTGCCAGCGACCGCTATTTCCACGGCCGTCCCTCCGCTGCCGGCGACGGCTACAACGCCGCCGCCTCCGGCGGCTCCAACCTCGGTCCGACCAACCCTAAGCTGATCGACCGCATCAAGGGCGATGCCGACAAGCTGAAGGCGGAAAATCCGAGCCAGCCGGTGCCGATGGATCTGGTGACGACCTCCGGCAGCGGCCTCGATCCGCACATCAGCCCCGAGGCCGCCTATTTCCAGGTTGCCCGCGTCGCCAGGGCAAGGGAGATCAGCGAAGCCAAGCTCAAGGCGCTTGTCGAAAGCCATGTCGAGGACCGTGAGCTCGGCGTCCTCGGCGAGCCGGTCGTCAACGTGCTGGCGCTCAACCTCGCGCTGGACGACGCCACGAAACCGTGAATGGTGGCGCCGGGGATCGACAGCATACCCGGCGCCATCCATGTTTAGGATTGGCGCCAGACCCAGGATCAGATGCCGGACGACAGAAGCAACGAAACCAGACCCTCTCCCGACGCGCTGCTCGAGCATGCGGAACGGGAGGAGCGCGGCCGCCTGCGGATTTTCCTCGGCGCCGCGCCAGGCGTCGGCAAGACCTATGAGATGCTGATGGCCGGCCGCGCCCGGCTGGCCGACGGCATGGACGTGGTGATCGGCATCGTCGAGACGCACGGCCGCAAGGAAACCCTGGCGCTGGTCGAAGGCTATGAGCTGATCCCGCGCCGCCAGGTCGACTACAAGGGGCGCGTCCTCGACGAGATGGACCTCGACGCCATCCTTGTCCGCCGCCCGGCCCTGGTACTCGTCGACGAGCTCGCCCACACCAACGCTCCCGGCAGCCGCCATCCCAAGCGCTATCTCGACGTCCAGGAGATCCTGACGCACGGCATCGACGTCTACACCACGCTCAACATCCAGCATGTCGAAAGCCTGAACGATGTTGTGGCGCAGATCACCCGCGTCAGGGTCCGCGAGACGGTCCCCGATTCCGTCATCGACCAGGCCGACGACATCGAGATCATCGATCTCACGCCGGACGACCTGATCAAGCGGCTGGAGGAAGGCAAGGTCTATTTCCCCAACACCGCCCAGCGCGCCATCGAGAACTATTTCTCGCCGGGCAATCTGACGGCGCTGCGCGAGCTGGCGCTGCGCCGCACCGCCCAGCGCGTCGACGAGCAATTGCTGAACCACATGCAGTCGCACGCCATCCCGGGGCCGTGGGCGGCGGGCGAAAGGGTGCTCGTCTGCGTCGATGCGCGCCCTGGCGGCGCTGCCCGCATCCGCTATGCGCGCCGGCTGGCCGACCGGCTTCGCGCCCCCTGGACGGCGCTGCATGTCGACACGCCGCGCTCGGCCGGCATGAGCGAAGACCACAAGGACCGGCGGGCGGCGAACCTGCGCCTCGCCGAGCAGCTCGGCGCCGAGGTCACCACCATTCCGGGCCAGTACATCGCGCAGGACATTGTTCGCCATGCCAAGGCGAACAACTTCACCCATATCGTCATCGGCAGGCCGACCCGCTCGCGCTGGCGGGAATTGATCGAGGGCTCGCTCACCTACGATCTCATCCGCGATGCTGGCGACATCAGCGTCCACGTCATTTCGGGAACGGAGCAGGCCAGCGAGGCGGTGCCGAAGACTGTCGGCACGGCAGCCGAGCAGAAGCCCTTCGAGATCTGGCCCTATCTGTTTGCCACGGCCTATGTCGCCGGCTCGCTCGCCTTCGGCGCGGTCCTCGACCAGTTTCTCGACGTCCGCAATCTCGCCATCGTCTTTCTCGTAGCGGTGCTTGCGTCGGCCGTGACCGGCGGGCTCTGGCCGGCACTCTACGCCTGCCTGGTCAGTGCCCTGGCGTTCAACTTCTTTTTCCTCGAACCGCGCTACACGCTGACGATCCGGGATCCCGAGAGCATTGTCGCGCTTGCCATCTTCCTCGTCGTCGCCGTCATCGCCAGCAACCTGACCGCGCGCGTGCAGCGCCAGGCGATCGCCGCCCGCTCGCGGGCGCGCGCCACGGAGGACCTCTATCAGTTTTCAAGGAAGCTCGCCGGCGCCGGCACGCTGGACGACGTGTTGTGGGCGACCGCCTTCCAGATCGCGCTGATGCTGAAGCTGCGCGTCGTCTTGCTGCTGCCCGAGAACGGAACGATCACCGTCAAGGCTGGCTATCCGCCCGACGACACGCTGGCCGAGGCCGACATCGCGGCCGCCCGCTGGGCCTGGGAGCACAACCGCGCCGCCGGCCGTGGCGCCGACACGCTGCCCGGCGCGAAACGCCTCTACCTTCCTCTGAGAACTGGCCGCACGGCGATCGGCGTCGTCGGCCTCGACGACGACAGGCAGGGACCGCTGCTGACGCCCGAGCAGCAACGCCTGCTCGATGCGCTTGCCGACCAGGCGGCGGTCGCCATCGAGCGCATCCAGCTCGCCGCCGACGTCGACCGTGCCAAGCTCGCCGCCGAGGCCGACCGCTTGCGCTCGGCGCTGCTCACCTCGATTTCGCATGACCTGAAGACCCCGCTCGCCGCCATCATGGGCGCGGCCGGCACGCTGAGGGAATTCGCGGCTGCGCTGCCCGAAACGGACCGTGCCGAGCTGTTGTCGACCGTGCTCGACGAATCGGAGCGGCTGAACCGCTTCATCGCCAACCTGCTCGACATGACTAAGATCGAATCCGGCGCAATGGAGCCGAACCACGCACTGCACTTTGTCGGCGATAGTGTAGGCTCGGCCCTGCTCCGCGCACGCAAGATCACCGGGGAGCACAAGACCGAGATCGACATCCCCGCCGACTTGCCGATGCTCAGGCTCGATCCGGTGCTGTTCGAGCAGGCGCTTTTCAATCTCCTCGACAATGCCGCCAAATACGCCCCGCCCGGCTCCACCATCCGGCTGCAGGGCTGGGTCGACAACGGCTGCGTCATCCTGCAGATCATGGACGAGGGGCCTGGCATTCCGCCCGATGATCTGGAGCGGATCTTCGACACCTTCTACCGGGTGCGCAAGCGCGATCAGGTGCGCGCCGGCACCGGGCTCGGCCTGTCGATCAGCCGCGGCTTCATCGAGGCGATGGGAGGCACGATCACCGCGGCAAACCGCACCGACCGCGCCGGCGCGATCTTCACCATCCGCATGCCGGTGCCGGCTGATGTGCCCGGCATGCGCCGGGCCAGTACGGACGATCAGAGCAACGGTGATCCGGCATGACCAATCAGAACGTCACCATACTGGTCGTCGACGACGAGCCGCCGATCCGCAAATTGCTGCGCGTCGGTCTTGGCAGCCAGGGCTATGCGGTCTCCGAAGCACCCAACGCCAAGGCAGCCATCGAGCTGGTGGCGACGGAGAAGCCGGACCTGATCCTGCTCGATCTCGGCCTGCCCGGCATGACCGGTCATGAATTGCTCGGCAAATGGCGGGGCGAGGGTCTCGACATTCCCGTCGTCATCCTCTCCAGCCGCACCGACGAGGCCGGCATCGTCTCGGCGCTGGAGCTCGGCGCCGACGACTACGTCACCAAGCCGTTCGGCATGAACGAGCTCGTCGCCCGCATCCGCGTGGCGCTGCGCCACAAGTTCCAGCAGCAGGGCGAGAAGCCGGTGTTCCAAACCGGCGACCTGACCGTCGACCTGGTCAAGCGCATCGTCACCGTCGAGGGCAAGGAGGTAAAACTCTCGCCCAAGGAATACGACATCTTGCGCATCCTGGTGCAGCACGCCGGCAAGGTGCTCACCCATCATTTCCTGCTGAAGCAGGTCTGGGGCGACTCCACCGACGTGCAATATCTCAGGGTCTACGTTCGCCAGCTCCGGCAGAAGATCGAGAAGACCCCCGATCAGCCGCGCTACATCACCACCGAGACCGGCGTGGGCTACCGCCTGCGCGAGGTGGACTGATACGGGCGATCGGCACTGCCGATCGTCCCGATCCCAAGGGCGATCGGCGAATGCCGATCGTCCCGGTCGGCCTAAGCAGGAACTCAGTCCGCCGACAGCTCCGCCGTCAAGGGCAATGCCAGGTTGGTGGGCAGATTCGTGGCGGATGAACCAATCAATTCGGCGTGGCTGCCCATCGACCATGGCACCGCCTGTCAAATGACCTATATGGATGGTAGATTTTAACGCGGGAGCGGATCGATGCCGCAGCTTCGTCCAACGACGGTTTTGATGTCGGCAATGCTGGCGACGGCGATCGTGCCGGCGGTGGCTCCCCATGCCTTGGCGCAGGTGATTATCCCAACAAATCGCAATGTGCTGGTCCAGCAGAACGAACTGCTGCAGCTGCAGAACAGGATGCTGCGGCAGCAGTTCCAGCAACAGCAGCAGCTAAATCGCGAGCTGGACCGCCAGATCGTGCCGCAGTCTCGACCGCAGGTGCCGGTCGTCAAGCCGGGCTGCCAGGTGCTGGGCAATGCAATTTTGACGTCGTGCCGCTGACAAGCCGGCATTTTCGATTTATTTAGCCGACTTACCTGCCGGAAAATGCCACGTTGCATTGCCGGCGGTTTTGGGGTTTTGCGGCATGGCGCCCTCCCTTCTGGGCAGGGGCGCGATCCGGCCGGATTCTGGGAATGGCAGCGACCAAGAAGACAGCGGTACGCAAGGCAAAGAAGGGGGAACGGATCCGCCAGGTGGCGGCCATCCCCTTTCGGCTGGACGCCGGCGGCGACATGGAGGTGATGCTTGTGACGTCGCGCACGACCAGGCGCTTCATCGTGCCAAAAGGCTGGCCAATGAAGGGCAAGAGCGGGCGCAAGGCGGCCATGATTGAAGCGCGGGAAGAAGCCGGCGTCCTCGGCGACATCCTGAAACAGCCGGCCGGCACCTATTCCTATTGGAAACGCCTGGCAAGCCGCTTCGTCCGCGTCGACGTCGTCGTCTACCTGCTGAACGTGACAGAGGAGCTGCCCCGTTGGATGGAAGCGGGCACGCGGCAGCGGGCATGGCTTGCCCCAGCCGATGCGGCGCTGCTTATCGACGAGCCGGATCTGTCGACGTTGCTGAGGGATTTGACTGTCCCCCAGACCGAGCCTCCCGACGCGATTTGAGATCAGCTGCTCTTATCCTCGCGGCCGGGAAACGGTCGTACCGGAGCACCCGTATAGGCCCACAGCCATTCCCGCGGCAGCGGCCCCTTGTTGCGCTCGGTCTCCTGCGACTGCTCCCAGGCATGCGTCAGGATGCCGACCGAGCGCGACAGCACGAACAGGCCGCGAGTCAGCGGCGGCGGGAAGCCGAGCTCGCCATAGATCACCGCCGTCGCGCCGTCGATGTTGAGCGGGATGCGCTTGCCCTTGCGCCGCGCCACCTCGGCCTCGGTGGCCTCGGCGATGTCGGCGAAGCGGCCGCCGACGACGCCGCGCGCCGCGAAATCGCGGGTCAGTTCGATGAGCCGCGGCGCGCGCGGATCAACCGGATGGAAGCGATGGCCGAGACCCGGCACATAGCCCCTGTCTTCGGCGAAGAAACGATCGAGCCGCGCCGCCACCGCATCGGCCAGCGTCGTGCCCTGGTCCATCGCCGCGGCGATGTCGCCGTAGAAGGAAAGCGCCTGCTCGCCGGCGCCTCCATGCACGTCGCCCAGCACGTTGATGGCCGAAGCCATCGCATTGTTGATGCCGACGCCGCAGGTCGCCGCCATGCGGGCGATGGCGATCGATGGCGCCTGCGGCCCGTGGTCGACGGCCGCACCCAGCGCGATGCCAAGCAGCGCCGCCTGGTCCTCGCTGGGCAATTCGCCGCGCAGCATCAGCCAGATCATGGCCGGAAAGCTGACGCGGCCGATAAGGTCCTGGATCTCGTAGCCGCGCAGCCGGATCACGCCGGGGCCCATTTCGATGATGCCGGTCCGCCACCAGTCCTCGCCGCGCGCGCGGCCGGTCTTTTTGTCCTCGCTCATGCCGGCGCTCTTGTCTTGTCGCGCGCCGGCAGCGTCGCAAAC
Source organism: Mesorhizobium sp. M4B.F.Ca.ET.143.01.1.1 (assembly GCF_004792275.1). Taxonomy (NCBI): domain Bacteria; kingdom Pseudomonadati; phylum Pseudomonadota; class Alphaproteobacteria; order Hyphomicrobiales; family Phyllobacteriaceae; genus Mesorhizobium; species Mesorhizobium sp. M4B.F.Ca.ET.143.01.1.1. Next base: position 645,003 of record NZ_SRSR01000001.1, read on the forward strand.
ACCTCGTCCATATGCTCGCCCAGCGCCGGCGGCGGCCCGGCCGGCAGCGGTGCCGCGCCGTCGACCATGAAGCCGCCGCGCACCACCGTCAGCGGCCGGTCCATGCCGGGCACGGCTTCGAAGCGGGTCGTCATGCCGCGCTCGGTCACCTGGCGCTCGTCGAGCACCTGCGGGATCGTCAGCACCCGCCCGGCCGGCACGCCGGCGCGGTTGAGCTTTTCCTCCCAGGCGGCGGCCGAGGCGCCCGCCAGCGCATCCTCGATCAGCGCCTTCAGCGCGGCGCGATTCTGCTTGCGCGCCTCGCGCTCGGCAAAGCGCGGATCCGACGCCAGTTCGGGCCGTCCGATCAGTTGGGAAAGCGTGACGAACTGCTCCTGCTTGTTGGCGGCGATGTTGAGCAGCCCCTCGCCGGTGCGGAACGCGCCCGACGGTGCGGCCGTCATGTTCTCATTGCCCATCGGCCGCGGCTCGACGCCGGCGGTCAGATAGTTGGACACCGGCCAGCCGAGCGCCGAGAGCGTGCATTCCAGCATCGACACGTCGAGGAATGCCCCCTCGCCGCTCGTCTTCTGCTTGACCAGGGCCGCAGCAATGGCGAAGGCGCCGACCAGCCCGCCGAGGGTGTCGGCGACCGGATAGCCGACACGCAGCGGCGCCGTTTCCGGCGTGCCGGTGATGCTCATGATGCCCGACAGGCCCTGGATGATCTGGTCATAGGCCGGATTGTCGCGCATCGGCCCGCTCTGGCCGAAGCCCGATATGGCGCAGTAGACGAGACCCGGGCGGACAGCCTTCAGGCTGGCATAGCCGAGCCCAAGCCTGTCCATGACGCCCGGCCGGAAGTTTTCCACCAGCGCGTCGGCGGACGCGACCAGGTCGAGGAAGCGGTCGCGATCGGCCTCCTGCTTGAGATCGAGCACGACCGATCGTTTGCCGGCGTTCTGCGCCAGGAAAGAGGCGCCCATGCCGGCCTGGTTGAGCGTTGCCGAAGCGCCGAGCTGGCGCGCCAGATCCCCGCCATTCGGCGCCTCGACCTTGATGACGTCGGCGCCGAGCAGCGCCAGCTGGTAGGCGCAATAAGGGCCGGCCAGCACATTGGTCAGATCGAGGACGCGGATGCCGGAAAGCAGGTCGGTCATGATGCTCCAGATCGATCAGGCATCGCCGGGCACGTGCTCCGGTCCGCGCCTGCGCCGGTGCTCGACCCAGGCCAGATATGCGGCCCGACGAGACCGATGAAGGCGAGCGTCAGCAGCGTCAGCGACAGCGGATGCCGGTAGAATACCGTCCAGTCGCCGTTGGCGATCGTCATCGCGCGGCGGAACTGCGTCTCGGCCAGCGGCCCGAGGATCATGCCGATGATGACCGGCGCGGTCGGGAAATCGAAGCGCCGCATCAGGAAGCCGGCCGCCCCCAGAAGATAGAGGATGACGAGATCGACCGGCGACTGCGAGATGCCATAGGTGCCGACGGTGGCGAACACCAGGATGCCGGCATAGAGCTGCGGCGCCGGGATCTTCAAGAGCCGCACCCACAGGCCGATCAGCGGCAGGTTGAGGATGACGAGGATGACGTTGGCGATGAACAGGCTGGCGATCAGGCCCCAGACGAGATTGGCCTGTGTCGTCAAGAGCAGCGGCCCGGGGTTGATGCCGTAGCTTTGGAAGGCCGACAGCATGATCGCGGCGGTGGCTGAGGTCGGCAATCCAAGCGTGAGCATCGGCACCAGCACGCCGGCGGCGGAGGCGTTGTTGGCGGCTTCCGGGCCAGCGACGCCCTCGATGGCGCCGACCGTGCCGAACTCCTCCTTGTGCTTCGACAGCTTCTTCTCGATCGCATAGGACAGGAAGGTCGGGATCTCGGCGCCGCCGGCCGGCATGGCGCCGATCGGGAAGCCGATCAGGGCGCCGCGCAGCCATGCCTTCCACGAGCGTCCCCATTCGGCCGCGGTCATGTAGAGCGAGCCCTTGAGCGGCACGATCTCGTCCTTGCCGGCATAGCGGCGCGAGGCCATGTAGAGCGTCTCGCCGACCGCGAACAGGCCGACCGCGACGATGATGACGTCGACGCCGTCGAGCAGTTCGCCCATGCCGAAGGTGAAGCGCGGCTGCCCGGTTTGCAGGTCGACGCCGATCATGCCGATGACGAAGCCGGCGAACAGGCTGGTGAGACCGCGCACCGAGGACGAGCCCAGCACCGCCGAGACGGTGATGAAGGCGAGCACCATCAGCGAGAAATACTCGGCCGGGCCGAAGGCCAATGCGAACTTGACCACGATCGGGGCCAGGAAGGCGACGCCCAGCGTGCCGATCGTGCCGGCGACGAACGAGCCGATCGCCGAGGTGGCGAGCGCGGCGCCGCCGCGGCCCGAGCGCGCCATCCGGTTGCCTTCCAGGGCGGTGACGATGGTGGCGCTTTCGCCGGGCGTGTTGAGCAGGATCGACGTCGTCGAGCCGCCATACATGGCGCCGTAATAGATGCCGGCGAACAGGATGAAGGAGGCTTCCGGCGCCACCTGGTAGGTGATCGGCAGAAGCAGCGCGATGGTCAGCGCCGGCCCGAGGCCGGGCAGCACGCCGATCGCCGTTCCGAGCGTCGTGCCGACCAGGCACCACAACAGATTGGCCGGCGTGAAGGCCACCGAGAAGCCGTGCGCGAGTTGGTTGAGCGTGTCCATGGCGTCAGCCCCTGACCATGGCGATGACGGCGTTGATCACCGTGTTCAGCTGGTTCTCGACGAAGCCGGCGCCGATGTTGACGCCGAGCGCCTTGGCGAAGCCGAAATAGGCCGCTAGCGCCAGGATCAGCCCGAGCAGCACGTCGCGCAGCGGGCGGCGGCTGCCGAAGCCGTAACAGACCAGAACGAACATGATCACCGAGGCGGCGGTGAAGCCGAGCGGATGGATGAGCGTAAGGTTGGCGACGAGGCCGGCCACCACGAAGCCCATCGACTTCCAGTCGGTCGGCGTCTCCTTCTCCTCGTCCGGCTGCCAGCCGCCCCGGAGCGCCGCGACGATGAGCAGCAGCGACAGCACCACCATGCCGGCCATGGTAATGTAGGGGAACACCCTGGGACCGACTTTGGAATAGAGCGGCGACACCGGGATCGCCAGCGTCTGCCAGGCCACGGCCGCGGCGCAGGCCAGGAGCCCGACGCCGATCAACAATTCGGGTATGGCGAAGCGCGGCGGCGCCTGCTGGTCGCTGGTGCTCATGAATGTCCTCCCTGGATGACCGGCATCCCACGGCCGGCCCTGACCGCAGTCTCACCCGCTATGGAGCTCATGTCCATGCGCTTGGCGAGCGTCGAGGCGGGGCAGCGCGGGCCGCCCCGCTCCGGGGGAGGCGTCAGGCGAGGCCGAGATCCTTGAGGATGGCGCCGATGCGGGCGGTGTCCTCGGTGACGAACTTGGCATAGTCGTCGCCGGTGAGCAGGATCGGCGTCCAGTTGCGGTTCTTGCACTCGGTCGCCCAGGCCTCGCTCTTGGCCATCGTCTCGACCAGCTTGATGAGCGACGCCTTGTCGGCATCGGACACGCCGGGCGGAGCGAAGACGCCGCGCCAGTTGAACAATTCGACATCGATGCCGGCTTCCTTCAGCGTCGGCGCGTCGATGCCCTCCTGGCGCTTGTCGGCGGAGATGGCGAGCAGCCTGAGCGCTCCCGCCTTGATCTGCTCGGAGAACTCGCCATAGCCGGAAATGCCGGCCGCCACCTGGTTGCCGAGCAGCGCCGATAGCGCCTCGCCGCCACCGGCGAACGGCACATAGGAGAGATTGGTCGCCGGCACGCCGGCGGACTTGGCGATCAGCCCGAACAATATGTGGTCCGAACCGCCGGCCGAGCCGCCAGCCACCGGAACCTGGGTCGGATCGGCCTTGAGCGCGGCGACGAAGTCGGCGGCGGTCTTGAACGGTGACGCCGCCGGCACCACCAGCGCTTCGAACTCGCCGGTGAGGCGGGCGATCGGGATCACCTCGGTCAGGTTGTTGGCCGACTTGTTGGCGATGATGGCGCCGACCATGACCATGCCGGCCACCATCAGCGAATTGGCCTTGCCATTCCACTGGTTGACGAATTGCGGCAGGCCGACCGTGCCGCCGGCACCGCCGACATTGGTGATCTGCGAGCCCGAGATCAGCTTTTCAGAGCGCAGCACCTGGTCGATCGTGCGTGCCGTCTGGTCCCAGCCGCCGCCGGGCGCGGCCGGCACGAAGATCTGGAGCTGCGGCGCGTCCTGCGCGAAGGCGGGCGTGAAGTGCAGTGCCGCGAAGCCGGCCGCGGTGCTCGTCAAGAATCTGCGTCTGTTCAGCATGGGATTCCTCCAAATCACGACACCTCCTCCGGTGCCTGCCAAGACGTGGCCTGAATTCAGACCCGCCTTCGAGTTCAAGCATTTGTGACTGCGTTCTGTCAACGGGAATGGCATTCTACTGGACAGAACGATTTTGCCACGACAAAATCGCCTCATCCGGGCTTGGCCCGGGCGGGGCGACCAATATGAAATCATCATCGGGATGAAAAATACACCTGCCAGCCCGGCGTCGGCCGAAGGCGTTGCCGCGCTCGACCGCGCCATCGCCATCCTCGACGCATTCACCCCCGCCGACCGCTCGCTCGGCCTGGCCGAGATCGCGACCCGCACCGGCCTCTACAAGAGCACCATACTGAGGCTCGCCAACTCGCTGATGCGCGGGCAATTGCTGGAACGCCTGGACGACGGGCGCTATCGCATCGGGCCGGCCACCTTCAGGCTTGGTGCGCTCTACCAGCGCTCGGTGGTGGCGATGGATGTCCTGCTGCCGATCATGCGCGACCTGTCCGAGCGGAGCTGGGAAAGCGTCGCCTTCTATGTCCGCTCCGGCGACGTCCGTACCTGCCTCTACCGCGTCGAGTCCAAGCATCCGATCCGCTACACGATCCGCGAGGGCGACGTGCTGCCCTTGCTGGCCGGCTCCGGCGGCCGCGTGCTCGCGGCATTTTCGGGTGAGCCGGGCGAACCCTATGAGACCATCCGCGAAGACTATCATCACTTGTCGGTGGGCGATCGCGACCCCGAGACGGCTGGCGTCTCGGCGCCTGTCTTCGGCCCCGGACGGACCCTTCTCGGCGCGCTCACCCTGGCCGGGCCGAGAACGCGCGTGGACGCGGCCTTTCTGCGGCGCATGACCGCGCCCCTGCTCGAGGCCGCCGCCCGCGCCACCCGCGCCTTCGGCGAAGACGCCTCGATGCTCGAACGGGCAAGCCTGAAAGCGGCCAGCGCCGGCAAAGCACTGGAATCTATCTGAATTATGTTCACAGGCTTCGGCCGCGACTTGCCGGACATTGGCATTCGGGCAAATTGGAAGCAGTCGAGCCCCAATAATATTTTCCTAAAATCCGATCCTATACCCTGGCGTAAGCTCGCCGCGGAAGAAGACGCCTTGTGTCGAGCTAAAATACTCGACAAGTTTATTGGCTGTTAAGGCCGACATGCTAGTCGAGCTGTTGTCGCATGACGAGCTGCGACATGAGGGCGAGAGGTTTCGTCCGACCATGACTGCTCGGTCGGACCGGCGGATTCACGGGGGGCCATGGCAATTTCCATGGAAGCTTGATGAGGCTGTCAGCGGCGCTTGCCAGTCCGCGTCTTGTCGGGCTGGTCTGGCCATTCATACTCGTGGTCCTGATCCAGGCTCTCGTCGCCAGCGGCAGCCTCTATACGCTTTCGGCCGTTCGCGCCTACGTTGGCGGCGAAAGCCATTGGTCGAAGGGACAGAAAGAGGCCATCTATTTCCTCAGCCTCTATGTCGATACCGGCAAAACGGACTTCTTCAACGAATATCGCGACGCGATCGCCGTTCCGCTGGCCGACCACGCGGCGCGGCTGGCGCTCGAGCAAGCCGAGCCTGACACCGACGCGGCGCGCGCCGGTTTCCTGCAAGGCGGAAATCACGCCGACGATGTCACCGGGATGATCTGGCTGTTCCGCAACTTCCGCGATGTCAGCTACCTCGATGTGGCCATCCAGCGCTGGGCGGCGGCTGACGTCATGATCCTGGCGCTTGACGAGCTTGGCAACGCCATCCACCGCAAGATCGAGGAAGGACCGGCATCGGCGGCGCAGATCGGCGCCTGGAAGGCAGAGATTCACCGGCTCAACGATGAGATCGGCCCCCTTTCCAAGGCATTCTCCGACAGCCTGGGTGAAGGTTCGCGTTTCATCAAGCTGGCATTGACGCTGGCCAACCTCGCCACGGCGGCCTTGCTTATCCTGCTTGCCGTGTGGCGCACGCGCAAGCTGCTGGCGCAGCGTCAGGCCTTTCAGAACGCGCTCAACGCCGAACGCGAACGGGCCCAGATCACGCTCGCCTCGATCGGCCAGGCCGTCATCAGCACGACTGCCGACGGGCGACTGGACTATATGAACGCCGTTGCCGAGCGTCTGTTGGCGCGCCAGTTCGATGCGGAAAAGGGCAAGCCGATCGCATCGCTGTTCAGGCTCATCGACAAGGAAACGGGCGTCGAGGAGACACGGTGGATAGAGCGCCTGCTGGCCGGCGAGCCGCAGCCCGCCAACGCCCGACCATGGCTGCTCAAGCGCGCTGACGGCTCGGTCGTTCCCGTCGCCTTGACCGGCGCGCCGCTGTCGGTCGCGGGCAGGCTGGTCGGTGCCGTGCTCGCGGTCCACGACATGACGCGCGAACAGGACTATATCGAGCGGCTCTCATGGCAGGCATCGCACGACGCGCTGACCGGGCTTGCCAACCGCCGCGACTTCGAGAACCGCCTGCAAAGGACGGCGGCGGACTTGCACAGCCGGCCCGGCCAGCACGCGCTGATGTATCTCGATCTCGATCAGTTCAAGCTCGTCAACGATACATGCGGCCATGCCGCCGGCGACCAGCTGCTACGCCAGGTTTCGGTCCTGCTCGGCAACGAGCTGCGCGCGGGCGACATCCTGGCCAGGCTCGGCGGCGACGAGTTCGGCGTGCTGCTCTTCGACTGCAGCGCCGATGTCGCGGCCGATATCGCCGAACGGTTGCGGGCGACCGTGCAGGATCTGCATTTCTCCTGGAATGGACGGCCCTTCGTCATCACTGTCAGCATCGGCGTGGTGCAGATCACCGATGCCGAAGTCACGCTCGAGGAGACCCTGCAGGCCGCCGACGTCGCCTGTTACATGGCCAAGGAGAAGGGCCGCAACCGGGTTCAGCTGCACAGCGACAGCGACACCGCCCTGCGCGAACGCTTCACCGAGATGGCCTGGGTCCAGCGCCTGCACGCTGCCCTGGAGGAAAATCGCTTCAGGCTCCATTGCCAGGAGATCTGGCCGCTCAATGATGCCGTGGCCGAAGCCGGCGCGCATATCGAAATCCTGCTGCGGCTGACGGACGAGGACGGCTCCATCGTCTCGCCGGCCAGCTTCATCCCGGCGGCCGAGCGCTATGGGCTGATGCCGGCGATCGACCGCTGGGTCGTGCGCGGCGCATTCGCCGTTCTGGCCGCGCGCCTTGCCAACCCAACGGCCGCTCCGATCGCCACCTGCGCCATCAATCTCTCGGGGGCGAGCTTCGGCGACGAGACGTTCCTCGACTTCCTGCGCGAACAGTTCGGCGTCTTCGGCATTCCGCCGAACATGGTCTGCCTGGAGATCACCGAGACCAGCGCCATTGCCGATCTCGCCAACGCGATGCGCTTCATTGCCCAGTTGCGCGAGTTGGGATGCCGCTTCGCCCTCGACGACTTCGGCTCCGGCATGTCGTCCTTCGCCTATCTGAAACACCTGCCTGTCGACTATCTGAAAATCGACGGCAGCTTCGTCAAGGACATGCTGGAGGACCGCATCGACCGGGCCATGGTCGAGATGATCCATCATATCGGCAAGGTGATGGGCAAGCGCACGATTGCCGAGTTCGTTGAAAGCGAGAGCATCATCGAGGCCCTGAAGTCGATCGGCGTCGACTATGGCCAGGGCTATGCGATCGCCCGGCCGCAACCCTTCAACGCAACGACGAAGCTGCTGAGTCCGGGCTCGCGCGCTGCCCCCGACGACGGTCCGGACAGCGCTCTCGCGCGCAAGCTGCGCATGGCCGGCTGAGGATGGCTGGGCTGGCTCAGGGATGCCGTTCCAGCAGGATCGTCGCGTTGTCGTGATAGGTGGTACGCAGGATTTCCGTGTAGCCGCATTTGGCCGCGACATTGAGCGAGGCGGTGTTTTCCGGATCGATGATGCAGACTGTTCTGGCCGGCGAGAACGTCACGTCGCCCCAGGCGAGAGCCCGCTGTACCACTTCGCTGGCCAGTCCCCGGCCCTGCGCTTCCGGAGCCAGCGCCCAGCCAGCTTCCGGCACGCCCTCGATCGAGGGCTCGATGGCGCGCTTCAGATCGTGAAAGCCGGCCTCGCCGATGAAGCGGCCGGTCGCCTTCTCCTCGATCGCCCAGAAACCGTAGCCGAGCAGCGACCACAGGCCGGCATGACGCAGGAAGCGCATCCAGCTTTCCTCGCGCGTCCGCGGCTTGCCGCCGATGAAGCGGGTGACGGCGGGATCGGCCCACATGGCGACGTAGGCGTCGAAATCGTCCAGCCGGTGCGCCCGCAGGATGGTCCGCGCCGTTTCGATGACCGGGACGCCGGTTGCCTTTGGACTGCCCATAAAACTTGCCTCGCTTGAACGTCAAGCAGGCGCCTAGCAAACCTCCCGCACCGAACAAGGGCCACGGCGGTCCGGATCATCCTCCAGACCAGAACGTCCCATCACACCAGAGCAGCTAGCTGCCGGCCATGTCTGGGAATTCTGTCCGGCGATGCTAGTCTTCGCGGGAATCTGATTCAGCCCACGCATCCTCCAACCAGAGGAAAAGCATGGATACCACCGATCTCGTGCTGGCCATCATCCATCATCTGCTGGTGTTTTCGCTGGCCGGCATCATCGGCGCCGAATTCGTGCTGATCCGCGGCGACTTGCCCGCCGCGACGCTGAAGCGCCTTGTCGGCATCGACCGCCATTACGGCATCATCGCCGCGCTGATCGTCATCGTCGGCGCCGGCCGTGTCTTCTATGGCCTCAAGGGCTGGGAGTTCTACATCTACAACTGGATGTTCTGGGCAAAGATGACGGCCTTCGTCATCGTCGGCCTTTTGTCGATCGTCCCGACCATCCGCTTCATCTCCTGGAACCGGCAGGCCGGCGCCACTCCCGGCTTTCAGGTGCCGGCGGCCGAGCTCGCCTCGGTGAAGACCTATGTCCGCGCCGAAGCCTTCATCTTCCTGCTGATCCCGGTCTTCGCCGCGGCGATGGCGCGCGGCTACTGAGCCTCCACGGCGACGCTCTCCGCCAGCGGCGCGATCGGCACCAGCGGCGCTGGTATCTCGGACGTTTTCTCGGCCGCTTTGCACAGATCGGCGATGACGCAGGCCGGGCAGTCCGGCTTGCGCGCCTTGCAGACATAGCGGCCGTGCAGGATCAGCCAGTGATGCGCATGGCGCATATATTCTTCCGGAATGATCTTCAGCAGCCCCTGCTCGACCTGCTCAGGCGTCTTGCCGGGCGCCAGCCCCAACCGGTTGCCGATGCGCAAGATATGCGTGTCGACCGCCATCGTGTGCTGGCCGAAGGCCATGTTGAGCACGACATTGGCGGTCTTGCGCCCGACCCCCGGCAGCCTGACCAGCTGGTCGCGGTCGTCTGGCACTTCGCCGCCATGCTCGTCGATCAGCGCCTTGGACAGCGCGATCACGTTCTTGGCCTTGTTGCGCCAGAGTCCGATGGTGCGGATGTAGTCGCCGACCTTTGCCTCGCCCAGCGCCAGCATCTTCTGCGGCGTGTCGGCGACCTTGAACAGCGCCCGCGTCGCCTTGTTGACGCCGGCATCGGTCGCTTGCGCCGAAAGCACCACGGCGACCAGCAAGGTGAAGGCGTTGACATGCTCGAGTTCGCCCTTCGGCTCCGGCCGCTGCACCGAAAACCGCCGGAAGATCTCATGCACCTCGGCCGGGCTGTAGAGCGGCCGTGATCGTGCCGGCCGCGGCCGCGGCTTGGCGTTCGAGCCGTCGCGCCGGCCGGGCGGCAGTGCATTTTTGGCCATCGGGGATTTTTTCGTCTTGGGGCTTGCCATTCCCTTCCTATAATATCCAGCCATGAGCGACACAAACGCCTCTTTCCAGGCCGACGAACCCTTCTTCCATGCCTTGCTGACACCGCACCGCTCGCTCGGCCGCACCGGCTTCTTCGTCCTGATGGCCGCGTTGTCGTTCGGCTGGCTGGTCACCGGCGCGTTCTTCCTGTCGCGCGGCGCCTGGCCGGTGTTCGGCTTCTTCGGGCTCGACGTGATCGCCGTCTACATCGCCTTCCGCGTCAACTACCGCGCCGCCCGCGCCCGCGAGGAGGTGTCGGTGTCGCGCACCACCCTCGACATCCGCAAGACCGCGCCCTCCGGCAAATCGGAAGCGCACCGCTTCAATCCATTCTGGGCCCGCTTCTCGATCGCCCGCCATGCCGAGATCGGCATTACCAGGATGGCAGTGGAAGCGCAGGGGCAGATCGTGTCGATCGGGTCCTTCCTCGACCCCGCTTCCCGCGAAAGTTTTGCCGCCGCCTTTTCGCGCGCGCTCGCCACCGCCAGGGCGCGCTGATCGTCAAAATTGGAACCGCAGCAACCGGCCCACCTTGCGAAGGGCCGGGATGTGGCTCCAAAGGCGGAAGATCAGGCCCGCGAACCAGCTCACGCGCGCGGCATGTTCGGGTTTGTAGGCGGAGGTTTCCTCCACCAACCGCAGGCCAGGCGCAGCCTGCTCCAGCTCGCGCGGGTCGTTGATCGCCCAGTGAAGCTCGGCCCCGGTAGCTCGGAACGTCGGGCTGGAACGCACGAATTTCAGACCGAGATCGCTGTAGGCGTCGCAGACAAGCTCGCCACCGGCCAGATGCGACACAAGCCGCGCAAACAATTTTGGACCCTCGTCGGCGGCGAGATAGGGCGTGAGCCCCTCCGCAACGATCATTGCCGGCCGATTGCCCGGCACAGCATCGAGCCAGCCGGGCTCGGTAACCGACGAAGCGATCAAATGGGTGTGGTCGCGCGGCGGAAAAAGCTTGCGCCTGAGCTCGATGACCTTGGGATAGTCTACGTCGAACCAGTCGACGCCTGGCGGCGGATCGATGCGGAACACCCGTGTGTCGAGCCCGCAGCCGAGATGCAGCACGATGGCGTTGGGGTGCATGGCCAGGAAGGCCGACGTCCAGTCGTCCAGCGCCTTGGCCCGGATTGCCAGGCTGACGGCGAGATTGTCGTCGACCTTAAGCCTCGCGAAGTCATAGTCGATCCGGCGAACGGCCTCATCCGCGAAGCGATCTTGCAACAGCGAATCCGGCCTCCGGCTTTCCAGCGCCTTGCCGTAGACGGTGATGAGCAGGGTTTCCTTTTCCCGGGTGAGATGGACTTTCTCGCCGGCCATGGGCTTTCCTTTCACTGAGCCAGTTCTATCTGGGCGCCGGTTGCTGGAAGGCAAGTTTCGGGTGGTGGCAGAGGGCGGGAACAACGATATTCGCGCTCAAGGAGATATTGCCATGAACGCCCAGATGACCATGAATGCGCAGATGAAACCGACCGCGATCCTTCAGAACGACATCACCCCCGAAGGCAGTGATTACGAGGTCGTGCGCCGCGCCATCGAGAAGATCAGCCTCGACTATCGCGACCAGCCCTCGCTCGAGGTTCTGGCCGAAGAGGTCGGCGAGACGCCGACCGGGTTGCAGAAGCTGTTCACCCGCTGGGCCGGCCTGTCGCCCAAGGCCTTCCTGCAGGCGGTCACGCTCGACCACGCGCGCCGGCTGCTCGATTCCGGCATGCCGCTGCTCGAGACGTCGTTCGAGCTCGGCATGTCCGGCCCCGGCCGGCTGCACGACCTCTTCGTTACCCATGAGGCGATGTCGCCGGGCGACTACAAGACGCGCGGCGCCGGCCTCACCATCCGCTACGGCTATCACATCTCGCCCTTCGGCATCGCGCTGATCATGGTCACCGACCGCGGCCTTGCCGGCCTTGCCTTCAACGATGCCGGCGGCGAGCGGGCAGCCTTCGCCGACATGTCGGGGCGCTGGCCGAACGCGACGTATGTCGAGGACATGAGCGCCACCGCGCCCTATGCCGCGCGCATCTTCGATCCGAGGCTGTGGCGCGCCGACCAGCCGCTGCGCGTGGTGATGATCGGCACCGACTTCCAGCTGCGCGTCTGGGAAGCCCTGCTGCGCATTCCGATGGGCAAGGCCTGCACCTACTCCTCGATCGCCGCCAGCATCGGCGCGCCGAGCGCGAGCCGCGCGGTTGGCGCGGCCGTCGGCGCCAATCCGATGTCCTTCGTCGTGCCCTGCCATCGCGCGCTCGGCAAATCCGGGGCGTTGACCGGCTATCACTGGGGCCTGACGCGCAAGCGCGCCATCCTCGGCTGGGAGGCGGGACAGGTCGGGTCTTGAAACATCGATTTTTTTGGTGATTGTTGCACAAAACCGCAGATCGAGTATAAGCAAGTATTCTTACACTTATTGGCCCGCACAATAGGCGATGCAACCGGCGACAACCTGTGGTTTCGCCGGTTTTTCTCTTTGCCGGCAAGTCACTCCACTTAAGTTTACCCTAAATTAACCACGACAAAGCGAAGATACCTTTGCATTAAGTCGGACCAGCCGGCTTGATAGGAGGGTCTCGATGAAGTTCTTTCGCGCCGTCATCGGTGCGGCACTGCTGGTCGCCTGTATCGACCAGACCGCATCGGCCGCCACCGGAAACGTGTTGTTCAACGGCACGATCACCGCGACCTGCACGATCACGATCAATTCCAACGGCACGATGACCGTCAGCACCAACCTTCAGTCGCTGAGCTCCCACAATGCCGGCGGTTCGGCCGGCAGCGCCCAGGTCGACACCACGGGCGGCGTCACGCTCAGCGTCGACCCGGTCACGACCACCACCGTGCCGGCCTCGGATGTCACGGCCACCACATGGACCCCGACCTTCGCCACCTCCGGCGCGCAGACGATTGCCGAAACTGGCACCGCGACCGCGCTGACGGTACCCGGCACATCGACGGTCGCCGTCAACCTTGCTGGCACCAAGGGCGGCTCAAACCGCTTCTCCGCCGGCAACTACCAGGCGACCGTGACATTGCGCTGCGAATAGCCTCTCGCGAAAGGAGCGATCTTTGAGAAAGATTGGAACTCTGGCGGCGGCGTTGGCCGCCGTGCTGTCTCCCATCGCCGCGACGGGCCAGTCGATGACGCCGATGCGCGGCGAGGTGAGGTCGTTCACCGATGCTTTCGCCGTCCGGGTCTTCCCGGGCAACCCGTACGACCAGCGCATTCGCGTCGAGGTTCATGTCTACGACCAGGATTTCCAGCCGGTCGCCGCCAGGATCACGCCGAGCGCCTTCCTTTTGGCCGGCCAGGCATCGCGTCCGGTCCTGGTGGTCGTGCCGTTCGACGGCGCAACCGAGCGTAAAGTGCGTATCTGTACCGAGAGTATCCCCTTTCCAAGCGAGCAGACGCAGATAAGGGCACAGATATGCGGAAAGTTCTTCGGACATCGCAGGTCCTGACCCTTGCCTTGCTGCCCGCCTTGGCGGTCGTGAGTCAGGGGTTTGCCGAGGACATACTGAACCTGAACCAGAACCAGACGGGCTTCACCCTGCCCGGCGTCACTCTGCCCCAGGGCCAGGACGAGGTTCACGCTTCCGACGGCACCACCTGCCGCTCTTCGGTTTCCGGCAGCGGCGCCTATCTCGATGTCGGCGTCATCAGAGGCAACAACAGCAGCCAGTCGAACAGCGACCTCGCCACCTATGGCCGCGTGGTGGTGCCGATCGGGCGGACGCCGAAGCGCGTCGATTGTAGCCGCCTCTACGAGCTCGAGGTCGAGCGCCTGCAACTGGAACTGAAGCTGCTCAAGATGGGCCTCGGCACCGACGGCCAGACGACGGCAAGCGTGCCTGCCGCCCCTCCGACGGCCGCTCGCGCTCCCGCGGCCGCATCGGCCGGATGGGCCAACGGAGGCTGGAGCATCAGAGGGACAAACGGCGATGGCAGGAAAAAGAAGAAGAAATAGCCGCGCCCTGCTGGCGATGGCAGCACTTGCCGGCCTCTGCCTTCCGACCCAGGCGGCGGTCGTTGGCACCTGCACGATCGTGATCGGCGCCTCCGGAACGATGAAGCCGAATCCCGCCATCAACATCTTCGGCTCCAAGCAGGCGGGCGGGTCGAGCGCCGGCGCCACCATCACCGCAAGCTCGCTGCTGTGCACGATCCTCAACCTGATCGACTGCTTTTCTGTTTCGGCGCCGGCGCCGATCGCCTTCACCTCCGCTCCAAGCGGAGGCGACACCAACGTCACTTTCGCCACCGTCTTCCGTCTCGACGGCTCGGGCACGGATATTCCCGGCAGTTCGCCGCAGCGTGTGATCAACGGCACCCACACCATGCAGGTCGACCTCACCGCCACCAAATCGCCGGGCATCTTTCCCGCCGGCAGCTACCAGGGCACTGTCACCGTGCGCTGCGAATGAAAGCGTGGCGGCTCGCGCGGAACTGCTCAATGGGCTGGCAACCGGCACTCTTACGGGCTAGCTTCCCGCCCATTAAGCAGGAGGCACTTCTTGATTATCGTAGTCGGCTCGATCAACCTCGACCTCATCGCCAATGTCGACCGCTTGCCAGCGCCTGGCGAGACGGTGCGCGGTTCCGCTTTCGCCACCGCGCCCGGCGGCAAGGGTGCCAACCAGGCGCTGGCCGCCGCGCGCGCCGGCGCCAAGGTGAGCATGGTCGGCGCCGTCGGCAAGGATAGCTTCGCCGCCGAGGCGCTGGCTTTGCTCACTGGCAAGGTCGATCTCTCCGGCATAGGCGAGAGCTTCGCCTCGACCGGCACGGCGCTGATCCTGGTCGGCGCCGACGGCGAAAACGTCATCGCCGTGGTCCCGGGCGCCAATGATTCGGTGCTGCCAGGCGATATCGCCAAGGCACAGCTCAAGAAGGGCGACGTCGTGCTGCTGCAGCACGAGATCCCATTGCAGACCGTTGACGCCACGCTGGAGGCGGCGCGGGCGGCCGGCGCCGTCAGCGTGCTCAACACCGCGCCCTTCCGCCCCGAGGCGTCCGAGCTTCTGGGCAAGGCCGACTATGCCGTCGCCAACGAGACCGAATTCGATCTCTACGGCGAGGCGCTGTCCCTCAGCGGCCGCGACCGCCCTGCGCGGATGCGCGACTATGCCGGCAAGACCGGACGCGCCATTGTCGTCACCCTCGGCGGCGACGGCGTGCTCGCCGCGACGCCCGACACCTTCCTGACCGTGCCGGCGTTGAAGATCACTCCGGTCGATACGGTCGGCGCCGGCGACACGTTTTGCGGCTATTTCGGTGCCGGCCTGTCGTCGGGCCTGCCACTCGAACAGGCGCTCGTCCGCGCCGCCGCCGCCGGCTCGCTCGCTTGCCTGAAGCCCGGCGCCCAGCCGGCGATACCGCTGGCGAAGGACGTCGACGCCGCCTTGTCGGCCGCCGGGTGACGGCCATGCGTCCGGCGACCAGACATGCCGTCCCGCCCGCGGGTGATATCTGCCGGCTGTCCGCCGTGGAGCTGGCCGGCGCAGTCCGTGAGCGCCGCCTGTCGGTACGCGAGGTGGTCACCGCCTTCCTCGACCGCATCGAGGCGGTGAACCCGCTGGTCAATGCCATCGTGTCGCTGCGCGACCGCGCCGATATCCTCGCCGAAGCCGACAGGGCCGACGCCCATCTGGCGCGCGGCGGCAAGGCGGGATCGCTGTTCGGTCTGCCCATTGCGATCAAGGACCTGGCGCTGACCAAGGGCCTGAGGACCACTTTCGGCTCGCCGATCTTCGCCGACTTTGTCCCCGGCGAGGACGACTTCTTCGTCGAGCGTGTCCGCAAGGCGGGCGCCATCATCATCGGCAAGACCAACGTTCCCGAATTCGGACTTGGCTCCAACACCTACAACAGCGTGTTCGGCCCGACGCTCAACGCCTTCGATCCGCTTCTCACCGCCGGCGGCTCGAGCGGCGGCGCTGCGGTAGCGCTGGCGCTCGACATGCTGCCGGTCGCCGACGGCAGCGACTTCGGCGGCTCGTTGCGCAACCCTGCCGCCTACAACAACGTCTACGGCTTCCGCCCCTCGCAGGGACTGGTCCCGGCCGGGCCGGACATCGATGTCTTCCATGCCCAGATGGGCGTCGAAGGGCCAATGGGCCGCAGCGTCCGCGACATCGCCCTGCTGCTCGACGAACAGGCCGGCCATCATCCGCGCGCCCCGCTGTCGCACGACAAGCAGGGTTCCTTTCTCGACGGATTGTCGACGAAGGCGACCGGCGGCCGCATCGCCTGGCTCGGCGATCTCGGCGGCCATCTGCCGATGGAGCCTGGCATCCTCGACCTTTGCCAAGCCGCGCTCGTCCGCTTCGCCGACGCGTCGTTCCACAGCGGAGCGCTGGTGCCGGATGTCGATTTCGAGGCGCTGTGGCAGGCCTTCGTCACGCTGCGCCAGGCGAGCAGCGGCTGCGCGCTCAAGGTCCACTACGACGATCCGGCCAGGCGCAAACTGCTGAAGCCGGAGGCCGTGTGGGAAGTGGAGCAGGCGATGCGCCTCACCGCGCCCGAGATCCATGCCGCCACGGTACGGCGCTCGTCCTGGCACCGGACGCTGCTGTCGATCTTCGATCGCTTCGACCTCGTCGCGCTGCCCACCGCGCAGGTCTTTCCCTTCGAGGTCGCCACCCGCTGGCCGCGCGAAGTGGCCGGGCGCGCCATGGACAGCTACCATCGCTGGATGCAGGTCTCCGCCTTCGCCACGCTCGGCGGCTGTCCGGCGCTCAACGTACCCGTCGGCTTCGACGGCAAGGGCCGGCCGATGGGCATGCAACTGATCGGGCGGCCACGCGGTGACCTCGCTGTGCTCATGGCCGGCGCGGCCTACGAGGCGACCTTGCCCTGGCAGGCAGGGGCAAGCTGAGGACCGCCTGTGGCGGCAGGCTGGCGCTTGCGCCGGCACCGGCGCCGTGCATTGATCGCGTTCGGCCGCCGCCGGATCGGCGCCATCCTGCTTGAGGAAAGACCATGTCGCTGGAACTCTACGCCACCTATGTCGTCGCCTGCATCGTCATCGTCCTGGTGCCCGGCCCGACCGTCACGCTGATCATCGCCAACAGCATCCGCCACGGCTCGCGTGCCGGCCTTGCCAATGTCGCCGGCACCCAGGCCGGCCTCGCCATCATGATCGCCATCGTCGGCATCGGCCTCAACACGCTGATCGCCGGCATGGGGCACTGGTTCGAATGGGTCAGGCTGATCGGCGCCGCCTATCTGATCTGGATGGGCGTGCAGATGTTCCGTTCGAAAGGCACGCTGAACCCTGACGGCTCGGCCAGGAAGCCGCGCGGCGGCTTCTTCCTGCAGGGTTTCCTGGTGGCGATCAGCAATCCGAAGACGCTGGTCTTCTTCGGCGCCTTCTTCCCGCAGTTCATCGCGCCGCAGGGCAACTACACGGTGCAGATCGTGGTGATGGGTCTCACCGCGATGGTCTTCGCCGCGATGTCGGATTCCACCTACGCGCTTGCCGCCGGCCGCGCCGGCCGGCTGCTGTCGGCCAGCCGCATCAAGCTGATGTCCCGCATCAGCGGCAGCTTCCTGGTCGGCGGCGGCCTCTGGCTGGCGTTCTCGAAGGCGAAGTAGCGCCTACCTTCCCTCGCCCCGTTACGGGGAGAGGGTGGTCGCCAAGCGATCGGGTGAAGGGCAGCGCCAGGGTTGCTGGCAAAACACCGACATTCGCGCCGCCCCTCATCCGCCTGCCGGCACCTTCTCCCCGTAAACGGGGAGAAGGAAGCTTTCAGAGCCGCCCCAGCCTCTCGACCAGCAGCGCGAAAAACGCGTCATGGTCGATGTCGCGCATCACCATGGCGTTCGTTTCCCGCTTGGTCACGCCCCACCAGTCGATCACCGTCATGCCCATGGTGAGCTCGGAAGAGGTCTCGACGCTGACATTGCAGTTGCGGCCCTTGAACAGCTCGGGCTTGATGAGATAGGCGATCACGCACGGATCGTGCAGTGGCCCGCCATCGGTGCCGTACTTCTCCTCGTCGAAACGCTCGAAGAACTCCAGCATCTCCGACGTGGCGATGCCCACCCTGGTGCCGAGGTCGCGGAAAGCCTGCGTGCGCTTGGCCGTGGTCAATGCCTTGTGGGTGACGTCGAGCGGCATCATCACGATCGGAACGCCGGATTTGAAGACGACGTCGGCGGCGTGCGGGTCGACATAGATGTTGAATTCGGCGGTCGGGGTGACGTTGCCGCCCTCGAAGAAACCGCCGCCCATCAGCACGATTTCCTTGATGCGCGGCGCGATCCGCGGCTCGCGGATCAGCGCCAGCGCGATGTTGGTGAGCGGTCCGAGCGGGCAGAGCGTGATCGTGCCGCTGTCTTCGCTCATCAGCGTCTCGACGATGAAATCGACGGCGTACTGATCCTGCAGCGGCATCGTCGGATCGGGCAGTTGCGGGCCGTTGAGGCCGGTCTTGCCATGCACTTCCTCGGCGGTGACGAGCTGGCGCGCCAGCGGCCGGATGGCGCCGGCATAGACCTTGATGTCGGGCCGGCCGGCCAGCTCGCAGATCTTGCGGGCGTTCTTCTCGGTCAGAGTCAGCGGCACGTTGCCGGCAACGGCAGTGATGCCGACGATCTCCAGCTCGGCGCTGCCGAGCGCCAGCAAAATGGCGACGGCATCGTCCTGGCCGGGATCCGTGTCGATGATGATCTTGCGTGACTGCGGCATTTCAATTCCTTCTGGGAGTCTTTTTGGGCGGGGTTTTGGGGCGGGGTTTTGGGGCGGGGTTTGTGATGGCTTGAACTTGTCCGCGCGGCGGACCATATCAAGACAATCGGGAAAAATGCCATCCGGGTTTTTCCAGTTTATGTCGCTCTCCAGAGGACACTGTAACATGAGCCGAATGACGCCCTTTTCGAGCCCGCTTCTCCTGGGCTTCGACACCATGGAAAAGACGCTCGAGCGTCTGGCGAAGTCCGGTGACAGCTATCCTCCTTACAACATCGAGCGCCTCAGCGGCGCCGACGGCATGGCCGAAAGGCTGCGCATCACGCTCGCCGTCGCCGGCTTCGCCGAAAGCGACCTCGATGTCACGACGGAGGAGAACCAGTTGATCGTGCGCGGCCGTCAGACCGACGATACCGAGCGCGAATTCCTTCACCGCGGCATTGCCGCGCGCCAGTTCCAGCGCTGTTTCGTGCTGGCCGACGGCATGCGGGTGATCGCGGCGGAGCTGAAGAACGGCCTGTTGTCGATCGATCTCGATCGGCCGGAGGTCGAGCGGCTGGTACGGAAAATAAACATATCGGTGAAAGACTGATCTTTACCGCTGCATCGGCCGGAAAATCGGAATCGATTTTCCGAAAGCACGATGCAGCAGACTTGAAGAGTTAGAGCGTCGTTTGTGCGTCCAACTGGACGCACGGCGCTCTAATGGCTCTCATGCGGGGCGGCCTTGGACGGCGTCCTCGCGCCAAGGAGGCTTGAAATGACCAGAACCGACGAAACCTCGACCATGACCAGCGGCGAATTCGCCCATCTCGGCGAAGGCTCGGTCGCCTATCTCCGGAAAGTCTCGAGCGACGATTTGCGCGGCCGCTTCCCCGGCCTCGACGAAATCGCGCCCGGCATGGAGCTGTGGGCGCTGTTTGCGGCCAATGGCCAGCCGATCCTGCTGTCCGACGCCCGCGACCGGGCGCTGGCTGGCGCGCTGGAGAACGACCTGACCACCGTCGCCATTCACTGACGGCGGTCTGTCAGGGTCCAAATGGAAAGGGCCGCTTTTGGCGGCCCTCCGAAGGTTTTAATCCCGAAAATGGCTTCAGGCCGCGTGCGAGGCCTGCGTGTCCGACAACAGCGCGTGGATCGCCACCGCATCGCGCGTACCCCTGATCTTGGCCACGGTGTCGGCGTCGCGCAGCACGCGCGCGATGCGCGACAACGCCTTGAGATGGTCGGCGCCAGCACCCTCCGGCGCAAGCAGCAGAAACACCAGGTCGACCGGCTGGTCGTCCAGCGCCTCGAAATCGACCGGCGTTTCCAGCCGGGCGAAGACGCCGGCGATCCGCTTCACCCCGGCCAGCTTGCCATGCGGAATGGCGATGCCGTTGCCGACTCCGGTCGAACCCAGCCGCTCGCGCTGCAGGATGGTGTCGAACACCTCCCGCTCCGGAATGCCCGAAATCGCCGCCGCCCTCTCAGACAGCAATTGCAGCAGCTGTTTCTTGGAGTTCGCCTTCAACGCCGGCATGATCGCCGGAACGTTGATCAGATCGCTAAGATCCATGCCTGAAAAATCCCTTGTTCGCCCGCCGCAGCCAGTCCTCGCCCCCTCGCGCGGCTGGCTGCTATCCCTGTGCGACTTTGGTCGTGGACGGGTCGATCCAGCCGATGTTCCCATCCGGCCGGCGGTAGACGATGTTGAGATGCTCGTTCCCGGCGTTGCGGAACACGAAGACCGGGCTGTCCTTGGTGTCGAGTTCGATGACGGCGGACGCCACCGACATGGTGCGCAGCGTCATGGTCGACTCGGCGACGACCGCCGGAGCGAAATTCTCCGGAATCTCCTCGTCGTCGTCGGCGAGAGGCGCCATCACCGTATAGGCGATGTCGGTTGGCTCGCCATTGCCGTTGCCGGAATTGTGCGATTTCAGGCGGCGCTTGTAGCGCCGCAGGCGGGTTTCGAGGCGATCAGCCGCCGCCTCGAAGGCAAGCGTGGGGTCCTGTGCGTCGCCCGTCGCCTGCAATGAGGCGCCGGAATCGAGCCGGATCATGCAGTCGGCCGAAAAGCGCGACCCCGATTTGATGACCGTGACATGCCCTGAAAAACCGCGATCGAAATATTTCCCGATCGCCTCGCCGACACGGTCGTTGATGCGCGTACGGAACGCATCGCCGATGTCCATGTGTTTTCCCGAAATGCGCAGTTTCATCTGAAAACTGACCTTCCCTACTCAGGCTTCAAACTGTCCCGAGTTTATACTCGTGGTCCGCGCGCACAAGCTTTGCGGCGGCGCTCGCGCCGATTTTAAATCCGAACTTTCCGGTTGATCACAAGTTGCCTTCTGGCCGTCGCGAGGCCTTCGCTGTGACGGACCCATCCGCTTGCGGGTTTCAGGCCCGCCTCATGCGGGCGGGCTTCTAGACACTTCATTGCGGCTTGTCAATGAAGCTCGAAAACTGTGGAAATCCGCGCCGCGGCCGTTTGACGGTGCGGTCAGCGCCCGGCGCTGGCGATAGCGCGCTTTTCACGCCGCCGCTGCACCGAGGAGGGAATATTCATGCCTTCCCGGTATTTGGCGACTGTACGGCGGGCGATGTCGACGCCGCTTTCCCGCAGCATGTCGACGATGGCGTCGTCGGAGAGCACGTCGACAGGCTTTTCCTCGTCGATCAATTGCTTGATGCGGTCGCGCACCGCTTCCGAGGAATGCGCCTCGCCGCCGCCCGCCGAGGCGATGGAAGCGGTGAAGAAATAGCGCAGTTCGAACACGCCGCGCGGCGTCAGCATGTATTTGTTGGCCGTGACCCGGCTCACCGTCGATTCGTGCATGCCGATGGCATCGGCCACCGTACGCAGATTGAGCGGCTTGAGGTGGCGCACGCCATGGACCAGGAAGGCGTCCTGCTGGCGAACGATCTCCGAAGCGACCTTGAGGATGGTCTTGGCCCGCTGGTCGAGGCTGCGCGTCAGCCAGTTGGCGCTCTGCAGGCACTCGGCCAGGAAGTCCTTCTCCGCCTGGTCCTTCGCGTGGCCCGAAACCCTGGCGAAATAGACATTGTCGACCAGGACGCGCGGCAGCGTCTCGGCATTGAGCTCGACCGCCCAGCTGCCGTCGTTGGCGGCACGCACCTCGACATCGGCGACGATGGCGTCGCTGGCGCCGCCCGAAAACGCCATTCCGGGCCGCGGATCGAGGGCCCGGATCTCGGCCAGCATGTCGAGCAGATCCTCCTCGTCGACCCCGCAGATCCGCTTCAGCGTCTGGAAATCGCGCCGCGCCAGCAGCTCGAGGTTGGCGACCAGCGCCCGCATCGCCGGATCGAGCCGGTCGCGCACGGCAAGCTGCAGCGACAGGCATTCGGCGAGGTCTCGGGCAAACAGGCCGGCGGGTTCGAACGTCTGGCAGGTCACCAGCACCTTGGTCACCGCCGCTTCGCTGGCGCCGAGGCGAGCCGCGATCTCGGCCATGTCGGCGCGCAGATAGCCGGCTTCATCGAGGCCATCGGCAAGCTCCCCGGCAACCAGCCGCGCCGCCGGGTCGGCGAAGGCGAGCGCGATCTGCTCGCCGACATGTTGGCGCAGCGTGATCGCGCTGGCGGCCATGTCGCCGACATCGAAACCTTCGGACGAGGACGCGCCGATGCCGCTGCCGGAAGCCGATTTCCATTGCGCGCTGAGATCCGGACCGAGCCGCTCGCTGGTGCCGGGATCGTCGGGAAAGAGATTCTCCAGCGAGGAATCGAGCTTGTCCGAGATCGCTTCGGCGCTCCATTCGGTCTCGGCTTCGAACCAGTCGCCGTCGGCGGCGGATTCCGGCGCGGCATCGCTCTTCTGCGCCTGGTCGCTCGTCGCGTCGTCCTGCGGCTCGGCGCGCTCCAGCAGCGGGTTCCGCTCGATCTCGTCATCGATGAAGCGCTCGAGCTCGACATGGGTGAGCTGCAGCAGCCGGATCGACTGCATCAGTTGCGGCGTCATCACCAGCGACTGGGACTGCCGTAGCTGTAATTTCGCCGCCAGCGCCATGGTTGGTTTTCAAACGCCTCTACGCACAGGACATGCCGGAACGAGTTTTTCCGACCGGGCCAAACAAACTGGCCCGGCTTTTGCTTGTCAAGGGAAACGGTAGCAAAACGCGCTTACCGGAGCGTTATCTCAGGCAAAAATCGGACAAGAATCCCAAAAATCGCCGAAAAATTGCGTCGGGAACTGGATTTCCTGTTTAGAGGGTAAAACCCTCGCCGAGATAAAGCCGCCGCACATCGGCATTGGCGACGATCTCGTCGGCGCGGCCATGCGTCAGCACCTGGCCGGCGTGGATGATGTAGGCGCGGTCGATCAGGCCGAGCGTCTCGCGCACATTGTGATCGGTGATCAGCACGCCGATGCCGCGCGCGGTCAGGTGCCGCACCAGCTGCTGGATATCGGCCACCGCGATCGGGTCGATGCCGGCGAAAGGCTCGTCGAGCAGCATATAGGCCGGGCGCGTGGCGAGCGCGCGCGCGATCTCGAGACGCCGCCTCTCGCCACCGGACAGCGACAGCGAGGGCGCCTTGCGCAGATGGCTGATGTGGAATTCCTCGAGCAGCTCGTCGAGGCTGCGCTCGCGTGCCTTGCGGCTCTTCTCGACCACTTCGAGCACGGCGCGGATGTTCTGCTCGACGCTCAAGCCCCGGAAGATCGAGGCCTCCTGCGGCAGGTAGCCGATGCCGAGCCGGGCGCGGCGGTACATCGGCATCGAGGTGACGTCGAAGCCGTCGATCTCGATCGTGCCTTCGTCCACCGGCACCAGGCCGGTCACCATATAGAAACAGGTCGTCTTGCCGGCGCCGTTGGGGCCGAGCAGCCCGACCGCCTCGCCGGCGCGCACGCCAAGCGTCACGCCGCTGACGACCTTGCGGCCCTTGTAGCTCTTGGTCAGGCCCTTGGCGATCAAGGTGCCCTTGAACTTGGCGGAATCGGCGGAAACCGTAGCCGGCGCCGCTGGTTTGCCGGCGGCCCGCCCCGGAAGGCGAGCCAGCAGCGACGATACGCCGGCCATTATTGCTTCGGCGCTCCCGACTTCGGCGGCGGGGTCATCGACATGATGACGCGCCCGCCACAGCCGTCGACCTGAGCGAGGCCGCTGTTCATCTGCACGGTGAGCTTGCAGCCCTTGAGCACGTTGGGCCCCTGCGACAGCACCACTTCCTTGCCGGAAAGCACGAGCACCTGGCTCTTCATGTCGAACGTGCCATTGTCGCCGGTGGCGATCTGGTCGTTCGACTTGATGTAGACCTTGTTGTCGACCACAAGGTGGTCGATGTTGGCCGAGCCGGTCATCGCCGACGCGCCGGCGGCGGCGCCCTTGGCGGCATTGGGATCCTTGACATAGTAGACCGTCATCTTGCCGGCCTTGAGCGTGGTCGGCCCTTGCGTCACGGTGACATTGCCGCTGAACACGGCGACGCTGTCGGCCTGGCGAACCTCGAGCTTGTCGCTCTCGATCTGGATCGGCTGATCGCCGGAAAGCTTGAGGCCCGAGACCTGGCTGGTCGTGCCGGACTGGGCAAGCGACGGCGACCCGCCGAGCAGCAGCAGCACCGAAGCCGCGCTCAAAAGCCGTGCCATACTATTGCGACGCATTCGATTCTCCGCCCTGTTGCTCTGCCGCCTTCAAGCTGGCGGGATCGATGTTGACGCGCACCTTGCTCTCGAAGACCAGGACCTTGCCGTTGTCCTGGACCGCCATCGAATCCGCCGTGATCCGCGAGCCGCCTCGGCTGACATCGACCGGATCATCCGTCTTCATAGTGCCTTTGCCCATGTCGAGGAAGACCGATTTGAGCTTGGCCTCGATGCCGTCGGTCGTCGTCACCGTAATGTCGCTGGTCAGGCTCATCGTGTTGCCGTCGCGGTTGTAGACGCCGCGCGTGGCGTTGACGGTCGCCACATTGTCCGATGTCAACGGCAATTTGGCGTTGATCCCTTCAAGATCGATGATCCCTTGCTTGCCGACGTCCTGGATGGCGCGCAGCGCCGTCAGCGAATAGGGCAGCTTTTGCTTGGTGAAGCCGTTGAGCTTGGGGTTGGCCATCACCAGCTTGCCGTCGGCAAAGGCGCTGCCTTCGGCCTGCACCGAGATCGACACCGGGGCGGCAAGATAGGAATAGACCGGAAAGGCGATGGCGATGCCAGCCGCAAGCAGCGGCACAGCGAATTTCAGCACGCGCACCCGGCGCGAATGCCGCTGCGCGCGGTCGAACGCATCACCGCGCGTGCCGGCTGGCGCCGCTGGCGCCAAAGCCGTCTCGGCATTGGTCGTTTCGTTCGATCGCGCTAGCATGACTAAATTCTAATAAACCCTTGCCCCGCCAAATCACCGCCTATAGGTGGGATGTCGGCCCCCGTAAGCAAGCACAAGCGGAGGAAAACCGCAAAAATGTGACGGCTGCCGTTGTACAAACGGAAGTGAAGTCGACGCAATTTCCGCACTTCATAGCAGATACGGACGAGCGGCGTTAATTTTTCATGAAGCACCGCCTCGCGTCGCGCGGACGCTTTGACGCAACCCCGCCAGGAAACGGTAGCCGGGCGCGGACGCTTGCTTTAAAAGCAACTCTTCCCACCGACCGAGAGGCTGACCATGGCAATGAGAGCCGATGACCTGATCGACCGCCGCCGTTTGCGCCGCAAGGTGACGTTCTGGCGTGTTGCCGCGCTCATCGTCGCGGCCATCGCGCTGATCGCCCTGTCGACCTGGGTCTATCGCGACGACTTCAGCGGCTCGGCCGTCGACCATATCGCCAAGGTCCGGATCGAAGGCACCATCACCGAGGATGAGGAGCTCATCAAGCGGCTGGAGACCATCCGCGAATCCCCGAGGGTGAAGGGCGTCATCCTGTCGATCGACTCGCCCGGCGGCACCACGGTCGGCGGTGAATCGATCTTCGAGGAAGTGCGCAAGCTCGCCGGCGACAAGCCCGTCGTGGCGGAAGTCGGCACGCTCGCCGCGTCCGCCGGCTACATGATTGCGAGCGCCGCCGACCATATCGTCGCGCGCAAATCCTCGATCGTCGGCTCGATCGGCGTGCTTATCCAGTATCCGGACGTCAGCGGCCTGATGGACAAGCTCGGCATCAAGCTCGAGGAGGTGAAATCCTCGCCGCTGAAGGCCTCGCCCTCGCCCTTCAAGCCGACCAATGAGGACGAGCGCGCCATGGTCCGCAAGCTCATCCTCGACAGCTATGACTGGTTCGTCGGCATCGTCGCCGACCGCCGCAAGATGACCCACGAGCAGGCGCTGGCGCTTGCCGACGGCTCGATCTTCACCGGCAGGCAGGCGCTCGCCAACCATCTGATCGACGCCGTCGGCGGCGAGACCGAGGCGATCGGCTGGCTGGCGACCAAGGGCGTCGACGCCAAGCTCAAGGTTGTGGAGTGGAAGGACACCGAACGGCACGGCGGCTTCCTGTTCTCAAAGACAATGGCGAAAACCATCGCTGGCGCGCTCGGCCTGCCCGACGCCGGCGGCGACGTCATTCACGAAATTGGAGCGGACCGCTTGTTTCTTGACGGTCTCGTTTCGGTCTGGCACCCTTGACGAGCCGTTTGGGACGAGCGAAAAAGCAAATAAAATCATCCTCATAATTTGACTGAAGTGCTTTCAGGGGAGCCGTTCTCATGATCAAATCCGAGCTTGTGCAAATTATTGCCACACGCAATCCGCATCTTTTCCTGCGCGACGTCGAAAACATCGTCGGCGCCATCTTCGACGAGATCACCGACGCCCTTGCCGAAGGCAATCGGGTCGAGCTGCGCGGTTTCGGCGCCTTTTCGGTGAAAAACCGTCCCGCCCGCACCGGCCGCAACCCGCGCACCGGCGAATCCGTCGAGGTCGAGGAGAAGTGGGTGCCGTTCTTCAAGACCGGCAAGGAATTGCGCGAAAGGCTTAACGGCGGCAAATAGGCGCGAATTCGTGCGCCGGCCTTCCGACAGGCCTGCTTTCGACAGGAAATCAGATGTTTAACCGCTTCATGCTCGTCGTTGTCTTCGTGCCGCTGGCCATCATCCTGATCGCGCTGGCCGTCGCCAACCGCGAGCCGGTCGCCTTCACGCTCGACCCGTTCAATCCCGGCAATCCGGCGCTGACGCTGAAGCTGCCGCTTTTCATCTTCCTGTTCCTGGCTCTCGCCGTCGGCATGATCGTCGGCAGCATGGCGACCTGGGTCAAGCAGGGCCGTTATCGCAAGCTGGCGCGCCAGCGCGGCGTCGAGGCCGAGAACCTGCGCCAGGCGGTCAGCCGCGCGCCGCAGGCGCCGCAGGGCCCGGCCCTGCCGAAGCCGACGGCCTGAAGCATTGCAACGCCGCGTGACCCTTCAGGGCGCGCGCCAGGGATGCCGCAAGAGTTTCCGTTTCGCGGGCGCCCTCACTGCACGGAGTCTTTCATGCTGACCATTTCGGCCGCCGAGGTCGACCAGGCGCTGACCTTTCCCGGGCTGGTCGAGACGCTGCGCACTGCTTTCCGTGACGGCGCCGTGCAGCCGGTCCGCCATCATCACACCGTCGAACGTCCCGACGGCGAGGCCTCGACGTTGCTGTTGATGCCGGCCTGGACCGACTTCAACGCCGCCGGCACCTCGGCGGGTGGCCATATCGGCGTCAAGATCGTCACCGTCTCGCCCAACAACAACGCCATCGGCAAGCCGGCCGTGATGGGTCTCTACCTGCTGCTCGACGGAACGACCGGTGAGCCGGAAGCGCTGATCGACGGCCAGCGGCTGACGCAATGGCGCACCGCTTGCGCCTCGGCGCTTGCCGCCTCCTACCTCGCCCGCAAGGACGCCTCGCGGCTGCTGATCGTCGGCGCCGGGGCGCTTTCGACCTTCCTTGCCAAGGCGCATTCGGCGGTGCGGCCGATCACTGCCATTCGCATCTGGAACCGGACCCCGGCCAATGCCGAAAAGGTCGCCGCCGGCTTGCGCGCCGAGGGGCTGCCGGCCAGCGTCGCCGAAGACCTCGACGCCGAGCTTGCGGAGGCTGATATCGTCTCCTCGGCGACGATAACCACCCAGCCGCTGGTCAGGGGCGCGTTGTTGAAGCCGGGCGCTCATGTCGACCTGGTAGGCGGCTTCACGCCGACGATGCGCGAGAGCGACGACGACGCCATCCGGCGCGCCCGCGTCTATGTCGACACTCGCGCCGGCGCCACCAAGGAAGCGGGCGACATTGTCCAGCCGCTCGCCGCCGGCGTGCTGAAGCCGGATGCCATCATTGCCGACCTGCATGAGCTGGCGCGCGGCGAGAAGGCCGGGCGGCAAAGCGACGGCGAGATCACCCTGTTCAAGTCGGTCGGCGCCGCGCTCGAGGACCTTGCCGCCGGCATTGCCGTCTACAAGGCGCTCAAGCGATAGCGTCTGCCGGCGCCACAGCCTTGCGATCGAACTTCCTGATCGCTTCGGCGCTGACCGGAGTGAACAAATTCACCAGATTGCCATCGGGATCGCGCAGCAGCAGCGATCGGTTTCCCCATGGCATCGTCGTCGGCGTCTGCACGAAGGCGCCGATGGTCTCCGCCAGCCTGCGATATTGCGCGTCGACGTCGGCAACGCGAAACTCGATGATTGCCGAACGATTGGCGGCCGGCTCCGCCACATCCGCTCCGAACAACGCCAGGGTGCGCGTGCTGCCGATCGCCAGCGTGCAGGAGGCGGTTGCCAGTTCGGCGAAATCCGGAGTGAACCAGGTCGCCGTCAAGCCGGTGATCGCCTCGTAAAATGCCACCAGAGGCTTGATCTGGTCGGTGATGATGCGGATCGAGACGAAGTCCATAATGTTCTCCTTGGGGCAAGCGCGGCGGATCAGGTGATGATGCGCTTGTTGCACGAGGCTGATGACAGCCTGGTGTCAGCAGCCTGCCGCTGACTCAGGCTGCCTCGGAGGCCTTGGCACCCATGGCCTCGGCAATCAGCCGAAAATCGTGTTCGTCGATTTCGAACAGGCCAAAGCGCAGCTGATAGCCCCAGTTCGTCTTGCCCGCTGTGAAGTCCAGCCTGTCGAGCAGCGGCTTGATCGCCGCTTCCTCCGCCTTCGCCCAGGCGACATCGCGCCGGAATGGCGTGAAGCCGCCGCCCATCTCGCCCTGGTAGGGATCGCCTTCACGCACGGTGCCTATTGCCGTGAACGACTGCAGGCCGTCCCTTTCGCCGAGCACCGTGTTCGGCGAATAGTAGGCGATGCCGTCGCCGGGTCTGATGCGGCGCAACGGCGCCAGTCTGCCGTGGTTGACCTGCATGAAGCCGCCCGCGCGGCCGACCCGGACATGCGCGGCCGAGGCGACGGCGATCCAATGCGCGCTCATGCCTGGTCCCCGTCGTTCAGCCAATAGACGCGCAGCCGATGATTGTCGGGATCGAGCGCGACGAAGGTGCGGCCGAAATCCATGTCGGTCGGCGCCTGCAGGATGTTCAGGCCGCGACCCGCCCAGTCCCGGTGGGCGGCGTCGACCGCCGCCGGCGTGTCCTGCGCGAAGACGATCTCGGCGCCGCCGCCCGCGGCCGCCGCCGCCGGCTCCACCGTATGGCGCGACCACAGGCCGAGCTTGAAGCCGCCGTCGAGCACGAACAGCACGAAGGTCGGCGATGCCTCGACCGGCTGCCGCCCGAGCAGCGCGGCGTAGAAGGCGCCGCTCCGCTCCGGGCTGTCGACATAGAGGATGACGAAATTGGGGGTGTCCATTGCTGTTCTCCAACGTGTCTTCGATTGGAGGACCTTACGCACCACCACTGTCAGATTCTGGCAGCAGCCATCAGCGGCCGGTGCCTTTCGACGCATCCCGACCCGCTTGCGTCGTGTCGAGCGTTGCCCGCCACTCCTTGAGCAGCGACTGGCGCCGGCGCGGATAGCGCACATCGGTGGCGTTGAGGCCGGACATGCGATCGGCGCGGAAATGGCGAAAATCCTGCCGCGTCTCGCACCAGGCGACCAACACCCGCACCTTGTCGAAGAAGCCGATCGCGAAGGGCCAGACCATGCGCTGGGACTGGGCGCCTGCGCCATCCCGATAGAGGAACCCGAGCTTGCGTTCGTTGCGGATGGCCAGGCGCACCAGGCCAAGGTCGATGCCTTCGGTGGCCTCGGCGCCCGGCCCGACGAGCAGCGCGGTGGCGTCGAGATCCTCGCGCAGGTCATCCGGCAGCACCGCCGCGATCTTGGCCAGCGCATCGGTGGCGGCGGCCGAAAGCCGCTTGTCCGGCTGCTTGGCGACCCACCGCGACCCGAGCACGACGGCCTCGATCTCCTCGTCGGTGAACATCAGCGGCGGCAGCATGAAGCCAGGCTTCAGCACATAGCCCAGCCCCGCCTCGCCCTCGATCGGCGCGCCCTGCCCCTGCAGCGTTGCGATGTCGCGGTAGAGCGTGCGGATCGAGACGCCCATTTCGCCCGCGAGCGTGCGCCCGCTCACCGGCCGGCGGTGGCGGCGCAGGATCTGGATCAGGTCGAGCAGGCGTTCGGAGCGGGACATGGCCCAGATTTGCCCGTTTCCCCCGCTGAGGTCCATCACGGACGTCGGACCATTTTGTTGCGCCGCCGATGGCCCTATGTCAAAAGCGGCCTGCCGTTCCGGAGAGTGTTCTTGAAATCCTTTCGCGATCGAAACCGCGACAACCGTCCGCGCCAGCCCGCCAAAGCCAATGCCGCCCAATCGCATCCCCGCGAGGCCGGCGCGGCAACGAGGCAGGAGCCACAGGGCCGCCCCGAACCCAAATCCGCGCCGCGCGTCCTTGCGCGCCGCGAGGGCGCGCTGCCGACCGAGCGGCTGCCACTGATCCTCGAAGTGGCGCCCAATGCCGACTACGCTCTGCTGGATAGCGGCGCCGGCCAAAAACTCGAGCAGTACGGCCCCTATCGCATCGTGCGGCCGGAGGGCCAGGCGATCTGGCAGCGGGCGCTGCCGGCCAGGGACTGGGAGCGCGCCGACGCCATCTTCACCGGCGACACCGACGAGGAGGGCATCGGCCGCTGGCGCTTCCCGAAAACGCCGCTCGGCGAAACCTGGCCGATGAAGCATGACGGCATCGACTATCTTGGCCGCTTCACCTCGTTTCGCCATGTCGGCGTCTTTCCCGAACAGGCCTCCCACTGGGATCACATGGCCGGGCTGATCATGGCCGCCAAACGGCCGGTCAAGGTACTGAACTTGTTCGGTTATACCGGCCTTGCCTCGCTGGTGGCAGCCCGCGCCGGCGCCGAGGTCACCCATGTCGATGCGTCCAAGAAGGCCATCGGCTGGGCCCGGGAAAACCAGGAGATGGCCGGGCTCGCCAGCAAGCCGATCCGCTGGATCGTCGAGGACGCCGTGAAGTTCGCCGAGCGCGAGGAGCGCCGCGGCAGCCGCTACGATATCGTCCTGTTCGACCCGCCCGCCTATGGCCGCGGCCCGAAGGGCGAGGTCTGGCAATTGTTCGACGACCTGCCCGGATTGACCGACCTCTGCCGCTCAATCCTGACGCCGAAGCCGCTCGCCGTTGTGCTGACCGCCTATTCGATCCGCGCTTCATTCTTCGCCATCCATGCCCTGATGCGCGACACCTTCGCCGGCATGGGCGGCACGGTCGAATCGGGCGAGCTGATCATCCGCGAGAAATCCGCCGGCCGCGCGCTGTCGACCTCGCTGTTCTCGCGCTGGGTGGCCTGAATGAACGCTTATGAGAGCTCCCGCGCCGTCGGCCAGGTGAAGGAGGTCACCAGCCTCGCCAACCCGCTGGTCAAGGACATCAAGGCGCTGGCGCTGAAGAAATTCCGCGACCAGCAGAACGCCTTCATGGCCGAAGGCTTGAAGCTGGTCATCGACGCGGTCGATCTCGGCTGGCATATCCGCACGCTGGTCTTCGCCAAGGCCGGACGCGGCAATGCGGCGGTGGAGAAGGTCGCGGCGCGCACCGTCGCCGCCGGCGGCACCGTGCTCGAAGTCTCCGAAAAGGTGCTGGCGGCGATCACCCGCCGCGACAACCCGCAAATGGTGGTCGGCGTCTTTGCCCAGAAGGTGCTGCCACTGAGGGACATTCGCGCCACGGATGGCGACGTCTGGGTGGCGCTCGACCGGGTGCGCGATCCCGGCAATCTCGGCACCGTCATCCGCACCGTCGATGCCGTCGGCGCCAAGGGCGTCATCCTGGTCGGCGAGACCACCGATCCCTTTTCCGTCGAGACCGTGCGCGCCACCATGGGCTCGATCTTCGCCGTGCCCGTCGCCAGGGCGACGCCGGAGGCTTTTCTGGCCTGGCGCAAGGGCTTTCCGGGCCTCGTCGCCGGCACCCATCTGAAGGGCGCGGTCGATTACCGTTCGGTCGATTTTACCAGGGGGCCGGTGCTGCTCTTGATGGGCAACGAGCAGCAGGGCCTGCCCGACAGCCTGGCCGAGAGCTGCGACCGTCTGCTCAGGATTCCGCAAGCCGGCCGCGCCGATTCACTCAATCTGGCGGTCGCCACCGGCATCATGCTGTTCGAGATCCGGCGCGCCGCGCTGAAGCTGGGCCCGGACTAGACCATGATGCCAAGAAATGGCGTCCGGTATTCGGACAGGGTCATGGTCAAACAAGAGGGCATCAAACCGTGAAGTCGTGGTCCCCCTACGCCCTGCTGGTCGTCGTCGCCATCGCGCTCGACCAGTGGATCAAGCACCTGGTGAAAAGCGGCCTCACCTTCCAGGAGAAGGTCGATCTCCTGCCCTTCCTGGCGCTGTTCCGCACCTACAACACCGGCATCGCCTTCTCGATGTTCCAGTCCTTCGGCGATACCGGCCTGGTGGTGATTGCCGTCCTCGTCGTCGCCTTCGTGCTCTACCTCGCAACCCGCACGCCGGCGGGCCACGCGGTTGCCCGGACCGGCTTCGCGCTGATCATCGGCGGCGCGGTGAGCAATGTCATCGACCGCGTCGCCTACGGCCATGTCATCGACTACATTTTGTTCCACACGCCGGTCTGGTCCTTCGCCGTCTTCAATTTGGCGGATGCCTTCATCTCGGTCGGCGCCGCGCTGGTCCTCTTCGATGAATTGATCGGCTGGCGGCGCCAGCCCAAGACCTCGCAAGATTGACCTCGCGCGGCCGTCGCCGCACAGTCCGAGCACCGCACAGCCGGGAGAAGAACGTGTCCGATACCTTCAAAGCCATCCTCGTTTCGCGCGACGCCGACAAGAAGCAGTCGGTCGCCGTCACCGACCTCACCGAAGCCGACCTGATGGAGGGCGATGTCACCGTCGCGGTCGAGGCGACGACCGTGAACTACAAGGATGGGCTGGCCATCACCGGCAAGGCGCCGGTCATCCGCCGCTGGCCGCTGGTGCCGGGCATCGATTTCGCCGGCACCGTCATCTCCTCCTCGCATGCCGACTGGCGCAAGGGTGACAAGGTCATCCTCAACGGCTGGGGCGTCGGCGAGACGCATTTCGGCGCCTTTGCCGGCCGCGCCCGTGTCAACGGCGACTGGCTGGTGCCGCTGCCGGAGGGCATGAGCCCGCATGATGCGATGGCGGTCGGCACCGCCGGCTACACCGCCATGCTCAGCGTCATGGCGCTCGAGCGGCATGGCATCGTGCCGGATCGCGGCCCGGTCGTGGTGACCGGTGCGGCCGGCGGCGTCGGCTCGGTCGCGGTCTCGATCCTCTCCAGCCTCGGCTACCATGTCATCGCTTCGACCGGCCGCAATGCCGAAAGCCCCTATCTGATCGACCTCGGCGCCGCCGAGGTGATCTCGCGCGACGAGCTCACGCAGCCGGCAAAGCCGCTCGCCAAGGAACGCTGGGCCGGCGGCGTCGATGCGGTCGGCAGCCACACGCTCGCCAATGTACTGTCGATGACCGCCTATGGCGGAGCTGTGGCCGCCTGCGGGCTTGCCGGCGGCATGGACCTGCCGGCGAGCGTCGCTCCCTTCATCCTGCGCGGCGTCTCGCTGCTCGGCATCGATTCGGTGATGGCGCCGAAGGCGGTGCGTCTCGAGGCGTGGCGCCGCATCGGCACCGATCTCGACCACAGGAAACTCGCGACGCTGTCCAGGACCATCGGTTTTGACGGCATAATCGACGCCGCGCGCGACATCGTCGACGGCAGGATCAGGGGCCGCGTCGTGGTCGATATGTGAGCCGCGGATAGGGCGAAAACCGCGCGACTGTTAAAATTCGAACGATCCGCCGCAGCCTTCCATAATCTCTCTGTGGCAAGGCTTTCCGCATGATCGCGGAATCCGGCATCAAGGCGGCGCAGAGTGCCGAAGGCGTGGGCGGGCCAAGCCCCGACGCGCCGAAGCGGCAGCTTGTCGCCCCGCCGCCGCTGGCGCCCGTGCTCCCCCCGGCCAATCCCGAAGGCTTGCCTTTCCTGACCGTCGTCGCCATCGCGGTGTTGGCCGGGCTGGCTCACCTGACCGGCGCGCCGATCTTCGTCACCCTCGGTTTGCTGGTGACGGGCCTTGCCGGCCTCGGCATGCATCTGCGCAGCAAGCGCAACGAACGCCGCGCCACGGCTCTGCTCGACGAGACCGCCGCCCGCAACCGCGCCGAGATCGAGACGCTCGCTGACCGCATGTGGGAGATGCAGGAAAGCGAGGAGCGGTTTCGCGGGCTGATCGACGCGCTCGGCGACCTCGTCGTCCATCGCGATCGCGACGGCCATATCGTCTACGCCAACAAGGTTTTCGCCGACCTTGTCGACATCGATCAGCGCGACCTCGCCGGCAAGAGCTTGTCGGAGCTTGGCATCGATGTCGGCATCGTTCCCGACGCCGCCTTCTCGGATCATGAGTGTCTGAGCTCCACCGACGTCGCCATCCGCACGCCGAGCGGTCCGCGCTGGTTTTCCTGGATCGAGCTGTCGGTGCGCGACAAGGACAACGGCGCCGTCTCGCACCGGGCGATCGCGCGCGACATCACCGCCCGCAAGCGCGCCGAATCCTCGCTGATCACCGCCCGCGAGCGCGCCGAATATGCCAGCCAGGCCAAGTCGCGCTTCCTCGCCACCGTCAGCCATGAGATCCGCACGCCGATGAACGGCATCATGGGCATGGCCAAGCTCCTGGTCGACACCGATCTGTCGCCCGAGCAGCGCACCTATGTGGGCGCCGTCTCGACCTCGGCCAGCGCGCTGCTCGCCCTGATCGAGGACCTGCTCGACTACTCCAAGATCGAGGCCGGCCGCTTCGACCCCGAGCCGCAGCCGACATCTGTGCGCGAGATCGCCGACAACATCATCGAACTGATGGCGTCACGTGCCTTCACCAAAAGCATCGGCCTTGGTTGCCATGTCGAGCCCGACGTTCCGCAGATGATCACCGCCGATCCGGGCCGGGTGCGCCAGGTGCTGCTCAACCTGATCGGCAACGCCATCAAGTTCACCGACACCGGCGGCGTGCTGCTCAGTGTCGCGCGGGCGCGCACCGAAACCACCGACCGCATCTGCTTCACCGTCGCCGACACCGGTCCGGGACTGCGCGAAGAGGACATGGAACGCATCTTCGAGGAGTTCGAGCAATCCGACGGCACCTCGACCCGGGTGCATGGCGGCGCCGGCCTCGGCCTTGCCATCTCCAGGCGCCTGGTGACCGCCATGGGCGGCTCGATCTCCGTGTCGAGCCGGCTCGGTGAGGGATCCGAATTCGTCTTCGAGCTTCCGGCGGTGGCGGCGACCGAGCCGCCGCAAAACCGGCAGGACATACTGTCCGGCCGGCGTGCCGTGATCGTGTCGAAGAACGCGGTCGAGGCCGACGCCATCGCGCGGACCATCCGCGCCCATGGCGGCGCCGTCGAACTGGCGACGACGCTCGCCCAGGCAACGCCTTTCGCGGCGGGTTGCGATGCGCTTCTGGTCGACGCCGCGATGGAGAACGGCGACGGGCGCCTGCTCAAGCGCTTGCGCCAGGGCGGCTTTGCCGATTGCGAGGCGATCACGCTGATCGCGCCGACCGACCGCGGCATGCTCGGCGAATTCCGCGCCAATGGCTATGCCACCTTCCTGGCGCGGCCGGTGCGCGGCGAGACGCTGCTGCGCGTGCTTTTGACCAGCCATGCGCCCGCCGTTGCGCTGCCGCAGACGGACAGGCAGGGCGCACCGCCCGCGCGCGCCGGCGGCCGCCGCGGCGAGCACGGCCTGTCGGTGCTGATCGCAGAGGACAACGACATCAACGCCATGCTCGCCCGCGCCACGCTTCTGAAGGCCGGACACCGCGTCAAGGTGGTCGGCAACGGCAAGGCCGCCGTCGAGGCCGTCACCGATGCCGGCCTGAAGCATCGCTTCGATGTTGTGCTGATGGACCTGCACATGCCGGTCATGGACGGGCTGGATGCCATTGCCGCCATCCGCCGCCACGAAGAGGCGCTGGCGGTGCCGCCGGTTCCGATCATGGTGCTGTCGGCGGACAGCCAGGAAAAGACCCGCCATACGGTGCTGGCGCACGGCGCCAGCGGCTTCGTCACCAAGCCGCTCGATCCGGATGCTCTGGTCAGCGCCGTCGAGGCGCAGGTCGCGGCCTGATTTTTTTGCCCCGGCAATCGCCCTTGGATCGCTTGGCTTTGCTTCGTTAAGGTAGCCGGTTGAGGGCATTCGCCAGCCGACGAAGTATTGCCCGCCGCGCCGTATCACGGTACTGTCACAATCCTGTTGCACCTACACCGTATCCCCGTGCCAAGAGGGATGGCTCGAAGGAGAATCACTCGTGCATACAGTTATGCCGGAATGTGACACTCGGCCGAACGCGGGCGGCGCCCTGCTCGCCACGCGGACGGCTGATGCCGTCGCAACAGGCGCCCCTCTCGGCCGCATTGGCAATCTCGAAGTCCGGCTTGCCCGCAACGAAGCCGAGATCGCTGCCGCGCAGGAGGTCCGCTACCGGGTGTTCTATGACGAGCTTGGCGCCAGGAAGGACCTGTTCCAGGCGCAGGACCGGCGCGACGCCGATCGTTTCGATCCGCTCTGCGATCACCTTTTGGTGTTCGACACATCGCTTCCCGGCCCTGAGCATCGCCGCATCGTCGGCACCTACCGGCTGCTGCGGCAGGAGATCGCGGCGACGGCTGGCGGCTTCTATTCCGAGGGCGAGTTCGAACTGACCAATCTGATCGCCCGTCATCCCGGCCAGCGTTTTCTCGAGCTCGGCCGCTCCTGCGTGCTTAAGGAATACCGCTCCAAGCGCACCATCGAGGCGCTGTGGCAAGGCATCTGGGCCTATATCAACCACTACGGCATTGGCGTGATGACGGGCTGCGCTTCCTTCCACGGCATCGTGCCGGCGGCGCATGCCGAGGCGCTAACCTACCTCGCCCATCACTGCCGCACCAATTCGGCGTGGGACGTCAAGGCGGTTGCCGGCCGCTACTGCTCCATGGACCTGATGCCGATCGAAGCGGTCAACGCCAAGGCGGCCATCGCGTCCATGCCGCCGCTGGTCAAGGGTTACCTGCGCGTCGGCGCCCGCATCGGCGACGGCTGCGTCATCGATCACGAATTCTCGACCGTCGACGTCTTCGTCGTCATGCCGGTCAAGGAGATCGGCGCGCGCTACGTCAACTATTATGGCGGGGAAGGCCAGCGCTTCGCGGCCTGACGCGAGTAGGCAGTAGGCAGTAGGCAGTAGGCAGTAGGGGAAGACATCACGTTCACGCTCCCCTGATTACTGACTATTCCCTAATCCCTCCATCACGGAATATCCTCCGGCCGCCGCCCGGGCCTGCTCTTGTAGGCCGGGAAGGCCCAGCCGAATTTGAGCGCGCCGCCGCGCACCGCGAATGCCGCGGCGAAACCCACCAGACCGGCCGCCAATGGCGGCAGGCCGGCAAGATCGCCGACGGTGAAAAGCGCCGCACCCGCAAGCGCAGCCGTGACGTAGATCTCGGGCCGCAGAAGCACCGATGGCTCGCCCGCCAGAAGATCGCGCAGGATACCGCCGAAGGTTGCGGTCAGCACGCCCGTAATGGTGGCGACGACCGGGGACCCGGTGATGGCGAGGCCCTTGGCGGCGCCCATCACCGAGAAGGCGGCGAGACCGATGGCGTCGAGCCAGAGCAGCAATTTGTAGCGGGATTCGACCAGATGGGCGCTGAAGAAGACCAGCAC
This sequence comes from Mesorhizobium sp. M4B.F.Ca.ET.143.01.1.1, assembly GCF_004792275.1. NCBI lineage: Bacteria > Pseudomonadati > Pseudomonadota > Alphaproteobacteria > Hyphomicrobiales > Phyllobacteriaceae > Mesorhizobium > Mesorhizobium sp. M4B.F.Ca.ET.143.01.1.1. The sequence goes on from NZ_SRSR01000001.1 coordinate 682,870, forward strand.
CGCGACCACCACGCAGATCAGCACATAATCGCGGTTGCCGACCCAGAACACCGGCAGGTTGAGGATGACGTCGCGCAGCGTGCCGCCGCCGATACCGGTGACGCAGGCCAGGAACAGAAAGCCGATGATGTCGAGTTGCTTGCGCGAAGCGGCAAGCGCCCCTGTCGCCGCGAAGACGGCGACGCCGGCATAGTCGAGAAGCTCGATGAGGTTCATGGGAATAAGGGAATAGGGCAGTAAGGGAGTAGGGGAATAGGGACCTCTAGATAGCACAAGCCGCGTGAATAGTCCCGCCGCTGTCCCTACTCCCTTACTGCCCTACTCCCTTAACTACGCATCCTTCTCGGCCTGCTCGTTCACCGGGCCGGGCTCGACCGGCGCCTCGGTGGCCGCGGCCTTCGGGCCGCCCTTGGCGACGCCGACCATGGCCGGCCTCAGCACGCGGTCGCCGATCGAATAGCCCGGCTGCACGACCTGGACGACGGTGCCGGCGGCAACGTCGGGATTGGGCACCTCGAACATCGCCTGATGGAAGTTCGGATCGAACTTCTCGCCCTCCGGCGCAAGCTTCTTCACCCCATGCCGTTCCAGCGCCGAAAGCATGGCGCGCTCGGTGAGATCGACGCCCTCGATCAGCGCCTTGAAGCCGGCATCTCCGCCAGCCTTTGCCTCGGCCGGAATGGCGTCCAGCGCGCGGCGCAGATTGTCGGACACCGACAGCATGTCGCGGGCGAAATTGGCGACCGCATAGGTGCGCGCGTCATGCACGTCGCGCGCGGTGCGGCGGCGCAGGTTCTCCATCTCGGCCGCCACGCGCAGCGCGCGGTCCTTCAGTTCCTCGTTTTCCTTCAGCAGCCGCACCAGCGCCTCATAGTCGCCGTCGACGCTGCCCTGCGGACGCTCGCCACTGGCCTCGGCAGGCTCGATATCCTCGGGCGCGCGTTCGTCTTTTGCCTGGTCGCTCATCGCCGTTTCCCGTCATTCCGAATGGTTTGGATTTGCGCCCGATATCGAGGTTTGAGGGCCAAAAATCAAGGGGCAAGCGACCCAGCGCAGTTTCACGGCGTCTCCAGGGAACGTTCGACATTAAATCAAATTTTACCTTAATCGCCGGCTTCGCTTGCGAGAAAGCGACGGCGAGGGAACCATTGCCGGGTTGAGGGAGTTTCGAAGCCGACACAGGATTTGGGACAATGAGCGGCAACAAAGGCGAACGGCGCGCGGAACTCGCCGCCGATATCAGACGACAGCTTGGCAGCGAAGCGACGAAGCGCTTCCTGCGCACGCTGCCGTCATTCCGCCTGGAAACGAACACGCCCGAGCATTTCCGCAACCTGCTCGACCAGCTCGATGACATCGAGACCAGGGCCGCCAACGGCGAACGTCGCCAGTAGGCCGCACGAACCGCGGGCATCGCGCGACAATTACGCGCAGTAATTTCGCGTGATCGCCGTCTTGCTGGGGCGGGATGCGCTGCCTATGCTCCCTGATGAACATGATTTCCCCCGAGACGGCGGCAAACAGCAAGCGCGCCTGGTTGAAGATCCTGGCGCGCTACAAGAAGCCTGACCGGCGGCGCAGCGCCATCGAACTAGCCATAACCCTCATCCCTTTCGTCGCACTCTGGGCTCTATCTTCTGCCGCCTATTCCTACAGCCATTGGTGGGGGCTGACCCTCGTCGTTCCGGCGGCCGGCTTTCTGGTGCGGATATTCATGATCCAGCACGATTGCGGCCACGGCTCCTTTTTCGCCAATCGTTATGCGGACGACTGGATCGGCCGCGCCCTCGGCGTGCTCACGCTGACGCCTTATGATTGCTGGCGGCGCGCCCATGCCACCCATCACGCCAGCGCCGGCAATCTCGACGAGCGCGGCATGGGCGACATCAGGACACTGACCGTCGCCGAATACCGGCAGCTATCCTGGCCTGGCCGCCTTGCCTATCGCCTCTATCGCCATCCGCTGGTGATGTTTGGTCTCGGCCCGATATGGCTTTTCATCTTCGAGCAGAGGCTGCCGGTCGGCATGATGCGCGGCGGCCTGACGCCGTGGGTGTCATCCATGGCGACCAATCTCGGCATCGCGCTCGCCGCGGTGACGCTCATCTGGCTTGTCGGGCCGGGCGCGTTCCTGGTCGTCCACCTGCCGATCGTGATCCTCGCGGGCTCGGCCGGCGTCTGGCTGTTCTATGTCCAGCATCAGTTCGAGGAGACCGAATGGGCGAAGGATCCCGATTGGGAATTCCAGCGCGCCGCGCTGCATGGATCGTCCTACTACGACCTGCCGCCGGTGCTGAACTGGTTCACCGGCAATATCGGCGTCCATCACGTCCACCACCTCTCCGCCAAGGTGCCGTGCTACCGGCTTCCGGAAGTGCTGCGGGATTATCCGGAGCTGCGGCGGATCGGCCGCGTCACGCTTCTCGACAGCCTGCGCTGCGTGAAGCTGGCGCTATGGGACGAAAACCGCGGCAAGCTGGTGTCGTTCCGCGAAGCGCGGCTTGCCGCTTGAGGCATGCCGCTCAAGGGCGTTTCGGCGCGCCTTAAGAGCGGCTCAATATCCATTGCCCGCCGCACCGGGATGCGGCGGGTTTCTTCAAACCTTGCTCAGGCCGCCTTGCGTTCGTCGCGCATCAGCGCCTTGCCGTCGCGGATCTCGGTGCCGAGCACCTTCAGGCATTCGCGCATGAACGCTGCAAGGCCAGGCCAGCCCTTGGCCGATACCAGATTGCCATCGACATGGGCGCCGGTCGGCGCGACATCGATGTAGATGCCGCCGGCCAGCGTCACCTCCGGCTCGCAATATTGCAGCGCCGCGACCTCGCGGCCGCGCACCACGCCATCGACGGCGATCAGGATCTGTACGCCGTGGCAAATGGTGAAGATCGGCTTGCCGGTCTCGTGGAAATGCCTGACCAGCGCCTGCACCCGCTTGTCGATGCGGATGTATTCCGGCCCGCGCCCACCGGCCGCATAGACGGCGTCGTAATCGGCCGGGTTCACCTCGGCGAAGCTCTTGTTGAGGATGTAGTCGTGGCCGAGCTTTTCGGTGTAGGTCTGGTGGCCTTCGAAATCGTGCAGCGAGGTCTTCAAGATGTCGCCGGCCTTCTTGTCGGGGCAGACGACATGCACCGTATGGCCAACCGCATGCATGGCCTGTTCGAAGACGAAAATCTCATACTCCTCGCTGAACTCGCCAACGAGCATCAAAATCTTTTTGCCTGCCATGCCGGTTCCTCCCTTAGCTGGCTATTTATTTCGAGGCACGAAATATAGCCCTATCGTAAGGGCAAGCAGGCCGGAGGGGAAGCGCAAATCGCACGATTGGTCCTACCAGATTGATTCCGTGGCGCCCGGCGAGCGATAAAGGCAGGGCTTCCGGAGCAAAACCGGGCAGGCTGGTCTGACCAAGATGGCGTCAGGCTGCCGCCCGGATCATATCCGCCGCCTTCTCGGCGATCATGATCGTCGGCGCATTGGTGTTGCCGCCGACGAGTGTCGGCATCACCGAGGCGTCGACGACGCGCAGCCCTTGCAAGCCGCGCACCTTTAACTGCGGATCGACGACCGCCATCTCGTCGATGCCCATCTTGCAGGTGCCGGCCGGGTGATAGATCGTGTCGGCGCGGGCCCTGATATGCGCCATCAGCTCGGCGTCGCTGGCAGCGCCGGCGGTATAGATTTCCTTCTGGCGATACCTGGCCAGCGCCGGCGCTTCCAATATGCCGCGCATCATCCGCACGCCCCGGAGCAGAAGCTCGGCGTCGCGCTCGTCCTCGAGGAAACGCGGGTCGATGCGCGGCGGCGCCAGCGGGTTCGCGCTCGTAAGCCCGACCTCGCCGCGCGAATGCGGCCTCAGCACGCAGACATGGCAGGAGAAGCCATAACCCATATGCAGCTTGCGGCCGTGATCGTCGACGATGGCGATGCAGAAATGCAGTTGCAGGTCGGGCCGCTCGGCCGCCGCGTCGGATTTGAGGAAGGCGCCGGCCTCCGCATAGGGCGTGGCGATCATGCCGGTGCCGTCCTTGCGCCAGCGCAGCATGTGCCTGAGCAGTCCGGGCAGGCCGCGGAGGCCGATGCCCATCAGCTCGGTCTCGCGCGACTTCCAGGCCAGGATGAAATCGAGATGGTCCTGCAGGTTCTTGCCGACACCGGGCAGTTCATGGACGAGCGGAATGCCGTGCACTGCCAGCTCCACCGCCGGACCGATGCCGGAAAGCAGCAGCATTTGCGGCGAGCCGAACGCGCCACCGCACAGGATGACCTCGCGCCTGGCTTCCGCCGCGGCTTCGCTCTTGCCGGCACGATAGCGCACGCCCGTCGCGCGCTTGCCGTCGAGCACCACGCCGGTCGCCTGCGCGCCGGTGATGACGGTGAGGTTCGGCCGGCCCATCGCCGGATGCAGATAGGCTGCCGCGGCCGAGCAGCGCTCGCCATTGCGTTGCTCGCCCCAGAATTGCGTGACCTGGTAGAGCCCCGCCCCTTCCTGCTCGGGCCCGTTGAAATCGTCGTTGCGGCGGATTTGGTTTTCGCCGCAGGCCTCGACGAAGGCTTTCGAGATCGAACGCGGTTCCTGCTGCTCGGCCACCCTGAGCGGTCCGTCGCCGCCGTGCAGCGCGTCAGTGCCGCGTTGATTGCCTTCGGCGCGCCGGAAATAGGGCAGCACCTCGCTCCACGACCAGCCGTCGCAGCCGAGATCGGCCCATTCGTCATAGTCGCAAGGATGGCCGCGCGTGTAGAGCATGGCGTTGATGGCGCTTGAGCCGCCCAGCGCCTTGCCACGCGGCTGGTAGCCCTTGCGGCCGCCAAGCCCTTCCTGCGGCACCGTCTCAAAGCCCCAGTTGTTGATCTTGGGCCTGCCCGGCAGCAGCGCGATGATGCCCGCCGGCGCGCGGATCAGGAGATCCTTGCCTTCGCCGCCCGCTTCGATCAGGCAGACCGTCTTCGATGCATCCTCGGAAAGCCTGGCGGCAAGCGTGCAGCCGGCGGAACCGCCGCCGGCGATGACATAGTCGTAGCGCATGGTCTCCTCCCGGCGGATGTTTCCGTCCGTGCGGTCAGAGAAAGCCTGCTTGCGCGCGTTGTAAAGACGTCGACGAGTTACCGCTGGGTCAGCCGGCGCGTTTGCGCCGCCAGGAATATTTCGGCCCCTTGGCCTCCGACTCGGCGGTCGGCTGGTAGTAGAGCCCCAGCCCGCCGGTGCGGCCTTCCTCCAGCCGCTTCAAAAGCACCGGGTTCGAGATTTCGAACTCGTCGAAGCCGACCCGCAGCATATGCGGCAGCTGGTCGACCAGCACCTGGCCGGTGGCGCGGACGGCGCCCTCGAAATGATGGCGGCTGCGCAGCAATTCGCCCTTGGAGAAGGAGCGGCCGTCATTGAACGCCGGGAAGGCCAGCGCCACCAGCGACAGCTGGTCGAGCAGGCCGACGATCTTGTCGAGCTCGTCGCCGGGCTGCAGCAGCACCCCGATGCGTTCCCTGGCCGACTTGCGCACCTCAAGGTCGAGCCCCAGGAACGCCTGCAGCGGCAGGATGAAGCGGCCGTTGCCGGCGAGCGCCTCGGCGCTCTCGGCCTGGATCCACTCGTCCTCGCGGAAACCGTTCGGGGTCCAGAGGCGGGTTTCCGATTTGGTCGGTTCAGTCATCAAAATTCCCAAAATCCAAAAATCAAAGGATGTGTCGCGTTTCAGGTCAGGCCGAGCCGGAGCGGAGCGTCCCGTGGGCACCGGAAACGCAGGAAACCGACGATTGCGGGCCGGCCTCACCTGAATATCAACATAGCCTAAAGGGATGCGTCGGTCAGCGACTTCTCCAGGCCGGAAAGGTGGATGCCGCACTCTGTCTTGGCGTGCCCGGCCCAGCGGCCGCTGCGCGCGTCCTCGCCCGGCTGTACCGGCTGCGTGCACGGGAAGCACCCGATCGACAGATAGCCATAGGCGACGAGCGGATTTTCGCGCAGCGCGTGCGCGCGCATGTAGTCGGCCTGGTCCGCCGTCGTCCAGTGTGCCAGCGGATTGATGCGGATGCGCGAGCCGACCGCCTCGAAGACCGGAAGCGCCGCGCGCGTCGAGGCCTGGAAGCGCTTGCGCCCGGTGAACCAGGCGCGGAACGGCTCGACGCCGCGCGCCATCGGCTCGACCTTGCGCACGTTGCAGCAGGCGTCGGTGTTGGTCTCGTGCAGCCTGCCGGTCGGATCGACCCGCTCGAGCGCGGCCTCTTCCGGCTTGATCACCCTGACGTCGGTGAAGCCGAAATCGGCGACCAGCGCATCGCGATAGCCGAGCGTTTCCTCGAAATGCTTGCCGGTGTCGAGGAAGATCACCGGCAGCGCGCGGTCGACCTTGGCGATCATGTGCAGCAGCACGGCGGAATCGGCGCCGAAGGAGGAAACCGCGGCGATGCCGCCGCGAAACAGCTCGTTCGCCGAGCGCTCGATGACCTCGATCGGGCTCAGGTGACCGTAAAGCGCGTCCAGCCCCGCCGCCTCGGCGGCGACACCGGCCTCGACATCAACGACCCGGTCAAGCGGCCTTGGTTTCGCCAGCATAGAGCGCCTCCTTGAACGGCGCGGGACCGACTCTGCGGTAGGCGTCGATAAAACGTTCCGAGGGACTGAGCCGAAGGCCGAGATAGGTATCGACGATCTGCTCGATGGCGTCGGTGATCTCTTCCGACGAGAAGCCGCGGCCGATGATCTCGCCGACGGAGGTGTTCTCGTCGGCCGAGCCGCCGAGGGTGACCTGGTAAAGCTCGGAGCCCTTCTTCTCGACGCCGAGAATGCCGATGTGGCCGACATGATGATGGCCGCAGGCATTGATGCAGCCGGAGATCTTCAGCTTTAATTCGCCGATCTCGCGCTGCCGTTCCAGCGAAGCGAAGCGCTGCGAGATCTCCTGCGCCACCGGAATGGAACGGGCCGTGGCCAGCGCACAATAGTCGAGGCCGGGGCACGAGATGATGTCGCTGATCAGATTGGAGTTGGCCGTCGCCAGGCCGATGTCGACCAGCGCGTCATAGACGGCCTTCAGATCGGCGCGCGCCACATGCGGCAGGATCAGGTTCTGCTCGTGGCTGACGCGCAATTCGTCGAAGGCGTATTTCTCGGCGATGTCGGCGACCGCCTCCATCTGGCTGTCGGTGGCGTCGCCAGGCACCTCGCCGATGCCTTTCAGCGAGATCGTCACCGCCGCATAGTCGGGATGGCGATGCGTCACCACATTCTGGTCGAGCCATTCCGAGAAATTCTTGGAATCGAGCCGCGCCAGCTTCACTGCCGCGTCGCCTTCCGGCCGCTCGGCCAGACCCGGCGGCGTGAAATAGGCGTTGATGGCCTGGATGTCGGCTTCCGGCAGCTTCAGCTCGGCGTCCTTCAGCTCCTGCCACTCGGCCTCGACCTGGCGCGTGATCTCCTCGACGCCGGTCTCGTGGACGAGGATCTTGATGCGCGCCTTGTACTTGTTGTCGCGGCGGCCATAGAGGTTGTAAACGCGCAGGATCGCCGTGCAGTAGGAGAGAAGATCGGCTTCCGGCAGGAAGTCGCGGATCTTCCGCGCCACCATCGGCGTGCGGCCCTGGCCGCCGCCGACATAGACGGCGAAGCCGAGCTCGCCGGCCGCGTTCTTCTTCAGGTGCAGGCCGATGTCATGCGTCTGGATGGCGGCGCGGTCGCGCTCGGCACCCGTCACCGCGATCTTGAACTTGCGCGGCAGGAACGAAAACTCCGGATGCACCGACGACCATTGCCGCAGGATCTCGGCATAGGGCCGGGGATCGGCGACCTCGTCGGCCGCCGCGCCGGCGAAGTGATCCGCGGTGACATTGCGGATGCAGTTGCCAGAGGTCTGGATGGCATGCATCTCGACGCTGGCGAGATCGGCCAGGATCGCGGGAATGTCGGACAGCGCCGGCCAGTTGAACTGGATGTTCTGGCGCGTGGTGAAATGGCCGTAGCCCTTGTCGTATTTGCGCGCGATGTGGCCGAGCATGCGCATCTGCTTGCTGTTCAGCGTGCCATAGGGCACGGCGATGCGCAGCATATAGGCATGCAGCTGCAGATAGACGCCGTTCATCAGCCTCAGCGGCCGGAACTGATCCTCGGTGATCTCGCCGGCAAGCCGGCGCTGGACCTGGTCGCTGAACTCGGCGACGCGGGCCTGAACGAAATCGTGGTCGAACTCATCGTAACGGTACATGCTTCGTCTTTCAGGGCGCGTCCGCCCGCATTGCCTGTTTGGTCTATGCCGCCCGCATGGGTTGCGGGCTCGCCTGCTTGCCGAGATCTTCGCGGATGGTCGGCCCGGCGGCGCGGATCTTTTCGCGCAGCCGCACCGGCTCGACCAACCCGTCGACCACCGTGACGTCGATCAAATTGACGTCGACCACCTCGTTGTTGGCGTAGGCCGCCGCGCCGATCGCTTCCAGCCGGTCCTCCGCCGCCTTGTCATGGGCGAGGTCGGCGCCGCCGACCGTTTCCGCCCAGCCGCCATCGGCGTACCAGACGGCGATGCCGTCGGTGAGCCTGTTCGCGGTCAGAACCTTCATTGTTCAACTCCTTCGGCCGTTGCGCTGGCCGTATCTTCATGCCTGTGTGCCGCGAGCGGCTCGGAACGTTCGAAATTGGCGCCGGCGACCGCGTCGCCGATGATGGTCATCACCGGACCGGCGAGATCGGCGCGGGCCTCCAGCGAAGGCAGGTCGGCCAGCGTGCCGTGGAAGCGGCGGCGGTTGCCGAGGCTGGCGTTCTCGACCACGGCGACGGCGGTGTCGGGCGACAGGCCCGCCTCGATCAGTCGGCCGGCGACTTCGGCCGCGACCGAGCGGCCCATATAGACGGCGACGGTGGCGCCGGAAATGGCGAGCTTGGCCCAGTCGGGCAGCGAATTGCCCTTAAGGTCATGGCCGGTCGTGAACACCAGCGAGGACGACACGCCGCGCAGCGTCAGCGGCAGTTCGAAATCGGCGGCGGCGGCGAAGGCCGCGGTGACGCCGGGAACCACCTCATAGGCGATGCCGGCATCGCGAAGTGCCGCCATTTCCTCGCCGGCGCGGCCGAACACCAGCGGGTCGCCCGACTTCAGCCGCACGACGCGCTTGCCCTCGCGGCCAAGCTCGACAAGCAGCGCGTTGATCTCTTCCTGGCTCTTGGAATGGCAGCCCTTGCGCTTGCCGACCGGCAGGCGCTCGGCATCGCGACGGCCCATGGCGACGATGGCTTCCGGCACCAGCGCGTCATGGACGATGACGTCGGCTTCCATCAGCAGGCGATGCGCCCTGAGCGTGAGCAGATCCTCGGCGCCCGGACCGGCGCCGACCAGCGCGATGTGGCCCGAGGCCGGCGCGTCGGAGACAAGCAGCTCGACGGCGGCATCATGCGCCCTCGCAAACTCGCCCGCCTCGACGGCTCGCGCCGGCGCGCCGGCGAAGAAATCGCGCCAGAAGCGGCGGCGGCCGGTGCCCTTCGGCAGCCGCTCGGCGGCGCCCCGGAAGGACGCGGCAAGCGTGGCCAGCGCGCCGAGCGACGGCGACAGCATGCGATCGATGCGGCCGCGCAGCATCTGCGCAAGAACCGGGCCGGCGCCTTCGGTGCCGATGGCGATGGCGACCGGCGCGCGGTTGACCAGCGCCGGCGTGAAGAAATCGCAAAGCTCTGGCCGGTCGACCGCGTTGACCGGAATGCACAAGCGGCGCGCATCCTCGGCAACGCGGCGGTCGAGCGCCTCGTCGCCGCTGGCGGCGAACACCATGGCCGCGCCTTCGAGATGCGCAGCCTCATAGGCGGCGGCGACATGGACAGCACCGGTCGCGGCAATGAAAGACAGCAGCTCTGCTTCGGCGGTTTGCGCTATGATGCGCAGCACCGCGCTCGACTGGCCGACGAGCCGCGCCTTGGCCAGCGCCGCCTCGCCGCCGCCGACAATGGCCACGGCTTCGCCCTCGACCCGCATGAAGACGGGGAAAGCGTTGAGCTTGGCATTGGCCTGCGGCATGGCGAGCAGATTCCTGAGCAATTTGGCAGTTTTACGCGCGGGCGTGAAAAACCAGAAGCAAAGCACTCGCGCATCCCGCGATGGCAGGCAATCGCTTTTTCGCAAGCGCGAAGAGGAGGAGAAAAAAATTCCACATCCGGGAGAGGATCGGATTGAAGCCGCTGTTGCGGGCCCTGATCTCAGGCGTTTTTAGCTGCAAATGCTCCACGCTGCAAAACAGATTTTTCTAAATTCTACCAATTTAGTAGATTAAGGCCGCAAAGATCGTCGCGGACTTGCACGCAATGTTGGATGAGCGCCGCAACGATATCGGAACATTCCTGCTTGAGCGGGCGTTTGCCATACGGACCCGCCCCGGCCTGCCGCCGCGAACGGTTCGCAACACGGCAAAAGCAGGAGGAGCCCGTATGAGCAATGTCACGCTGAAACATGGCCTTTGGATCGTGGTCGCCGATGGCGAAAAAGCGCTGTTCCTGCGCAATGAAGGCAACACCCGCACTCCGGACCTGCAGGTCGTGCAGGAGATGGAGCAGGAGAACCCCGCCACGCGCGAGCAGGGCAGCGACCGCCCCGGCCGCTACAATGACGGGCCGTCCATCCATCGCAGCGCGGTCGAGGACACCGACTGGCATCGTATCGGCAAGGAGCGCTTCGCCGACGACATCGCCGAACGGCTCTATGGGCTCGCCAATCGCGGCGCCTTCAAGGAGATCGTGCTGATCGCGCCGCCGCTGGTGCTGGGCGAAATGCGCCGGAAGCTCCACAAGCTTGTCGGCGACAAGGTGACGGTGGAAATTCCAAAGACGCTGACCAACCACACCATCCCTGAGATCGAAAGCCTGCTCCAGGCGGCCTGACGGCGCCCGCAAGCGCAATCCGCCCTTCGCCCGGCATTCGTGCGCCTTTGCCTTTCGATTTCACGGCTTTACGGGTTGCCTCGCGGCCATGCCTCCCCCCATATTGCAAGGGGCGGCGGCCGCGGGGCGGCCCTATCCTGCATCGTGATTTTTTCGAAAGGCGCTCCATAGACAATGCCGCATGACACGCCCCTTATCGCCACAATCGTCGCCGGTCTGGGGCTGGCTTTCATCTTCGGCGCGCTCGCCAACCGTTTCCGCATCCCGCCGCTGGTCGGCTATCTCGTGGCAGGCGTCCTGGTCGGGCCGAACACGCCGGGCTTCGTCGCCGACGCAAGCCTGGCCACCGAGCTTGCCGAGATCGGCGTCATCCTGCTGATGTTCGGCGTCGGCCTGCATTTCTCGCTGAAGGACCTTCTCTCCGTCCGCGCCATCGCCGTGCCCGGCGCCATCGTCCAGATCGGCTTTGCCACGCTGCTCGGCGTCGGCCTTGCCTGGCTGCTCGGCTGGTCGGTGGGCGCCGGGCTGGTCTTCGGCCTGGCATTGTCCGTCGCTTCGACGGTGGTGCTGCTGCGCGCGTTGCAGGAACGACGGCTGATCGAGACCGAGCGTGGCCGTATCGCCGTCGGCTGGCTGATCGTCGAGGACCTTGCCATGGTGCTGGCGCTGGTGCTCTTGCCGGCGCTGGCCGGCGTGCTCGGCGGCGTGCCGCAGGCCGACGACCATGCCAGCCTGCTGGCGCTGCCGGCCAGCTACGGCATCTGGGGCGTCGTCGGCGTCACGCTGGCCAAGGTGGTGGCCTTTGTCGTCGTCATGCTGGTGGTCGGCCGCCGCGTGATCCCCTGGATCCTGCATTATGTCGCCCATACCGGGTCGCGCGAGCTATTCCGGCTGGCGGTGCTGGCGATTGCGTTGGGCGTCGCCTTCGGGGCAGCGAAACTGTTCGGCGTATCGCTGGCGCTGGGCGCCTTCTTCGCCGGCATGATCATGAGCGAATCCGAGCTAAGCCATCGGGCAGCCGAGGAATCGCTGCCGCTGCGCGATGCCTTCTCGGTGCTGTTCTTCGTCTCGGTCGGCATGCTGTTCGACCCGTTCAGCCTGGTCAGCAATGGCTGGCCGATCCTGGCGACGCTGGCCATCATCGTCATCGGCAAGTCGCTGGCCGCCTTCGTCATCGTCGTCGCCTTCCGCTACCCGATCGCGACGGCGCTGATGATCTCGGCCAGCCTGGCGCAGATCGGCGAGTTTTCCTTCATCCTCGCCGAGCTCGGCGTCGGGCTGAAACTCCTGCCCGAACAGGGGCGCGACCTGATCCTCGCCGGCGCCATCCTGTCGATCCTGCTCAATCCGCTGATGTTCCTTGCCATCGACTGGATGACACCGTGGCTGGAGGCACGCTCGGCCAAGGCATCGCCGCCGGAAGAGGCAAGGCCGATCGGCCCGGCGACCGAGCCCGGCCAGGTGGCTTCGGTGACGGCTTCACGGCAAAAGCAAGACGGCCCGCCGCCAAGAACCGCGCTTGCCGGCCATTCCATCCTGATCGGCTACGGCCGTGTCGGCAGTCTCGTTGGCGCGGCGCTGAAACAGGCCGCCCTGCCCTTTTTGGTCATCGAGGACGCCGACAAGACACTGGCGAAACTGAAGGCCGATGGCGTCGAAACCATCGCCGGCAATGCCGCCAATGCCGACGTCTTTTCAGCCGCCAATCCGGAAGGCGCCAGGCGGCTGATCCTTGCAATTCCGAATGCCTTCGAGGCCGGCCAGATCGTGCTGCGCGCCCGCGCCGCCAACCCCGGCGTCAACGTCATCGCTCGCGCCCATTCCGATGCCGAGGTCGAGCATCTCAAGGGGCTCGGCGCCGACACCGTGATCATGGGCGAGCGCGAGATCGCCCGCGGCATCGTCGAGGTGGTGACGGGTACGGCATCCGCTGGGTTGGAAGAGGTCGCCCTCGTCCCGGAGATCAAACCGCAAGCCGTTTGAGTTGCGCGTCCACGCACCAGCCGGGTCGATCAAGCGACAAATGCGGAGCCGCCGTTTTGCGCGATATCGCTGAGATATTTTGCCGGCGGCTTGCCCAGCGCCTTCTTGAACATGGTGATAAACGCTGTGACGGATTCATAGCCGAGATCGCCCGAGACCTGCTGCACGCTGGCGCCTGAGGCGAGTTCGCGCAGCGCCACGATCAGGTGCAGCTGCTGGCGCCAGCGCCCGAAGGTCAGCCCTGTCTCCTTCACGACGAGGCGTGCCAGACTGCTCTCGCTGAGCGCCACGCGGTTCGCCCATTCCGCAAGCGTGCTGCGGTCGGCGGGATCATTCGCTAACGCCCCGGCGATCCGCCGCAAGCGCGGCTCGGCCGAAATCGGCAGGTGCAGTTGCTGGACAGGCATGCGCGGCAGTTCGGCAAGCAGGATCCCTCCCAGGAAACCGCATCGTGCGTCCTCCGGCGCGCAATCCGACAGGTCGATGATCAGCTCGCGCAGCAGCGGCGAGATCGAAAGCGTGCAGCACCGGTCCGGCAATTCGGCGGCGCCCGGTTCGAGATAAACGAAGAAAATCCGCGCATTGGCGGTCGCGATGTTGCTGTGCTGCATGCCGCCCGGGATCCACACGGCGCAATGCGGCGGCACCATCCACAGGCCGCTCGGAACCCGACAGGTGACGCCGCCTCCCAGCGCGAAGACGAGCTGCCCCTTGCGATGCCAGTGGTCGCGCACCTCGGCCCTGGTCTCCGGTACATCGACGCGCACGGCGATTGCCGGCGCGTGGACGTCGTCGACATCGAAATCAAGCCATGGGTAGCGAAGAGGCTGTCTCATGATTGACTGTTTTTAGCGACCGTGTGCAATTATATCTAAATTCTTAGACCATGGAAGTCGATAGGCTCCGGTTCGCGCATGGCGATCGCGTCGACGCCGCGCGCCCATCGCCGGCTTGGTCCAGGAAGGTACAGCCCATGCTCGCCCTCGTCATCGCTTCCGACAGCGCCACCGGGCTTAGGCTCGCCGAGGTCGAGGACCCTCGGCCCTTGGCGAACGAGGCGCTCATCGCGGTCCGCGCAACCTCGCTGAACCGGGGTGAGCTGCGCCTCCTGGCCATACGTCCGGATGGCTGGATACCCGGCCAGGACATCGTCGGGGTCGTCGAACGGGCAGCAGCCGATGGCACCGGGCCTGGCGTGGGGACCCGGGTCGCAGCTTTGGTCGACGAGCACGGCTGGGCCGAACGTGTCGCGGTTCCGACCGACCGTCTCGCCGTCCTGCCGGACGGCGTCGGCTTCGGTTCCGCCGCCACGCTTCCGGTCGCTGGCACGACGGCGCTGAGGACGTTGCGCCATGGCGGTGACCTCGCCGGCCAGCAGGTTCTGATCACCGGCGCTAGCGGTGCGGTCGGTCGTTTCCAGATCCAGATCGCCCGCGAGCAAGGCGCCTCGGTGACGGCGATCGCCGCCGCCCGGCATGCCGAGGATCTGCGTGGCCTGGGCGCCGAACGTGTCGTCGAGTCGATCGAGCGGGCCGAGGGGCCGTTCTCGCTGATCACCGAGTCGGTCGGCGGCGCAAGCCTTGCGCACGCGATCGAACGCGTCGCGCCGGGCGGCACCATCGTCATGTTCGGTTCAAGCAGCGGCGAACTGACGCCCGTCGGATTTCGCCAGTTCGTTCCGGGCCATGAAGGGGCGAGGCTTCAGACCTTCGCCTACTATACGTCCGGTCCAGCCATCGGCGCCGACATCGCCTCGCTGCTCGCTTTGGTCGCGGCTGGCCGGCTGGAAACCCGCGTCGCCTTGACTGTGCCGTGGACAGACATCGGCCAGGCGCTGGACGCCCTGCGCCAGCGCAGCTTCAGCGGCAAGGCCGTCCTCACCATGACCGGATGAGCAGTCCTGAGTCAGCCGCTCACACGTGCTGACCGCCATTGATGTGGATTTCCGAGCCGGTGACGTAGGACGCCTGCCCGGAGCACAGGAAGAAGATGATGTCGGCCACCTCCGCCGTGGCGCCGAGGCGTCTGAGCGGGATCGTCTCGACGATCTTGTCGGTGCCCGGCGACAGGATAGCGGTGTCGATCTCGCCCGGCGCGATGGCGTTGACGCGGATGCCGTGAGGGCCGAAATCATGCGCCATCTCGCGCGTCAGCGAACCCAGTGCCGCCTTCGATGTCGCGTAAGCCGTGCCGGCGAAGGGATGCACACGGGTGCCGGCGATCGAGGTGACGTTGACGATCGAGCCCTTCGCCTGGGCCAGCTCCTTGAACAGGCCCCTGGCCAGCATGATCGGCGCGAAGAAATTGACCTGGAACACGTCACGCCAGACATGCATCGGCGTGTCGATCGAGTTCATCCGGCTGCCGTCCTTCAGCTTCGGCGAGATGCCGGCATTGTTGACCAGCGCGTTGAGCTGGCCGCCATGCGCCTCCAGCCGGTGGCGGATCTCAGAGACGGCGATGCCGACATCCTCCTGGTCGGCGAGATCGACCTTGATGTGGTCCTCCGGCCCCGCCGGCCACGGACAGTCCTCGGCAAACGCCTGGCGCGAGCAGGTGATGACGCGCCAGCCCTCACGCGAGAAGCGCTTCACCGTCGCATGGCCGATGCCCCGGCTGGCACCGGTCAGCACGATGGTTTTTCTTGTATCGGTCTCGGCCATGTCGCGGTCTCCGGCCGGACATGTAGCCGAAGGCGCAGGCCATTGCGAGAGGCGATGTTGCCGCTCAACCGCCGGTGAGGATGTCGAGGATCGAGGTCTGCCGCTTTTTCGTCGGGCCGCCGACATTGCCAGGCGGCACCGGATGGCCGACCGAGGCGGTCGTCCCGCCATCGCTCGGCATGTCGAACCCGTCGGCATCGACCGTCTCGGCCGGCCTGGACGGTCGCGCCGGGCGTGCGGGCGCCTGGGCGGGCTGGGATTGACCGACCGCCGCCTGCGGCATCGGCGCCGGCTGGCCGGCATCGGCCGAGGGTATCTCGTCGGGCACGACGGTGTCGGACGGCGTCGACTTCCAGGTTCCGGGCAGCGGCCGGACCGGCACGCCCTCATGCGCGGCGACCATGAATTCATGCCAGGCCTGCGCCGGCAGCGCGCCGCCGGTGACCTTCTTCATCGCGCTGCCGTCGTCATTGCCGAACCACACGCCGGTGGTGAGGTTGGCGGTGTAGCCGACGAACCAGGCGTCGCGCGAATTCTGGCTGGTGCCGGTCTTGCCGGCCGAGGGCCAGGCGAAGGCCGCCTTCTTGGCGGTGCCGATCTCGACCGTGCCGGTCATCATCGAGTTCATCATGCCGACGATCTCTTGCTTGACGACACGCGGCGCGCTGCCGCCATTGTTGTCGTAGAGCACCTTGCCGTCGGTCGTCGTCACGCGGCGGATGAAATGGATGTCCGGCTTGAAGCCGCCATTGGCGAACGGCACATAGGCCGAGGTCAGCTCCAGCGGCGTCACTTCCGACGTGCCGAGCGCGATCGAGGTGTTCGACTGCAGGTCGGACTGGATGCCCATGCGGTGCGCCGCTTCCACCACCGCGTCCGGCCCGACTTCCATGGTGAGCTGGGCGGCGACCGAGTTCAGCGATTTCGCCAGCGCCGTCGCCAGCGTCACCTTGCCGTAGTACTTGCCGCCGTAATTGTCGGGCGTCCATTTGCCGATCTTGATCGGCGCGTCGTTGCGCACGCTGTCCGGCGTGCGGCCGGCCTCGAGCGCTGCCATATAGACGAACGGCTTGAAGGCCGAGCCCGGCTGGCGGCGCGCTTCCGAGGCGCGGTCGAACTGGCTGGTGGAATAGTCGTAGCCGCCGACCATGGCGCGCACGGCGCCGGAATCGTCGATCGACACCAGCGCACCCTGCGTGACGTTGAGCTTCTTGCCGCTCTCGTCGATCAGCCGCCGGATCGACTGTTCGGCGAGCTTCTGCAGGGTGAGATCGACCGTGGTGTCGACGACGATATCGCCGCGCACGTCGCCGATCAGGTCGGGCAGTTCGCCCATGACGGTGTCCGCGACATAGTTTTCCGAACCGGTCCAGTAGGACGGCGCGCGCGTCGCCGGCGCGCTCATCGCGCTCGTCAGTTCCTTGGCGCCAATCTTGCCGGAATCGCGCATGGCGGCGAGCACCAGTTGCGCGCGCTCTTCGGCCGCTTTCGGGTCGCGCGCCGGCGACAGCCGCGACGGCGCCTTGAGCAGGCCCGCCAGGAGCGCTGCCTCGGAGAGCGTCACGTCGCGCGCGCTCTTGCCGAAATAACGCCGCGAGGCCGCTTCAACGCCATAGGCGCCGGACCCGAAATAGACCCGGTTGAGGTACATTTCGAGGATCTGGTCCTTGGTATGCTTGTGCTCGAGCCACAGTGCCAGGAGCACTTCCTGCACCTTGCGCTCCAGCGTGCGGTCGGGCGTCAGGAACAGATTCTTCGCCAGTTGCTGCGTCAGCGTCGAGCCGCCCTGCGAGAAGTGCCCGCCAAGCACATTGGTGACCATGGCGCGTGTCAGCCCGATCGGATCGATACCGAAATGCGAATAGAAGCGACGGTCCTCGATGGCGACGACGGCCTCGGGGATGTAGGGCGACATCTCATGCAGGCCGACGGCCTCGCCGCCGCTCATGCCGCGATTGGCGATCAGCTGTCCGTCGACCGAGACGATCTTGATGTTGGGCGCGCGGTCGGGGATCGACCAGGTGGTCGCTGCCGGCATCTTGGCACCGTAATAGACGACGATGCCGGCCACCGCGATGCCGCCCCAGATGGCCAGCACGAAGCACCAGTAGGCCAGCCGGGCGAGAATGCCGAACAGGCCGCGCCGGCTGCGATCACGCCCGCGACGCGGCGACTTCTTGGCCGGTTTGCGTCTGGCGGCGGATTTGCGACTGCCCGGCACGACGCGATCCTCCTCGCTCACCGAGAACCCGGCCGGGGATTTCGCCTGGGGCGGCCCGTCGAAGCTCGGTTCGATGCGACTGTCTCTGCGGTTCGCCATGCGCTGCGCTTAATGTCCCGGTGCTGATGGCGCTCGGGTGCAGACTAGATGCGGCGATTTAAGGGCGCGTTAAAGCAGGGTTTATGCACCCTTTTGAAATTCCTTACGATTTTCTAAATCCGCTACCGGCTTCTTGTGCCAGAGATCAACTCGTCAAGATGAGCGGATTGCATGTTGCTCAGCCCGGCGAGTACGAACCGCGCACCGTCGCGCGCCAGCTTCTTGGGATCTCGATCAGGCCGTTCGTCCGCGTACTGGATGTGTGCGATCGTCACGTTTGCGATCAGGATGCGTATGAGCACCGGATCCGTGGCAACGAACTCGCCCGCCTCTATGCCCTGGCGGACAAGTTTCTCCAACGCGAGGTAGAGCGATTCGAGCTTGGCGGCCCAGTGCGCCAATTCCGGCGCACGCAATATATCGCTGCTGTAGAGTTCGGATAGCGAGAGCGGCAGGCTCAGCAGCGTCTCGAGATCCCAGACCAGATAGTCATGAAGTCTCGCTGCCGCCGATCCAGATGCGTTCGCTGTCCTTTCCGCGACGACCACCGCATTGTCGAGGCTGAGAGAAAACAGCGCCTCGAGTATCGCCTGCTTGTTTGCGAAATGGTGAAACAGCGATGGCTGCCTGATGCCTACCGCAGCTGCGATCTGTCGGGTGGAGGTGGCCTGATATCCGTGGCGGCGGAAGAGCGCGCTGGCTTCCATGAGGATTCGTCGCCGGGTGTCGTTTGGCGCGAACTGATCCCAGTTTTGATCACTTGCTCCGATAGTCCGGTCTGCCTTGCTCGCCATACCTCGTTCCCGGCCGATCGACGCCCCAATGCAGGATATCGGATCGGCTGTAGTGACCCGTTACGTCGAGATCGTGTTTGAACGCTATGGTCTGCTCAAGGTCAAGGTCACAGATGACGGGCGCGTCGCCGAAGACCGGACCGACCAGGTATTCGCCATCGGGACCGATGACCCCCGATCCTCCGGGAAACGAAGCGTCTCCCCCCGTCCCCTTTTCATAGGCCGCCCGCAGGTCCGGCGGCACGGCCTCCACAGGAAGATACGTCGCGGCGCTTGCGACGAAGCAGCGCCCCTCGAAAGCGTAGTGCCGGGAAGCAAGCTGGTGCGCCGACGGCATGTCCGGCCAAAGGGCAACGTGAATCTGCTCGTCCTCGGCGTGCAGGGCCTGGCGGATGATGGGATGGAAATGCTCCCAGCATACCATCGCGCCGACCCGCCCGGCCGCCGTTTCGTTCACACGCAGGCCGTCCGCATCGCCCGGCGTCCAGACCAGGCGTTCGGTGTGGGTTGGAGTGAGCTTGCGGTGAACGGATACGATCGATCCATCGGCGTCGATCGTAAGCGCGCTGTTGTAAAGCAGCGCGGCGCTCGGCCGAGCGCGCTCATTGAGGCCGATCACCACGCACACCCCATTGTCACGCGCGGCGTCGCAGAGGGCCTGCACGTGAGGGCCGGGAACGGTGGCGCTTGCGGCCACCAGCTTTTGGAACCAGTGCCGCGCCTCCGGATCGTTCCAGCCGGCTAACCCGAAAACCCAGGCCGGATAGCCGCCGAGCCAGGTCTCGGGAAACACAACGAGATTGGCGCCTTGTGCGGCTGCGGCCTCGATCTCCGCTTTCGCAGTGGCGATGCCCGCGTCGAGATCGAGAAGGTGCGGGGGCTTCTGGCTGATGTAAATGCGCGTCATGTCTCTTCTACCACCCCGTCAGCACGCGGACCGTTACCCAGACCCAGGCAAGAGCGAAAGTCGACAAGGCGGCGAAGTCGCCGACGCCTGCAACCTTGTATCGCTGCGGAAAATCCGGCCACCAGCCCATCGCACCCGTCGAGATGACGGTATAGAAGCCGGTGATCAGCAACACCAAAGACGCATAAGGGTCGACGACGCCTGTCGCCTCCGCGGCGAGGAAGATGCCGCCGAGCACCAAAGCGTCGACGTGGCCTTGCCGCAGCCGCGCGAAGTTTCTGATGTATGCCCAGCCTGCCGGGCGCTCGAGCGACAGATACATGAGGATGCCGGAGCAGCCCCCCATCGACAGCAGCAGCAGGCCGCCTTTGCCCAGAATGCTCATTTCTATTCCGCACCCAGGTTCTTGCGACGCCACGCGCCGATGTAGATGACAGCCAGCGCGGCAACGACCGCGAAGACCCAGATCGCCGCCCAAACCTGCCAAACCGGAGCATTTGGCGGCGCCAGTTCGACGCGCGGCCATGCTATGTTGATGGTCTCGAACAGCAGCCAGACCAAGGCGGCGACGTTGACCGGCGTGCCGAGCGCGCCGAGACGCAACGAGCCCTCGGGGCGCCACTTGCCGCTGAGGCGGGCGTAGAGCGCCGCCGCCACGACCAGCAGGAACGTTATATAGAGGCCTGCGGTGCCGAAGCTGATCATCGTTCCGACAGCCCCTTCGTTGAAGCCGAGAAGCAGGCAGGCCGAGGCGATGAGCGTCATGGTCGTCATGGCGACCAGCGGAACCTTTCTGCCTTCGCTGACCGAAGCCAACTTGCGGGAGAACGGAAGCACGCCATCCCGGGCGAGACTGAAGATGACGCGGCCAAGATAGGCTTGCATGGAAATGCAGCAGGCGAAAAAGGTGATCGCCACCACCGCCAGAAACGGCATTCGCGACCAATCACCCAGCGAGGCGACCACCGTCGCCGTGACCGGATCCATTTCAGAGCCCGAGATCACCGCCTGGAGGTCACCGGTCGCCAGGATGACGGCAACGGCGACCAAAACCACTGCGATGCCAACGACCGCCGTGGCGGCAAGGATGGCACGCGGAACGTTCGCGCCCGCGCCGGTGGTCTCTTCGGCGACCGACGCGCTCGCATCGAAGCCGACGAAGGCCCAACCGCAGACGGCGAGCGTGGCAAGCGCTGCTCCGAGCGAGGTCGGAGCCCCCATCGAACTGAAGAGGACGGTGGCATCGTGGGTTCGGAAGAACACCAGCAGCATCGAGCCGATGAGCATCGAAGCGATTATCTCGGCTGCGATGCCGAAGTTTACCGCCACGCGAACGACCTGGACGCCGCCGGCATTGACCAGCAGGGAAGCGAGCAGAACGCAGAACGAAAGCAGCATGTGCCCGCCCGGCGAGGGCTGAAGACCGAGCAGCTGCGCGAACCACGGCGCCGCAAGGAACGCCACGGTGGCGAGCGCACGGCAACGAGGTATATGAGGCCTGTGAAGATGCCCGCGTCCGGCCCGATCAGCCGGCGCACCCACTGATAGGGCCCTCCTGCAATCGGGAACTCGGATGCGAGTTCCGAATAGACCACTGCCACCAGCACCTGGCCGACCAGGGACAGTACCAGCAGCCACACCCACACCGGCCCGGACAGGTTCATCCCGAGCCCGAAGATCGCATAGAGACCGACCACCGGTGCGACGGTGGCAACGCCGATAGAAAATGTCGAAAAGACGCCGAGTCCGCGCCGGAGCTGCTGTCGATAACCCAGCTCCTGCAACCGTGAAGCGTCCGAGCTCACTCGATCCAAAATCCCCTCCCTATCAATCGATAGTCTACCTATCATATGATAGGCTTGGATTGTTTTGTCAATCGGCTCACGACTCGCGAGGTCGCGATGCTTGCTTGCAGCAGCTCTTCTCAAGTCCGGTGAGGTACAGGGGCGCTTTCGCGGCTGGCCATCGACGCACTACGCCCAATGGATCCGGAGGACCTGTTGCGGCGGCCTTGATCTTAGGGGCGGGTCAAGTGGGATAAATTTGAAAACGATTGATAATCAAATAGTTGCTGAGGGTCCGGCTTGGCGCTCGTCGCGGGCCGCGGTTGCCCATGCTTTCCGGCGCCGCGTCCTGTTATCCGCCGCGCGTTGGCGGCGCGTTGCACGTTCAAACCGGCGAACGACGCCCTGCCCCGGCTGGGCAAACCGGCCGGAGCAGGAGCACGCCGCTAGCCCCTAAGCCTGAACCAGATCCAGACGCGCCGGCGATGGCAGCGTCTGCGCAGCCGGCCATGCCGCCAGTAGGTGCGGCAGTAACGTCTCCAGGCACGCCGCCTTCTCCGCCGATGCCACCGATGCCAATGGCGATGCGAGACGGTCTGCACCTCCGCTTCGCTGCCATCGTCCTCCCAGGCCTGCTTGTCCTGCGCCTCGAGCTCATCGAGGATACCGCTTCTGGCGTCCGGAATGCCGGCCACGGCGCTGATGGGCCGAACCGCGCTGACAATTGCGGCCGCCCCCGCCACGCCCAGCATTCCCGTCAAGAATAATCGGCGATCCATGAAAACCTCCCAATCTGCCAATCAGTGAACCGAGGTCCACAAAAGGGAAGTAGCGCGGCGGTTGCAAAAGCCCAGGGGGTTCGCGCTGCGCCCAGAGAAGCGCCGCGACAGCCGAGGGGTGACAATGGAAATGGGGACCGGGGCCGCCTCGCCGGAAACCCGAGAGGCGGCCCGACGAAAGCCGATGCGGCCGGTCAATCCGTCGGCGCCGGCTGCGCCGATCCGATCAATTCTGCTGGATCGAAATGCCCTTGTCGTCGATCTTGAGCTCGACGCCCTTCGGCCGCGTTTGCTCGCGGTAGACATAGACGCCGAGCGCGATGACCACGACCAGCAGCGCGCCGATGATCAGATAGAGTGTGTTCTGCTTCATGGCGGGCCCCTGGTGCCCACGCCAGGCATCAAGCCCGCTTCACCAACTTGAGCAGCACCAGCAGGATCACCGCGCCGATGGTGGCGTGGATGATCGCGGCAAGCACGCCGCCGCCTACGGCGAACCCCAGCCTCGGGAACAGCCAGCCGGCGATCAGGGCGCCGACGATGCCGACGACGATGTTGCCGATCAGACCGAAGCCGAAGCCCTTGACGATGAGGCCGGCGAGCCAGCCGGCGATGGCGCCGATGATGATGAAGACGAGAAGGCTTTCGATACCCATTGAGCTTTCCTCTGAGCAGGAGGGCGACAGCGGAGCGCAAGTCCCCGAATCGGCCTCGATATCAACGGGTTCAGGCTAAGCCAAAGCAATCCCGGCCGCCAGCGACCGACCTCAAGCCCTTTCTTTGAGCAATTGCGGACGGAAAACCGCCTCACACTTTTCCTGGAATTGCTTTAGTCGTCATCGTCGCTTGCGGCAGGCCGCCAGCTGCTCGGCTCGACCTTCTTCTGCGTGGTGCTGTCGATATAGGTCCACCAGCCGCCGTCGCGATACTGCGCGACCGACTCGTTGATCACCCCATTGCCGTCCTTCCAGTAGACGGTGACCTTCGAGCCGTCGGTCGGCGCGGTTGATATCGGCTGTCTCTCCGCCATGTCGTCCTCCCACGGCCGTCAGCTATGGGCGAAGATATCCTCCTCGCCCCAGCCCATCAGGTCGAGTTTGGCACGCGTCGGCAGGAAGCGGAAGCAGGCGTCGGCCTCCTTCGTGCGGCCTTCGCGCGCCAGCCTGCCGGCCAGCACCTCGCGCAGCCGGTGCAGATAGAGCACGTCGGAGGCGGCATATTCGAGCTGCTCCGGCGACAGGGTCTCGGCTGCCCAGTCCGACGATTGCTGCACCTTCGACAGGGTCACCCCGAGAAGCTCGCCGCAAATGTCCTTCAGCCCGTGCCGGTCGGTATAGGTGCGGGTCAAGCGCGAGGCGATCTTGGTGCAGAACACCGGTTCCGCCATGACGCCGAAAGCGTTGTAGAGCACGGCGATGTCGAAGCGGCCGTAATGGAACAGTTTGGTGACGCTGCGGTTCCTGAGCAGGCTGACCAGGTTCGGCGCCTTCTTCTGGCCGGGCGCGATCTGGATCACGTCGGCGCTGCCGTCGCCGGGCGAGATCTGCACCACGCACAGCCTGTCGCGGTGCGGGTTGAGGCCGAGCGTCTCGGTGTCGATCGCCACCGCCCCGACATTGTAATGGGACAGGTCGGGCAAATCGTTCTTGTGGAAGCGGATGTCGCTCATCATTGTCTCCGGATCGCGGCCTGTTGGTTCGTCCTCGCTTCGATCCATCCAAAAATCAACAGAAAGTTGTCCTTCGCGCCGCTTCAGCGTGTCAGCGCGTCGAGAATGCGGGCCCAGGAGCGCTGCCCCTTGTGGAAGGAGGTGAGCTCGTATTTCTCGTTGGGCGAGTGGATCCGGTCGTCGTCGAGGCCGAAACCGACCAGCAGGGATTCGATGCCGAGATAGGTCTGGAAATCGCCGACCACAGGGATCGAGCCGCCGCTGCCCGTGGTCACCGCCGGCTTCGGCCATTCATCCGACAGCGCCTCCTTGGCCTTGGCCAGGAATGGCGAGTCATAGGAAAGCTGGATCGCCGGCGAGCCGCCATGCGGGTGGAATTCGACCGAGCAATCGGCCGGAATGCGCTCCCTGACGAAAGCCTGGAATGCGGCGCGGATCTTCTCCGGGTCCTGCTTGTGGACGAGGCGGAACGACACCTTGGCCGAGGCCTCCGCCGCGATCACCGTCTTGAAGCCCTTGCCGGTATAGCCGCCGATAATGCCGTTGAACTCCGCCGTCGGCCGCGCCCAGGTCAGTTCGAGCACCGAACGCCCCTTTTCGCCCGACGGGATCGACAGGCCGATGGGCTCGAGGAAGCTCTCGGCGGTCTCGCCGAGCGTTTCCCACGACTTCAGCACCTGCGACGGCGTCTCCTCGACACCGTCATAGAAGCCCGGGATGGTGATGCGCCCGTCCTTGTCGTGGATATCGGCCAGGATCCCGGCCAGGATGCGGATCGGATTGGCGGCAGCCCCGCCATAGAGCCCCGAATGCAGGTCGCGATCGGCCGCCTTCACGGTGACCTCTTCGCCGACCATGCCGCGCAGCGACACGCAGATGGAGGGCGTCTCGCGATCCCACATGCCGGTGTCGCAGACCAATGCGAAATCGGTCTTGAGCTCGGCGGCGTTGGCCGCCAGGAACGGCTTCAGCGACGGCGAGCCGGACTCCTCCTCGCCCTCGAACAGGATGGTGATGCGGCAAGGCAGGCCGCCATGCACCTGCTTCCAGGCGCGGCAGGCCTCGACGAAGGTCATCAGCTGGCCCTTGTCGTCGGCCGAGCCGCGGCCGGTGATTACCTTGCGGCCGGGCTCGATCTCCTTGATCGCCGGCGCGAACGGATCGCTTTCCCACAATTCGATCGGATCGACCGGCTGCACGTCGTAATGGCCGTAGAACAGCACATGCGGCGCGCCCGCCGGCCCGTCGTGATGCGCCACCACCATCGGATGGCCGGGCGTGTCGCGCACGCTGGCGTCGAAGCCGATCAGCTTCAGCTCGGCCACCAGCCACGCCGCCGCCTTGCGGCAGTCGCCGGCATAGGCCGGATCGGTGGAGATCGACTTGATGCCGAGCAGCCCGAACAGCCGTTCCAGGCTCTGGTCGAGATTCTGGTCGAGACGATCAAGGACGGGTGAGATTCTGGACATTTTCAGGCCTTTCGATTTTGCGCCGACCCTAAAGGGACGAGCCGAAAACGAAAAGCCGGGACCGTTGGACCAAGCGCGTTTGGCTGCGGAAAAACATCCAGAACGGTATGTCGGACCTCGAGACGAAAAAAGAGCCGCCGTGGTGGAGGGGGAACCACGGCGGCCTTACTCGAAACGTTGCGGCAGCCCGGAGAGGGGGGATAGGCTGCCGCAGTTGTCCGGGATAGGCGGGGGACGGGCCTTGCTCCGGACTTCGGCGAAAACTGCCGATGACCCATATTTGGGTCTGTGAACGTGGCGATTCAAGGGCACCAGTATTACACTTTTGTAACATGCCCGTGAGTGGCCGGATCATTCGGCGGCAGCCTCTGTCAGGGTGTTGCCGGAACCGGTGGTTTCACCCGCCTTTGGCATGGACCGCGCCGTCTGGCCGCGCTATCCCTGCCGGCATGAAAAAAGGCGATCATCTCTTCCTCGTCGACGGCTCCGGCTACATTTTCCGCGCCTATCACGCGCTGCCGCCGCTCAATCGCAAATCCGACGGCTTGCCCACCAATGCCGTGCTCGGCTTCTGCAACATGGTGTGGAAGCTGATGCAGGATGCCCGCAACACCGATGTCGGCGTGGTGCCGACGCATTTCGCCGTCATCTTCGACTATTCCTCGAAGACCTTCCGCAACGAGCTCTACCCCGAATACAAGGCCAACCGCTCGGCGCCGCCGGAGGACCTGATCCCGCAGTTCGGCCTGATCCGCCAGGCGACCACGGCTTTCAATCTTCCCTGCATCGAGATGGAGGGCTTCGAGGCCGACGACCTCATCGCCACTTATTGCCGGCTTGCCTGCGAGGCTGGCGGCGATACCACCATCATCTCCTCCGACAAGGATCTGATGCAGCTGGTCGGTCCCACGGTCGGCATGTACGACCCGATGAAGGACCGCCAGATCGGCATCCCCGAAGTGATCGAGAAATGGGGCGTGCCGCCGGAGAAGATGATCGACCTGCAGGCGCTCACCGGCGACTCGGTCGACAATGTGCCGGGCGTGCCCGGCATCGGGCCGAAGACGGCGGCGCAGCTTCTGGAGCAGTTCGGCGACCTCGACGCGCTGCTGGCGCGCGCCGCCGAGATCAAGCAGGAGAAGCGGCGGGAATCGATCATCGCCAATGCCGACAAGGCGCGCATCTCGCGCCAGCTGGTGACGCTGAAGAACGACGTTCCGGTCGCCGAGGGGCTCGGCGACTTCGAGCTGCATGCGCCGGATGGGCCGAAGCTGATCGGCTTCCTCAAGACCATGGAATTCACCACGCTGACCCGCCGCGTCGCCGAAGCGACCGGAACCGAAATCGGCGACGTCCAGGCCGCCGCCGTCACCATCGAGCGCGCCGATACCGCGCACGGACCCGATGTCGGAGCCGGCGCGCCGCCGGCAGCACGGGCCACGCCCGCCGGCAACGACGCCGACAAGCCAGCGCCGGCCATCCGGGGAGAAGACGCGCCGCCGCAGGGCGACACCCCTTCCCTGCTCTCGGCGCTTCGCCTGGAACAGGCGGCGGCGCGCAAGATCGACACGTCGGCCTATGTCGCCATTCGCGATGCGGCGGCGCTGACGGCCTGGATCGCCGAGGCACGGGAAGCCGGTGTCCTCGCCTTCGACACCGAGGCCAGCTCGCCCGACCCGATGCAGGCCGAGTTGATCGGCCTGTCCATGGCGGTGGCGCCCGGCCGCGCCGCTTATCTGCCGCTCGTCCACAAGAGCGGCACCGGCGACTTGCTGGGCGGCGGCATGCTGGAGAACCAGATCCCCGTCCGCGAGGCGTTGGCGCTGCTGAAGCCTCTCTTGCAGGACAGGTCCGTTCTCAAGATCGTGCAGGACCTGAAATACGACATCGTCGTGATGAGCCGCCACGGCATCGAGATCGGCCCATTCGACGACACGATGCTGATCTCCTATGTGCTTGATGCCGGCACGTCCGGCGGCCACGACCTGGCCGGCCTCTCGGAAAAATGGCTGGGCCATGCCCCGGCCTCCAAGAAGGAGCTTGCCGGATCGGGGAAAAGCGCCGTCGGCTTCGATCAGGTCGATATCGAGCGCGCGACCGCCTACGCCGCCGGGCAGGCCGATATCACGCTGAGGCTCTGGCAGGTGCTGAAGCCCAGGCTTGCCGCCAAGGGCCTGGTTTCCGTCTACGAGCGGCTGGAGCGGCCGCTGGTGCCGGTGCTGGCCCGGATGGAGCAGCGCGGCATCTCCGTCGACCGCCAGATCCTCTCCAGGCTGTCGGGAGAGCTGGCGCAGGGTGCGGCCCGCGTCGAGGAGGAGATCTACGGCATCGTCGGCGAGCGCATCAACATCGGCTCGCCCAAGCAGCTCGGCGACATTTTGTTCGGCAAGATGGGCCTGCCGGGCGGCTCGAAGACCAAGACCGGGCAATGGTCGACCTCGGCGCAGCTCCTGGAGGACCTTGCGGCCGAAGGCCATGAATTGCCGCGCAAGATCGTCGACTGGCGCCAGCTGACGAAACTGAAATCGACCTATACCGACGCGCTGCCTGGCTTCATCCATCCCGACACAAAACGCGTCCACACCTCCTATGCGCTGGCCGCGACGACAACGGGACGTCTCTCGTCCTCCGACCCCAATCTGCAGAACATCCCGGTGCGCACCGCCGAGGGGCGCAAGATCAGGACTGCCTTCATCGCCGAAAAGGGCCACAAGCTGGTCTCGGCCGACTACAGCCAGATCGAATTGCGGGTGCTCGCCCACGTAGCCGAGATCCCGCAACTCAAGCAGGCTTTCGCCGATGGCGCCGACATCCACGCCATCACCGCATCCGAGATGTTCAACGTGCCGGTCGAAGGCATGCCTTCCGAAGTGCGCCGCCGCGCCAAGGCGATCAATTTCGGCATCATCTATGGCATCTCGGCCTTCGGCCTCGCCAACCAGCTGTCGATCCCGCGCGAGGAGGC
The DNA here is from genome assembly GCF_004792275.1 of Mesorhizobium sp. M4B.F.Ca.ET.143.01.1.1. Taxonomy (NCBI): domain Bacteria; kingdom Pseudomonadati; phylum Pseudomonadota; class Alphaproteobacteria; order Hyphomicrobiales; family Phyllobacteriaceae; genus Mesorhizobium; species Mesorhizobium sp. M4B.F.Ca.ET.143.01.1.1. The sequence continues at coordinate 711,049 of NZ_SRSR01000001.1, forward strand.
CGGCGCCTACATCAAGAAATATTTCGAGCGCTTCCCGGGCATCCGCGACTATATCGAGGCGACCAAGGCCTACGCCCGCGAGCACGGCTTTGTCGAAACCATATTCGGCCGCCGTATCCACTATCCGGAGATACGCTCGTCCAACCCGTCGATCCGCGCCTTCAACGAGCGCGCCTCGATCAACGCCAGGCTGCAGGGCACGGCAGCCGATATCATCCGCCGCGCCATGGTGCATATGGAGGAGGCGCTGGAGAAGGCCGGCCTGTCGGCCCGCATGCTGTTGCAGGTGCATGACGAGTTGATCTTCGAGACCGTGGAGTCCGAGGTCGAGGCGACGCTTCCCGTCGTGCGCCGGGTGATGGAGAACGCGCCGATGCCGGCGGTGTCGATGTCGGTGCCGCTGCATGTCGATGCGCGGGCCGCCAACAACTGGGACGAGGCGCATTGATGTGAACGCGTTGCTGCCGCCCTCGACAGCCACCGTCCTCTCCTTTTCGCTCGCATGCCTGCTGATCGAACTCACGCCGGGTCCGAACATGACCTATCTGGCGCTGATTTCCGCCAGCCAGGGACGCCGCGCCGGCTTTGCCACGGTGGCGGGTATCGCCTTGGGACTGGCGGCCGTCGGCGCAGTCGCGGCCTTCGGCGTCGCCGAACTGATCCAGGCATCGCGGCCGCTCTACGAGGGACTTCGCTGGGCCGGGGTGCTGTTCCTTCTCTACCTCGCCTGGGAAGGCTGGACCGCGGGAACGGACGTCGTATCGAGCGCCGGCGGCGCGCACGGCAAGCATTTCATGCGCGGGCTCGTCACCAATCTCCTTAACCCCAAGGCGGCGGTCTTTTACGTCGCGGTGCTGCCGACCTTCGTCGACGCCTCACGGCCGGTCCTTTCCCAGACAGTCCTGCTCACCGCGGTCTACGTGGCGATCGCGACTGCTGTTCACGGCGTCATTGTCGCGCTGGCGGGGGCGCTGGAACCGTTCCTCAACGATCCCCGAAGGGAGCGATTTGCCCGACGGCTGCTTTCCGCCCTGCTGGCGCTGGTCGCGTTCTGGTTCGCCTGGTCGACCGCGCGCTGAAGCGATTCCAGGAAAAGCGCGTAGAGGTCAGGCCGCCTCGGCTAAGCACTTCGCACACGTCCCGCGAAACTCGATCACCGCCTTCTTGGCGGCAAAGCCCGTCGAGCGCACCCATTCGTCCAGCCGGTGGTCGACATCATGGTCGGACATCTCGGTCACCTGGCCGCATGTGTCGCAAATGGCGAAGGCGGTCATCGAATGGCTGTGGTCGTGCGGCTCGGCGCAGGCGACGAAGGAGTTGAGGCTCTCCAGCCGGTGCACGAAACCCGACTTCACCAGCGTGTCGAGCGCCCGATAGACCTGCAGCGGCGCGCGAAAGCCGCGTTCGCGCAGCTGGTCGAGCAACATATAGGCGCTGAGCGGTCCGCTGGCGGCCTCGAGCTTTTCGAGCACGCACAACTGGTTCTTCGTCAGCACATCCCTTGCCGCCATGGTCCTGCTTCCAGTCTGCTTGCGCCGTCCGCGCGCCATTTGCGCATGCAAGTGGCCTGAATTCCACTGAGATAGCGACGAACCGCCTCTTTTGCCACTGTTTCCGTCGCCATCGACGGCACCGCTTCGGTGATTGGTCATCGCCATCGCGCAACCAGCCTTCAAAATACTGACAAAATCATCGACGAGGGTTACCACTGCTTGCGAATTCGATCGGGCTTGGGGGGCATCCATGATCAGATTGACACGCCGGACGCTGCTTGTCGGCGCCTCCGCACTGACGGCTGCGGGGACGTTGTCGTTCCGTGCGCTTGCCGCCCAGCGCTCCTATCACGCGCTGCTGGTCGCTTGCACCGACTATCCGAACCTGCCGAAGAAGAACTGGCTGATCGGGCCGAAGAACGATGCCGGCCTGGTGCGCGACTACCTGCTGAGGAACACCCCGGCCCCGGTGAAGTTCGCGCCCGAGAACGTCACCCTGCTTGCCAAGGATGTCGACGGCGCAGCCGGCCTGCCGACGCACGCGGCGATCAAGGCGGCGCTGGCCAACCTCGCCGCTAGGGTCAAGCGCGACGACTTCGTCTATCTGCATCTGTCCGGCCATGGCGCCCAGCAGCCCGAGGCGACCAAGGGCGACGAGACCGACGGCCTCGACGAGATCTTCCTTCCCGTCGACATCGAGAAATGGGTCAACCGCGAGGCCGGCGTGCCCAACGCGCTCGTCGACAATGAGGTCGGCGCCGCGCTCGACGCCATCCGCGACAAGGGCGCCTTCGTCTGGGTGGTGTTCGACTGCTGCCATTCCGGCACGGCGACACGCGCCGCCGAGGTCGACGACGAGATGGAGCGCAAGGTCGAGTTTGCCGATCTGGTCGGCGGCGGCGAGGCCGAACGGGCAGCTGCCGTGAAGCTCTATGCGGACATCGCGGCGACCGCGACGCGCGGCTTCGACGAGAACGGCCAGCGCAAGCCCGCCTTCAACCTTACGCCGACTGGCGCCGAATCGACCGCCAAGGGCAAGCTGGTCGCCTTCTATGCCGCGCAGACCGTCGAGACGACGCCGGAGATGCCGCTGCCCAAGGGCACCGCCGATGCGCCGCGCTTCGGCCTGTTCACCTTCACCATCCTGTCCAAGCTGGCCGAGAACCCCGCCGTCACCTACCGCCAGCTCGGCCAGGCGGTACTGCAGCAATATTCGGCCGACAGCCGCACGCGGCCGACGCCGCTCTTCGAAGGCGAGCTCGATGCGCGCGTCTTCGGCACCGACAGGACCGATGCGGTCATGCAATGGCCGCTGGTCGTCAAGGACGATGCGGCGACGATCGGCGCCGGGCTCCTGCAGCGACTCACCCCCGGAAGCAAGCTCGCCATCCTGCCTTCGGCCCTGTCGCAACTGTCTGAAGCGCTCGGCTATGTCGAGGTGCAGTCGGCCAGGAACCTGGAGAGCTGGGTGAAGCCGGTGGAGCTCGACGGCAAGCCGGCGCTGACGCTGGCTGATATCCCGGCCAATGCCTATGCGCGCGTCGCCGAGCTCGCGGTCGACTACAAGCTCGTGGTGGCGCGCCCGGCGGCAACCGACGGCCTCGACAAGGAGACCGCGCTGGTCAATTCGGTTCTGGACGAACTGGCGGCCAGGGAGAAATCCGGCTTTCACGTCGAGCTGGTCGAGCCCGGCAAGAGCGCCGATCTGCGGCTGGCGGTGCTGCGAGAGAACGCGATCACCGGCGCCGCGACCGCCGCCACCGACAAGCCGGCGCTGTGGTTCCTGCCGGCTTCCGGCGATGTGAAGGACGGCGGCAGGCCGCCGCTGATCATCATTCACCCGGATGATCGCGCCAAGCTGGTTGATGCGACGGCGAAGAACCTGACCACCATCTTCCGCGCCACCGGCCTTTCCAGGCTGGCCGCCGCCTCCGACTACCGGCCGGAAGAGGTCAGCGTCGAGTTCGAGATCAGGCGCCAGGGCGGCGACGCACTGGAGCCGCTGCAGGCCTCGACCGTGCCGCGCGTCTCGCCGGGCGACGAGGTGCATATCAGGGCCAGGAACGATTCCGACAAATATGTCGACATCAACGTGCTCTATGTCGGCAGCGACTATTCCATCACCCATATCGTCGCCGAGCGGCTGGCGCCCGCCAACGGCTCGCCGGACGCCGGCTTGCGGGAAGGGCTGCTGGCCTTCACCGACACCAGCTTCGGCATGGAGCGGATGGTCGCCGTGCTGACTGAAGCACCGCCGCAGAGCGAGAAGGAGGATCTGAGCTTCCTGGCGCAGGACGGCGTGCCCTCGGCCACCCGCGCGGTCGGCGGCTCCGGCTTCTCCGACATGCTCGCCGATATCGGCATGGCACCTTCGACACGCTCGGTGATGAAGCTTGCCGACAGGAGCGGCCCGAAGGGCGCGGTGATGATTTTTCCGATGGAGACAGTGCCGCGCGCCTGAGCGCAGGCCGCCGCAAAAGCCTGTCGCAACCGCTGCATCGGCTCTTGCGCGACCGGCCTTGTGCGTGGACATTCTGGCGCGGCACGGAAAGGATGAGGACGCTTGTGAGAACCAACCTGCATTACTGGCTCGGAGCGGGCCTTCTTTTCGCGGCGCTGCCGCTCGCCCCTGCCTGGGCGGAGGAGAGCTGCGGCCTCTGCGCCAAGCAGATCGTCACCAATTCCGAACTGGCGGGCTGCTTTCTCGACCAGTACGACCAGATCGCCAAGACCGGCAACGAAGCCGTCGTGGTCGATCTCAGCGACTGCGCCTCGCGTGGCGTGGTCGAGGCCCTGCCCTCGCCGAACAAGGCACCCGCCGAACCGGACGTGCAGTTCATGGTCTCGCGCCCTCAGCTCGACTGCCTGAAAAGGAAGCTTGAGGCGCCGGGCATCGTGCTCGACCCGACCGCCACCATCGATCTGGACAGCTGCCGATGAAGAAGCCGGGGGGCAAGGTGACAGAACAAGTAGTGCCTGCGACGGCGCTGACGACGGCCGAGCCTTCGCCGGCCAAGAAGGCCGAGGCGCTGCCGGAAACCACCGAGGGTTTCCCGTGGCCGAGCAGCCACGAGATCAAGAAGGAATCGAACCCCTTCACCGATCGCGACTGGCGCATGCTGGCCTACGCCTGGTCGGGCCTTTTGGTGCGGCTTGTGATCATCTTCACGCTTCTGTTCTCCGTCTTCCAGTTCCTGGCCAACCAGGAGCAGAAGCGCGTCGAGCAGACCATGGCGCTGGTCGAGCTCTGGGAGAGCAAGGACTTGCAGCAGGCGCAACGCGCGCTCAAGGAGCGGCTGGCGGCGCTGAACACCAAATACGACAATCTGCTTAGCGCCAATCCGACGCCGACCGAGGAACAGGTGTTCAGGCAGCGCATCGGCATCGAGGCGATGACCGGCGATGGCGGGAGTATGCCGCTTGCCGATTTCAGCGATCACTTCGACCGCATCGTCTATTTCCTCAACCGCCTTTCCATCTGCGTCGAGAGCGACCTCTGTTCGCGCAAGGTGGCGGACGCCTATTTCCGCGACTATGCCGTTTCCTTCTGGAGTTATTTCGCCGGCTATATAGACAAGCAGCGCAAGGCCGGCTCCGCCAACTTCGCCTCGGCGATCGAGACCTATGTGCGCCAGGAGCAGCCCGAGGCGACGTCCAAATAAGGGCGAAGCGATCGGTGGCCCGGATGTGAAAAACCGGCAGTGGGATCAACCCTACCGCCGGTTGTTCGATCGCTCCTATCAGCGGGTCGGAACAAGCCTCATTTGTAGAGGCTGTTGATCCACTCGATATTGGCGGCGTGGAGCCTGACCGCGGTGTTGGCGTCCGGACTTTCGGCGACGTTCACGCCGGTGATGACACGCTGCTTGGCGGCGTTGTCATAGGCGTAGACCGAGCTGCCGCTCGAACCCGGGAACGTATCGCAATCGTACTGGAAATAGTCCGTGCCGATGTTTTCGGCATGCACTTCGCAACTTGCCTTCCACATCGTGCCCATCGGCTTGTCGCCGGGATAGCCGACGATATTGGCGGTGAAGTCGCCCAGATCCTCGTAGTTGGCATAGCCCAGCCAGCCGAGATTGGTGCCGACATCCTGCTTCAGCGTGACGATGCCGAGATCCCACGGCACGACCGAGCCGTAGAAACCCTGGTAGTTGTCGATGAAGCCCTGCAGGACATAGGCGCTTTCATAGGTGAAGGCGCCGAACGGCGCATCGTCGGCGGTGCTGCCGTTGAGGCCCGGCACGAACAGATATTCGTCGAGCCAGGCGCCATCCTCATGGCTGTAGAGGCAGTGCGCCGCGGTAAGCACGGTGCGCGGACCGATCAGCGTCGCCGAGCAGCTGCCGAACTTGCCGGTCTTGGGCGACTTGGCCTCGAGATAGCCGATGGCCGAGAACGGATAGGTCTTGGTGTTCTTGACTTGCTCGCGGTCGTCGGTGCCGAACACTTGGCGGCCCGCTTCGCCTTCCGTCAGCCCGGGGTCTCCGGTGTTCTGCGGACCTGAAGCGTCGGACCCCTGCCCGTCCGCCGGCGCATTCAGTTGCTCGATGATCAGTTCCTTCAGCGCCTCGTTCGCCTCGATCTTGATCTCCTTGCCGTCGGCGGAACGTCCGACGATGCCATAGGACTTGACCGCTGCGTCCTCGTCGGCGAGCGGCGCGGCGCGGCTGGCCTCGTCCTCGGTCAGTTTCGGCGGCGCGATCGGCTTTGCCCGGCCCGGCGTGTAGTCGCCCGATCCCGCATCGCGCATGCTTTCGCCGTTGCCGGCATTGGCAGTGCCGGGATCGGCGGCGAAAGCGGGCACCAGCCACATCGCGGTGGAAAGAAACGCGGACGCAATGATGGTGTTCGTCAGTTTTGTCACGGTGAGACTCTCCCAAAAGTCAGCAAGGACCGGATCAAGATACAGAAATATTGTCGAGATCGTGGTGACGCCAAAACCGAGTTTTGGTAACGCCGACCAGATCATTGCCCCGCGCGGTCAGTTGAGGCCCCCGCCAAAAACTCCCCTTCGATATACTGCCTAAAATATTCCAACATTGGCAATGACAAATCGCTTCCACGTAGCCCGTGGGGGGCTATAGGTTTGAGCGGGTTCTGCTCGCGGGCACGATTAGCAGAAGTGGCACTCGGTTTTATGACCGGTTTGCGCGCCGATCCGGGCTGCGCGTAGCCGGTCGTTCAAAACCGGTGCTTCGGGCAGCGGATCATGCGCCGGGCCGGCCTGTTCGGGAACGTTCGTCTCAGGAGGTCATGGTGAATATCATCCATCGGTTCAGGCCGCTCGCCACAGCACTGCTGGCCGGCATCGCGGCGCTCGCGACGCTCGACGCCATCCACGCGGCCGATGGGCCCGCACGGCCGGAAGCAGCGGTCTCGCCAATGAAGCGCGTCGCGGAAGCAAGGGCGAAGGCCAAGGCCGAGAACCCCGACGGCGCCGATCGCGTCTATGGCGGCAAGGAGGCCGAGAAAGGCGCTTTTCCTTTCCAGGTGGCGCTGCTGACAAGCGACAGGCTGGACGCCAGCCCGGCCTCGCAGCCGGACGCCCAGTTCTGCGGCGGCAGCCTGATCGCGCCGCAATGGGTGCTGACGGCCGCGCACTGCCTCGTAGACAACGGCCGGCCGATCCCGGCGGGCGCGGTCACCGTGCTGACCGGCGCCACCGATCTCGGCGAAGGCAAGCGCTACAAGGCGGCGGAGGTGATCGTCAACGAAGGCTATAGCGAGCAGACGATGGACAACGACCTCGGCCTGATCCGGCTGGCCGAGCCGGCGGACGCGCCGACGATCAAGCTCGCCCGTGAGGCAACGCCAGACAGCGGCAAGACCACGGTCACCGGCTGGGGCAAGATGCAGGACGGCACCTTCCCGACGGCACTGATGGTCGCCGACCTCGACCTGCAGCCGAACGCGACCTGCAACAGCGGCATCAAGGACATCTACGCGCGCGACCTGAAGACAGCACTTGGCGACCTCTCCCACCGCATGCGCTACTCCGAAAAGGGCATCGACGCGGCCGCCAGCGCCATTGCCGCCGACATGTCGGACCCGCTGACCGGCAACATGATCTGCGCCGGCACCGCCAGCGGCGAGCGCGATGCCTGCAATGGCGACAGCGGCGGCCCGCTGTTCATGACCGGTGCCGACGGCCCGGTCCAGATTGGCGTCGTTTCCTGGGGCGAAGGGCCGAATGACGGCAGTGCGGCCTGCGGCCACAAGAACGCCTACGGCATCTATACGCGGCTGGCCAACTACAGCGGCTGGATCGAGGAGAAGATGAAGACCACGCCGGCGCCGGCAAAGCCCAAGGCCGGTGTCGGTACCGCTCAGAAGCCGGCCAAGCCCTGAGCCTCCCGCCTCTCTCAATACAAAAACGGCGGGCAAAGCCCGCCGTTTCTTTTCATGCCATGCCGACGCCATCTACTTGCGCGGCGGACCCTTGCGCTCCGCCGAGGCCGCCCACAAATTGATGTCGGCCTCGCGCGCATAGCTGTCGATCTCGGCCAGTTCCGCATCGCTGAAGTCAAGTGCCTTCAGCGCGCCGACGCAATCCTCGACCTGTTCCGGCCGGCTGGCGCCGATCAGCGCCGAGGTGACCCGGCCCCTGCGCAGCACCCAGGCCAGCGCCATCTGCGCCAGCGTCTGGCCGCGGCGCCCGGCAATGGCGTTCAGCGCCTTGATGTTGGTGATCGTCTTGTCGTTGATGAAGGCGGGCCTGAGCGACTTGCCCTGCGAGGCGCGGCTGCCCTCGGGGATGCCACCCAGATATTTGTTGGTCAGCATGCCTTGCGCCAGCGGCGAGAACACGATCGAGCCGACGCCGAGCCCTTCCAGCGTGTCGAGCAGCCCGTCCTCCTCGACCCAGCGGTTGAGCATCGAATAGCTTGGCTGGTGGATGATGCAAGGCGTGCCGAGCTGCTTCAATATGTCGGCCGCCTCACGCGTACGCTGCGAATTGTAGGACGAGATGCCGGCATAAAGCGCCTTGCCCGAGCGCACCGCATGGTCGAGCGCGCCCATCGTCTCTTCCAGCGGCGTGTCGGGATCGAAACGGTGCGAATAGAAGATGTCGACATAGTCGAGCCCCATCCGCTTCAGGCTCTGGTCGAGGCTGGCCAGCACATATTTGCGCCCGCCCCACTCGCCATACGGCCCCGGCCACATCTCGTAGCCGGCCTTGGTCGAGATGATCAGCTCGTCGCGATAGGCGGCGAAATCGCTGCGCAGGATTTCACCGAAGGCGTTCTCCGCCGAGCCCGGCGGCGGACCATAGTTGTTGGCGAGGTCGAAATGGGTGATGCCGAGGTCGAACGCCTTGCGCACGATCGCCTGCTTGGTCTTGTGCGGCGTGTCATTGCCGAAATTGTGCCACAGCCCGAGCGAGATCGCGGGCAGCTTCAGTCCGGACCGCCCACAGCGGTTGTAGAGCATTTTCTCGTAGCGGTTTTCGGCGGCGACATAGGGCATGGGAAATCCTCGGATCTGAACGGATCGGGCATGGTTCACCGCAACGCGCTGACCATGCCCTGCGGCCCACCCTTTACCCTCTCCCCGAGAGAAGGGGGAGAGGGCTGGTAAAAATTATCGATAATTGCGGCGATCTACTTCTTCTTGGCCAGCAGGTCCTTGGCTTCCTTGACGCCGAGTGCGGCCGGCCGCTCGCAGGTCGTCTGCATGGCGACGAACTTGCCCGTTTCGCCCGAGCGCAACAGGCCGGTCATCACGTCGACGGCGTGCAGCGCCAGCTCCATCGAGCAGCGGTGCGGCCGCCCCTCAGCGATCGCCAGCGCCATATCGGCAAGGCCGGCGGTGCGGTAGTTGGCCATCATGCCTTGCGAATGCATTTCGTTCGGCACGCCGAACGGATGCTTCCATTTCGGCAGCTTCTTGACCGGTTTCGCCGCCTCGGTGAAGCGCACGTCGCCGCCGAAGAAATTCGGATCCGGCACGTACACTGTCCCCCCCTCGCCATAGAGTTCCATCGGCGCATGGCCGTGGCTCCAGACATCCCAGCTGGTGTTGAGCGTCACCACCGCGCCGTTCTCGAACTCCAGCAAGGCGTGGATGGTGGTCGGCGTGTTGACCGGGATTTTCTCGCCCGCGCGCGGTTTCGACGAAATCGTCCGCTCCTTGGCCGGCGTCGAGGCGAAGGCCGCGACCTGCTTCACCGGCCCGACCAGCTGGATCAGGTTGGTGATGTAGTACGGCCCGATGTCGAGCACCGGGCCGGCGCCCGGCTGGAAAAAGAAATCCGGATTGGGATGCCAGTGCTCCATGCCGTGACCCATCACATGGCAGGTGCCGCTGGTGATCTTGCCGAGCGCGCCGGTGTCGATCAGGTTGCGCACCAGCTGATGCGCGCCGCCAAGGAAGGTGTCCGGCGCCGAGCCGATGCGCAGTCCCTTCTTCTCGGCCCGGCCTTTCAGGTCGAGCCCCTCCTTGATCGAAAGCACGAACGGCTTTTCCGAATAGACGTGCTTGCCGGCGTCGAGGATCTCCTTCGACACCTCATAGTGCACGGCCGGGATCGTCAGATTGACGATGATGTCGATGTCGTCCGCCTTGAGCAGGTCATTGACCGTCTCGGCGCGCAGCTTGAACTCCTTCGCCCGCGCCTTCGCAGCGTCCATGTTGATGTCGGCGCAGGCACGCATCTCGATGCCGCGGAACAGCGGCGCCAGCGAGAAATACGCTTTCGAGATGTTGCCGCAGCCGATAACGCCGATACCCAATTTCTTTGCCATGTCGATTGTTCCTAGTAAGCCTTGACGGATGCGATGGAGCGGCGGGCGAAGCGCTCGATGTCGTTCGGGTTGTCCTGCTCCATGACAAAGTACTTGGCGGCGCTCTTGGCGCGCAACGTCTTGATCAGGCCGGCCCAGTCCATCGTGCCATGACCGACATCCGACCAGCCATCCTCGTCGAGGCCCTCGCCCGGCTTGGCGATGTCCTTGACGTGGACGGCGCTGATGCGCTTGCCGTGCTTCTCGATCCAGGGCAGCGGATCCGCGCCGCCGCGCACCACCCAGGCGACGTCCATCTCCCAGCCGATATCGGGCGCGGCGGCAAAGATGTGGTCCTGCGGTACCGAGCCGTCGGCAAGCGCCTTGAACTCGAAATCATGATTGTGCCAGGCAAAACCATAGCCGGCCTTCTTTGCCGTCTCGCCGACCTTGGCCAGCCGCTCGCCGAAACCGCGCCAGCCGGCGGCGTCCGCCGGCCTCTGCTCGGCGACCAGATAGGGGCAGATCAAAAGCGTGACGCCGAGCGCGTCGGCGATCTTGCGCACGCCGTCGAAGTCGTTCTCGAGCGCGTCGATCGAGAAATGCCCGGTCGGCATGGCCAGCCCGTTCTTGTCGAGCTCGGCGCGGAAGGATTTCGGATCGTTATAGACGCCGCCAAACCCTTCGACTTCCTTGTAGCCGAGCCTGCCGAGCGTCTGCAGCACCCCTTCCCAAGGCTGGAAATTGCGGGCGCTGTAAAGTTGGAATGACCAGTTCATCGTCTCTGTCCGTTTCTTGGGGGATGGCTGCTTGGGAGGTTAAAGGCGGTTGTCGGTTTGAGCGTCGAACAGCGAGGCGCGTGCCGGATCGAAGCCGATGCGAATCGCATCGCCGTTGCGCAGCGTCTTATCTGCTTCGACGCGGAAGGAGATGATCTGGCCGCCGAGCTTGGTCCACACCAGCGTGTCTGAGCCCATCGGATCGACGATCTCGACCGTCGACTCGGCGGTGAACGGCATTGCCGCGGCTGCGTCGCCGAAGGCTATGTGCTCGGGCCGGATGCCGAAGATGCAAGGCTTGGCGCCACGGCCACCGTCGCCGTCGAATTGATAGCGGCCGAGCGGCACCGACACGCCGTCGGCTTTGAACACAGGGGCGGTGCCGGCTTCCAACTCCCCCTTGAGGAAATTCATCGCCGGCGAACCGAGGAAGCCGGCGACGAAGCGGTTGACTGGCCGGTTGTAGATCGTCTGCGGCGCATCGAGCTGCTGGATGACCCCGCCCCTCATCACGGCGATGCGGTCGGCGAGTGTCATCGCCTCGATCTGGTCATGGGTGACGTAGATCATCGTGTTCTCGAGCTTGCGGTGCAGCAGCTTGATCTCGACCCGCAGTTCCGAGCGCAGCTTGGCGTCGAGATTGGAAAGCGGCTCGTCGAACAGGAACACGTCGACATCGCGCACCAGCGCGCGCCCGATCGCCACGCGCTGGCGCTGGCCGCCGGAGAGCGCCGACGGCTTGCGTTGCAGGAGCGGCTCGATCTGCAGGATCTCGGCGGCGCGCGCGATGCGCCTGGCGATCTCGTCCTTGGGCACGCCGGCGACGCGCAGGCCGAAGGACAGGTTCTTCTCCACCGTCATCTGCGGATAGAGAGCGTAGGACTGGAACACCATGCCGATGCCGCGGTCCTTGGGCTCTTCCCAGGTGACGTTCTTGCCCTTGATGAAGATGCGCCCGTCCGAAATGTCGAGCAGACCGGCGATGCAGTTGAGCAAGGTCGACTTGCCGCAGCCCGACGGGCCGAGCAGCACGATGAACTCGCCCTCGGCGACGTCGAGGTTGAGCGTCTGCAGCACCGACACGGCGCCGAAATTCAGCGACAGATCCTGGATCGACACGCTGGGATTGGCAATGTCCGTCATCATCATCCTTTCACCGCGCCGGCGGCGATGCCGCGTACGAAAAGCTTGCCGGAAATGAAGTAGACGATGAGCGGCACGAGGCCGGTCAGGATGGTGGCGGCCATGTTGACGTTGTACTCCTTCACGCCCTGCACCGAATTGACGATATTGTTGAGCTGCACCGTCATCGGATAAGTGTCCGGCCGCGTGTAGACGACGCCGAACAGGAAGTCGTTCCAGATGCCGGTGACCTGCAGGATGACGGCGACGACGAAGATCGGCAGCGACATCGGCAGCATGATGCGCAGATAGATGCCCCAGAAGCCGGCGCCGTCGACGCGTGCCGCCCTGAACAGCTCTTCCGGCATCGACGAGAAATAGTTGCGGAACAGAAGCGTCAGGATCGGCATGCCGAAGATCGAATGCACGATCACCAGGCCGCTCAAGCTGCCGTAGAGGCCGATCTCGCGCAGGATGATGACGATCGGGTAGATCATCACCTGATAGGGGATGAAGGCGCCGACGATGAGGATGACGAAGAAGGTGTCGGCGCCCTTGAAGCGCCAGTTGGCGAGCGCGTAGCCGTTTACCGACGCGATCGCGATCGACAGGATCACCGAGGGAACGGTGATGCGCACCGAATTCCAGAAGCCGCGCGAGAGCCCGTCGCAATTGAGGCCGGTGCAGGCCTGCGACCACGCCTTGACCCAAGGCTCGAAGGTGATCTCCAGCGGCGGCGAGAAGATGTTGCCGAGGCGGATCTCCGGCATGCCCTTGAGTGAGGTGACAACCATCACGTAGAGCGGCAGGAGGTAGTAGACCGCCACCACGATCAGCGTGCCATAGAGGAAGATGTTGCGGCGCGAGAACACGTGCCGCGGCTTCGGGCCGCTCGGTCCCGTGGCTTCGCGCCTGAGAGCATCGGCGGTGCTGGGCAGGGGGATGGCAAGCTCAGACACGCTTCTTGCCTCCGAATTCGAGATAGGCCCACGGCACGATGACGATCACCACCGACAACAGCATCATGGTCGATGCGGCAAAGCCCTGGCCGAGGTTCTGGGCGAAGAACATGTAGTCGTAGACGTATTTTGCCGGCACCTCGGAGGCGATGCCCGGCCCGCCGCTGGTCTGGGCCACCACCAGGTCATAGACCTTGACGATGCCGGCGGCGATGATGACCAGCGTGGTGATGAAGACCGGCCGCATCATCGGAATGACGATGAACAGATAGGTCTTCCACATCGGGATCCCGTCCACCCGGGCTGCCTTCCAGATATCCTCGTCGATGCCGCGCAGGCCGGCGAGCATCAGGCACATGACGAGCCCGGTGCCTTGCCATAGCGCCGCGATCGAAATGCCGTAGATGACGATGCTGGAATTGTAGAGCGGATCGAAGCTGAAGCTTGTCCAGCCGAGGCCTCGCACCACGCCCTGAATGCCGAAGTCCGGATTGAGCAGCCATTGCCAGACGAGGCCGGTGACGATGAAGGAGAGCGCGAAGGGATACAGGAAGATGGTGCGGAATGTGTCCTCGAAGCGGATCTTCTGGTCGAGCAGCGCGGCGAGGATGAAGCCGATCGCCAGCGAGAACACCAGCGAAATGACGCCATAAATCAAGAGGTTCTCGATCGAGATCAGCCAGCGCGGCGTCGCCCACAACCGGTAATACTGGTCGAGGCCGACGAAGTTGAGCCGCGGCAGCAGCTTCGAGTTGGTGAAGGAATAGAGCACCGTCCATGCGGTGCCGCCGACTAAAACCACCAGCGCGGTGAGGATCATCGGGATCGAGGCGACCTTCGCATTGAGGTTGCGGAAAAGCTGGTTGGGGCGTTCGCTCTTGCTCATCTCGACAGCCGGGCTGGGGCAATGACGACATCACGCTCCTGACCCCGGATAGGCTGGGGCCAGGAGCTGGCGGGGGCGCCGTAATCAGTCGGCAAAACCAATCAGTCCGCCGAAGCGATGATGTCGGCGAAACGCTTCTGCGCGTCTTCGACGGTCAAGTCCGGCTTGGCGAAGAATTCGGAGAAGAGATCCTCCTTCTGCTTCTGGCTGTCCTGCGACATCAACTGGTCGGTCCAGGGCATGACGCTGCCCTTGGCCAGGATGTCGAGGCCCTTCTTCATGCAGTCATTCGCCGCTTGCAGGTCGACGTCGCCGCGCACCGGCAGCGAGCCCTTCTTCAGGTTGAAGGCAACCTGCGTCTTGGGATCGAGCAGCGTTTCGGCCAGCACTTCCTGCGCCTTGGACTTGTCGGCGTCCTTCAGCAGCGGGAAGTAGAAGGCATCGCCGCCGGTGGCAATCACCTCGTTCAGCCCAAGGCCCGGAAGGCAGGTATAGTCCTTGCCGGCGGTCTGGCCGGCGACCTGGAATTCGCCCTGCGCCCAGTCGCCCATGATCTGGCCACCGGCCTTGCCGGTGATGACGAGATTGGTTGCCTGGTTCCAGTCCTGCACATTGGTGTTCTTCGCCATCTTGCGGGCATCGTCCGCGGCCTTGAACACCTTGGCGACCTCGGGCCCGGCGGCGAATTTCGCGTCTTTGTCCTTGTAGACCTTGAGGAAGGTATCGGTGCCGCCGACAGCCGCGAGCAGCACGTCGAAGGCGCCGGAGGCTTGCCAGGGCTGCCCACCGACGGCGAGCGGGATGATGCCTGCCTTCTCCAGCGCAGGGGCGGCCGCCACATATTCATTCCAGTTCTTCGGCACCGGCACGCCAGCCTTTTCGAAGGCCGCGTTCGACAGCCACAGCCATTGCCAGGAATGGATGTTGACCGGCACGCAATAGATCTTGCCGTCGATGGTGCAGCTGTCGAGCAGGCTTTTCGGCCGCACGACTTCCGTCCATTTGCCCTTGGTGGCGATATCGGTGAGGTCGCGCATCAGGCCGGCCTGCACCAGCTCTTCCGCCTGCCTGCCGTGGTTGAACTGGGTGGCGCCCATCGGGTCGCCGCCGGTGATGCGGCTGATCATGATCGGCCGCGCCGTGCCGCCGGAACCGGCGATGGCGCCGTCGACCCAGTGATTGCCCGTTGCGTCGAAGGCCTTGGCCAACTCGGCGACAGCCGCCGCTTCGCCGCCGGACGTCCACCAATGGGTGACTTCCAGGTCGGTTGCGGCCGCCGGACCGGCGAACTGCAGCGCGGCCGTCGCCGCCAGCGCAGCAGTCAGGATTTTGTATCGCATTTCGGTTCCTCCCAAGAATCTGAAACGTTACAGATTTTCGATACGGCAATTGCACGACATGCGCAACCCCTCACGCAAACGCCGCTTCGATATTTTTCGGAGCGCGAACAAAATAGTTCCGCCGGGCACGAGTTTGTGCACCGCAATACGCAAAGCTGCGCTGCAAAACGCTAGAAGCTGGCAAAAAATTGCCCGAAACGCCTTTCGCGCTGATTCCCAACGACTTTCCGAGCCGGGAGAGCACGCCAGGAAAAGGCAGACCAGGGGCCGGCACAGACAACGGTCGTGACAATCTGTAACGTTTCAGTGTATGGGGGTTTTTGTTGGGACGGGGAGCTGGCCGCCCGACGATAGCGGCGATTGCCGGCCGGCCCGGCGACTGCTATGCGCCTGACGGGCGGGACGATATGGACAGGGACCAGACGGACAGGGATGGCGAAGCGCCGGCCAGGCCGACGCTGAAGACGCTTGCCTTCATGACGGGGCTGGGCGTCACCACCGTGTCGCGCGCCTTGAAGGACGCCCCCGAGATCGGTGCCGAGACCAGGCGGCGCGTGCAACTCGTCGCCAGGCAGATAGGCTACCGGCCGAACCGCGCCGGCGTGCGCCTCAGGACCGGCAAGACCAATGTCATCAGCCTCGTGCTCAACACCGAGCGCGAGATCATGAGCTTTGTTTCGGACATCATCTACGGTGTCTCGGAGGTGATCGCCGACACGCCCTATCACCTGATCGTCACGCCCTATTCGCGCTCGCAGGATCCGCTCGATCCGATACGCTATCTGGTCGAGACCGGCTCGGCCGACGGCATCATCATTTCGCGCACCCAGCCGGACGATCCGCGCGCCCGCTACATGCTGGAGCGCGGCATTCCCTTTGCCACGCACGGCCGCACCGACATGGGGCTCGTGCACCCCTATCATGATTTCGACAACTACGCCTTCGCAGGCGAGGCGGTGCGCTATCTCGCCGGCATCGGCCGCAGCCGGCTCGCCCTTGTGACGCCACCGGTCGGCCTCACCTACTATGGCCATACGCTGAACGGCTTTGCCGATGCGCTGAGTGAAGTCGGCGCCAGCGAGGTGCCGTTCAACACCGTGTCCATCGACCAGTCGATCGAGCAGATCAGGATGCGGACGGCGCAGTTGATGCAGCGCCGGGACCGGCCGGACGGCTTCGTCAGCAGCGCCGCCGCGGCGACGCTCGCCGTCGTCGCCGGCATCGAGGATGCCGGCCTGAAGCTCGGCCGCGACGTCGACGTGGTGTCGAAGCAGTCGTCGGAACTGCTGCATCTGTTCCGGCGGGAACTGCTGGTCGTCAACGAGAACTTCCGCCTCGCCGGCTCCGAGCTGGCCCGCTCGGTGCTCGGCTGGATCGGCGGCTCCGAACCCGGCTCGCTGCAATCGCTGAGCAAGCCGAGCGAGGTTCTGCCCTATCGCGGCTGATTGGCGCGACTTGAGAGGCAGGTCAGGCCGAGTCGGAGTCGAAGACGGGCGCGAAGCGACCAAACTGGGTGGCTTCCGAGAACCGGAGTAGAAGCGCAGGAGGCCGCCATTTGCAGGCCGGCCTTGCCTGCCCTTAGGCCGCGCCGCTGCTCCAGGGTCCATGGAACGCGCCCTGCTCGCCGATGCGCTCGAAGCCGTGCGCGCCGAAGAAATCGCGTTGCGCCTGGATCAGATTGGAGGTGCCACGCCCCTGGCGGTAGCTGTCGAAGTAAGCCAGCGCCGACGACAGCGCCGGCACCGGTGAGCCGGCTTCCGACGCCCGCGCCACGATCCTGCGCAGTGAAGGATGCGCCTCCTGCATCATGGCGATGAAGGCCGGCGCCATCAGAAGATTGGTTGACGCGCTGCCAGAGCCGAACGCCTCGGCCATCGTGTCCAGCATCTGCGAGCGGATGATGCAGCCGGCGCGCCAGATCTTGGCGATGGTCGGCATCGGCAGGTTCCAGTTGAATTCCTTCGAGGCGCCGCTCATCACCGCGAAACCCTGCGCGTAGGCGGCGATCTTGCCGGCGAACAGCGCCAGCTCCAGATCCTTGAGCAGGGCGGCCTTGTCGCCGGCGATCTTGGCGACGCCGATATTGCCATAGGCCTTTTCCGCTGCCTGCCGCTCATCCTTGATCGACGACAGCACGCGCGCCGCAACCGCCGCCTCGATCGCGGTCGCCGGAATGCCGAGCTGCTGCGCCTCGATGACCGACCATTTGCCGGTGCCCTTCTGGCCCGCGCGGTCGAGGATGATGTCGACCACCGGCTTGCCGGTCTTCGGATCGTCGGCGGCCAGCACCTTGGCGGTAATTTCGATCAGATACGAATTGAGCCGGCCCTTGTTCCAGTCGGCGAAGACGGCGCCGATTTCTTTCGGGCCCAGGCCGAGGCCGTCGCGCAATATGCCGTAGATCTCTGCGATCATCTGCATGTCGGCATATTCGATGCCATTGTGGATCGTCTTGACGAAATGGCCGGCGCCGTCGGTGCCGAGCCAGGCGGCGCAGGGCTCGTCCTTGAACTTGGCGGAGATCGCCGTCAGCACCTTCTCGACGCGCTTCCAGGAGTCTTCCGTGCCGCCGACCATGATCGACGGGCCATGCCGCGCGCCCTCCTCGCCGCCGGACACCCCCATGCCGATGAAGGTCAGGCCCGAGCCAGACAATTCGGAGAAGCGCCGCATCGTGTCGCGGAAATTGGCATTGCCGGCATCGATGACGATGTCGTTGTCGGACAGCACGCCGCGCAGCGCCGCGATCTGCTCGTCGACCGGCTTGCCGGCCAGCACCATGATGATGATCGGCCGCGGCGGCCGGATCGCGGCGGCGAGTTCCTCCAGGCTGTAGCAGGGCACAACCATGTCCTTCAGCGGCCCGGCGCTCGCGACGAAGGCGTCGGTGCGCGACGCGGTGCGGTTGAAGACGGCGATGCGGTGCCCATGCTCGGCGATGTTGAGCGCCAGGTTGGAGCCCATCGTGCCAAGGCCGATCAGGCCGATTTCGGCTTTTTCCATCGTTTCTTCCCTGCTTTCCGAATTTTGTTGGGCCGTGTTTTGCCGGGATGATTGACGGGCCTTTGCGATGGCGTCAACCGCCTCGCCGAATTGTGTTGCGTCCGCCTTGTGTGGGATTCAGGTCAAGCCGAGCCAGGAGGTGTCCCATGGGGACGATTTTTTCTCCAAGGGCCACTCCACGTTTGATCTGCGAGAGGCACATTGCCGCAATGGATTGCACTAGAAGACGGAGCGGCCCAGCGCGACCTCCCCCTGGGTCAAGCGACGTTCCGGCGTCGGGTCCTATCCTCTTACCAAGGACGATGACTAGGGCAACTCCCCCCACGGTATGTGGCCAGGATTGCATCCATGGCTTTACTGTATTCGGAAAAGCTTGGAATGAGCCCCAATTCAATGGCCTGGGTGACACATCTGGCGCCAGCATCCGAGGAGTTTGCCTGAGACAGGCAATTTTTCAATTTTGCCATTGAAACCGGAGGGGGAGGATTGATTGAACTATAGCTGATCACGCCAGAACGAATGGATACAACCGTGACATCGCCCCTGTTCCATCGAGCAGGGTCAAAGATGTAGTTGAGCATGCGTTTGTCGTCAGGGTATTTTGACATACCGTAGATTGCCATGACAAACACATTGGCAAGTGCCTTGTCACCCGGATCAATTTTCGTATCCGAATCCGAGGCAGGGAGCTCGAGGTCTCCCCCAAGCTCCAAGGCAAGCTCTGAAAGGACTTCGCCATCGCCTTCTCGCGCCATGGGCCAAAGCAGCGCCCACTGCTTGTTACATTGGTTTTTGTAGTAGGACTCTACGGCAAACTTCAGGCGCTGCTCGCGGGTCAAACTCGGCTGCATCAAGCTTGTTTTACCTGTGAGATCGCATCCGCAAACAAGAAAAAAGACCAGAAGACCGCAACATACTTTCACAATATACCGGGTCGATATGACCACTGATTCAATTGTTTCTTGCCAAGAAAAGCGCTCCGTCAACAGCATCACTCCGATCCCGAACACCTCAACGCATTGGTAAAAACCGGTGAACCGCATAAGGCGCACCGCAGCTTAAGTGGAAAACGAGAGCATAGCCATCTGGTATATTATTCGGCGCGGATGTCGATCGGCGCCTCTATCTTCACCACCTCGAAATCCGAAACCAGAATATCGAGCCGCGCCGTCCAGCGGCCGGGAACCGGGATGATCAGGTTGTCGACGCGCCATGTGCCGTCGCCCGGCTTCGTCGCCGGCCGCTTGATCGGCTCGATGCCGGAATCCGGCTTCGACAGCACCAGCGTCACCGCCTTGGCGTCGAGCGGCCCGAAATCGCCGCTCATGATCACCATCGACGCGGCGACCGGCCCGGCATGGCCGGGCGTGATGCTGAGATCGGCCATCGCTTTCAGCGTGTGGATGTGGATCGACACCGGCTGCGCGGCGGCGATCGCCAGCGCGCGCGGCGGTGGCGTGAAACGCCAGCCGGCGGCGACGGCGAAGATGGCGACCACGATCAGGACCTCGGCGCCGATCGAGCGCGCCAGCCGCCGCTGCACCTCGGTGGCGCCGGCTTCGGCCGGAGCCGTCAGCGTCCAGCGGTTGACGGTGGCGAGCGTGAACAGAAATAGGAGCAGCACCAGCTTGACGAGCAGCAGCCTGCCATAGGCGGTGTTGACCAGCGCCGACGGCGTCTGCACCTGGATGACGGCAAGCACGATGCCGGCGGCGGCAAGCACGGCGACGACCGGCAGGATCGCGCGCGAAAACCGGTGCAGGAAGAGCTTGGCCTCTTCCGACTGCTGCCTCACCGAAAGCCCGAGCGGCACCAGTGCGCCGGCCCAGAAGGCGATGCCCGCGCCGTGCAGGAACACCATCGGCCGCGTCAGCCATTGTGGTTCCGCCGCGCTGGCATGGCCGCTGGCGGCGAGCGCGGCGCCGACGCCGGCCAGTCCGGCAAGGGCAAGCGGCTTGCGGCCGCCGCGCGGCCCGGCCAGCGACAGCAGGCCGAGACCAAACGCGATCAGCGCGATCAAAACGGTCCAGCCGAAGCTGGTGGCGAACGCTGTCTGCCAGACCACCGGCTGCGCCAGCCGTGCAAGCGGCGCGCCCAGCGCATCGAGCCCCTGCAGCCCGAGCGACATTGGCGCGGCAACCAGGCCGCACAGGATCGCGCCGATGACGAAGCGCCGGCCGCAGCGTTGGTCCTCGGCCAGCCAGGCAAGCGCGAAGGCGCCGCCGACACCGAAAAACAGGCCGATATAGAGCAGGACCTTGCCGATCCAGATGGCCGACCGCAGGTCCCAGTCGACCGCCTCCCCAGCCACCGGCGGAGCGCTCGGCGCGCCGATGGAGAAGAGCACGGAGCCGCCGACCGGATGGCCGTCCTCCGAAATCACCCGCCAGCTCAGCACATGCGTGCCGGCTTTCAGCGTCTCGGGATTGTCGATCTCGATGGTCTGATCGTCGAGCCGGTAGGACGTCAGGACAAGCTGAGTGCCGTCCGGCCGCACCAGGTTGAGCACCAGCGGCGACACCGGCTCGCTGAAGCTCAGCGAGAACCTTGCCGGGCTTTGCGCCAGCACCGCGCCGTCCACGGGATCGGCGTTGATCAGCGCCGCATGCGCGAAGGCGCGGTCCGGCAGCGCCATAGCCGCAAACAGCAAGATGACGGCCAGAAGCCGGGCAAAAAGCCGGGCGGCTCGCCAGTCATCGATGCAGGTCCTTGGGGAAGCGCTCATGCCATCATCGCGAAGCAGGCGGCGCGCGCTGGAACGGAGCGCGCCGCCAGGAGATCATTTCTTCGGCAGCAGCTTGATGCCGGGCGCCGGATTTTCCAGCTCGTCCTCCTCCTGCCCCGCGGCCGGCATCTCGATCCAGCGTGCCGCGGCGCCGCCGTCGCATTCCTGCACGACGGGGAAGTAGAGCATCTGGCCGACAGGCAGATCCGCCGTCAGATTGGCTCTGAAGACGAACTCGTCATAGAATTCGTCCGGCAGATTGCCGCCGCTCCAGTCGACCTCCTTGACGCCGGTGGTCAGCGTCTCGCCATAGAGCTGGTAGGACTTCTCGTACTTGCCTTTCTTGGTCTGCAGCGTCCAGCCGGGTTTCGGCATCGGCTTCACCGAGATCACCCCTTCTGGAATCTGCACGCGCACGGCGGTCGTCGCCTTGCCCTCGCAGCCATGCGGCAGGCGAAGCACCGCCTTGTAGGTAGAACCGACAGGCGCTTCCTGGGTTTCCAGCGTAACATGGGCCAGCGCCGCATCTGCCCCGAGCGCGAAGAGCACGCCGGCCGTCAAAAGATACTTGTTCATGATTGTCCCTCGAAGTTTGTGTGATTGCCGGGTCACTCGGCGTGGTCCATGTCGGTGTCGCCGGTTTCACCCATGCCTTCGACTTCGAACTCGACGGTGACGCTGCCGGCCTTCTCGAAGGTGAGCGTCGCCGGGAATTTTTCGCCCTGCTTGGGCTGCCGCTTCAGCCCAACGAACATCAGGTGATAGGCGCCCGGCTTGAGCGCCACCTTGCCGCCGGGCGGGATTTCGAGGCCGCCGCTGACTGGGCGCATGGTCATGACGCCGTCCTTGACGCCCATCTCATGCAGTTCGGCCTTCTCCGAAATGTCGGAGGCAATCGCCAGCAGCCGGTCCGGCGAGCTGCCTTTGTTGATGATGGTGAAATAGCCGCCGGCGACCTTGGCGCCGGCAGGCGTGGCCCGCGACCAGGGATGCTCGATTTCGAGATCGCCGGCCTTGAATTCATGCGCGAAGGCGGCGCGAGCGCCGACCAACAGCATGGCGAGGGTGGAAAGGAGGATGCCGAGGTGCTGCCAGCGCCGGGATCGGTTGCTGCGGCCAGACGCGCTGGCCTGCGTTGCGGTAAAGGAAAACATGGTTGCTCCATGATGCGGTGATCGCACCGCCGCGACGCCGCGGACGGTCCGATAGTTGGATGAATGCGCCCGCGAAAGGTTCCGCGAGACGAGCCGGGACGGATCAGGCCGTCGCTGGCGGCGCGCGCGGGTTCGATGGAGAGCGATCGCGGGCGAAATCGACATGGGTGAAGGCCGGCGGCGCGAACACCACGGCCTCGAGCACGAGGCTGCGGGCGAGAATACCGGCATCGGGCGGTGGCGCGTGGGCCGCGGAAACCATGCTGCAGCCAAGCACGCAGCAGGCCGGCATGTGCTGCCGGTGCGGATCGCTGCCGGGAAGCTGGGCAGCGCCCTCATGCGTGCAGATGACATTGCCGAAGGCGTCGAGCTGCGCGGCCGCCGGCCCGGCCGCGAAGGCGCCAAGTGCCGACTGCAGCAAAAGCATCAAGGCCGCGACGAACGCGACCCTCATGCTCCATCGTCTCCGCCGGATGTCCAAGCCCTGCCTCTCCACGCAGCAACGGCAGATACCTAGCATGCGGCCAACGGAGCGAAAATCGCCAAATCACGGCTGCGGCAACGCGGCGCGACCAATGCGTATCGCCGGGACCCCGGCGCGGCTCAGGCGTGTTGCGGCTGCCGCCCCTCGGGGATCGAGGTCAGCAGTGTCTGGCGCGCCGACTTCAGATGTTTGCGGCAGGCGGCGTCGACCCTGCCGAGATCGCGCGATTTCAGCGCCGCGATATAGGCCAGATGTTCCTGGACGGCGACCTCGTTGCGCTCGCGCTCCTGCGCCTTGTTCCACTGGTAGTGGTAGTGGAAGATCATGGCGATGACGTCGTAGAAATCGACGATGAAACGGTTGTGCGAGGCGCGGTGGATCAGCCGGTGGAAGCGCTCGTCCAGCTCGGAAAACGCGGTGAAGCGCGTGGCGATCTCGCGCGCCAGCTGGTGGTGCTCATCCTCCAGCCGGTCGAGATCGGCCCAGACCGGGCTCTCCTCGGGCAGGGCGGCAAAAGCGGCCGCCGAGCGCAGCTCGAACATCTCGCGGATCTCGGTCAGCTCGATCGCGAAAGCCCGGGTAAAACCCTTCAGCACCCAGTGGCTGTTGCGTCGCTTCTCGATCAGTCCGAAGCGCGAGAAGCGGATCAGGAATTCGCGCACGCTGGTGGTGCCGACGCCGATCTCGCGCGCCAGCTCCAGCTCGTTGATCTGCATGCCGGCCTCGGCGCCGCCGGCAAGCAGCCGCCGCATGAAGGAGCGCTCGATGATCTCGGCCAGCGTGTCGGTCTCCTCCTCGGGGAAGAAGTCGTCCGGCCGCGGCGCCCTGAGCACCGTCTTGCTGCGCTTGTTCCAGGCGATGAGCCCGGTTTCTTCCATGCGCGCCAGGATGCTGCGCACCGTGGTGCGGCTGACGCCGAGCAGCGTGCCGAGCTCCGGTTCCGACGGCAGGCTCTGCGTCTCGTCGAGCAGCCTGAGGCAGCGGTTGTAGGCGTCCTTGTAGACGTTGTTGCTTTTCGACATCCCCCGCCCCGTTGCGCGCCGGCGCTTGCGGCGGTCGGCCTGAAGCGCGATATGGTCCTAACGCATGCTGCCGTAAAGCGGAATCGCTTTCAGATGCCGGCCGGCTGGCCCTCGCATCCGCAAGCGCGCGGCGCTCTCGCGAAAAAACAATTGACGCAAAAATGTTTTTTCACGATAAAAGACATTATCCATTAACTCACGCGTGTCAATCCGCCCCACGCACCCAGGAACATCCCAGGAAACCGCCCGTGAACGCCGCAAACAGCATCCTCCTGTCTCCCGCCGACAATGTCGCGGTCGCCAATGGCCGCATCGAGATCGGCGCGGCGCTGCCGGGCGGCGCTGTCGCCGTCGCGGTGATCGAGCCTGGCCACAAGGTGGCGATCAAGCCGATCGCGACCGGCGAGGCGGTCGTGAAATACGCGCAGGCGATCGGCCGCGCCACGCAGGACATCGGGCCCGGCGAACATGTCCACTCGCACAATCTCATCTTCGAGAGCGGCCGCCTGCCGGTGGTGCCGCCGAGCGAAGCCGAGCACGCGACCGAGGCCGACCGCGCCCGCACCTTCATGGGCTATCGCCGCGCCGACGGCCGCGCCGGCACCCGCAACTTCATCGGCATCATCGCCAGCGTCAATTGCTCGGCCACCGTCTGCCACGCCATCGCCGACGAGGCCAATCGTACGCTCTTGCCGAAATACCCGGGGATCGACGGCTTCGTGCCGATCGTGCATGGCCAGGGCTGCGGCATGAGCGGCACCGGCGACGGCATGATGGTGCTTCACCGGACACTCGCCGGCTATGCCCGGCATCCGAATTTCGGCGGCGTGATGATGGTCGGGCTGGGTTGCGAGGTCAATCAGTTGACCCTCTACGGCCAGAAGGGCGTCGCCGCCGGCAAGCGGCACTTCAACATCCAGGACGCCGGCGGCTCGCGCAAATCGGTCGAGAAGGCGATGGGCGTGCTCGCCGAGATCGCCGAGGAGGTCGGTCGCCTCGAGCGCGAGCCGATCCCGGTCAGCGAGATCGTCGTTGGCCTGCAATGCGGCGGCTCCGACGGCATGTCCGGCATCACCGCCAACCCGGCGCTGGGCGCGGCCGTGGACATCCTCGCCGGCGTCGGCGGCATCGGCATCCTGTCGGAGACGACGGAGATCTACGGCGCCGAGCACCTGCTTGCCTATCGTGCGGCAAGCCCCGAGATCGCGGCCAAGCTCGACGGCTATGTGAAATGGTGGGAAGACCACGTCGCCAAGCACGGCGCCTCGATCGACAACAACCCTTCGCCCGGCAACAAGCGCGGCGGCCTGACCACCATCCTTGAGAAGTCGCTGGGCGCGGTCGCCAAGGGCGGCCAGACGCCGCTCAACGGCGTCTTCGGCTATGCCGAGAAGGTCACCGGCCACGGCCTGGTGTTCATGGATACGCCCGGCTACGACCCGGTCTCCGCCACCGGCCAGGTGGCGGGCGGCGCCAACGTCATCGTCTTCACCACCGGCCGCGGCTCCTGCTTCGGCTGCCGGCCGACACCGTCGATCAAGGTCGCCACCAACTCGACCATGTACCACCAGATGGAAGAGGACATGGACGTCAATTGCGGCGTCATCGCTTCCGGCGAGAAGACCATCGCCGGCATGGGCCGCGAGATCTTCGAGCTCATCGTCGAGACGGCGTCCGGCCGCAAGACAAAGAGCGAGGCCTTCGGCTACGGCGACAACGAGTTCGTGCCCTGGCACCTCGGCGCGACGCTCTAGACATCAACTCGAGCAATTCCAGGAAAAGGCGTGAAGCGGTTTTCCGTCCGGGATTGCGTCAAAACAAACAAGACATCGGCCGGCTGACGGATAGCCGGCGCGGGAGGCTTTGCATGAACAAGCGCCGGATCGGCACCACTGCGCTCGAAGTCAGCGAGATCAGCTTCGGCGGCGCCGCGATCGGCGGGCTCTACCGGGCCTGTCCGCGCGAAGCGGCGATGGAAACGCTGCAGACGGCCTGGGACGGTGGCCTGCGCTATTTCGACACCGCGCCCTTCTACGGCTTCGGCCTGTCGGAGCGCCGGACCGGCGATTTCCTGCGCCAGAAGCCGCGCTCGTCCTACGTGCTGTCGACCAAGGTCGGACGCCTGTTCCGCCCCGTTCCGGCCGACCAGGTCCCCGACCATTCCTACGTCGATCCGCTGCCCTTCGCGCTCGACTACGACTATTCCTATGACGGCATCATGCGCTCGGTCGAGTTCAGCTATGCGCGGCTTGGGCTGAACAGGATAGACATCCTGTTTGTCCACGACATCGGCACCTACACGCATGGCGTCGAGCAGACGAAGCTGCATTTCCGCCAGTTCATGGATGGCGGGTTGAAGGCGCTGGAGGAGCTGAAGTCGTCCGGCACGATTTCCGCCTACGGGCTTGGCGTCAACGAGGTGCGCATCTGCCTCGATGTGCTGAGCCGGGCACCGCTCGACTGCATCCTGCTCGCCAGCCGCTATTCGCTGCTCGACCGCAGCGCCGAGGCCGAACTGCTGCCGCTCTGTCGGCGGCGCCAGACGTCCCTGATCATCGGCGGTGTCTTCAACTCCGGCATATTGGCGACCGGTCCGGTGCATGGCGCGCATTTCGACTACCAGCCGGCGAGCAAGGATATCCTCGACCGCGTCGGCGCCATGGAGCGGATCGCGGCCGATGGCGGCTATCCGCTGGCGGCCGCCGCCTTCCAGTTTCCGCTGCATGAACCGGTCGTGGCCTCGGTCCTGACCGGCACGGCCAAGCCGGCCAACCTGACGCGCAATCTGGAACTGCTCGACGTCGAGGTGGCGCCGGCGGAATACGCCAAATACGATCCCTATACGGTGGTCCAGGAACTCGGCTGATAGGCGGAGCTCCTGCCCGGCTCCGTGCGCTACATGGGCCGGGGGAGTTCACGATCGAGAGAGAACATATATTCCATATTGACACATGAGTGGAATTAATATTCCATCTCAAATTCGGGAGGATCGGAAGCGTTCGAACGCAGCGACGGCAAACGCAAAGGCCGTCGCGCAGACGTGACGAAACAGCACTTGCGTCGACGGGGTCGATGCACTATCAACAAATGGCAAATGTTTTTTATTGATAAAGTTCTGTTTGGGCCGCGCCTATCCGAACGGAGCTTCCGTAACCTTCACCGGGCGATCTAGGGAGGAACCCTCATGAAATTCGTGACCAGCATTCTCAACCGCCGCGCTTTCGTCGCGCTCGCCGCCGCCTCGATGCTCGCTGGCGCGCTGCACACGGCGCCGGCCTCGGCGGCGGACGTGACCATTCCGATCATCGTCAAGGACACCACGTCCTTCTACTGGCAGATCGTGCTCGCCGGCGCCCGCAAGGCCGGCAAGGACCTCGGCATCAACGTGCCGGAGCTTGGCGCCCAGGCCGAGACCGACGTCAACGGCCAGATCTCGATCCTCGAGAATGCCGTCGCCGGCAATCCGGCCGCCGTCGTCATCGCGCCGACCGAAGCCAAGGCGCTCGGCAAGCCGATCGACGAGGCCGCCACCAAGGTCAAGGTCATCGGCATCGACTCCGGCGCCGACTCCAAGGCCTTCACCTCGTTCCTGACCACCGACAACGTCCAGGGCGGCCGCGTCGCCGCTGACGGACTTGCCGCGGCCATCGGCGAGGCTAATGGCGGCAAGGTAGAAGGCAAGGTTGCGCTGATCACCGCACTGCCGGGCGCCGGCTCGCTCGAGCAGCGCGCGCAGGGCTTCAAGGAACAGCTCAAGGCGAAATATCCCGGCCTTGAGCTGATCGCCGACAAGTATGCTGACGGCCAGGCCACCACCGGCCTCAACATCGCCACCGACCTGATCACCGCCAACCCGGACCTGAAGGGCATCTTCGCTTCCAACCTGATCATGGCGCAGGGCGTCGGTCAGGCGATTGCCGAGAACAACCTGGCTGGCAAGGTCGGGCTGATCGGCTTCGACAGCGACGAGAAGCTGATCAAGTTCCTCAACGACGGTGTCATTTCCGGCCTCGTCGTCCAGGATCCGTACCGGATGGGCTATGACGGCATCAAGACCGCGCTCGCCGCCTCGAAGGGCGAGAAGGTCGAGGCCAATGTCGACACCGGCGCCAACCTGGTCACCAAGGCCAACATGAAAGAGCCGAAGATCGACGCGCTGCTCAATCCGAAGCTCGACTAAGCATCGCGATAGGCGCACTGTTTCCGGGGCCTCGCTGCCCCGGAAACACCAGCACATCCGGGGATCCGCTGGCTTGAACCATCCTTGACGATGCGGCTGCGCCGCATCGTTGCGTGCCAATCTTGAGGCCAATCTGGGAGGATTGTCATGACGTCGACGGCGCAGGACCTGCACCCCGCCCCCACGCTGGAGCCCGGCAGGACGATCCTCGAACTGCATGGGCTTGAAAAGCGATATCCCGGCACGCACGCGCTGAAGCCGGTCAACCTCGCCTTCAAGTCCGGCGAGATCCACGCCATCGTCGGCGAGAACGGCGCCGGCAAATCCACCCTCATCAAGCTTCTTACCGGTGTCATGCCGCGCACCTCCGGCGACGTCATCTGGGAGGGCAAGCCAGCGGCGCTGGCGACCCCGCACGAGGCGATGGCGCTCGGCATCAATGCCGTGCACCAGGAGGTCGTGCTCTGCCGCCACCTCACCGTCGCCGCCAACATGTTCCTCGGCGAGGAGGATTCCCGCTTCGGCATCCTGCAGCAGCGGGCCATGGTCAAGGAAGCGCAGAAGATCATCGACGGTCTTGGCTTCGACCTGCCGGCGCATGTCGTGCTCGGCGATCTCACCATCGGCCAGCAGCAGCTGATCGCCGCCGCCCGCGCCACCGTGCGCGGCACCAAGTTCCTGATCTTCGACGAGCCGACGGCCTATCTCACCCGCAAGGAGGCCGACCAGCTGTTCAAGCTGATCCGCCGGCTGAAGGGCGAAGGCGTCACCATCATCTACATCAGCCACCGCATGGAGGAGGTGTTCGAGCTCGCCGACCGTGTCTCGGTGCTTCGCGACGGCACCCTGGTCGGCACCCGCAACATCGCCGAGACCAGCGAGCCGGAGCTGGTCAAGCTGATGATCAACCGCTCGATCGAGCAGATCTACCACAAGGAAAATTTTACGCCGGGCGCGACCATCGTCGAGACACGCAACCTCTCCGGCAAGGGCTTTGAAAATGTCTCGTTGAGCGTCCGCGCCGGCGAGATCGTCGGTCTCTACGGCCTGATCGGCGCCGGCCGCAGCGAGTTCGTCACCACCCTCTACGGCCGCCACCGGAAATCGGCCGGCCAGATCCTGTGGGAAGGCAAGGAGGTGCAGGTCAACTCCGAGCACGATGCGATCCGGCTCGGCATGGCGCTGGCGCCGGAAAGCCGCCGCGACCAGGGCCTCTGCCTCAACCTGCCGGTCGGCCTCAACCTCAACCTGCCGATCTACAAGCGCATCTCGAACAATCTCCTGATCTCCAACACGCAGGAGAAGGTCGAGGCCGATCGCCAGATCGCCGGCCTCAGGATCAAGACGCCGACGCGCAACGCGCTCGCCTCCAGCCTGTCGGGCGGCAACCAGCAGAAGATCGTCATTGGCAAATGGCTGGCGCATGGCGCCAAGCTGTTCATCTTCGACGAGCCGACGGTCGGCGTCGATGTCGGCACCAAGGCCGAGATCTACCGCCTGTTCTCGACGCTGTTGTCCAACGGCGCCGGCATCATCCTGATCTCCTCCTATCTGCCGGAGGTCTATGAGCTCGCCGACACGCTGCATGTGTTCCGGCGCGGCAAGCTTGTCGCCACGCACGGCTTCCGCACCGCCGACCACGAAGACATTCTCTCTCAGGCGCTCGCCGAGAAACAAGAAAAACAGGGAGGACAGAAATGAGCACCGAGGCGATCGCGGCCGAAAAGCCGAAGCGCAACTATAACGCCCTGTTCGGGCTGACGCTGCTGGCGCTGCTGGTTCTGTTGTGGGTCATCCTGTCGGTGTCGACGCAGAGCTTCGCCTCGGCCAACAACATCTCCAACCTGCTGCGCCAGGGCTCGATGATCGCCATCCTGGCGGTCGGCCAGACCTTCGTCATCATCACCGGCGGCATCGATCTTTCGGTCGGTGCCGTGGTCGGCTTCGCCACCGTCATCACGGCGATGCTGATCAATGCCGGCGTGCCGGTCTTCGCCGCCATCCTGATCACCCTGCTGGTCGGTGTCGCCATCGGCCTGTTCCACGGTTTCGGCATCGTCAGGATGGGCCTGCCGCCCTTCATCATCACGCTCGCGACGCTGACCTCGCTGCGCGGCATCGGCCTGTTGATGACCAACGGCAATTCGATCTCGATCAACAACGACGCCTTCCAGGAATTCTCCCGCAATTCCTTCGTCGGCATCCCCAACCTGTTCTGGATGGTGATCCTGGTCGGCATCCCGGCCTACATCTTCCTCCACCACAGCCGCTGGGGCCGCTACCTGTTCTCGGTCGGCTCCAACGCCGAGGCCTCGCGCCTGTCCGGCGTCAACGTCCAGCGCACCATCTACATGGCCTATACGCTGTCCGGCCTGTGCGCCGCCTTTGTCGGCGTGCTGCTCGCCTCGCGCATCGGCATCGGCAATCCGACCCAGGCCGAGGGCTGGGAATTGCAGGCGATCGCCTCGTCGGTGATCGGCGGCACCTCGCTGTTCGGCGCGGTCGGCTCCGTGCACGGCCCGCTGCTTGGCGCCTTCATCCTCGCCACCATCAACAACGGCGCCAATCTTTTGAACGTCAACGCCTTCTGGCAGCGCATCATCACCGGCGTGCTGATCATCGTCATCGTCTATTTCGACGGGCTGCGCCGGCGCGGCAAGTAAGTTCCCTCCCAGTGCCGCTGGCCCCGCGAAAGCGAGGGCCGGCGGCATGAACAATTGGATTGAAGCATGAAAGCAGTCGTCTGCCGATCGCCCGGCGATCTTGTCCTCGAGGACCGCCCGACGCCGGGGGCGCCGCCTGCCGGCTGGGCGCGGGTGGCGGTCAGCCATGTCGGCATCTGCGGCACCGACTACCACATCTTCGAGGGCAAGCACCCGTTCCTCGCCTACCCGCGCATCATGGGCCACGAGGTCTCCGGCACGGTTGCCGAAACCGGCGATGGCGTCGCCCTGAGCGTCGGCGAGGCCGTCATCATCAACCCCTATCTGGCTTGCGGCAAATGCATCGCCTGCCGGAAAGGCAAGCCGAATTGCTGCGTGAGGATCGAGGTGCTCGGCGTCCATCGCGACGGCGCCATGTGCGAAGAGATCCTGGTGCCGGCGCAAAATCTTTACCCGGCAAACGGCCTGTCGCTGGCCGATGCCGCCGCCGTCGAATTCCTGGCGATCGGCGCGCATGCGGTGCGCCGCGCGCAAGCCGAATCCGGCGCCCGCGCGCTGGTCATCGGCGCCGGCCCGATCGGACTTGGCACGGCGCTGTTTGCCCGCATCGCCGGCCTCGACGTCAGCCTGCTCGACATGAGCAGCGAGCGCCTTGGCTTCGCCGAAAGCGAGCTTGGTTTCGCCGCGCTCGACGGCTCGCGGCAGGCGGCGGCCGATCTGGTGCGGAACGCGACCGATGGCGAGGGCTTCGACGTGGTCTTCGACGCCACCGGCAACACGCAGTCGGTGCAATCGGCCTTCGCCCATGTCGCGCATGGCGGCAGCCTCGTCCTGGTCAGTGTCGTCAAGGACGACATCACCTTCTCCGACCCGGAATTCCACAAGCGCGAGATGACGCTGATCGGCAGCCGCAATGCGCTCCGCGCCGATTTCGACCATGTCGCCGCCTCGATCCGCAACGGTGCGGTGCCCATGGCAAAACTCGTCACCCACCGCACGAGCCTTGCGGGCACGCCGCGTGATCTCGCAAGATGGGCGCATGAGAAATCCGGTCTGATCAAGGCCGTCATCGAGATCGGGTAGGACAATGCAGAGGATCGACGCGCACCAGCATTATTGGCAGATCGCGCGCGGCGACTATTTCTGGATGGGGCCGCACGTCGCGCCGATCGTGCGCGACGTCTTCCCGGCCGACCTGGCGCCGCACCTCCAGGCCGCAGGCATCGCCCGCACCGTCGTCGTCCAGGCGGCGGCGACCGTCGCCGAAACCGAATTCATGCTCGACCTCGCCGACAGGGACGACAGCATCGCGGCCGTGGTCGGCTGGGTCGATCTCGAAGCCGACGATGTCGAGGCGACGCTGCGACGGCTGGCGGCGCGGCCGAAGTTCCGCGGCATAAGGCCGATGCTGCAGGATATCGACGACACCTTCGACATTTTGAAGCCGAAGCAGCTCGCCGCGCTGAAGCTTTTGCCGAAACTCGGCCTGCGTTTCGACGCCCTGGCGCAGCCGCGCCATTTGCCGGTGGTCGCCGCACTCGCCGACCACATGCCTGACCTGCCGATCGTCGTCGACCACGCGGCAAAACCCTTCATCGCCAAGGGCATCCTAGAGCCCTGGGCGAGCGACATGGCGGCACTGGCGAAGCGGCCATCGGTCGTCTGCAAATTCTCCGGCCTGGTCACCGAGGCCGGGCCGAACTGGTCGGTCGCCGGCCTCAAACCCTATGCCGATCATCTCGTCGCCTGCTTCGGGCCGGACCGGCTGATGTTCGGCAGCGACTGGCCGGTGTGCGAGCTCGCCGCCACCTACGAGAATTGGCTGGCCGCCGCGAAGGAGCTTTTGGCAGGCCTTTCGCCGGCGGAGCAGGACGCCGTCTTCGGCGGCACCGCCGCACGCTTCTACGGCATCGGCTAGTCATTGGCCGACAGTTTGAGCTCCACCCGCTCCGCCGGAAACCGCGACTCGGAAAACTGGATCGGCTGACCGTCGAGCGTGACGTTGACCGCGACCGTCACCAGCACGATGGCGCCGGGCTGCAGGTCGAGATCGGCAAGATCGGCGGCATCGGCATGGCGCGCCGACAGCACCGTCGATTGCCTGAGATAATCGTTGATGCCGAAGCGCCTGAGCGATGCGGTGACCGATCCCGTCTCCGCCATGGCGGCATCGATGCCGGCGAAGCGCCTGGCGTCGAACCAGGCGGTGGCGCGCGACACCGGATGGCCGTCGGCCTCGCCGCGCGTCTCCAGGCGGAGCACGGCGGCTCCCCTGGCGAGCTTCAAGGCATCGGCGATGCGCCGGCTTGCCGGCTCGACCGATGAGGCGAGCAGCGCGATATGCCGCTCGCTTGTCTGCCCCTGCAGGCCCGTCGAAAAGCGCGTGCGGGCGCCGATCGGGTAGGAGAGCCGCTTGCGCGACAAGACGAAGGTGCCGCGCCCCTGCTCGGCCCTCAGCACGCCCTCCTGCACCAGCGCCGCGATCGCGCTGCGCACCGTATGGCGATTGACGCCATAACGTTCGGCAAGCGCCATTTCCGGCGGCAGCGCCGCGCTCTCGGCAAAGTCGCCGGCCGCGATCCCTTGCAGGATCCGGTCGGCGATCTGCCGCCACAGCGAAACGCCGCTGCGCCGCTCGATGCTGGCTGCCTGCTGCCCACTCATGTCAGCCCCCGGTACACCGCCCAGACTTTTCGCCGATGTCATCCAGCCGTCATGGACTCGCGCTAGCTAATGCGTATAATTTGTATAGTTGTCTATATCAATAGACAAATTTACGCAGTCGACGGAGTGCTGCCATGCGAGGACAGGAAGCGCGCGAGCAGGCCGGGCGCAAGGCGGCGATGGCGACGCTGGCGCAGTCCGGCGGCGACGAGCTCGCCCGGCTTTGGAGCAAGGCCGGCCTGCCCCTGGAAGCCGAACTCTTGCGCGGCCCCGAAACCGGTCTGGTGACAGTGCGTGGCCGCATCGGCGGCGGCGGCGCGCCCTTCAATGTCGGTGAGGCGACGGTCACCCGCGCCACGGTGCGCCTGCCCTCCGGTCAGGTCGGCCATAGCTATGCGCTCGGCCGCGACAGGCAGAAGGCGAAGCTGGCCGCGATCGCCGACGCGCTCTGGCAGGACCCGGCCCATCGCGAAATTGTCGAGACCAGGGTCATCGCCCCGCTGCGTACGGTGCTCAGCGAGGCGCGCGAAAATCGGCGCGCCGAGACAGCGGCGACGAAAGTGGATTTCTTCACCATGGTGCGCGGAGAGGACTGATGGAGACGCAAGCGATCGAGGGCGGCTTCGCCGATCCGGTCTTCAATGCGCAGACCGTGTTTCGCGCCGTAATGGACGCCATGGCGCGGCCGGGCAGCGTGCAGCCGCTGCCGGGCCTCACCCGCCCGCCGGCGCCGCTGACGGCGACATCGGGCGCCGTGGCGCTGACGCTCTGCGACAACGACACCCCGCTGTGGCTCGATCCTGCCTTGCAGGCCGAGGCGTCGGTCAGATCCTGGCTCGGCTTCCACACCGGCGCGCCGCTTGCCAACACGCCGGCCGACGCGCATTTCGCCATTATAGCCAGGCCGGCCGAGATGATGGCGCTGGATGGCTTTTCGCAAGGCACGCAGGAATATCCCGACCGCTCGACGACGCTGATCCTCATCGTCAGCGATCTCGCCTCGGGCGTTCCCCTGCTGCTCGAAGGCCCGGGCATCGAGAAGATGGCGATGCTCGCGCCGGCCGAGATGCCGCGCCACTTCATCGAGCAGTGGAAGCAGAACAGCCAGCGCTTTCCGCGCGGCGTCGACATCATCCTGGCAGCACCGGTCGGGGTCGCCTGCCTCCCGCGCACCACGCGCATCAAGACGATGGAGGCCTGACATGTATGTCGCGGTGAAAGGCGGCGAGGCCGCGATTGCCAATGCGCACCGCCTGCTCGCCGATCGCCGTCGCGGCGACCGCACGGTGCCGGCGCTGCGCCTCGACCAGATCGTCGAGCAGCTGGCGCTCGGCGTCGACCGGGTGATGAGCGAGGGTTCGCTCTACGACCGCGAGCTGGCAGCGCTTGCCATCGTCCAGGCGCGCGGCGACATGATCGAGGCGATCTTCCTCATCCGCGCCTATCGCACCACGCTGCCGCGCTTCGGCTACACCAGGCCGGCCGATACCGCCGCGATGCTGATCGAGCGGCGCGTGTCGGCGACCTACAAGGACCTGCCCGGCGGCCAGTTGCTCGGCCCGACCTTCGACTACACCCACCGGCTGCTCGATCCCGAGCTTGCCGCCGGCGGCGACGTCGCCGAGCCCATGCAACGTGCCACCGAGGCCGAGCCCATGCCGCGCGTCTCGGCGATCCTCGCCCGCGAGGGCCTGATCGAGGCAGATGGCGACATGCCCGGCGAGCATGTTCCCGGCGACATCACCCGCGAGCCGCTGCAGTTCCCGATGGCGCGTGACGTCCGCTTGCAGGCGCTGTCGCGCGGCGACGAGGGTTTTCTTCTCGCGCTCGGCTATTCCACCCAGCGCGGCTATGCCCGCAACCACCCCTTTGTCGGCGAGGTCCGCATCGGCGAGGTCGAGCTGGAACTCGACGTGCCGGAACTGCCTTTCGCCGTGCCGCTCGGCGCGATCCGCGTCACCGAATGCCAGATGGTCAACCAGTTCAAGGGCTCGGCCAAGGCGCCGCCGCAATTCACCCGCGGCTACGGCCTGGTCTTTGGCCAGAGCGAGCGCAAGGCAATGGCGATGGCGCTTTGCGACCGTGCCTTGCGGGCCAGCGAACTCGGCGAGGACGTCGTCGCCGCCGCGCAGGACGAGGAGTTTGTCATCTCGCATTCCGACAATGTCCAGGCGACCGGCTTCGTCGAGCATCTGAAGCTGCCGCACTATGTCGACTTCCAGGCCGAGCTCGATCTGGTGCGCCGCATGCGCGCCGAGCACGACGCGCGTGAAAATCACCGCACTGGCGAGGAGAAGCGCGAGGCCGCCGAATGATCGAGGGCCTCTCCCACATGACCTTCGTCGTGCGCGACCTCGACCGCATGGGCGAGATCCTGACCGGCGTCTTCGGCGCGCGCGAGGTCTATGACAGCGGCACCCGGCAGTTCTCGCTATCGCGCGAGAAATTCTTCCTGATCGGCGATCTCTGGATCGCCATCATGCAAGGCGAGCCACTCATCGATCGAAGCTACAACCACGTCGCCTTCAAGATCGACGAGAGCGATTTCGACCGCTACGTCGACCGGGTCAGAAAGCTCGGGCTCGACATGCGCCCGCCGCGCCCGCGTGTCGAGGGCGAAGGCCGCTCGATCTACTTCCACGACCACGACAACCATCTGTTCGAGCTGCACACCGGCACGCTGGCCGAGCGGCTGACGCGCTACGCCAGGGACTTGGAGGTCGTGCAATGAGCTCAGCTGTCTCCGCCACCGTGACCGGCGTGCCCACCGCCATCGTGTCCACTGTGGCCCTCGTAGCCACCACCGCCGCCGTACCAACTTTCGGAATTGTTGGAACCTTCCCTTGGCGCCGGAAAAATCGTGCGCCGAAGAAAAAAGACGACCGCGCCGGCGAACGCCAGCAACACGATCCCAAGGTGCATCCAGCCGGCAGAGTTCATTTCGATCCAGTCCGGTTTCCACGCCTTGCAAGTCAATTCGGTAGCACGGAGCGGATGGTATAGCCATGAGCGACATCGCCACCTACAACTTCGCCTATCTCGACGAACAGACAAAGCGGATGATCCGCCGCGCGATCCTCAAGGGCATCGCCATCCCCGGCTACCAGGTGCCCTTCGCCTCGCGCGAGATGCCGATGCCCTATGGTTGGGGCACCGGCGGCGTCCAGGTCACCGCCTCGATCATCGGCCCGGACGACGTGCTGAAGGTCATCGACCAGGGCGCCGACGACACCACCAATGCCGTCTCGATCCGCGCCTTCTTCAAGAAGGTCGCCAATGTCGCGGTGACTACCGACACCGCCAGCGCCACCATCATCCAGACCCGACATCGCATCCCCGAGCATCCGCTCACCGCAGGCCAAATTCTGGTCTATCAGGTGCCGATCCCCGAGCCGCTGCGCTTCCTCGAGCCGCGCGAGACCGAAACGCGCAAGATGCATGCGCTTGAGGAATACGGCCTGATGCATGTCAAACTCTACGAGGACATCGCCAGGCACGGCCGCATCGCCACCACCTACGCCTATCCGGTCAAGGTCGAGGGCCGTTATGTGATGGACCCGTCGCCGACGCCGAAATTCGACAATCCGAAAATGCATCGGTCGCCGGCTTTGCAGTTGTTCGGCGCCGGCCGCGAAAAGCGCATCTATGCCGTGCCGCCATTCACCGACGTGGTCAGCCTCGACTTCGAGGACCATCCGTTCGAGGTGCAGACCTTCGACCAGCCCTGCGCGCTCTGCGCGGCGGAGAATGTCTATCTCGACGAGGTCATCCTCGACGACCGTGGCGGCCACATGTTCGTCTGCTCCGACACCGACCACTGCGAGAAGCGGCGTGAGGAAGGCCATCGCGGCCACCTAGCGCCTGACGCCCAACTTGCTCTCGAAAGAACGGAGCCGGCCGAATGACCGACGAACCGCTGCTGCGCGTCTCGGCGCTGTCCAAATTCTACGGCTCGCGCGTCGGCTGCGAGACTGTCAGCTTCGACCTCTGGCCCGGCGAGGTGCTGGCGGTGGTCGGTGAATCCGGCTCCGGCAAGACGACGCTGCTCAACTGCCTGTCGACCCGGCTGCTGCCCTCTTCCGGCACCGCCAGCTACCGCATGCGCGACGGCCAATGGCGCGAGCTTTACCGCATGAGCGAGGCCGAGCGTCGTTTCCTGATGCGCACCGACTGGGGTTTTGTCCACCAGAACCCGGCCGATGGACTGCGCATGACGGTATCTGCCGGCGCCAATGTCGGCGAAAGGCTGATGGCGGTCGGCGACCGCCACTACGGCAGGATCCGCGCCACCGCCGTCGACTGGCTGTCGCGCGTCGAGATCGACGAGGACCGCATCGACGACGAGCCGCGCGCCTTTTCCGGCGGCATGCGCCAGCGCCTGCAGATCGCCCGCAACCTAGTGACCGGGCCGCGCCTGGTGTTCATGGACGAGCCGACCGGCGGCCTCGACGTCTCGGTGCAGGCGCGCCTGCTCGACCTGCTGCGCGGGCTGGTCACCGACCTTGGCCTGGCGGCCATCGTCGTCACCCACGACCTCGCCGTGGCGCGACTTCTGTCGCAGCGCATGATGGTGATGAAGGACGGCCATGTCGTCGAAAGCGGACTGACCGACCGCGTGCTCGACGACCCACGCGCGCCCTATACGCAGTTGCTTGTTTCTTCGATTTTGCAGGTGTGATGATGGCGCCAGGTCACCCCCCTCTGTCACGGGCTATCTGCAACGTTGGAGATTGGCGAAACCGCACGAGGCCGCCCCTTCTCCCGCCGATCGGCGACAATAGGAGGACCTTCTGATGCCCACCCCTCTCGTTGTCTCCGACGTCGCGAAAAGCTTCACCATGCATCTGCGCGACGGCATCCGCTTGCCGGTCGTCGCCGGCGTGTCGTTCTCGATCCGCGCCGGCGAATGTGCCGTGCTCGGCGGCCCGTCCGGCGCCGGAAAAAGCTCGATCCTGAAGATGCTCTACGGCAACTACGCCGTCGACGAAGGCCAGATCATCGTCCAGCACGAGAACGGCCTGATCGATCTCGCCAGCGCCAGCCCGCGCACGGTGCTTGCCGTGCGCCGGCAAACGATCGGCTATGTCAGCCAGTTCCTGCGCACGGTGCCGCGCGTCTCGGCCTTCGACGTCGTCGCCGAGCCGCTGGTCGAGCGCGGTGAGGAACGCGAGGCAGCACGAGAAAAGGCCCGCACCTTGCTTACCCAGCTTAACCTACCGGAAAGGCTCTGGGCCTTGCCGCCGGCGACGTTCTCCGGCGGCGAACAGCAGCGCGTCAACATCGCGCGCGGCTTCATCACCGAGCATCCGATCCTGCTGCTCGACGAGCCGACCGCCTCGCTGGACGCCAGGAACCGCGACGTGGTGGTCGAGTTGATCGCCGCCAAGAAGGCGGCCGGCGTCGCCCTGCTCGGCATCTTCCACGACCAGGACGTGCGCGAGGCGGTCGCCGACCGCGTCATCGACGTCACCGCTTTCGCCGCAGGCAGGATTGCCGCATGACAAGGAAATTGTCGGAGACGCCGCTGGTTCATCCGACCGCGCAGGTCGAGAACTCGACGCTTGGCCGCTGGACCGAGATCGCCGACCGCAGCCGGGTTTCGGAAAGCGAGCTCGGCGACTATTCCTACATGATGCAGGACTGCGCCGTTTGGTGCGCGACCATAGGCAAGTTTTCCAACATCGCGGCCAGCGTGCGCATCAACGCCACCAACCATCCGACCTGGCGGCCGACGCTGCACCACTTCACCTACCGCGCCTCCGACTACTGGGACGATGCCGAGCACGAAAGTGAATTCTTCGCAGAGCGCCGTGCGAAACGCGTCACCATCGGTCACGACACCTGGCTCGGCCATGGCTCGACCATCCTGCCCGGCGTCACCGTCGGCGACGGCGCGGCGGTCGGCGCGGGCGCCGTGGTGTCGAAGGACGTCGCGCCCTACACCATCGTCGGCGGCGTGCCGGCGAAGCCGATCCGCGAACGCTTCGACCGCCGCACCGCCGAACGCTACCAGGCGCTCGCCTGGTGGGACTGGGACCATGCCCGGTTGCGCGCGTCGCTCGACGATTTCCGCGCGCTTTCGGCAGAGGCTTTCCTGGAGAGGTATGGTTGACATTCACGGGAACGTGGTGTGGTCGTACAGTAATTTAATCTCGCTATATCAAACATCTCCTAGGGCCAGTCGTGTGGAAGGAGATCATTTCGTGGCTATACTGTTTATACCGGCGTGCATTGGGTTGGCGCTGGTTGTATTGGGGATTTGGGTCGTTCGGAGCCAGGTAAACCGCTGGAGTCGGTCCGACCGAGTCTCGTCCATTGTCTTGACCATCTTGGGCTTGGGCCTGGCAGCGGTAGGGGTGCTAATTCTCTTCGTGTTGGCGCCCATCTCCCGGTAGAACTGCCTCAACTGCTAGTGAGACCGCTAGCTTCGATACCTATGCCCAGGACGACGCCCCTAGATTCACATCTTTGACATACGAGTCGGACAAGAGGCGATCTCGCCAGGGAGATCGCCATGCTCGACAAAGCCAGACCCTCGCTCGCCGGCTTCTTCGAAGGCACCAACCCCGCGCCGCCGGTGCATCTCGGCACCCGCTACGACACGGCGGGCAATTTCCTGTTCGAGCCTGGCAACACCGTTGTCTCCCATCTCGTAGCCGGCTCACCCTCCGAAGCCGCTGTAGTCGCAGTGCGCGAGCGCATGCGCGCCATGCCCGACGCCGACCGGCTTGTCTTCACCCCGGTCTCCAGCCTGCATATGACGCTGTTCCAGGGCATCATCGAGCGCCGCCGCCGGCTCCCCTATTGGCCTCGGGATGTGCCGCTCGACACCAGCATCGACGACATGACCCGCCTTTATCTGGAGCGCCTGAAGGGCTTCGCGGGGAGCGGCGCGTTCAGGGTCAAGGCCATCGGTATCACCCCGAACGGCCTCACCGTCGCCGGCGCCTCGGAGGAAGACCGGCGCATCCTCCAGGCCTGGCGCGACGCGCTGTCG
Organism: Mesorhizobium sp. M4B.F.Ca.ET.143.01.1.1; assembly: GCF_004792275.1. Classification (NCBI taxonomy): domain Bacteria; kingdom Pseudomonadati; phylum Pseudomonadota; class Alphaproteobacteria; order Hyphomicrobiales; family Phyllobacteriaceae; genus Mesorhizobium; species Mesorhizobium sp. M4B.F.Ca.ET.143.01.1.1. The sequence goes on from NZ_SRSR01000001.1 coordinate 751,246, forward strand.
GTGCCCTTCGGCTATCGCCATCCCGACCATGACACCTACGTCTTCCACATCACCTTCGCCTACCAGATCCGCCGCCTTGCCGACGAGCGGGCGGCGGCGTGGCAGGATCTGTTCGATGACTGCCTGTCCTTCCTCGACCGCGAGGCGCCGGTCATCGAACTCCACCCGGCGGCCTTTTGCAGCTTCCGTGACATGGAGCATTTCGAGGAGCTCCTGGTCCTCGGCTGATGACTGCTACCGCGCAGCTGTGGGCGGTAACAAAACTGACATCAATCCGACACCGCAGGTTCATGGGGCTGCGCTAGCCAAGGTTAACAGACCCTGTAACCGACTGGACTGGAGCCTAGCCCCATGTCAGCAGCCTCTGCCACGCTCGAAATCCGCGGTGTCAGCCGACGATTCGGCAAGAACACCGCCGTCAGCGCCGTCGACCTGTCGATCCCGCAGGGCCAGATGGTCGGCATCATCGGCCGTTCCGGCGCCGGCAAGTCGACGCTTCTGCGCATGATCAACCGTCTCATCGACCCCAGCCAGGGGTCGATTTTTTTTGACGGCGCCGAAGTCTCGGCGCTGCAGGGCTCGCCGCTTAGGCGCTGGCAGCGCGACTGCGCCATGATCTTCCAGCAGTTCAACCTGGTGCCGCGCCTCGACGTGCTGACCAACGTGCTGCTTGGCCGGCTAAACCACCGCTCGACGCTGTCCAATCTGTTCGGCATTTTCTCGCGCACCGAATGCGCCGAGGCGGTTGCGGCGCTTGAACGCCTCGACATCGCCCGCACCGCGCTGCAGCCGGCTGGCACGCTGTCCGGCGGCCAGCAGCAGCGCGTGGCGATCGCGCGCGCCATGATGCAACAGCCGAGGGTGCTGCTCGCCGCCGAGCCGATCGCCTCGCTCGACCCGCTCAACGCCAAGGTGGTGATGGACTCGCTGCAGGACATCAACCTACGCGAAGGCATCACCGTCATCACCAATCTGCACACGCTGGACACGGCGCGGGCCTATTGCAACCGCATCATCGGGATGGCCGCCGGCAAGGTCGTGTTCGATGGCGCGCCCGAGGATCTCGACCGCGACGCCGTGCGCCTCGTCTATGGCGCGGATGCGAATGGCGCCGATATCTCCGAGGCCATCACGTCGACCAGCGTCACCTTCAAGCCGAAGATCACCGCATCCGCCGGACCGCTCGAGCCCGCATTCCCCGGCTACTAGTCGATGCTTTCGAACCGTCCACGCTGACGAAGAGCGGCAACCGGTTCGGCAAGGATCATGGCCAAGCAAACGAGCAACCCGGATCGCCCGCCCGCGTCAAAGGCAGCTGTCAAAATTCGAACGTCGCCGGCGCGAGGCCGGAACAACAGGAGAGAGATCCAAATGTTTAGGAAGATGGTTTTTGGCGCCGTATCACTGCTCGCCATCGCGACGAGCGCCGCTCATGCCGCCGACGTCAAGGAATTCCGCGTCGGCATCCTCGGTGGCGAGAACGAGACGGACCGGCTGCGCAACTACCAGTGCCTGGCCGACCATTTGAAGGCCGAATTCGGCTTCGAGAAGGTCTCGCTGTTCCCGGCCGCCGACTATGACGGCGTCATCCAGGGCCTGCTCGGCGGCACGCTCGACTTCGCCGAGCTCGGCGCTTCCGGCTATGCCAGCGTCTACATCAAGGACCCGAAGGCGGTCACCCCGATCCTCACCACCCAGCAGACCGACGGCGCCACCGGCTATTATTCGATCGGCCTGGCGTTGAAGTCGTCGGGGATCACCGACATCAAGTCGGCCAAGGGCAAGAAGCTCGGCTATGCCGATCCGGACTCGACCTCCGGCTACCTGATCCCGCTGACCCAGATCCCTAAGGACACCGGCCAGTCGAACGAAGCCTTCTTCGCCTCGACCCAGTTCAATGGCGGCCACGAGAACAACGTTCTCGCCGTCCGCGACGGCAAGGTCGACGTCGCGGTGGACGATTCCTCCGGCATCGGCGATTTCAAGAACGGCTACACCTCCGGCACCTTCCACAAGGAAGTCGCCAAGGGCGCCGTCGACCCGAACGACTTCGTCGAGGTCTGGCGCTCCGGCCTGATCCCGAACGGCCCGCTGGTCGTGCGCACCGCGCTCGGCGACGACATGAAGGCCAAGCTGACCGCGTTCTTCACCGCGCTGCCGACGAAGGACAAGCCCTGCTTCGAGGGCGTCGAGGGCGGCGACTTCACCGGCTACGTTCCGGTCAAGCCGGACTTCTACAACGTCATCGTCGAAGCCCGCAAAGCCGCCATCGGCGGCTGACGGCATCAGGAAAAGGGGCGGCGCCAAAAAACGCCGCCCCTTTTGCATCTCCCGATCATGACCTCAGCGACAATCCACTCTGACGCGACGCGCCTGGCGGCCGATGCCTGGCGGCGCCAGACGTCCTTGCGCCGGCTTTACACCGGCCTCGGTGTCGGCCTGCTTTTTGTCGCCATGTGCGCGACCATGTGGTTCGCCGACGAGGCCAATGCCGGCCATTTCCTCGACCGGCTGCCGCACATACTGGACTTCCTGAGCTGGCTGATTCCCAAGGACTGGAACGACGTCTGGCGCGCCCTGTTCGACGTCGCCTCGCCGCATGACACCGGCACCCAGGAATTCAACTTCCCGCTCGGCCGCGTCCCTGTCTGGGGCGGATTCTACATCCCCGAATATTTCGAGCTGATGCTGACCACGGTCAACGTGGCGCTGGTCTCGACCTTCGTCGGCTTCGTCTTCGCCGTGCCCTTCTCCTTCATCGCCGCGCGCAACCTGACGCCGAGCCCGGCGCTCAGGCTCGTCGTCAAGCGCTTCATGGAACTGCTGCGCGCCTTCCCCGAGATCGTCATTGCCGGCCTGTTCGCGGCCATCGTCTCGATCGGCCCGGTCGCCGCCATCATCGCCATCGGCCTGCATTCGATCGGCGCGCTGGGCAAGCTGTTCTACGAGATCAACGAGAACATCGACATGCGCGCCGAGGAGGGCTTGCGGGCGGTCGGCGCCAACTGGTTCGAGCGCATCCGCTTCGCCGCCCTGCCGCAGGTGCTGCCCAATTTCATGTCCTACACGCTGCTCAGGATCGAGATCAACGTGCGCATCTCGACGATCATGGGCGCGGTCGGCGGCGGCGGCATCGGCGAGGAGCTGAAGCTCTCCATCTCGCGCGGCTTCGGCGCCAAAACGCTGGCGCTAGTGCTGCTCTTGTTCACCACCATCTTCATCGTCGACCAGTTCTCCGCCTGGCTGCGCCGCAAGCTCGTCGGCGAGCAGGCCTTTCTGATGAGCGCCTGATATGGCCATAACCGCCGACGACATCCTGTCGATCGAGGAACGCTACCCGCACGTCTTCCGCCGGCCGCTCTACAAGCGTTTCGGCCCGCTGTTCCTCATCGCGGGGACCATCCTCTATCTCGCCTATGCCTTGTGGTTCTTCAGCATGCCGCAGGTGCTGCGCGACTCCTATTGGGAGCGCCTGCCGCTCTTCCTGGCGCAATGGATCAGCTACGATTTGCAGCCGGAGTTTCGCCTCGACCAGCCGGAGATCACGCCGAAATATCCGCGCTTCTCGGCGCTGGGCGAGAACCCCAATCCTGACTGGGTGATCAGGAACCCGGACGGCACCTTCACCGTGCTGATCGACGGACCGGCCAAATCCGTCACCTTTGACAAGACCAAAGCCGTGATTGTTGCCAACGGCCAGACGGTGCCCGTGTCGCTGACCGGCGGCAAGCCGGTGATCTCGGGCCCGGTGCCCGACTGGATCACCGCGCATGACGACGAAATTGTCGCCAAAATGGGCTTCGTCGGCGAGGTGCGCGTCACCGTCGACCGCGTCAAGGCGCGCAAGCGCTTCCTCGGCTGGGCGAATTTCGTCTTCGACACGCGCTCGCCCTTCTTCGGCAAGCCGGCCGGCGAAGTGGTCTCGCTGCTGGTTTCCGGCCCAGAGCTCAAGCCTGGAACATCGAACATCGCGCTTGCCGCCGACAACATCTGGAACAACGCCCAATGGCAGCATGGCGATGTCTGGACGAAGCTCTTGCAGACCATCGTCATGGCCTTCCTCGGCACGCTGCTCGGCGGCATCGTCGCCTTCCCGCTCGCCTTCTTCGCCGCCCGCAACATCACGCCGAGCGGGCTGCTCAGCCAGGTGCTGAAACGCTTCTTCGATTTCATGCGCTCGGTCGACATGCTGATCTGGGCGCTGTTCTTCACCCGCGCCTTCGGACCCGGCCCGTTGGCGGGAAGTGCCGCGATCTTCTTCACCGAGATCGGCACATTGGGCAAAACCTATTCCGAGGCGCTGGAGAACATCGACGACAAGCCGCGCGAAGGCGTGCAGTCGACCGGCGCCAATGGCTTGCTGGTGCAGCGCTACGGCGTGCTGCCGGAAGTGGTGCCGGTCTTCATCAGTCAGACGCTCTACCAGTGGGAATCCAACACCAGAGGCGCCACCATCATCGGCGCCGTCGGCGCCGGCGGCATAGGCCTGAAGCTCTGGGAAGCGATGCGCACCAATTCCAACTGGGCCAACGTCTTCTACATGGTGCTGCTGACGCTGGCCGTCGTCTTCATCTTCGACAACATCTCGAACTTCCTGCGTCGGAGGCTCAGCCGCACGCTGCATGACTACAACCAACTGCAGGCCGAGCGGGGCTAATTTTGTGACCCCTAAGTGCGGGTATCGTAAAGTGCCGCGCCAAGGGTCGACCCCCACTCCGTCGAGCTGCGCTCGACACCTCTCCCCCGATCGACGGGGAGAGGAAAGGCCAGAACTTAGCAGCCCGGGCTCCCTTCCTCTCCCTCCGGAGGGGGGAGAGGTGGCTCGGCGAAGCCGAGACGGAGTGGGGGAACCACCCAGCAACCGCTGCGAACGCAGTAGAAAATTGACCAAGCGCAGGCCCTAAGCCGCCTTCTTCCACCCATCCCTGATATGCTTGTACCCCTCCCGATACACAGCCTCCGGGCTCTCGGCAAAATCCCGCCAAACCTTGGTCGCCGCAGCCAGATCCTTCAGCGAACGCCCGAAGGATTCGATGGTCAGCCAGTCGTCGTAACCGCTCTTGCGGATGGCCGAGAACGTCTCCTTCCAGGGAATATTGCCCCGGCCCGGCACCCCGCGATCATTCTCTGAAATGTGGATGTGGACGACATTCCGGCGATTGCGCGTATAGGCGCCGATCGGATCGGCTTCCTCGATGTTGGCGTGGAACGTGTCGTACATCGCCTTGATGTGCGGCCGGTCGATCACGTCGATATGCTCGGATAAATCGTCCATCGTGTTGAAGAGATAGCATTCGAAGCGGTTGAGCGCCTCCAACCCGATCGTCACCCCCGTCTTGCCGGCATGGTCGCCGATGGCGCGCTGCGAAGCGATCGAGCGCTTCTTCTCGGCGGCCGTCGGGCCGCTGCCGGAAAAGGCGCCGAGCGTCGAATGCAGCGGGCCGCTCAGCCTGTTCGCGCCAAGTGCGGCGCTGCAGTCGATCGCCCATTTCATGTAGTCGATGCCGGTCTTGCGCGTCGCGGCGTCCGCCGAGATCAGGTTCATCGCCGGATCGCCCATGGCCGAGACCGCGGTGCGCTCCAGGCCGATGCGATCGAGCAGCTCGCCAAGTTTCTTGTAGTCGTCGGGCGCGCCGGAAAACACCGGGATTTCGACGCCGTCGAAGCCGGTCGCCTTGATGTCTCTCAGCAGCGCTTCATGCTTCTTCGAGACGCTGGTCGTCCACAGGAACATGCACATGCCGATTTTCATCGACCCCTCCCCATCACCTTCGATCAAGGGGGGATGAGATTCAGGTCAGGCCGAGTCGAGAACGGTGGCTTCCGAGAACCGGAGCGGAGCGCACTTAAGTACGCGAGCACCGGAAGCGCAGGAAGCCGCCGTTCGCAGACCGGCCTCGCCTGAATATCGACACCCCTAGAGCTTCGTCCACGCCCCATTCTTCTTCGACGACTTCACGCAGGCCTCGATGAAGGCCATGCCTTCAACGCCGTCGGCAATCGTCGGGAAGACGACATCCTTTGCCGGCTTGCCGCCCTTCCTGCGCGCCGCGCGGATGGCGCGGGCGGCCTCCTGATAGATGTTGGCGAAACCTTCCAAATAGCCTTCCGGATGGCCCGAGGGAACACGGGTCACACGCCCGGCGGACGGCAGCGCGCCGGCGCCGGCGCGGGTCAAAAGCTGCTTCGGTTGGCCGAACGGCGTATACCACAAGTAGTTCGGATCGGCCTGCACCCATTCCAGCCCGCCCTTCGAGCCGTAGATGCGCAGCTTCAGCCCGTTCTCGTGGCCGGGCGCCACCTGGCTGGCCCAGATCATGCCCTTGGCCGGATGCGCCTTGCCGACCGGCTTGAAGCGCAGCATGACGTTGATGTTGTCGTCGAGCTGCCGCCCCGGCACGAAGGCGTCGAGATCGGCCGACAGCGTATCGAGCTCCAGCCCGGAGACGAAGCGCGCCAGGTTGTAGGCATGCGTGCCGATGTCGCCGAGCGCGCCGCCGGCGCCCGCCTGCTTCGGGTCGGAGCGCCACGCCGCCTGCTTCTGGCCGGTCGCGGCGAGGTCCTCGGTCAGCCAGTCCTGCGGATATTCCGACTGTACGATGCGGATGTCGCCGAGCTGGCCCTTGGCCACCATCTCGCGCGCCTGCCTGATCATCGGATAGGCGGTGTAGTTGTGGGTGAGCACGAACACCTTGCCGGTCTTCTCGACCAGGGCGGCAAGCTTCTTCGCCTCGGCGAGCGTGGTCGCCAGCGGCTTGTCGCAGATGACGTGGATGCCGGCCTCGAGGAACGCCTTGGCCGCCGGCACATGCACGTTGTTGGGGGTGACGATCGCCACCGCCTCGATGCCGTCGGGCCGCTTCGCCTCGGCCTTGGCCATTTCGGCGTAGGAGCCGTAGCTGCGCGCCGGATCGAGCCCGAGCTCGGCGGCCGATGCCTTTGCGCGTTCCGGGTTGGCAGACAGCGCGCCGGCCACCAGGACGAAGTCGTTGTCCAGCCTGGCCGCGATCCGGTGCACCGCGCCGATGAAGGCGCCTTGCCCGCCGCCGACCATGCCATAGCGGATCGGGCCGCCTCCCGTTTCTGACTTCGATGCGCCGACCATTCCTGTCTCCCTCGTTGGTGCTTGCCTCCCCTCGAGGGGAGGTCGATCCGGGCAGCGGATCGGGTGGGGTTGCCGGGCGTGGAGTTCGAGCCGACCCCGCCCGGCCCTTTGGGCCACCCTCCCTTCGAGGGGGAGGGAAGGAAGTACTAGATTCCCATCATCGCGCGCAGCGCCTTCTTGTCGGTCGCGCCGCCGGCGAAGTCGTCGAACGCCTTCTCCGTCACCCGGATGATGTGATGCTGGATGAAGGGCGCGCCTTCGGCGGCGCCATCCTCCGGATGCTTCAGGCAGCATTCCCATTCCAGCACCGCCCAGGAATCGTAGCCGTACTGGGTGAGCTTGGAAAAGATGCCGCCGAAATCGACCTGCCCGTCGCCGAGCGAACGGAACCGCCCGGCCCGGTTGGTCCAGCCCTGATAGCCGGAATAGACGCCTTGCCGCCCCGTCGGATTGAACTCCGCGTCCTTGGCGTGAAACGCCTTGATGCGCTCGTGGTAGATGTCGATGAATTCGAGATAGTCGAGCTGCTGCAAGAGGAAGTGCGACGGGTCGTAGTTGATGTTGCAGCGCTTGTGGCCGCCCACCGCGTCGAGGAACATCTCGAAGGTGGCGCCGTCGAACACATCCTCGCCCGGATGGATTTCGTAACCGATGTCGACGCCGTTCTCGTCATAGACGTCGAGGATCGGCTTCCAGCGTTTGCCGAGTTCGGCGAAAGCCTCCTCGATCAGCCCGGCCGGCCGCTGCGGCCATGGGTAGAGGTAGGGGAAAGCCAGTGCTCCGGAGAAGGAGACCGAGGCCTTCAGCCCCAGGTTCTTCGACGCCTTGGCGCCGAACTTCATCTGCTCGACCGCCCATTGCTGCCTGGCCTTCGGATTGTTGTGCACCGAAGCCGGCGCGAACCCGTCGAACTGCGCGTCATAGGCCGGATGCACCGCCACCAGTTGCCCTTGCAGATGCGTCGACAGTTCGGTGATCTCGACGCCGGCATCGGCGCAGATGCCTTTCACCTCGTCGCAATAGGCCTTGGAGGTCGCCGCCTTTTCCAGGTCGAACAGCCGCGCGTCCCAGGTCGGGATCTGCACGCCCTTGTAACCCAGACCGGCGGCCCATTTGGTGATCGACGGCAACGAATTGAACGGCGCGGCATCGCCCGCGAACTGCGCCAGAAACAGACCGGGACCCTTCATCGTCGACGGCATCGGCATCCTCCCTCTTTTTTCATCGCGACCGAGCATAGCGCCGATTGCGGACGGGGCCAGTCTCTTTGGTCTTTCATGTCGGCGATTTGAACACGCCGCAATTCTGGTATTACCAAATAATGTTGTTTGGTCAAGCGGCCGAGCATGGCAAAACCGCGCCACGGGTAATCCGTCGCGATCGAAAAATTACATATTATTCAATACGGTAACTTCGTAAACGGGCGGCGTTGGTCGGCTTCTTGCCGTCCATTCGAAATTGCTGTAGACCATCAAAAAGGCCCAATTGGTCGAACCAGTTTGCCAAAAAAATGCTGGAACGCCTTGGGGAGGAAACTGGCGGCGGGCTCCGCGGGAGAGCGCCGCGGGAGAACGTGACAGGCGAATTCTGGGAAGGATAGACCATGCATCTTTCGACGCACAACTGGATGCGGGCGGAGCCGCTGGAGGTGACGCTGAAGCGCATCAAGAAATTCGGCTATGAGTCGATCGAGATTTCCGGCGAGCCCGAGCAGTACAAGACCAAGGAGACGCGCGCGCTCTTGAAGGAGCACGGCATCCGCTGCTGGGGCTCGGTGACGCTGATGCTGGGCGAACGCAACCTCGCCGCCAAGGACCAGGGCCAGCGCGAGCGCTCGGTGCAATACGTCAAGGACGTGCTGACCATGGTGAGCGAGCTCGAGGGCGAGATCATCACGCTGGTTCCCGCCACCGTCGGCAAGGTGGTGCCCGACGGCACCGAGGCGGAGGAATGGGGCTGGGTGGTCGACGCCACTCGCGAGTGCTTCGCGCACGCCAAGAAAGTCGGCGTCAAGGTCGCGGTCGAGCCGCTCAACCGCTTCGAGACCTATCTGTTCAACCGCGGCGCGCAGGCGCTCGCGCTTGCCGACGCGGTCAGCCCGGAATGCGGCGTCTGCCTCGACGCCTATCACATCCACATGGAGGAATTTAACGTCTATGACGCCATCCGCCAGGTTGGCAAACGCCTGTTCGACTTCCACGTCGCCGACAACAACCGCTTCGCCGCCGGCCTTGGCCAGATCGACTGGCCGCGGATCGTGCGCACGCTGAAGGAGATCGGCTACGACGGCGCGCTGACCAATGAGTTCGTGGCCCCCGTCGACCGCACGCCGGCCGCGCCCTATCCCGACATGGTCGAGCGACATCCGGTCGACATCTCGCCCGAGCAGCTGAAATTCATCCAGGATCACGGCTCCAGCGTGCTGACGGAGAAGTTCTACACCGACCAGATGCGCATCACCGCCGAAACGCTGCTGCCGCTGATCAAATAGCCGGTCGAAAGGAAGACGCCCTTCCGCCCGAACGGGCGGCGGGGCCGGGGATGGCCATGCGCATCAAGACGGTCCAAGCCTGGTGGGTTCGCATACCGATCGCAGCGGCGAAGCAGCACCGCAGCGATTTCGGTCAGGTGACGACGTTCGACGCCGCCATCCTGCGCATCGAAACCGATGACGGCCTGGTCGGCTGGGGCGAGGGCAAGAACGCCGCCGGCAGCGCCGGCAGCTATGGCGCGCTGGTCCATATGCTGAACCACGAGGTTGGGCCGCAGCTCGTCGGCCGCGACCCGGCCGACATCGGCGTCATCTGGGAGATGCTCTACAACGGCGTGCGCCACCACACCGCGGCCCATGCCGGGCACGCCATGCCGCAGCTGGCGCGGCGTGGCATGAGCGTTGCCGCCATCAGCGCCGTCGACATCGCGCTCTGGGACATCCTCGGCAAGTCGCTTGGCCAGCCTGTCTGGCGGCTGCTCGGCGGCCGCAAGGTCGAGCGCATGCAGGCCTACGCTTCCGGCGGCTGGGCGCCGGCGGAGACCATCGGCGAGCAGCTCAAATCCTACATCGCCAAGGGCGGCTTCAAGGCGCTGAAGATGCGCATCGGCGCCATGGATGGCGCCCCGCATATTTCCGCCGCTCGCGTCCGCGCGGCAAGGGAGGCGCTTGGCCCCGAAGTCGAGCTGATGGTCGACGCGCATGGCACCTATACGGTGGCCGAGGCAAAGCGCTTCATCCAGCTCGCCGGCGACCTCGACCTTGCCTGGTTCGAGGAGCCGGTGATCGCCGACGACAAGCCGGGCTTGGCCGAGGTACGGGCCTCGTCCACCATCCCGATCGCTACCGGCGAGAGCGAGGCGACCCGCTACGCCTTCCGCGATCTCGCCGTTCTGAAGTCGGCCGACATTTTCCAGCCGGACCCCGCTTTTTGCGGCGGCATCAGCGAGGCGATGAAGATCGGCACCATCGCCAGCGCCTTCAACCTGCGTTTTGCGCCGCATCTGTGGGCCGGCGCGCCCTGCTTCTTTGCCGGTCTGCATGTCTGCGCGGCGTCGCCGGCGAGCTTCACCATCGAATATTCGCTCGGCGCCAACCCCATGATCCACGATCTTGTCGAAGAGACTGTCGAAGCGAAGGACGGTATGATAGCGATCCCTGAAAAGCCCGGATTGGGATTCACAATTTCGGAACGGTTCCTGGAGGCGCACGCGCAACGCTGCTGACGATGAAAGAAAAGAACCTTCTCGCGGAACTCGCCGCCTTTCTGTTCTCCAGTTCGGACAAGGAGACGGGCCGCACGCCGTCGGAGCGTGAACTGGCCGAGCATTTCTCGGTCAGCCGCGGCCAGATCCGCGAGGCGCTGGCCATTCTCGAGGCCATGCGCATCGTCGAGCGCCGCGCCAAATCCGGCATCTATGTCGACACCAAACAGGCGAGCGTCGAAGCCTTGGCTCTGTTCGCCCGCGCCGGCCTGCCGCTCGATCCGATCCAGATCTACGAAACGGTCGAGCTGCGCAAGATCCACGAGATCAAGGCCGCCGAGCTTGCCTGCTCGCGCGCCACCGAGGAGAATTTCGAACGGCTGCGCGAGATCCTGAAAGCCTCTGAGGAGCGTATCGCCGCCGGCGAGGGCCTGGCCAAGGAAGACCGCGAGTTCCACCTTGAGATCGTGCGCGCCACCAAGAACGGCATCTTCCACAACATCTGCAGCGTCTACTACCTGATGGGCGAGCAGCGCCTGCCGATCTATTTCAACGACCCCGAACGCAGCGTGCGCTCGCATGCCGAGCACATCCAGATCTACGAGGCGCTGCTGCGCCGCGATGGCAACCTCGCTCAGGCGCTGATGAACGCCCACCTGCAGGGCGCCGAAAGCTATTGGAAAGGCCTGATCGAGGGCCGCGGGACGGAGCCGACGAGCCCGGCGCTCGAAAAGGCCTAGAGCATTTTGCAGCCAGGCGGCATCGCCTGGCGTCGCGGAAATGCGGCAAACAAACGGGAGCCACATGCCCAGAATCCTGTCGACGCATCCGCTGCATCCGCGCGCCTCCGCCATGCTGGCCGGGGCGGGCAGGCTGGTCGTCGCTTCCGCCCTCGATGGCAGGACGCTTGCCGCCGAAGCGAAGGATGCCGATGTCGTCATCGTCCGTGCGCCGCTGCCGGCAGAGCTTTTCGACGGCGCCGCGAAGCTGCGCGCCGCGATCCGGCATGGCGCCGGGCTGGACATGATCCCGGTCGAGGCGGCGACAGCGGCCGGCGTGCTTGTGGCGAACGTGCCGGCGGTCAATGCGCGCTCGGTCGCCGAGCACGTGATGTTCGTGACGCTGGCTTTGCTTCGGCGTTTTCGCATGGTCGATCGCGACCTGCGCGCCAAGGGTTGGCTCGCCGGACGCGACCACGCCAACGCCAACACCGAGCTCGCCGGCAAGACCATCGGCATTGTCGGCCTCGGCGCGGTCGGCCAGGCGGTCGGCCATATCGCCGCGCACGGCTTCGACCTCAATGTGGTGGCGACGACGCGCAGCATGCGCCCGGCGCCCGACAAGGTCGGCTTCCTGTCGATCGACGCCCTGGTCGAGCAGAGCGACATCGTCGTGCTTTGCTGCCCGCTGACACCGGAGACGCGCGGCCTGATCAGCCGCGAGCGCATTTCGCGCATGAAGCCCAACGCGCTGCTGATCAATGTCTCGCGCGGGCCCGTAGTCGACGACGACGCGCTGATCGAGGCCTTGCGCAAGGGCAGCATCGGCGGTGCCGCGCTCGATGTCTTTGCGACGCAGCCGCTGCCGCCGAACCATCCCTATTTCGGCTTCGACAATGTCATCGTCACCCCGCACATGGCGGGGATCACCGAGGAATCGATGATGCGCATGGGCGTCGGCGCCGCCGGCGAAGCGCTGCTCGTGCTCGCCAACAAATTGCCGGTCAATCTGCGCAACCCGGAAGTGACCGCGCACTACCGGCGGCGCTTCCCGATCGACCTGTAGCGTAGCTCGTCACCAGCGGCGCCTCAATTTTCACGGATTCGACGGGGACATTGCCGCCATGTCGATCGCCCGCCTTTCCCTTCTTGCCGCGAGCCTCTGCGCTACGGCCGTGCAGGCCTTGGCTGACGGGCAGGACGGCTATGTGTTCTGCGACAACGGCCTGCGCTGCATCGCGGCGCCCTGCCCTTCCAACAGCGCGCTCGAGCTCGCCACGGGCGAGATCATCAGGGGCGTCGTGATTGACATCGACGGCCTGCCGCAGGAAGACAAGGCGCTCGACCTCCAGGACAAGCTCTACGCCGGCACGATCGTGATTGCCGGCTCGATCGAGACCAGGACCCAGACCTTCAACGGCAAGCGGCAGATCGTGCGGACGCTGGTCGCGACCGGCATCGAACGGACCGCGAGGCCAAGCGAGCGCCGGCACTGTTCGTCGCGCTGACACGGCGCGCCGGTCATCAACCGAGCAGCCGCTCCACTTCTGCCGCGATGCGCAGCAGATGCCGGTCTTGGCCGTTGCGTGCCACCAGCATCAGCCCGGCCGGGCGCGCCGTTCCAGGCATCGGCAGCGAGATCGCGCAGAGATCGAACTGGTTGGCGACCTGGGTGTTGCGCAGCAGCAGGCCTTCGGTCCGGTCACGCAACGCCACGTCGCTTGCCATCGAAGCGATGGTCGGCGCGGTCACCGGCGTCGTCGGCAGGGCCAGCACGTCGACGCTGGCCAGGCGCTCGTCCATCGCGGCGGCCAGCGCAGAGCGGCGGCGTAGTGTCCGGATATAGACCGATGCGGGGATAGCCAGGGCGCGCGATAACGGCCCGCTGACATGCGGATCGACCGGCACGGATGCGCCCGTCGTCAGCCAGTCGGCATGGACCTCGGCGCCCTCCATCGACGCGATTGTGGCGCGCCTGGTCGCCGCGCGCATGTCGGCAAGCAGGTCCTCGACCGACAGGTCCGCGATCCGCGCGCCGGCCTGCTCGACCTTGCCCAGGCATCGATCGAACGCGGTCGCCACCTCGCTTTCGGTGTCGTCGAAAAGAACGCCGCGCGGGATCCCGATACGAAGACCGGCAAGCGGCAACGGCAGGTGCAGGGGCGGCATCTCCTCGCCGGCCATCGCGGCGTCGGCGACGGCGCATGCGGCGACACTCAGCGCCAGTGGCCCGATCGAATCCAGCGTCGCGGACAGTGGATAGGCACCGGCCAATGGTACGCGCCGCGCCGTGGGCTTGAAACCCACCACGCCATTCAGCGATGCCGGTATGCGCACCGAACCGCCGGTGTCGGAGCCGATGGCGATGTCGCAGGTGCCTTCACCCACCGACACCCCGGCGCCCGAGGACGAGCCGCCCGGTATCAGGCTGGCGTCGGTAGCGTTGCCGGGCGTGCCGTAGTGCTGGTTGTCGCCGATCGCGGTGAAGGCGAATTCGGTCATGTTGGTCTTGCCGAGGATGACCGCGCCGGCTTGGCGCAGCCGGCCGACGATCGCGGCATCGCGCAAGGCGGGGGCCGCTGTCCTGAGCATCAGCGAGCCGGCCGTGGTCGGCTCGCCGGCGACGTCGAACAGATCCTTGATCGAGACGATCGTGCCATCGAGCGGCCCGAGCGTCACGCCGGCCTTCCGCCGCGCATCACTGGCGTCGGCGGCGGCTCGCGCTGCTTCCGGGTAGAGCCGCACGAACACGCTCTCGTTGCTCGCGCGGGCCGCCAGACGCGACAGCAGAATTTCGAGATGATCGCGGACTGGGTGCATGTTCGGTGTCGGACTCCGCAAGGCTGCAACGTCTTTAGAGCATGATCCCGAAAAGCGGGAACCGGTTTTCGGAAAGATCATGCTCCAACAAGTTGGATCAGGCATATTTGCACTGCCGGGCCGAAGGGAGAGAAGCAACGATGCTCTACAAAGGCGGCTGCCACTGCGGCAAGGTGGCGTTCGAGGTCGAGGGCGAGCTCGGCGGAGCCGTGCGCTGCAACTGCTCGATCTGCGCCCGCAAGGCGGCATTGCTCTGGGCGGTGCCGCATCGGAACCTGCGGCTGCTCGCCTGGGGCGACGACCTCGGCCGTTACACCTTTGGCAAGGGCGCCATCGCCCATCGCTTCTGCCGCTCCTGCGGCATCCATCCCTTCGCCGAGGACGTCGGCGACGGCAGCGAACGCAGCGCCTATGTCAACATCAATTGCCTCGACGGCATCGACCTTGCCGCGGTCCAGATCTTCGACTTCGACGGTCGCTCGGCCTAGCGCAATTCTAGCGATACCCGGTCGCATCGGCCGGCTTGCCGGCATCCTGGACCTCCGGGACATAGCGCCAGGCATCCGGGCGCGAACCATCGAGATCGGTGAAGCCATAGACCTGCGCCAGCCCGCCGCTGGACAGCGACTGCCCGTTCCAGCGCGACCGCTCCGGATCCGCGGCAAGCGCCGCGACGGCGCGGCCGACGAAACGTGGCGTCTCCGAAATGACGAAATGCGGTACCTTGGCGGTCGCGTCGCGCCAGTTCGCCTCGCTGACGCCGAAGGCCTCCAGCATCATTTCGGAACGCAGCCAGCCGGGCGTCAGCGAGACCGACGTGGCGCCATGTGGCGCGAGGTCCTTGGCGTGCGCCCATGCCATGCGCGTCGCCGCCACCTTGGCGAGGTCGTAGAATGGCGACAGCCGGTAGTGGTCTGCATTGTATTCGGCCGTGCCGTCGGTGACTTCGACATGCAGCCCGCCCGGCCGCTCGATCATCAGCGGCAGCGCGTGGTGCGCGGTGATCAGATGCGTGTCGATGGCCAGGCGCAGCAGGCGCAAGCCGTTCTCGAGATCGTGGTCCCAGACCGGCTTGTTCCACTCGAACAGCCTTTCGCCGCCCCACAGGTCGTTGACCAGGACATCGAGACGGCCCTGCTCGGCACGGATACGCTCGACCAGTCCGCGCACATCGTCGGCAATCAGATGATCGACCTGGACGGCAATGCCCTTGCCGCCTTGCGCGGTGACCAGCTCAGCCGTTTCCTCGATCGTCTCCGGACGGCCATAGTCCGACTGTTGCGTCCGCGTCGTGCGCCCGGTGACATAGACGGTGGCGCCGGCGGCGCCGAGCTCGACCGCGATGCCACGGCCGGCACCGCGCGTTGCGCCGGCGACAAGGGCGACCTTTCCCTCAAGCGTCATCGAAACCTCCCGAACCAAAACACCACACCGAGGGCTGGCGCTTGCCGCGCTCCTGATTTATAAATGATCATTCGTTTATAAATGGATGTCAAGATGACCCGGCCGAAAACGCAACCCGACGAGCAGGTGCTGGAGGTCGCCTACCGGCTGATGCACGCCGAAGGCCCGGAGGCGCTGACCTTCGACCGGCTGGCGCGAGCATGCGGCCTCTCGGGGTCGACGCTGGTGCAGCGCTTCGGGAGCAAGGCGCAGCTGAAGCAACGCACGCTGCTTTATGCCTGGGACGGGCTCGACCGGAAAACCGAAGCGCTGTCCGCCTCGACGCCGAGGACCCCGGCCGGGGCCATCCGGTTGTTGGGTGGTCTATCCAGCGGCTATGGCGACATCGAATCCTATGCCGAAGGTTTGCTGGTGCTGCGCGAGGACCTGCGCGATCCCGTGCTGCGGGCACGTGGCGCCGCCTGGAAAGCGGCGCTAAGCAAGGTGCTCGCCGACTGTTTCGCCGGTATACCCGGCATGCCCCAGGACATCGGCCTGCTGATGGCGTCGCACTGGCAGGGCTCGCTGCTGTGGTGGAGCTTCGATCCCGAAATGGAGCTGACCGCCTATGTCGAGCACAGCCTGAAGCGCTTCGTGGCGGCGATCACGGCGACATCGGCCCGGACGGCTGCCGGGCCGATGTAGGATGATCGCGCGGGGGCCGGCTAGCCCGCGCGCTTCGGCCCCATTAGCACCGCCACCAGAGCCGCCAGCAGCGTTGCGATGCCGCAATAGGCGAAGGCGCTGGCAACGCCGGCATGGTCGACCAGCAGGCCGCCGAAGACGGCGCCGAGCGCGATCGCCACCTGGAACGTGGCGACCATCAGCCCGCCGGCGCTTTCGGCCTCGTCTGGCGCCGCGCGCACCAGCCAGGTCTGCAGCCCGACCGGCACCGCGCCGAAGGCGAAGCCCCAGGCGGCGACGGCGATCGCCGCCGTCACCGGCGATGCGCCAAGCGTCAGCAGCACCAGCGCCGACAGGGCAATCAGCAGCGGCGCCAGGGCAACCGCGGCCTTCAGGTTGCGCTCGGCCATGAAGCCGCCGGCGAAGTTGCCGAAGAAGCCGCCGATGCCGTAGCCGAGCAGCACCAGCGAGATCGTCTCGATCGGCAGCACCGGAACCACCTCGAGATACGGGCGCACATAGGTGAAGCCGGCAAAGTGACCCGAGGCGACCAGCAGCACGACCAGCAGCGCCGCCCTGATCATCGGCCGCTTCAAGACCTCCAGCAAGGTGCGCACGCTGGCCACGCCGGCCGGCGGCAGCCGCGGGATGGTGGCAAGCTGCACCAAGAGCGCCAGCGCGCCGACGACGGCCGCGATCATGAAGGCGGTGCGCCAGCCCCAGACATCGCCGACATAGGCGCCGACCGGCGCGGCGGTGACGGTGGCGACCGAAACGCCGGTGAGGATGATCGACATGGCGCGCGGCATCAGCCGCATCGGCACGAGCCTGAGCGCCATCGCCGCCGACATCGACCAGAAGCCGCCGAGCGCGACGCCGAGAACCACCCGGGCCAGAAGCAGCATGGTCAGCGAGGAAGCAAAGGCTGCGAGCAGATTGGAGACGATGAGCAGAACAGTCGGCATCCACATCACCAGCCGGCGGTCCAGCCGCTTGGTGACGATGGCCATGGTCGGCGCCGCGATCGCGCCGACCACCGCCGTCGCGGTCACCGCTTGCCCGGCGGCGCCCTCGCTGACGCCGAGGTCCTGCGCCAGCCGCGTCAGCAGGCTGGCCGGCAGGAATTCCGCCGTCACCAGGCCGAACACGCCCAGCGCCAGCGACACCACCGCGCCCCAGGCAGGCTCAGATCGTTCTTGAGAGTCGGGGCTGTCCAGAACAGCGGCGTCGATGACGCCCGTGGCGGGTTCGGTCATGGCAAGATCTCCGATCTGTTTGCGCGCCACTTAGGAAATGACCGGCTCGGCCTCCACCCGTCACATGCTTCGCGGGCGCGCTCCGTCAGTCCGATTTGTTTGCGGCGCAACATTTGGCTGCAATGCAACATAGGAAGTGACCAGATGGAGTTTCCATGCTAGAAACGCCAAAATGAATTACAATTCGTCCAAAACCGCACTGCCGGCTTCCGACGATCCCTTGACCGACATGCTGCGCGGGCTGCGCCTCGATGGCGTCGACTACGGCCGCTGCGTGTTGGGGGAGCCCTGGGCGGTATCCTTCCCCGCGCAGAAGGCGGCGCGCTTCCACTTCATCGGCCAGCAGGGATGCTGGCTGTTCTCGCCGGCGAAGGAATGGATCGAGCTGTCGGTCGGCGACGCGCTATTGATCCCGCGCGGCGACGAACACGTTCTGGCCAGCGCGCCGGGCGTGCCTGCCGTGCCGATCGGCCGCTACAGCATCGAGCCGGTTTGCGAGAACATCTACGACGTCTCCAATGGCTGCGATGGCTGCAAGACCCTGCTGTTCTGCGGCAGCATGCATTTCAACCTCGACGGCTCGCATCCGCTGCTCGACATGATGCCGGACCTGATGCAGGCGCATAAGCTGATGGCGAACGCGCCGGGCATCCAGCACCTGCTCGATGCGATGGCCGGCGAGGTGACGATGGACCGGGTCGGTTCCGGCGGCATCCTGGCGCGCCTCGCCGATGTGCTGGCCGCCACCATCATCCGCTCGTGGGTGGAGAACGGCTGCGGCGACGCCACCGGCTGGATCGCCGCCGTCCGCAATCCCGATGTCGGCAAGGTGCTTGCCGCCATCCACCTGAACCCGGACCGCGACTGGACGGTCGAGTCGCTGGCGCGGATGATGGGAGCCTCGCGTTCCGCCTTCGCCCAGCGCTTCGCCACCGTGGTCGGCGAGACGCCGGCCAAATATGTGCTCAGCGTTCGCATGCACCAGGCGCGGCAATGGCTGGCCCGCGACGGCATGCGGGTTTCGGTGGCCGCGAGCAGGCTGGGCTATGATTCCGAGGCGTCCTTCAGCCGCGCCTTCAAGCGCGTCATGGGCGTGGCGCCGAGCCATCTGCGCAACACCGGCGACGGCGACGACAGCCCGGTCGCCTGAACGCGGGTCGGTTCCTGTCGCCTGGAGGAATTGCCAAGTGTTTTGGACGCAGCGTCATTCCCTGCCGGCGGGGGCAGCTTAAGCTGGCCGGCGGAGGAACCCGCCATGGTCAATCACCCAGCCATGCTTGCGCTCGCCGCGCTCACCGTCTTTCCGGGGCGGGCATTCGCCCTCGAAGACAGCTACCTGCCGGCGAGCAAGATCCCTTACGCTGTCGAGGCGCCTGACCAGCCGCAGCGCCTCGGCCCGCTATGGGGCGAGCGTGCAAAGGGCCCGGCGGGAACCTTGCTCAAAGTTCCCGGCAACTGGCGCGCGCCTGTTCACGCGCATACCGCAGACTATCGCGCCGTGGTTATTCAGGGGCTGTGGGCGCACTGGCAGATGGATGGCGGCGAGGCGACCAAGGTCGAGTTGCCGCCAGGGTCCTACTGGACCCAGAAGGCCAATGAGATGCACGACGATGCCTGCCTGTCGGACACGGAGTGCGTGATCCTGCTGATCAACGACACGCCCTACGAGACCTATCTGCCGAAGTAGCCAGACACCGGTTGCTTGAAAATCGTCAGGCTAGCTGGCGTGCCGCAGGCTGACCCCGCTGCCCTTGTCGAACAGCACCACCTTGTCCGGGTTCCAGGCGAAGCGCACCGGCTGCTCGATCTCGACATCGGTTCTCGCCGGCACCGTGGCGCGCAGCATGGTGTCGCCGACCCTGAGCGTCAGGATCTTCTCAACGCCGTGGTTTTCGACATCGTGAACGTGGGCCTCTACCGGCGCGCCGCTCTCCAGATAGACATCCTCCGGACGAATGCCGAAGACGAGCGGACGACCGTCGGCCGCATTGCCGGCTCCTGAAAGCGGCAGTTCGAAATTCATCGGCGCCATCACCGCGCGATTGTCGACGAGCTTGCCGTCGATGAGGTTCATCGGCGGCGAGCCGACGAAGCTCGCCACATAGGTGTCGCGCGGGTTGTTGTAGATCTCCTGCGGCGTGCCGGTCTGGACGATGCGGCCATGGTTGAGCACGCCGACCTTGTCGCCCATCGACATCGCCTCGATCTGGTCGTGGGTGACGAACAGGAAGGTGGCGCCGAGCTGCATCTGCAGGTTCTTCAGTTCCGTGCGCAGCGCCTCGCGCAGCTTTGCGTCGAGCGCCGACAGCGGCTCGTCCATCAGGAACACGCGCGGCTTGCGCACGATGGCCCGGCCGATCGAGACGCGCTGCATCTCGCCGCCGGACAGCCGGTCGGTCTTGCGGTCGAGCAGATGCTCGATCCGGAGCGTGCGCGCGGCGCGGGCGACGCGATCCTTGATCTCGGCGTCCGGCAGCCGGCGGATCTTCGGCTTCAACGGGAATTCGAGGTTCTCGCGCACCGTGTACCGCGGGTAGAGCGAATATTGCTGCAGCACCAGCGCAACGTCGCGCTCGGCCGCGCCCCAGTCGGCGACATCGACGCCGTCGATGAAAACCTGGCCTTCGGTCGGCTTCTCGAGCCCGGCAATGAGCCGCAGCGTCGTCGTCTTGCCGGCGCCGGTCTCGCCGAGCAGCACGAAGAATTCGCCGTCGGCGATTTCGAGGTTGAGACTCGTCAGCGCGGTGTGGCCACCGAACTTCTTGGTGATGTTCTTCAGTTCGATATGGGCCATTACAGCCTCACCCCCAATGACTTGCCGCTTGCCGTATCGAAGAAATGCGCCTGCTCGGGATCGATGCGGACATGCACCTTCTCGCCGGGGCCGGCGACGTAGCCGGCCTTGGTGCGGGCGCGCAGCATCTTGGAGCCGACCTTGAGGTCGACAATGTCGAAGGAGCCGAGCGGTTCGATGATATGCGCCTCCACCGGCAAGTAGCCCGGCGCGGCCTCGCGCCGGACGAGCACGCCTTCGGGCCGGATACCCAGCGTCAGGCCGCCATTGGCAGCGTGGCCATTGAGCTTCGACAAGAGCGCGCTCGGGAACTCGAACCCCGCGGGCGCATCGCCGACCGTGACGGTGGCGGCGCTGGCCGCTTCGGCAACGCTGGCCTCGGTGATGTTCATCACCGGACTGCCGACGAATTGGGCGACGAACAAATTGGCCGGATGCGAATAGACCTCGTCCGGCGTGCCGACCTGCTGGATGAAGCCCTCATGCATGATGACGATACGGTCGGCGAGGCTCATCGCCTCGATCTGGTCGTGGGTGACATAGATCGTGGTCGAACCCTGCTTGATGTGCAGCCGTTTGATCTCGGCTCGCATCTCCTCGCGCAGCTTGGCGTCGAGCGCGCCGATCGGCTCGTCCATCAGCATCGCCTTCGGACGCCGCACCAGCGCCCGGCCGATCGCCACGCGCTGCATGTCACCGCCGGACAGCGCCGACGGCTTCTTGCCGAGCAGTTCGGTGATGCGCAGGACCCGGGCGACCTCGCGAACCGACTTGTCGACCTCGCCGCTGTCCATGCGCGTCGCGCGCAACGGAAAGGCGATGTTCTCGAACACCGTCATATGCGGGTAGAGCGAGAACGACTGGAACACCATGGCGATGTCGCGGTCGGCCGCCTTCAGGTGCTGCACCGCCTTGCCGTCGATCAAGATGTCGCCCTGGTCGATCGTCTCGAGCCCCGCTATCGCGCGCAGCGTCGTCGTCTTGCCGCAGCCCGACTGGCCGAGCAGCACGATGAACTCGTTGTCGGCGATGGCGAGGTTCAGATTGTGGATGACCTGGACGGCACCGAAGAATTTCTCGATGCCGCGAAGTTCGATCTGCGTCACTGCCGGGCCCCCTCGTGCATTGCGGCGCCGGTTTCCTCCGGGCGCTCCGGCGCTATCTTCGACGTGATGTTGAAGCCGATCAGCCCGATCAGGATGATCGTCACGCCGTAGGAATGCAGGCTGAGGCTCCATGGCTGGCAAAGCGCGATGATGCCCAGCACCATGAGGATCTGCGAGGCCGGCAAAAGGTACTTCTCGTTGACCGCGCGAAAGCTCATTTGCGGATCGCTCCGAAAGTCACGCCGCGAAGCAGGTGGTTGCGCAGCAGGAAGGTGAAGATCGCGACCGGCAGCAGGAACAGGAACGTGCCCGCCGCGATCGTCGTCCAGTCCGGCAGGCCGGAGCCGATCTGGCTGGGAATGAAGGGCGGCGCGGTCTGGGCGCGCCGGTTGGTCATGATCAGCGCGAAGGCGTACTCGTTCCAGGCGGTGATGAAGCAGAACACCGCGGTGGCGGCAATGCCGGTCGCCGCTTCCGGCAGCACGATCTTGAAGAAGGCCTGCATGCGCGTGTAGCCGTCGACCAGCGCAGCCTCCTCGTACTCCTTCGGGATCTCGTCCATGAAGCCCTTCATCAGCCAGACCGAGAAGGACAGGTTGAAGGCGACGTAGAGGATGATCAGGCCGATATGCGAGTCGTTGAGGCCGACCATCCGGTACATCAGGAACATCGGGATCGCCACGACCACCGGCGGCAGCATGCGCGTCGACAGGATGAAGAAGAGAAGGTCAGCCTCGCCCGCGACCTTGAAGCGCGAGAAGCCGTAGGCGGTGAAGGTTCCCATGCCGACGGCGAGCACCGTGCTGATGACCGCCACGATCAGGCTGTTCATGAAGCGGTTGGGATACTGCGAAAGCTGCACGTCCTTGCCGACCTTCAGCACCCGCTCGCCGCCGTCATAGATGCGCTTCTCCCACCAGGGCGCGGCCTCGTAGACTTGCGGGTCGACCGGCTTCTGCATCTGCACACGCTTGGTGAACAGACGGATGAAGGGCGTGACTTCCGGCTGGAAAAGGACGGTGGGCGGCACGCTGACCGCCAGTTCCTTCGGCTTGAACGCGGTGGAGGCGATCCAATAGATCGGCGCGAGGAAGATCAGCGTCGCGACCAGCACCGCGACGATTGCCGCGCGGTTGAGGGCGACCTCGGAAGAAGTGCGGACGGCGGCCATCTCAGCGCTCCTTCACCTTGTTGAGGTACTTCACGTAGAGGTTGGTGATGGCCAGCACCATGATCAGCACGATGTAGGCCAGCGCGCAGGACTTGCCGGTATCCCACTGCTGGAACGCCTGCTTGTAGAGCCGGATCGCAATCAGTTCGGCGGTCGGCTGGGTCGTCATCGTGTAGGCGATGTCGAAGGTCTTGAAGGCTTCCATGGTGCGGAAGATCAGCGCGATCAGAAGGATCGGCGAGACCAGCGGCAAGGTGATGCGGGTGAAGGTGTACCACCAGCCGGCGCGGTCGATCGCCGCGGCCTCGTAGAGATGCTGCGGCACGGCCGACAGGCCGGCCAGCGAAAGCAGCATGACGAAGGGTGACCACATCCAGATATCGGTGATCGCGACGGCGTAGAGCGCGCTGTCCGGGTTGGACAGCCAGGCGAAATCGCCGAGGCCGAAGACGTAGTTGATCGGGCCCCAGGACGGGCTGTAGAGCAGTTGCCAGAACAGGCCGACGACCGCTGCCGACATCATCATCGGCAACAGCAGCAGCGTGGTGATCAGGCCTTTCATCGGAAAGCTGCGGTTGAGCAGCAGCGCCAGGCCGAAGCCAACGATCATCTGACCGGCCACCGAAACGATGACGTATTTCGCCGTGATGATGAAATTCGACCAGATGTGATCGTCGCTGAGCAGCTCACGGTAATTCTGCAGGCCGACGAACTGCCAGGGCTCGCTCCGGTTGGCCGCGAAGTTGGTGAAGGAATAGCCCAGCGAATAGATCAGCGGGAAGATGTTGAAGATGATCAGGAACACCAGCGTCGGGATGATGAACAGATTGCGGATGGTCAGATCCGACCAGCCGCGCGCCGCGGCCCTTGAGGCAGGATCGAGATGTGTGAGGGCTACCGAAGCCAACGAGCGTCTCCCTGAAACAGGAATGCCGGAGGGGAAAACCCTCCTCCGGCATTCTGAATGTGATGCTTACTTGTAGCGATTGTACTTGGTGAACGTCGCCTTCCATTCGGCGGCGGTCTTGTCGAGCGCTTCCTGGGCGGTGCCTTTGCCGCCGACCACGAACGGATAGATGTTCTGGTTCAGCTGATCGAGCACCTCGGCGTATTCCGGTGTCGCCCAGAAATCCTTGACCATGAACATCGTGTCATAGAACGCCTTGTTGTAAGGCGTGGCGTTCTGGAACGCTTCCGATTTCAGCACGGCCTGGCTGCAGGTGTAGCCACCGAGGTCGGCCCACTTCTTCTGGGTCTCGTCCTTGATGAACCACTCCAGGAACTTCGTCGCCTCTTCCTGGTTCTTCGAGTACGAGACGATTGAAATTCCCTGGCCACCGAGAGCGGCGAAGCGCTTGCCGTCCGGGCCGGCCGGATTGGCGAAGAAGCCGGTCGCGTCGGCGAATGGATTGGTGGCCTTGTTTACCAGCGGCGGGAAGAAGGCGAAGAAGTTCATGCTCATCGCGGCGAGGCCGCCGGTGATCGCCTGGTTGTCTTCCACGAAGAAGGTCTTGCCCCAACCCGGAGGCGTGAACTTGTAGAGTTCCTTGTACATGTCGAGGCCGGCGGCGGCCTCCTTCGAATTGGTGATGCCGTCGACCTTGTAGGTTGCGTAGTCGCCGAGGTCACCGCCATAGCTGAAGATTGCGCTTTCGACGCCCATCGCCATCGCGTCATAGGAATTGTCGGTGTAGATGGCGACGCCGTACCGCTTCTGGTCCGGACGGTGGAAGAACTCGGCGATGTCGCGCAGCTGCGCATACGTCTTCGGCACGTCGAGGTCGTAGTTGTACTTCGCCTTGAAGGCTTCCTTCTCCTTCGGATCCTCGAACCAGTCCTTGCGATAGGACCAGCCGATCGCATCGCCTTCGAGCGGGATCGCCCAGTATTTGCCGGAACCGCCAGGGTATTCGGCATAGTACTTGACTGTGGCGGGCGCCATCACGTCGCCAAGCTTGTGCTTGTTGAAGAAGTCGGTGAGGTCGACATAGTGGCCTTGCGTCGAACCGGCGCCGAGCCATTGCGAGTCGCCGACCACCATGTCGTAGGCGTCGCCATGCGCGTTGAACTCGGTGAAAGCCTTGGTCTGGAAATCCGGCCATGGCGTCGTCTGCACCGTGACCTTCACGCCGGTCTCGGCTGTGTAGTCGTTGACGAGTTCCTGCAGATAGTTGGCCGGATCCCATTCCGCCCAGAAGATGGTGAGTTCCTTTTCCTGCGCGTAGACGGACGTTCCGCAGGCAAGCGTCAGGCCGATACCAGCAAGCACGCTGGTCACTAACTTGCGCATAATGTTTCCTCCCTTGTGCGCATTCTACCGTGTCATGCGAGCCGGCAACGAGGCCGGCCCTGATAGTTCCTCCCGTGATGGCACTTTCCGGTTTGGGCCTCCTCGCCCGGCCGAAAATGGATCGCCACCTTCACTTTCGATCCGCTTCGACTATTCTGATCTGGTATTACCAATTTCGGACGGACGTCAAGCCCTTTCTTGAGCGATCAAGAATCGCCGGACAAGCCATTTGCAGCTGTATCTGCCTGTTTTCCCTTAATTTTCCTACTCCTTGATACGTATGCACCTTGTTCCGGTCACCTCATCGGGCCTATTATGCACAACTGGTCACGCCATCTGGTCCAACCAGATTTGCTTTATTTGGCCATTACCGCCGACCCGCCGCCACCTTCCGATTCCGCCAGGGCAGCCCGCACCAGCGCGCCCGCCGCCCATTGCGCGACCGCCATCATCCGGCGGCTGTCCAGCCCCCATATGTCCTTCAGCACGATCAGCACCTCGACGCCGAACATCAGCGACAGCGCCTGCGCCAGACGCTTGAATTCGCGCGGCGGCAACTGACCCTTGAGCGGCGCGATCGCGTCCTTCAGCAGGTCGACGCGATGGCCGCGCGTGAAGGCGGGCTCGCTGCCCAGCGTGCCGGCCTGCCGCCTGGCCCATTGATCGAGCGACAGTTTCAGCGCCGCCTTGAACGTCGCCTCGAAGGCCTCGATGCGCGGCATGGCGTCGGCGAAGAGTTCGGCGACCCGACGCTCCGCATCGTCGGAAGTGGATTTCCAGGTGAGGATCGGGCCAAGCCCCTCGTCGACCACCGCCTGCACCAGTGCCGCCTGGCTTGGGAAATAGCGATAGGCGGTCGCTCGCGACACTTCGGCCGCCTCCGCCACCTCGCTGACGGAAGGCGTCGCGCCGGCCTGCATCAGCCTGGTTGCCGTCTCCAGCATAAGCCGCCTGGTGCGGGCGCGCGCGCCGCGCTCTGCCGCGCGACCTGCCCCCTGTCCGGTGTCGTCGTTCGGCGCGGCTTGTTGACGTGAGACATCCATGTCAATACGATACGCGCGTCTCAAAAAATTGCAATGGTCTTGACGGCCGGCAAGGAGCGGCGGGCGACAACGCCAGGGAGCGGGGAAACGCGATGAAGCGCATCTATGTGGTCGGCACCGCCGACACCAAGGGCGAGGAACTCGCCTTCCTGGCGGACGCGATCGCCGCCACGGGCGCCGCCGTGACCCGCGTCGACGTCGGAACGCGCGCCGCCGCCGTGCCGGTCGATGTCACGGCCGAGGAGGTCGCCGACCACCATCCCCAAGGCCGCAACGCCGTGCTTGGCATCGACGACCGCGGCAGGTCGGTCGCCGCGATGGCCGCCGCCTTCACCCGCTTCGTCCAGTCGCGCAGCGACATATCCGCAATGATCGGCATTGGCGGCGGCGGCGGCACCTCGATCGTCACCTCTGGCATGCGCGCGCTGCCGCTCGGCCTGCCCAAGATCATGGTCTCGACGCTTGCCTCCGGCGACACCGCGCCTTACGTCGACGTCTCCGACATCCTCATGATGCCGTCGGTGACCGACATGGCCGGTCTCAACCGGCTATCGCGCGTCGTGCTGCACAATGCCGCCCAGGCGATCTCGGGCATGGCAGCAAAACCCGCACCCGCCTCCGACGGCAAGCCGTCGCTGGGGCTCACCATGTTCGGCGTGACCACGCCTTGCGTGACCGCGATCGCCGACCAGCTGCGCGCCAGCTATGACTGCATGGTCTTCCACGCCACCGGCACCGGCGGCCGCACCATGGAGAAGCTCGCCGATTCGAGGCTGCTCGCCGGTCTCCTCGACATCACCACGACGGAGGTTTGCGACCTGCTGTTCGGCGGCGTGCTGCCGGCGACGGAGGATCGCTTCGGCGCCGTCGCTCGCACGAAGCTGCCCTATGTCGGCTCGGTCGGCGCGCTCGACATGGTCAACTTCTGGGCGCCGCCGACCATTCCGGAGCGCTATCGCGGGCGCCTGTTCTATGAGCATAATTCCAACGTGACGCTGATGCGCACGACGCCGGCCGAATGCCGCGCGATCGGCGCATGGATCGGCGAAAGACTGAGCCGCTGCGAGGGTCCGCTCCACTTCCTGATTCCGGAAAAGGGCGTCTCGGCGCTCGACATCGAAGGCGGCGCCTTCTTCGACCCGGAAGCCGACGCGGCGCTGTTCGATGCCGTCGAGCGTTCGATCCGCCCCAACGCGACGCGGCACGTGACGCGCCTGCCGCTGCACATCAACGATCCCGAATTCGCCAGGGCCGCGACAGCGGCCTTCCTCGATATCGCCAAGAAGTGAGACCCGGACGCATGGCCGCCATTCCGCGCAAGAAAATCCTGGAGAAATTCCGCAAGATGATCGCCGACGGCGTGCCGATCGTCGGCGGCGGCGCCGGCACCGGCCTGTCGGCCAAGGCCGAGGAAGCCGGCGGCATTGACCTCATCATCATCTACAATTCCGGCCGCTATCGCATGGCCGGGCGCGGTTCGGCCGCCGGCCTGCTCGCCTATGGCAATGCCAACGAGATCGTCAAGGAGATGGCCTATGAGGTGCTGCCGGTGGTGAGGAAGACGCCGGTGCTGGCCGGCGTCAACGGCACCGATCCGTTCGTCATCATGCCGCTGTTCCTGGCCGAACTGAAGACGATGGGCTTTTCCGGCGTGCAGAACTTCCCCACCATCGGCCTGTTCGACGGCACCATGCGGCAGAGCTTCGAGGAAACCGGCATGGGTTTTGGGCTCGAGGTCGACATGATCGCCGAAGCGCACAAGCTCGACCTCCTGACCACGCCCTACGTCTTCAACCCCGACGAGGCGCGCGCCATGACCAAAGCCGGCGCCGACATCGTCGTCGCTCATATGGGCGTGACGACGGGCGGCTCGATCGGCGCCACTTCGGCGAAGTCGCTCGACGACTGTGTGAAGGAGATCGATGCCATCGCGGCGGCCGCGCGCTCGGTGCGCAAGGACGTCATCCTGCTTTGCCATGGCGGGCCGATCTCGATGCCGGACGATGCCCGCTACATCCTCGAGCGCTGCGAAGGGCTGCATGGCTTCTATGGCGCAAGCTCGATGGAACGGCTGCCGGCGGAGGCAGCAATTGCCAAACAGACGGCGGATTTCAAGGCGGTCGCGGTCGGCCGCGGCAAGGCGACCATCAAGAAAAAGAAGGGATGAGACGATGACCGACAAGAGCAAGGTGTTCGTGTATCCGAAGGACGTCAGCGGCTTCGGCTTCGACTGGGGCAGGCTGGCCCTGACGGTCGCGCCCGAAGTGAACGGCGCCGAGCGTTTTTCCGGCGGCGTCGTCGACCTGCCCTCCGGCAAGGGCCACACCCGCCACAACCATCCCGGCGCCGAAGAAATCATCTTCGTCATCTCCGGCCATGGCGAGCAGATGGTCGAAGACGAAGAAGGCAATCCGGTGGTCGCGAAGGTCGGCCCCGGCTGCACCATCTACGTGCCTGAAAGCCGCTTCCACTCGACGCTGAACACCGGCGACCAGCCGATGCAGCTCTTCGTCGTCTATTCGCCCGCCGGGCCGGAACTGGCGCTGCGGGATTTGCCGGATTTCAGGCTGATGCCGGCAGGGGAGTGAACCTTCGAAGCTGGCGCCGCCCCTCATTGTCCTGCCGGACATTTCTTCCCGTAGGACGGGGAGAAAGACGCCTTCATCAACGATTTCGCAAATCGCCGAAGCTGGTTTCTTCTCCCCGTTCTACGGGGAGAAGGTGCTGGCAGGCGGATGAGGGGAGGCGCCGACTTTCGGCCTTATGAAATCCCGCCCCTGTTCCACCCCCGCGCCCGGTCGCCGAACATAACATAGCCGGTGTCCGTCACCGCGACCGTATCCTCCAGCTTGATGAAGCCGCGCGCAGGGTGGAGCATCGTCGTCTCGACCGACAGCACCATGTTCTGTTCCAGCGGCTTCCCGGCGTAGGTGCCTTCATAGGTGACCGGATGGTTGGTCATAAGGAATGGCGCCTCATGCGTGATCAGCCCCATGCCGTGGGCGAAGAAATCCGTGTAAGGCGCTACCTTAGAGGCTTTCAGCACGCCCTCGGCATGGGCGATCATATCGCCGCCGAGCGTGCCCGCCCTGACCTTCGAAAACGCCGCCTGCTGGACGGCTTCGACCTCGGCCAGCAGATCCTCCAGCTCGGCGTCCGGCTCGCCGAGGATGCCCATGCGGCAGAGATCGCCGATATAGCCGTGATAGTTGCCGCCGGAATCGATCGACAGCACCTCGCCCTGCTTCCACGCTTGCGGCGAGGCCGCGCGGTTGTGGCTGGAGCCCAGCGTGAGCAGGCAATATTCGAAATGCGCGCCGCGATTGGTCTCTTCGCGCCGCAGCTGCTCGATGATCTCGGTCTTGGTCGTCCCTTCGCGCGCCCACTGGATGGTCGCCAGCATGGAATCGGTGATCAGCTCCGAGGCGACGCGCAGCTTTTCGAGCTCGGCGTCTGTCTTGATGGCGCGCATGCGCTCCAGCATGCCGGTCGCATCGATGAGCTTCGCGTCCGGCAGCGCCTTGCGGGTCAGCGTGTAGGCATCCGACGGCAGGAAGGCCGGCTCGATGCCAATGCGGGCACCGCCCTTGCCGATCTTCTGCACATGCTCGACGGCAAGATTGGCGGCGTCCAGCGTGCCCCAGCAGGCAGCGTGCAGGGTCGGTGTCCAGAACGGGTTGTTCTGGTGCTCGGCGCCCTCCATGCGGTTGCCGATATAGGCGGCACGATCCGGTCCGCCCTTCTCGTAGACGACGATCGGCAGATAGCGGCTGTGGCCGATCGCATCCATGGCGGCGAAGAAGATGAACTTGTAGCCGCCGAGCAGATATTGCGTGTTGTGCTTGGAAGTGGCGAGCAGCACGTCGATGCCCGCTTCCTCCATCAGCCCGTCCAACCTGGCTTGGTCGAATGGAATGGCGACCGCATTCTTGCCCGGGGCGATGTTCATTTTTTCTCTCCCTGAATGTGCCCGCCGATCGGGCCGGCTCGCCGGCTGGTCTTGTGGCTGATCGTCTGGCTGTCGGCCAAATCTGCACCAGCTCACCACTCTGGTCCAGCCAGAAAATAGGAGCCCCTGGCCTGCAGAGACTTCTCAAAGCCAAATCTCGCAGCCAATCGCCATATCTGGTCCTACCAGTCTGGTTGATTGGGCCGCTTCCTGGCTACTGGTCCAGCGGACGAAAATTTCAAAGCCACGCCACCATGCGCCAATTCCGTCTCTGGCGAAACCCTCGGCAAGGGCCATAATCGCCGCCGCAAGGACGTTCGCGGACCCGCTGGCGTCGAGGGGAATTGGCGCCCGCCGGGTGGCGCGGAGGACGGAGGTCGATCATGTCAGCTTTCACCATTTCCAGGCGCACCGTGCTTGCCGGCTCGGCGGCGCTGCTCGCCTCCACCGCCATGCCGGTGATCGGTCGCGCGCAGACGCCGAAGAGGGGTGGCCGTCTGGTCGTTGCCGCCGATTCCGAGCCGCGCAACCTCAACCCGGCGATCGTCGCCTCCAACGGCGTATTCTTCATCTCCAGCAAGGTCGTGGAGACGCTGGCCGAGGCTTCCTTCGACGGCAAGGACGGGCTCCAGCCACGCCTGGCGCTGTCCTGGGAAGGTGCTGCCGACGGCCTCTCGGTGACGTTCAAGCTGCGCGACGGCGTCAAGTGGCATGACGGCAAGCCGTTCAGCTCCGCCGACGTCGCCTTCTCGGCGCTGCAGCTGTGGAAGCCGCTGCAGAATCTCGGCCGCACCGTGTTCAAGGATCTCAGCACGGTCGAAACGCCGGACGAGCTGACCGCCGTGTTCAAATTCGCCAAGCCGACGCCGTTCCAGCTGATCCGCAATGCGCTGCCGGCGCTGTCGAGCGTCGTGCCGAAGCATGTCTATGAGAACGGCAAGATCGAGGAGAACCCGGCCAACAACGCGCCCGTCGGCACCGGCCCGTACAGATTCGCCGAATACAAGGCCGGCCAGTACTACCGGCTGGCGAAGAACGCCGACTACTGGGGCAAGGACGAGCCCTATCTCGACGAGATCGTCTACCAGGTGCTCCCCGATCGCACCTCGGCGGCCGCGGCGCTCGAGGCGGAAGAGATCCAGCTTGCCGCTTTCTCCGCCGTGCCGCTCGCCGATCTCGACCGCATCTCCAAGGTGCCGGGCCTGAAGGTGATCACCAAGGGCTATGAGGGGCTGACCTACCAGCTCGTGGTCGAGATCAATCATCGGCGCAAGGAACTCGCCGACCTCAAGGTGCGCCAGGCGATCGCCCATGCCATCGACAAGGACTTCGTCGTCAAGACGATCTTCCTCGGCTATGCCGCCACCGCGACCGGCCCGGTGCCGAAGAACGACCCGCAGTTCTACACCGCCGACGTGCCGACCTATGCCTTCGATGTCGCCAAGGCCAATGCTCTTCTCGATGAGGCCGGCTACAAGAAAGGCCCCGACGGCAATCGCTTCTCGCTGAAGCTCCTGCCGGCGCCCTATTTCAACGAGACCAAGCAGTTCGGCGACTATTTGCGCCAGGCGCTCGCCGCCGTCGGCATCGACGCCGAACTGGTCAACAACGACTCTCCCGCGCATATCAAGGCCGTCTACACAGACCATGCCTTCGACCTCGCCGTCGGCCCGCCGGTGTTCCGCGGCGACCCGGCGATCTCGACCACCATCCTGGTGCAGAGCGGCATCCCGGACGGCGTGCCCTTCTCCAACCAGGGCGGCTACAAGAACGCGGAGCTCGACGCGCTCATCGCCAAGGCATCGGAGACGCTCGACACCACCGCCCGCACCGAGCTCTACAAGGAATTTCAGAAAAAGGTCGCCGCCGACCTGCCGCTGATCAACGTCGCCGAATGGAGCTTCATCAGCGTCGCGCGCGATACGGTCGGCAACATCGCCAACAACCCGCGCTGGGCGGTATCGAACTGGGCGGACACCTATTTGGCGGGCTGATCCCATACTTGCGCATCGACAGCTCGGGTGCTCAGCTTCGAGAATGAGAGCTCCTTCGCGCCCCCCTCTGTCCTGCCGGACATCTCC
The DNA here is from genome assembly GCF_004792275.1 of Mesorhizobium sp. M4B.F.Ca.ET.143.01.1.1. Lineage (NCBI taxonomy): Bacteria > Pseudomonadati > Pseudomonadota > Alphaproteobacteria > Hyphomicrobiales > Phyllobacteriaceae > Mesorhizobium > Mesorhizobium sp. M4B.F.Ca.ET.143.01.1.1. Next base: position 783,343 of record NZ_SRSR01000001.1, read on the forward strand.
CCCACAAGGGGGGAGATTGGCGGCTTTGGCGCCTCGCACTTTCCTGCAGCGTTGCAGGTTGGCGAAAGCCGCGGTGCCAGCTGATCTCCCCCCAAGTGGGGGAGATGTCCGGCAGGACAGAGGGGGGCGCCGTAGAACTCGGCGTTCATGGCTTGGCCTTGGAGCGGCTTCGCCATGACCCGCGCCCTCGCCCTCATCCGCCGCCGTCTCGTCGGCAGCGTCTTTGTGCTTTCGATCGTCATCATCGGCACATTCCTCCTGCTCGAAGCTGCCCCTGGCGACGCGGTCGACGCCTACATCGTCTCGACCGGCGGCGACGCCGGCCTGATCGAGGTGCTGCGCCACCGCTGGGGCCTCGACCAGTCGGAACTGACGCGGCTCGCCAACTATCTTTGGGCGCTCTGCCATCTCGATCTCGGCCAGTCCGTCACCTTCTCGCGACCTATCCGCGACGTCATCCTCGAACGCCTGCCCACCACGCTGATCCTGATGGGCAGCGCCACCGCGCTCTCCTTCGGCCTCGGCTCGGCGCTCGGCATCTATGCCGGTGCAAAGCCCGGAAGCTTTCGCGACCGCTTCCTGTCGATCGGCTCGCTGGCACTCTATGCCGTGCCTGGCTTCTGGCTCGGCCTGGTGCTGATCGTCGTCTTCGCCGTCGACCTGCGCTGGCTGCCGATCGGCGGCATCGAGACCATCGCCTCCGCCAAGACCGGCCTTTCGCGGGCCGCCGACATCGCCACCCATCTCGTGCTGCCGGTTTCGGCGCTCGGCTTCATCTACCTCGCGCTTTACCTGCGCATGATGCGTGCCGGCATGGCCGAGGCCTGGCGGCAGGACTTTGTCCTCGCCGCCCGCGCCAGGGGGCTGTCGCGCCGACGCATCGTGCTTGCCCATGTCGCCCGCAACGCGTTGCTGCCGCTCATCACCATGCTCGGCCTGCAGTCGGCGCAGACGCTGGGCGGCAGCGTCGTCATAGAAAGCGTCTTTGCCGTACCCGGCCTCGGCCGTTTGGCGCAGGAAGCCGTCGCCGGACGCGACACGCCGCTGCTGCTCGGCATCATTCTCACCAGCGCCGTGCTCGTCATCGTGATCAACCTCCTGGTCGACCTTGCCTACGCCCTGCTCGATCCGCGCGTCGGCGCCAGTGAGGCCGGCGCATGAGCCGGCTGCATCGTTTCCTTCGCAGCCCGGAAGCGATCGCCGGAACTGCGATCCTCGCCTTGCTATTCGCCATGGCGCTTACCGCGCCGCTGCTCTTTCCCGGCGACCCGCAGGCCATCGCAGGCCCGGCATTGCTGCCGCCATTCCAAGACTGGTCGCTGCCGCTCGGTACCGACCGGCTCGGCCGCGACGTGCTGGCCGAACTGTTCCACGGTGCCCGCACCTCGCTGGCCGTCGGGCTGTCGGCGGCGGGCGCAGCACTCCTGATCGGCGCGGTGGTCGGCACGCTGGCCGGTTTTGCCGGCGGCCTGATCGACGAGGTGCTGATGCGCATCACCGATGCCTTCCAGACCGTGCCCGGCTTCCTGCTGGCGCTGGCCTTCGTCAGCATCGTCGGCCCTTCGCTTGGCGTGGTCGTTGCCGCCATCGCGCTCGGTGCCTGGACCGGACCGGCGCGCGTCGCACGCGCCGAGGTGCTGTCGATCCGCGAGCGCGACTATGTCGCCGGCGCCCGCGTCATCGGCATGCATCCGCTCGAGATCGCCTTTCGCGAAGTGCTGCCCAACGCGCTGCCGCCGGTGCTGGCGCTGTCCTCGGTGATCGTCGCGGCGGCGATCCTGACGGAAGCCGCCCTGTCCTTTCTCGGCCTGGGCGACCCCAACCGCGTCACCTGGGGCGCCATGATCGCCGAAGGCCGCGCCGTCTTGCGCACCGCGCCCTTCCTGTCGATCATTCCCGGCATCGCCCTGGTGCTGACCGTGCTCGGCGTCTACCTCGCCGGCGAAGGCGTCGTCGAGACGACGGCGGTGCGGAGAAGCCTGTCGTGACGGCGCTGCTTTCGATCCGCGATTTGACGGTGAGCTATCGCGGCGATGGCCGCGAGGTGCCGGCGCTGAGGGGCGTGAGCCTTGAGATCGAGGCCGGTGAGCGCCTGGCGATCATCGGCGAGAGCGGCTCGGGCAAGAGCACCCTGGCGCTGGCGATTGCGGGGTTGTTGGCGAGGGGTGCCAGGATTGGAGGTGCGATCGAATGGGCGATGCCGAATTTGCAAATGCCTCATTCCTTCGCGCCCCCCTCTGTCCTGCCGGACATCTCCCCCACAAGGGGGGAGATCAGCAGTTCCGTCGCCGGCACTTCTTTTTCAACGTCGATGATCGGCGAAAGCGGTAATGAGAAGGCAATCTCCCCCCTTGTGGGGGAGATGTCCGGCAGGACAGAGGGGGGCGCCGTAGAGCGCCGACCTCTTCATCTTGGCAGCGCAGTACCCCGCCTCGGCCGCGACATCGGCTTCGTCTTCCAGGACCCCTCCTCCAGCCTCGACCCGGTCATGCCCGTCGGCAAGCAGATCGCTGAAGTCGCCCTGACCCATCTCGGCCTCTCCTGGCCGCAAGCCTACGCCCATGCCAAAACCCTGCTCGAACGCGTCCGTCTGCCCGATCCCGACGCCTCCATGCGCGCCTATCCGCATCAACTCTCGGGTGGCCAGAAGCAGCGCGTCGCCATCGCCGCCGCCATCGCTGCCGGACCAAAACTGCTAATCGCCGACGAGGCGACCAGCGCGCTCGACACCATCGTGCAGGCCGAGATCGTGTCGCTCATCCGGCGGCTGGTCGCCGAGGACGGCATGACGCTGCTGTTCATCAGTCATGACATCGCGCTCGCCGCCGAGCTTGCCGAGCGCATCGCCGTGTTCCGCTATGGCGAACTGCTCGAGCTCGGCACGACGGCGCAGATCGTCAACGCCCCGCGCCACGCCTACACGCGCGCGCTGCTCGACGCTCATCTCGGCCTCGACGCCGGACCGCTGCGGCAGGCCGGAGCGCCGGCATGAGCCTGCTCGCCGTCTCCGGTCTCACCAAGCGCTATCGTCGCGGCGGCGGAACCGTCGCCGCCGTCGATGGCGTTGCGTTTGCGATCGAGCCCGGCGAGACGCTGGCGCTTGCCGGCCCGTCCGGCAGCGGCAAGTCGACCATCGCGCGGCTGGTACTCAGGCTGACCGAGCCGGACGCCGGCACCATCCAGTTCGAGGGCGCAGACTTCCGCTCGCTGGGCGGATCTGCCCTGCGTGCGAGGCGCGCGCGCCTGCAGATGGTGTTCCAGGATCCGCTCGCCGCCTTCAATCCGCGCGCCACCGTGGCGCGTGTCTTGGACGACCCCTTGCGCATTCACGGCATTGCCTCGCGCACAGAGCGCCCGCGCCGCATCGCCGCCCTGCTGGAGCGCGTTGGCCTTGGCGCCGATCTCGCGCCGCGCGCCATCCACGAGATCTCCGGCGGCCAGCGCCAGCGCGTCGCCATTGCCCGCGCCATCGCCACCAAACCGTCGCTGATCGTGCTCGATGAGGCCGTGTCGGCGCTCGACGTATCGGTGCGCGGCCGGATCCTGGACTTGTTGCTCGACCTTCAGGCCACGGAACGGATCGCCTACCTTTTCATTTCGCACGATCTCGGCGTCGTCCGCGCCGTCGCCCACCGCCTCGTCATCCTCGATGCCGGCCGGGTCGCCGAAAGCGGCGATGCCCGTGCCGTCATCGGCAATCCGCAATCGGCGATCGGCAGGGCGCTGGTGGCGGCGGCGCCGAGATTGAACAGGACCACCGCACCATGACCGACCCCGACGTCAGAGCCGAAAAACTGTCCCGCGAGCTCGATTCCGCTTTCCGCAACCGGGCCGATCTCTACCGTCTCTTCCTCGACGAACTGACGGCCGAACTCGGCGCCGAGAGAGCCGAGGCTGTCATGATCCGCACCATCGAGCAGCGCGGCAAGGAAGTCGCAGCCGCGGCTTTCGCCGATTTCGGCCCCAACGATGCGCCGGCGATCGGCGAGGCGTTTCTGGCCGTCAGCCCGGATGGCGGCCGCATGTACCCGACCGATGTCGAGCGCAACGCGACCCACATCGCCTTCAAGGTGAAGCGCTGTCCGCTGAAGGACGCCTGGGTCGAGGCCGGCGTCGGCGAGGAGAAGCTCGCCACGCTCTGCCGCATCGCCGGCGCCTTCGACCGCGGCCTGTTCGAGGCGACCGGCGTGCGCTTCGCCAACGTCACTTGGACGCCAGGCCACGGCTCCGGCTGCTGCCACATCGCGCTGACCAACAGGGATGCCGGTTAGCCAGCTTGCCGTCGTCCCGCGCGCTCAGTGCTTGATGCGGTCGCGCATCGCATACCAAAGCATGCCGAGCACATAGAGCGGACCGCGCAGCGCCGTGCCGCCGGGGAACGGCAGCGGGCTAAGCGTCGAGAACAGGTCGAGCCGCGAGGCGTCTCCCGTGATCGCCTCGGCCAGCAGCTTGCCCGACAGCGTCGACAGGATGACGCCCTTGCCGGAATAGCCATGCGCGAAATAGACCTCGCCATAGTGCCCGACATGCGGCAGGCGCGACGTCGTCACCGACACCAGCCCGCCCCAGGCATGGTCGATGCGGCAGCCCTTCAGTTGCGGGAAGGTCTGTTCCATATGCGGCCGCACGAAGCCGGCAATGTCGGCCGGCGGCGACGGCGTGTAGCGCTCGCCGCCGCCGAACAGCAGCCGCCCATCCGCCGACATCCGGTAGTAGTTGACCACGAAGCGCGTGTCGGACACCGCGACGTTGGCCGGGATCACATTGCGCTTGCCCTCCAGCGGCTCGGTGGCGACGATGTAGTTGCCGACCGGCATGATGCGGCTGTTGACGCGCGGCTCCAGTCCTTGCAGCAGCGCGTCGCCCGCCAGTACGACATGCTTCGCCCGCACCGATCCTGTCGCCGTCGAGACCCTGATCGAAGGCTCCCGCTCCAGCCGCACGGCGACCGAATTCTCGTGGATGGTGACACCGGCTGCGATGGCTGCGCGGGCAAGCCCAAGCGTGTAGTTCAGCGGATGCATGTGGCCGCCGAGCGGCTCGTACATGGCGCCGTGATAGGGCGTGTCGACTTTGCCGCGCGCTTCCGCCGCCGACAGGATCTCGACGTCGCGGAAATTCATCACGCGGGCCAGGCACTCGGCCTCGTCTTCCAGGTCCTTGAGGTCGGAACTGTTCACCGCGCCGACCAGATGGCCGCTGAGCCTGAGGTCGCAGTCGATGGCGTGGCGCTCGATGATGTCGAGCACCAGCCCGCGCGCCTCGAAGGCGAGGTCGAACAGCGCCTTCGCCCGTTCCGGTCCGAAGGCCTTGACCAGGCCCTTGGCGCCCTTGCGCAAGCCGGGGATCATCTGGCCGCCATTGCGGCCCGATGCGCCCCAGCCGATCTTGCCGCCTTCGAGCAGCACCACTTTCAGCCCGCGTTCGGCGGCGTGGAGCGCCGCCGACAGCCCGGTGCAGCCGCCGCCGACGACCACAAGGTCGGCCTCGACATCGCCGATGAGCGCCGGATGATCCGGCGCCGGAATGGCGGTGGCGACATAGTAGGATTTGCCGATATCGAGACCGGAATTGAAACCCGTCGAACTGGAAACCATGGTCACACCTTGAGCAAAAGGTGGTCGCGTTCCCAGGACGTCACGACGCTCTGGAACAGGTCGAGCTCGACGCTCTTGACGCGCAGATAGGTCTGGAAGAAATCCTCGCCGAGCAGCGCCCGCACCGGCGCGCAGGCGGTGAAACGGTCGAGCGCCTCCTCCATGGTCTTCGGCAGCGTGCTCTTGATCTTGTAGGCATTGCCCGACGCTTCCGCCGAGCGCGCGATCTTCTCCTCCACGCCGAGATAGCCCGCGAGCAGCGAGCCGGCGATCGCCAGATAGGGATTGGCATCGGCCCCCGGCAGCCGGTTCTCCACCCGCCGCGCGGCGCGGCCGCCCGCCGGCACGCGCAGGCCGCAGGAGCGGTTGTCGTGCGACCATTCGATATTGGCCGGCGCGCTGTGGTTCGGACGAATGCGCCGGTACGAATTCACGTTCGGCGCAAACAGCGGCATGATTTCCGGAACATATCTCTGCAAGCCGCCGATGAAGTGGCCGAACATCGCGGTGTCGGCATCGTCGCCGCCGGCAAACAGCGTGTTGCCAGCCTCGTCGACAATGGACATGTGCAGATGCATCGAGGAGCCGGCCTGCGCCGCGATCGGCTTGGCCATGAAGGTGGCGTGCATGCCGCTCGCCTGAGCCGCCTGCCTGGTCAGGCGCTTGAACAACAGCACCTTGTCGGCCAGCGCCAGCGCATCGCCATGCAGGAAGTTGATTTCCAGTTGCGCCGTGCCCGACTCATGGATCAGCGTATCGAGCGGCAGCTCCGCGGCCGCCGCATGCGCGTAGATGCGCTGGATCACCGGCTCGAACTCCTCCAGCGCCGCCATGTCGTAGGGATGCTGCACGCTTTCGGCGCGGCCGTTGCGCCCGGCCGGGGCGGTCAGCGGCTGGTCCGGATCGGGATTTGGCGCGGTGAGATAGAATTCGAGCTCCGGCGCCACCACCGCCCGCCAGCCGCGCTGGCGATAGAGATCGAGCACCGCCCGCAGGACGTGACGCGGCGAGGCCATCCACGGGCGGTCGTCCATGTGGAAGGCATCGGCAAAGACATAGGCCTTGCCAGGCCCGCCGCCGGGCGCCAGGCAAAGTGTCGAGACATCCGGCACCATGCGCATGTCCGGGTCCGAATAGGCGAAGCCTTCGTCGATCGAGCCGGAATAGCGGCCGTCAATGCTGACCAGGAAGGCGCTGCTCGGCAGATAGAGCGCGCGGTCTTCCAGCGCCTTCAGGAATTTCGCCGCCGGCAGCGCCTTGCCGCGCAGCACGCCGTTCATGTCGGGCACCAGGCATTCGACTTCGCTGATCGCGTGCGCGGCCAGCCAGCTTTTCGGATCGTTGGCGCCGCTCGTCGGCGGCAGGGTCGTCAGGTGGTTTTCAGGCATTTGGTCATGTCCGTATCAAAGAGAGGATCGCTTCGGCGGCCACATCCGTTCCGGGCTTCAGCGCCATCTGCGCTGCATTGTCCTTCAGGCGGGCGCGCATCGCATCGTCGGCCAGCAGGCCGAGGATCGCTCGCTCCAGTACTCCTTCGGTCCAGCCATCGCGGCCGATATGGTTGCCGACGCCGGTCTCCTCGGCGCGCCGCGCATTGTCGTGTCCGTCCCAGCAATAGGGCATGATCAGCGACGGCACGCCGAAGCGAAGCGCCTCGCAGAAACTATTGTTGCCGCCGTGATGGATGAAGAGGTCCGATTTCGCCACCACCGAGGGCTGTGGGAACCAGGCGCCGAGATAGACATTGTCGGGCACCGCGCGATAGGCATCGCGCAGGCCGCCGACATTGACGATGAAGCGTGCCGGCAGCCGGTCGAAGACGGCAAGCATGCGCTGGATCAGCCCGACATCCATGGCGCCCAGGCTGCCGAAGCTGAGATAGACCAGCGGCCCGCCGTTGCGCGGAAAGACCGGCACCTCGAACGGCCCCTCGGAGCGGACGCAGCCCTCGAGATAGGTGAAGCGCGCGGGGTCGAGCGGCTCGGCGCGTTCGCGGCGCACGATGGCCGGCGTCAGCAGCAGGTTGAGATCGGGCGATGCCTCCAGGAACAGGCCCCTCGGCAGCGGCGCGAGGCCTGAATCGGCGCGCAGCCGGTTGAACCGTTCATGCGCCGGGGCGACCGCCGCGAGATAGCGCGCCTCGAAGGCGGCGCGCCCGGGGTCGTCGGCCGCAAGGCCGGAAAGATAGGGCGGCACCTCGGCGTCGGGCAATTCCGTCTCGGCGCAGGAGACGACGCGCACCCACGGGCAGCTTGCGCCGGCGATCGCCGGAAACATGATGACATTGTCGAGCACGACGGCGTCGGGCTTCAGCCGCGCCAGCAATTGCCTGAGCGGCGCCTCGGCCTGGGCCGCCGTGTCGACGATCGCCTGCCATGTCGGCGCGACATAGGTTTCGAGCTGGTCGACCGGGCTCAGCCGGAAATGCGGCAGGTGTCGGCGCACGAAAGCCTGCCAGTAGCTCTGCCGCTCGCTGTCGCTCAGCGGGTCGTTGGTCGGCAGCTGGTATTCCTGAAAGCCGTAATCGGCAAAGACGCCGGAGAAGCCGGCATGGCAGATGAAGACCGGCCGGGCGCCCCTGGCTCGCAAGGCCTGCGCGATGCCGACGCAATTGAGCGCCGCGCCGAAGCTCGCTTCGGGAAACAGCGCTATGGTCGGGCTGGCTTTGCGCGTCACGATGGTCCTCGGTCAATCCGGCCGGCTGATCATGCCGAACAGCGCCGGCGCGCCGCGGCTCGCCGCCCGTGGCCGCTGGCTGCGCGACAGCCTGAGATGCACACGCAACAGATCGGCGGCAACCTCATACTGCCAGCTTTCCAGATGGTCGAGTATGGTGAGGTGCTCGCGCAGCGACTGCTTGAGCCGGAACACGTTGACGCCCGCATAGATGCCGGGCAGCCGGCGTAACCGGAGATGATCGGACAGCGCGTCGGTGATGAACCGGTTGGCCGAGCCGTCGGCGATCATGCCGTGGAACTCGATGTCCAGCCGTTGGAATTCCCTGGTGTCGAAGGCCGCATCGGGCTGCGCCATCAGCGCCTCCATGCCCTGCCGAAGCGCCGCCGCCCGCGCGCCGTCGAGGCTGAAGCCCGGCGTCAATATGGCGGGGGGTTCCAGCAGCAGCCGGAAGTCGTAGCTCTCGCCCTGCGCCTCGGGATCGTCGGGCGCCCGGCGAAACAGCCAGGACTGGCCCGGCGCGCGGTCGACGAGATTCTCTTCAGTCAGTCTCTGAAGCGCTTTTAGTACCGTCTTGCGTTCCGCATCGTAGCGCCGCATCAGCCCGCTGACGGTTACCGTCTGGTCCAGCCGCCGCGCCGAGCGGTCGCGCAGGATCGCCTCGGCCAGTTCGTCTTCCTCCGCATTCGGCAATTCGGTGGCGACAGCCCTTTGCGCCGCGAGGTCGATGGCGAGGCGGTAGCCTGTGGCTGCTTCCCAGCGCACCACGCCCTGTTCGGTGAGCAGGCGCAGCGCCGCCCGCACCGGAGTCCGCGAAACGCTGCAGAGCGAGGCGATCTGTTGCTCGGGAAGGTGGGCGCCGGGCGCGAAGCCGCGCTGCCTGGCAACGTCCAGGATGCGCTGCGCGAGATCGAGATGGTTGGTGCGAGGTCGCCTGGCTGCCGCTTGCATGACTTGTTCTCGTGGATCGGTGCGACCCCGGTTTGGCCGATCGTCCCCGCCGAGGCAATCGGCCAGATTCCGGAGCCGCCTGCCAAATTATGGATTGACGTACTTTTTTCTGCAATAGTACTGTCACTGCAATCGGCAACAAAAGACCGGGGAACAGGATCGAGCCGCGGCGGGAACCGCGAATGCCGGTCCGCCAACGAATTTGACCAACCGGAATGGGAGACTGTCATGACCACCGCCCTGCGGCATCGTTCGTTCAGAACGTCTTCAATCGCGCTCGGCTTCGCTCTGGCGCTTTCGGCGCCGGCGGCCGCCGCCGACCTCGTCATCTCCAACTGGGACGGCTACATGGCGCCCGACGCCATGGCCGCCTTCAAGAGCGCGACCGGTGTTGCCGGCGAGGTCGTGGTCCACGCCACCAATGAGGAGATCATGGGCAAGCTCGTTGCCTCCGGCGGCAAGGGCTATGACGTGGTCTTCGTCTCCTCGCCCTTCGCCGAGGTGCTGAACAAGCTCGGCCTGACCGAGCCGATCGACCATGCCCAGGTCCCCAACCTCGCCAATCTCTATCCAGAAGCGACCAAGCTGCCGCACGATGTCGGCAACGCCTTCTCGGTGCCCTACACCTGGGGCACGACCGGCCTCTGCTATCGTTCGGACCTGGTCAAGGCCGCGCCGACCAGCTGGAGCGACCTGCTGGCGCCTTCCGACGACCTCAAGGGCAAGACCACCATGCTGGCGACCGACCGCTGGCTGCTCGCCGCCGGCCAGCTCGACAAGGGTTTCTCCGTCAACGAGACCGATCCGGCCAAGATGGCCGAGGTCAAGGACCTGCTGATCTCGGCCAAGAAGACCCTGCTCGCCTATGACGACACCACCTTCTATTCGAAGCTGGTGTCCGGCGAGGCGCTGCTGGTGCAGGCCTGGGACGGCTGGTGCAACTACGGCATCGCCGAGAAACCCGAGATCAAATACGTCATCCCGAAGGAAGGCTCGGACCTCTGGGTCGACACGATGGTGGTGATGAAGGCTTCCGAGCACAAGGACGCCGCCTTCAAGTTCATCAACTTCATGCTCGACGCCAAGAACCACGCATGGGCGGCCCAGAACATCGACTACAAGGTGCCGAACAAGCCGGCGATGGAGAGCCTGCCGGCCGACTTCCTGGCCAAATTCCCCAACATGGCGATGCCGGTGGCCGACCTCGTCAAGTTCGAGCAGTTGCGCGACGTCGGTGACGCCCAGCGCGACTATTCCAAGATCGTCAGCGAGATCAAGGCCGCGCAGTAGGCGCTTGCAGCCCAGAGACAATGGCCGATGGCGGGCTGTCGCCGTCGGCCGCTGAGCGGTATCGAAAATTGTCCCAGACCAGACTTCGCTCCAACCTGCTGATGGCGCCGGCTTTGGCCTGGCTGACCGCGCTCATGGTGGTGCCATGCGCGCTGGTGCTGGCGCTCGCCTTCTTCCGGCGCGGCATCTATGGCGGCATCGAATACACTTTCACGCTGGAGAATTTCAGCCAGGTCCTCGACCCGCTCTATGCCGGCATCTTCCTCAATTCGGCGCGCATCGCCGGCACCGCAACGCTGATCGCGGTCATCATCGGCTACGCCGCTGCCTATGCGATATCAGCAGCGCCCCGCCGGCTGCAGCCGGTCTTCCTGTTCTTCGCCGTGCTGCCGTTCTGGTCGAACTATCTGATCCGCACCTATGCCTGGATCGTGCTGCTCAACCGCGAAGGCCTCGTCACCCAGTTGCTGCGCTGGATCGGCTACACCGGCGAGCCGCCGTCGATGCTCTACACCGAGGGCGCCGTCATCGCCGGCCTGGTCTACAACTACCTGCCCTTCGTCATCCTCGCCTGCTACGCGCCGCTGTCGCGCCTCAACCCGGAGCTGGCGGAGGCCTCGCGCGACCTCGGCGCTTCGGCGCTGACCACCTTTCGCCGCGTCATCCTGCCCCTGACGGTGCCGGGCATCGCCGCCGGCGCGGTCTTCGTCTTCGTGCTGTCGATCGGCAATTTCGTCACCCCCGCTCTGCTCGGCGGCGGCCGCTTCCAGATGATCGGCAACCTGGTCTACGACCAGTTCCTGACCGCAAATGACTGGCCGTTCGGCGCCGCTCTCGCAATGGCGCTGATCGCCATCATGCTCGCGGTGCTGATGGCGCAGGCTTTGCTTGCCGACCGCGCCGCCGGCCGAACCAGGGAAGCCGAGGGAGGCGCCGATGGCTGAGCGCTGCCTTGCTTCTGTCTCCCCGTTCACGGGGAGAAGGTGCCCCGAAGGGGCGGATGAGGGGCGGCGCCAGCCTTTGCGACGCTCAGCGCTGCCCCTCATCGGCCTGCCGGCATCTTCTCCTCGTAAACGGGGGGAAGGAGGCTGTCCGGCCACTCGCCTCCTGACCGTCGGAGGGCAGCCATGACGTCATCGCCTGCCCGCCTTCTCGGCCTGCGGACGATCCTCGTCCTCGTCTTCGCCTTCCTCTACATCCCGATCGCCGTCCTGGTGGCGCTCTCCTTCAATGCGGGCGGACTGCCGACGGCATGGTCCGGGTTTTCGCTGAAATGGTACGCCTCGCTCGCCGGCAATACGGCGATCCTGCAGGCAGCGCTGAACACCCTGATCGTGGCGCTGGTTTCGACCGCCATCGCCACGCTGCTCGGCACGCTGCTGGCGATCGGCATCGAGATGCGCCGGCAGTACGGCAAGGGTCTCGAGGCACTGATCTTCGCGCCGATGATCATCCCCGACATCGTGCTCGCCATCGCGCTGCTGTCGTTCTTCTCCATGCTTGATGTCACCATGGGCCTGCACACCATCATTCTCGCCCATGTCGTCTTCAACCTCGCCTTCGTCTGCTCGGTGGTACGCGCGCGGCTGAAGAGCTTCGACTGGTCGATCGTCGAGGCCTCCGCCGATCTCGGAGCCTCCGCGCTCACCACCTTCCGGCGGGTGACGCTGCCGGTGATCCTGCCGGCGGTGGTCGCCGGCGCGCTGCTCGCCTTCACGCTCTCGGTCGACGAGTTCATCATCGCCTTCTTCACCGCCGGGGCCGGGCGCGCCTCGACCACGCTGCCAATGCAGATCTATTCGATGATCCGCTTCGGCATCACGCCGGAGATCAACGCCCTGGCGACCATCGTCATGGCGGTCTCGATCACCGCGCTCACCCTTTCGCAGCGGCTCAATCGTGGGGTCATCGGCCAATGAGCGAACCGCGCACGCTGCTCCGGATCGATCGCGTGTCGAAGAATTTCGGCCGCGTGAGGGCCGTCGACGGCATTTCGCTCGACATCCGCGAGAATGAGTTCTTCGCCCTGCTCGGTCCCTCCGGCTGCGGCAAGACCACGCTGCTGCGCATGCTGGCCGGCTTCGAGACGCCGAGCGACGGCCAGATCCTGCTCGACGGCCGCGACATCGCCCGCACGCCGCCCAACAAGCGGCCGGTCAACCTGATGTTCCAGTCCTATGCGCTGTTTCCGCACATGAGCGTCAGGGCCAACGTCTCCTACGGCCTCGAAATGGAGCGCCTGCCGGCGGCCGAGATCCGCAGCCGCGTCGACGCCATCCTGGCGACGACCGAGCTCGTGCCTTTCGCCGACCGCAAGCCGGAGCAATTGTCTGGCGGCCAGAAGCAGCGCGTCGCGCTCGCCCGCGCTCTGGTCAAGCGGCCGCGCCTGCTGTTGCTCGACGAGCCGCTCGGCGCGCTCGACAAGAAACTGCGCGGCGCCATGCAGCTCGAATTGAAGCGCCTGCAGCACGAGGTTGGCATCACCTTTGTCATCGTCACCCACGACCAGGAGGAATCGCTGGTCATGGCCGACCGCATGGCGGTGCTGAAGGATGGCAGGCTGCTGCAATGCGACACGCCGCACGCGATCTACGAGCATCCTTCCGACCGCTTCGTCGCCGACTTCATCGGCGTGATGAATTTTGTTCCCGGTCGTGTTGACGGCAACGGCGTCCAGGCGACGAATGGCACGAAGATCACCGGCAAGGTTCCGGCGACACTTTCGTCGGGCGCCTCGGCTGTCGCGGCTGTGCGGCCCGAACGCATCCGGCTGTTTCCGTCGCCCGACACCGCCAACCGCGTTGCCGGCACGGTCGAGGCGCTCGCCTATCAGGGCCTCGACCTGCAGGTGCATGTCCGCACCGCTCTTTCGCAAAAGCCGTTCCTGGTGCGCGTCACCGCCGATGCCGCCGACCGCCGGCCGGTTGCCGCCGGCGACCGGATCGAGCTCGGCTGGGACGCCGCCGATGTCAGAATTTTCGCAGATTGATGGAGATTGAAACCATGGCGCAGAAGACCATCGCGTTTTTCCCGGAAGCGGCCTTTGGACCGGCGCTCAATTCCGTCGGCATCGCCCAGGCGGTCGAGGCGCGCGGCCACAGGGCGGTGTTCCTGTCCGATCCGGGCTTTGTCGACGTCTACAAGGGCTACGGCTTCGAGGCGCATCCGGTGAACCTCTCCGAGCCGATGCCGCCGGAGCAGATGGCCAAATTCTGGGAGGACTTCATCAACGGCCACATCCCGAACTTCCGCAAATCGCCCTACGACCAGGTCGACAACTACGTGAAGGATTGCTGGACGGCGATCGTCGACAGCGCCAAATGGGCGCAGAAGGATCTGCCCGGCGTGCTCGCCGCCATCAAGCCCGACGTCATCTCGGTCGACAACGTCATCCTGTTTCCGGCGATCAAGCAGTATGGCAAGCCGTGGGTGCGGGTCATCTCCTGCTCGGAGAACGAGATCGAGGACGAGGACATCCCGCCGCATCTTTCCGGTTGCGCCGAGGACGACCACGCCGGCCACAAGCGCTACCGCGACCATTTCAACGCGGTGATCAAGCCGATCCATGACGACTTCAACGCCTTCCTCGCCGCCAATGGCGAGGCGCCCTACCCGATCGGCCAGTTCTTTGAGGCCTCGCCCTATCTCAACCTGCTGCTCTATCCGCAAGCGGCGAAGTTCAAACGCCGGCACCCGCTCGACCCGGCGAAATTCCAGTATCTCGAGGGCTGCGTGCGGCAAGAAAAGCCCTACGCAATACCGACCTTCGCCAGGAACAATGACGGGCCGCTGCTCTACGTCTCGTTCGGCAGCCTGGGGGCCGGCGACGTCGACCTTCTGAAGCGCATCATCGCTGCGCTCGGCAAGACGCGCTACCGGGCGCTGGTCAATGTCGGCGGCTACAAAGACCAGTACACCGACGTGCCCGGCAACGTCATCGTCGACGGCTGGTTCCCGCAACCTTCGGTGATCCCGCAGGTCGACGCGGTGATCCACCATGGCGGCAACAACTCCTTCACCGAGTGCCTCTATTTCGGCAAGCCGGCGATCATCATGCCCTATGTCTGGGACGGTCACGACAATGCCACCCGCGTCGGCGAGATCGGCTGCGGTTTCGGCATCCCGCGCTACGACTGGAGCGATGCCGAGCTGATCGCGAAGATCGAGGCCTGCCTCACCGATCCGGCGATCAAGGCCAAGCTCGCCAAGGCATCGGCGCAGATGCAGTCGCAGAACGGCCCCGAGAAGGCTGCCGGGCTGCTGGAGCAGTTGCTGTGACCTCCTCCGCCCCGCACCTTTATCAGGCCTCGACCCGCGCCGATCTCGTCGACTGGGGCGCGCAGCCTGACGCGCTGGAAGGCGCTTCGCACTCGACCGGCAGGCTGGTGCACAAGGGTCCGAACAACCAGCCGGAATCCGGCATCTGGGTGTGCACGCCGGGACGCTGGCGGCTCAAGATCCCGCGCGACGAGCTCTGCCACTTCGTTTCAGGTCGCGCCACCTACAAATCCGACGACAGCGAGGTGATAGAGGTGACAGCCGGGACGGTGGTGCTGTTCCCGGCCGGCTGGAGCGGCGAATGCACCGTGCATGAGACCATGCGCAACGTCTACATGCTGGCCTGAGCGAGGAACTTGACATGCCGACACCGCACTGGCCGAAGGCCTCGACCGTGGAACTGGACGACTGGGGCGCCGGCGCCAACCCGATCGCCGGGTCGCCGCGTGCGTCGGGCAAGGTCCTGTTCCAGCGTGCGGACGGATCGAGCGAATGCGGGCTGTGGTCCTGCACGCCCGGCACGCGCCACATCACCTTCGCCGTCGACGAGTTCTGTCATTTCCTGTCCGGGCGCGGCAGCTACATCCACGAGAATGGCGAGGCGATCCCGGTCGCGGCCGGGACACTGGTCTTCTTCCCAGCCGGCTGGACCGGCACTTCCGAAATCACCGAAACGCTGACCAAGGCCTTCATGTGCCGGTAAGCAGCCAACGAAATCCAGGATAAGATCGATGACCACGCCGACCATGCAATCGCCGCTCACTATTGTCGACCTCGTCGACTGGGGCGTCATCCCGACGATGATCGAGGGCCAGTCCCACACCTCCGGCAAGCTGCTCTACAAGGGGCCGGAAGGCCGCTCGGAATGCGGCCTATGGGTCTGCACGCCGGGCAAATGGCACTGCCACGTCACCCGCGACGAGTTCTGCCACTTCCTCGAGGGACGCTGCACCTATGTGCATGAATCCGGCGAGGTGATCGAGATCGAGCCTGACACGGCGGCGTTCTTCCCGCAGGACTGGAAAGGCGTCTGCACCGTCCATGAAACTATCAAGAAGGTCTACATGATCCGCTGAGCCTTCTTGATAATTCCACCCTGCCGGACACCTGACGCGACTTTCTGCGCTTCCGGTGCTCACGGACCTGAATGTCCGCTGCGCCCCGGTGCTCGAAAGCCGCGCCATCTGCCTCGGCAGGGCGAATTCTCAAAAGGGCTCCGCCAGGAGGATACGATGCAGTTCTCGCCCGACCGTCCGGTATACTTCGTCAACCCGGACTACCGGCCGACCACCGGTGCGCAAAAACCGGTGATCGATCCGGCAACGCTGGAGACGGTCGGTGCCATCGCTTCGGCCAGCGACGGCGAGATCGATGTCGCACTGACCGCCGCGACAAGGGCGCAGGCGGCGTGGAAAAGACTCGACGCCAAGAGCCGCGCCAAACATTTGCACGCGGTGGCCAATGCCATCGAGGCGGCGGACTTTACCCGCTGCGCCGAGCTGATGGTGCGCGAGATGGGCAAGCCCTATCCGGAAGCGATCGGCGAGATCGCCAATTGCGCGCCGATCTTTCGCTATTATGCCGAGATGGCGCGCGACGAGGCCGGCAAGGTCGCCGGCACGACGCAGGCGGGTTCCTTCCAGTATGCGCGCTACGAGCCCTACGGCGTCTCCGTCCACATCATGCCCTACAACTTCCCGATCCTGCTGATGTGCTGGACGGTGGCGGCCTCGCTCGCCGCCGGCAATGCCTGCGTGATCAAACCGGCCGAGGCGACGACGCTGTCGACGCTCGACTACATGACGGTGTTCCGTTCGCTGCCAGAAGGCCTCGTCTCCTGCCTGCCCGGCGGAGCCGCCACCGCGCAGGCGCTGATCGCCTCCGACCGCACCCATGCGGTCGCCTTCACCGGCTCGGTTGCCGCCGGCAAGGCCGTCGCGGTGGCGTGCGCCGAGCGCATGAAGCCTTGCGTCATCGAGGCCGGCGGCAGCGATCCGCTGATCATCTCGCAGCACGCTCCGCTCGACGTCGCGGCGGCCGGCTCCGTCACCGCCGCCTTCCACCTGACCGGCCAGGTCTGCACCTCGGCCGAGCGCTTCTTCGTCGTCGATGCCGTGCACGACCGCTTCGTCGATCTGTTCGCCGCAAAGACCCGCGCGCTGAGGATCGGTAACGGCCTGGACAGGACCGAGATCGGCCCGCTGGTCAGCGAAGCCGCACGCGCCAAGGTCATGCGCCTGGTCGACGACGCGGTTCGCAACGGCGCCAGGGCGGTAACCGGCGGACGCATCCCCCCGGCGCACAACACCGGCTGGTTCTACGAGCCGACGATCCTCACCGGCGTCACCCCGGAGATGGCCATCGTGCGCGAGGAATGTTTCGGGCCGGTCGCCGCGATCTGCCGCGTGAAGGATTTCGACGAGGCGATCAGGCTTGCCAATGACAGCCCCTTCGGTCTCGGCGCCTCGGTGTTCACCACCGATCTCGCCGAAGCGCACGAGGCGGCCGAACGGCTCGAGGCCGGCATGGTCTGGGTCAACAATCCGCTGATCGACAACGACGCGCTGCCCTTCGGCGGCTGGAAGGCTTCCGGCCTCGGCCGCGAGCTCGGCCGCCAGGGGCTCGACGCCTTCCGCCGCTCGAAGATGGTGATCATCGACCACAAACCCGAGATCCAGGGCTGGTGGTACCCTTACCCGGACAGCTGGTTTCGCGACACCGGCGGCCGCAAGCACGTGTAAGGCGAGCCGGGGGGACGCCCTCGCTCAGCCGACGCTTTCGCCGCCGTCGACCACCAGCGCCTGCCCGGTCATGAAGGACGAGCGGTCGGAGACGAGGAACAGGATCGCTTCGGCGATCTCGTCGGCGCTTGCCCAGCGCCCCATCGGGATCTTGGTCCGGACATAGTTTTCGATCGCTTCGCGCCCGCCCATCTGGGCGATGAACGGCTCGTTGAACGGCGTGTCGACCCAGCCCGGACAAAGCGCGTTGATGCGGACATTGTGGCGGGCGTAGTCGAGCGACATCTGCCTTGTCATCGCCACGACGGCATGTTTCGACGTCGCATAGGCGATCATCTCGCGGTCGTAGAAGACCCCTGAATTCGAGGCGGTGTTGAGGATGACGCCGCCGCCCTGCGCGATCATCGTCGGCATGACCGTCTTGGCCGCGAGGAACTGCGCCCGCACATTGATGCGCCACGAGGCATCCATGCCGTCGACGCCGACTTCGATGAGCGAGCCGCCGACCTGGATGCCGGCATGGCTGTGCAGGATGTCGATCCGGCCATGCCTGCCGAGCGTGCCGGAGATGAGCGCCTCGACCGCGGCATCGTCGCCGACATCGGTCGCGACCGCTTCGGCCCGGCCGCCGGCTTGGCGGATGTCGGAGGCGACGGCCTCGCCGGCGGCCCGATCGCGGTCGGCGATCACCACTGTCGCCCCTTCCCTGCCCATGATCGTGGCGCCGGCGCGCCCGATGCCGGACCCGGCTCCGGTCACGACGGCGATGCGGTCTTTCAGGATCATGATCGGTCTTTCACTGTTTTCTTCGGCGCAGCTGCCACTGGGCAAGCACCACGAGCAGGACCGATGCGACGAGCACGATGGTCGCGACGGCGTTGATTTCCGGCGTCACGCCGCGGCGTATCGAGGCGAAGACATAGATCGGCAGCGTCGTCTGCGCGCCGGCGACGAAGAAGGCGATGATGAAGTCGTCGAACGAGAAGGTGAAGGCGAGCAGGAAGCCGGCGATCACCGCAGGCATGATCTGCGGCAGCACGATCGAGCGGAACGTCGTCAGCGGCGTGGCGTAGAGATCGCTCGACG
Source organism: Mesorhizobium sp. M4B.F.Ca.ET.143.01.1.1 (assembly GCF_004792275.1). NCBI lineage: Bacteria > Pseudomonadati > Pseudomonadota > Alphaproteobacteria > Hyphomicrobiales > Phyllobacteriaceae > Mesorhizobium > Mesorhizobium sp. M4B.F.Ca.ET.143.01.1.1. Next base: position 801,962 of record NZ_SRSR01000001.1, read on the forward strand.
CCTCGACCAGGTTGCGGTCGAGACTGCCAAGGCGCGTGCCGACGATCATCGCCACCAGCGCCATCGAGAACAGGCCATGCGCGGCGATGATCGAGCCGTAACCGAGCGCCAGGCGCGGCGGCTGGTCGCCCGGCCACAACTCGGCGAGGAACGGATTGACGACGCCGAACAGCTGCACGAGCGCCACCAGCGTCGAGATGCCGATGACGACGCCGGGAACGACGATCGCGGCGCCCAATAGCCCGTCGAAGACAGCCCGCGTCCGCGCCCCGACGCGCTGCAGGCCGAGCGCGGCGGCGGTGCCCGCGACCGCCGCCAAAAGCGCGCTGGTGGTGGCGATGAACAGGCTGTTCTTCAGCGCCTCGACCAGGAACGGGTTGGACAGCGCCTTGCCGTACCATTGCGTCGAGAAGCCGGTGAACTCGCTGGCATGGTGGCCGGCGTTGAAGGAGAACAGCACCACCAGCGCGATTGGCAGGTAGAGGAAGGCAAAAACGGCAACGACGAAGGCGCGCATCAGATCAGGTCCACCCGGCGCGCGCCCGACAGCCGGGCCGAGATGCGGTTGGCGGCAATCAGCACCACGACCGAAACCAGCACCAGCGTGATGGCGATGGCCGAACCGAACGGCCAGTTGCGCGACTGCAGGAACAGGTCGACCAGCGCGTTGCCGATAAAGAACACCTTGCCGCCGCCGAGCAGAGTCGGGATCAGATATTCGCCGAGCAGGAGGATCATCACCAGCGAGAAGCCGGTCATCACGCCGGGCAGCGACAGCCGGAGCGTGACACCGAGGAAGGTCGACAGCGGCGTCGCGCCGAGATCGGCGGAGGCTTCCAGCAGCCGCCGGTCGAGCCGCTCCAGGCTGACATAGATCGGCAGGATCATCAGCGGCAGATAGCCGTAGACGATGCCGAGCAGCACCGCGCCCGGCGTGTTGATCAGCCGGACGTCCTCGATGCCGACATAGGCGAGCAGGGCCGGAATGCCGCGTCCGCCCAGCACATACATCCAGGCATAGGTGCGCATCAAAAGGCTGGTCCAGAACGGGATGACGACGAGCGCCAGCAGGATCAGCCGCCAGCGCTCCGGCGCGCGCAGCGCCAGATAGTAGGCCACCGGATAGGCGACGAGCAGGCAGGCGAAGGCGCCGACCGGCGCCAGTACCATCGTGTTCCAGAACGCGGTCGCCCGCGCCGGCAGGTTGGCGTATTGCGCAAGCGTGAAAGCTGCCTGGTAGCCTCCCTCGGGCGCCCGCTCGCCGACGCTGAAGATAGCGATGGCGACGAACGGCAGGACCAGGAATACCACCAGCCACAGCGTCGCCGGCGCCAGCAGCAGCGCGGTCATGAGGTTTTTGCGAAGAAGGGTGCCGCGCATCGAAAAAGCCGCTTCGGTGCCGGCGGGCAATTGCCCGCCGGTCGCGTTGCCTGGATCGGGTTTGTGGCCGGTTCCGCTCAAGCCGACTTGAAGCGCGCCATCAGCTCGGCGCGCCCCGGATCGGTGAGCGTCGCGGCGGCGCCGAACTCCAGCGGCTTCAACAGGTCCGCCGCCGGATAGAGGATCGGATTGTCCAGCACCTCCTTCGGCAGCAGCGCGTTGACCCGCGCGTCGGTCGAGGGCGCGCCGTTGGCCAGATGCTCCTTCACCGCCACCTTCGGGTTCATCAGGTAGTTGAGCAGCGCATATCCGGCAGGCTTGTTCGGCGCGTCCTTCGGGATGGCGTAGAAGTCGGTCCAGATCTCGCCGCCTTCCTTGCCCAGAACATAGGCGATTTCGGGAATATCGCGGTTGAGCTGCGCCCCGTCATTGGTCCAGCACATCGTCATCCAGGCATCGCCGGCGCGCATCGACGGCTGATAGTCACTCGACACCGCGAACAGATGCGGCTTGACCTTGAGCAGCAGTTCCTCGGCCTTGGCGAGCTCGTCCTGCTTCAGCGAGTTGAACGAATAGCCGTAATATTTCAGCGCATTGCCGATCGTGGTGAGCTGATAATCATGCACCATGGTGCGGCCGTCGCCTTCCGCCATGGCGGTGTCCCAGAACTCCTTCCAGCTCGTCATCGGCTTGGTCAGCTTCTTGGTGTTGATCGCGATGCCGGTCGTGCCCCAGTTCTTCGGCACGGCGTAGATCGTCCCGTCGATTGTGCCTTCCGAGGTAAAGCGCGGATCCTCCTGCGAACTGTCGAAATTGCCGAGCTTGGCCATGTCGAGCGCTTCGATGATGTCGAGCTTCTTGTAAGTCGAGATCGTGTAGTTGGTCGGCACGAACAGGCTCCAGCCCGAGCCGCCGGCCTGCAGCTTGGCCAGCATCTCCTCGTTCGAGCCGAAGACGTTGACCTCGACGGCAACGCCCGTCTCGGCCTTGAAGCTCTCGAACGTCGCCGGGTCGTGATAGTTCGGCCAGGTGGCGATCGACATGCGGTCGCCGAGGTTTTCGGCGGCGTAGGCCGGCGTCGGCATGATGCCGAGCTCGCGCGCCATCACCGCGGTGGCGACGCCAAGGCCGGTGAGGCCGAGGAATTCGCGCCGGCCGATCGAGCCGCGCTTCAGGCGCATCAGCTGGTCGACGAATTTCTCGGGGCTTATCGGCAGTCCGTCACGATAGGATTTCGACATGGTGGTTTTCCCTCTGGTTGGTCCCGTTGTTCTTGGGTTGCGGAAACGCCAGCGGCGCCCCGGCGGCAAAGCCGATGGCGACGGGTTCGCCCGGCTTGAAGAGGTTGTCGCGGCCGATCTGGTGATCGGCCTTGGCGAGCAGTGATCCGATGCCCTCGACCTCGATCGCATATTCGGCGGTCGAGCCCAGGAAGATGCGGTTACGCACGATGCCCTTCAGGCTGCCGCTTCCGGCCGCGCCGAGGCTGAGCGTCTCGGGCCGCAGCGACACCGACACCGCCTCGCCTCGCTTGAGCGGCGCCCGTTTGCGCGCCGCGATCACCGTGCCATCGGCGAGTGCGACATCGACGAGCTCGCCCGACAGGCCCGCCACCGTGCCGCTCAACAGATTGGTCTTGCCGACGAAATCGGCGACGAACAGGTCGGCCGGCTCGTCGTAGATCTCGTTCGGCTGTCCGAGCTGGACGATGCGCCCGCCATTCATGACGCAGACGAGGTCGCTCATCGACAGCGCTTCCTCCTGGTCGTGCGTGACCAGAACGAAAGTGATGCCGATCTCGCGCTGGAGGTTCTGCAGCTCGATCTGCATGTCGGTGCGCAGCTTCTTGTCGAGCGCGGCCAGCGGCTCGTCGAGCAACAGCACCGCCGGCTTGTTGACCAATGCGCGTGCCAGCGCCACGCGCTGCTGCTGGCCGCCGGAAAGCTCGTGGATCTTGCGGCGGCCATAGCCGGCGAGCCGCACCATGGCGAGCGCCTCGCCCGCCCTCTGGCTGATCTCGCGCGACGACAGCCTGGGCCTCGCCTGGCGCAGTCCGTAGGCGATGTTGTCCTCGACATCGAGATGCGGAAACAGCGCGTATTGCTGGAACACCATGTTGACCGGGCGCCGGTAGGGCGGCGTGCCGGCCATGTCGCGGCCGCGGATCAGCACCTGGCCTTGGCTCGGCTGCTCGAAGCCGCCGATCATGCGCAAGCAAGTCGTCTTGCCGCATCCGGACGGCCCGAGCAAGGCGACAAAGGCCGATGGCGGGACGGCAAGGTCGATGCCGCCGACCGCCGTGACCGCGCCATAGCGCTTGGTGACCGCGCGAAACTCGATATCGGGCACTGCAGTCAAAGGCGGGCTCCAGGGCGAGTTGATTTCGAAACGCTACCAGAGCCAATGCCGGCTAGTATATACCTCGCAGGTGGTATATTTGATCTATTTTATCGTTTAGAGGGGTATGAATGGCCGTTTCCCGCAGCGATGACTACAACGGGCTCGGCGCCGTCATCGCCGCGACGCGCGAGGCCGGCGGCGATCATTTCGGCCGCGCCATGGTCGGCTGGCTGCGCGGCCATGTCGGCTTCGATCACTGTGTCGTCTTCGGCTATCGCGGGGCTGCCCGCCCGCCGCTGCTCTTCGAGACCTTCTCACCGGCCGAGAGCCACGTCTTCGTCGCGCTCTATCAGGAGGGCCCCTATCTGCTCGACCCGTTCCATCACGCGGCGGTCGAGCGCAAGGAAGGCTTCTGGCGCATGCGAGAGCTGGCGCCGGACCGCTTCTATGCCAGCGAATACTATCGCTCCTACTACAGCCAGACCAAGCTAGCCGAGGAGGTCGGCTTCTTCGTCCCGCTGCAGGGCAAGGACGCGCTGGTGCTGTCGCTGATGCGGCTGCGCGCCTCGGGTCCGTTCGGCACCGCCGACGCCAGGCTGCTGCGCGACATGGCGCCGGCGGTGATCAGCCTGGTCAGGCTGCGCTGGCCTGGCCTGCCGGCCGACGAGCCGGCGACGACACCGCGCGACGAGGCGGCGGCTGTTCCCAGCGAGTTCGACCGCGCGCATATCTGGAAGAGCCTGTCGCTCACCTCACGCGAAAAGCAGGTGGTCGACCTCGTGCTTCAGGGCCACTCGACGGAATCGATCGCCCGGGCGCTGAGGATCGTGCCGGGAACCGTCAAGGTCCACCGCCGCAACATCTACCGCAAGCTCAAGATCAAATCGCAGGCCGGCCTCTTCGCGCGCTTCGTCGAGATCATTGACGCGCAGATCGGCTGAGCACGGAGGTCACCGGCTCTACGGCCGCGAACACCGCGCTCGCCTCGCTGACGATCGAGACATGATCCCTCGCCGCCTTGCCCGCCGCCGCCCCGTCGCCGCGCATGATCGCGGTGACGATCAGATCGTGTTCCTGCCAGGATTTGGCCAACCGGCCGGGCAGCATGAACTGCGCGCGGCGGAACGGCGCCAGCCGGCTGCGGGTCGTCACCGTCAGATCCTGGATATGCGCGTTGTGGGCGCCGCGATAAAGCCGGCTGTGGAACTCGGTGTTGAAGTATTCGTAATCCTCTTCCGCGCCGAGCTGCACCAGGCGCGCCGACGCCTGGTGCTCCATCTCGAGCGCCCGGCGCTCGCCCCCCGTCATGCGCTCGGCCGAAAAGCGCGCGCAGATCGCCTCCAGTTCGGCCATGCTCTCGAACATCGAGGCGAGATGTTCCTGCGTCACCACGGCGACGATGGCGCCGCGGTTGGGCCGCCTCTCGACAAGCCCCATGGCGCTCAGATGGCCGAGCGCCTCGCGGACGGGCGTGCGGGAGACCTCGAAACGGGCCGCGAGCGAGACCTCGTCGAGCCTTTCGCCGGGGCGCAGATAGCCGGTGACAATGCGGTCCGCGATCGCCCTCACCATCTGATCCACGGTCGTGCCCGACCTGACCAAGCTGCGCTTTGCCGACACGTCTCCTCCGTCCAGTTTGTTGCAGGCAGGCCCGCGAGGTGGACGGCTCCCAGGCTGAATTTCGACTCAAGGCTGCACCTGTATGCCTAGATTTTAACCGCAATGTCAAACTGGTCATTTATCAGGCAAAAAGTGCATGCACTTGCCTTGCGTTTATGCAGAGCCACTAAACCCACACATTGATTTTATTGCGAAAAAGCAAGGTTTGAAACTGGCACGGTGATTGCATGCACTTTTCCAGAAGACAGCAACCGACCCAGAGATGGGGTCCAAAAAGGGGAGCATCGATATGACCGAGAGACTCATGCTTAGCCGCCGCGATCTGCTCAGGACCTCCGCCGCCGGAGCGGCGCTCGGTCTGGCCTCGGCGGCCTTTCCGATCCGCAGGGCGTTCGCCGCCTCGGCGACCGTCGGCTTCATCTATGTCGGCCCGAAGGACGACTACGGCTACAACCAGGCGCATGCCGAAGGCGCCGCCACGCTGAAGAGCATCGAGGGCATTTCCGTTGTCGAGGAGGAGAACGTTCCCGAGACGGTCGACGTCCAGAAGACGATGGAATCGATGATCAACCTCGACGGCGCCTCGCTGATCTTCCCGACCTCCTTCGGCTATTTCGATCCGCATATGCTCGCCATGTGCGCGAAGTTCCCCGACGTTCAGTTCCGCCATTGCGGCGGCATGTGGAACAAGGACAAGCACCCGATGAACGCCGGTTCCTATTTCGGCTATATCGGCATGGGCCAGTACCTCAACGGCGTCGTCGCCGGTCACACCTCAAAGTCGAAGAAGCTCGGCTTCGTCGCCGCCAAGCCGATCCCGCAGGTCCTCCTCAACATCAATTCCTTCCTGCTCGGCGCTCGCTCGGTCGATCCGACGATCACCTGCCAGGTGATCTTCACCGGCGAATGGTCGCTGGCGGTCAAAGAGGCCGAGGCCACCAACGCGCTGGTCGACCAGGGCGCCGACGTCATCACCTGCCATGTCGACAGTCCCAAGGTGGTGGTCGAGACGGCCGCCGGCCGCGGCGCCTTCGTCTGCGGCTATCACGCCAACCAGAGCCCGCTTGCGCCGGAGAAATACCTGACCGGAGCGGAGTGGAACTGGGCCAAGGTCTACAAGATGTTCGTCGACGACCTCATCGCCGGCACCCCGCTGCCCAATTTCACCCGCGGCGGCCTGGCCGACGGCTTCGTCAAGATGAGCCCGCTCGGCCCAGCCGTCAGCGAAGCGGCCCGCAAGCAGTTCGACGGCACGCTGGCCGAAATGATGAAGGGCGGCTTCTCCGTCATCAAGGGTCCGCTGAAGAGCAACAAGGGCGTCGTCGTCGCCACCGAAGGCCAGGCTTTCGTCGAGACCGCCATCGAGCTCGAAAGCATGGACTATCTCGTCGAGGGCGTCGTCGGCTCGACCGCCTGAGCCGACGGCGTGTCGCCCAAAAGTGCGCAGCGGTTTTGGGCGACACGCATGGAACAACGACGAGTGGAGACGGGACGATGACGGACACCGTGAGCAGCGCCGGCGTGCCGGCCCTTCTCGGCGCCAGGGGATATCGGGCGGCGCTCGAATGGATTGCCAGGCGGGCGGAGGCCTTCGTCATCCCACTGGCGGCGCTGGTCGTCGGCATGGTGCTGTTCAGCCTGTTTGTCGCGCTGGTCGGCAAGTCGCCGCTCCAGCTCTACGAGACGATGTGGCGGGGCGGCTTCGGCTCCTGGTTCTCGATCCAGAACTCGCTGTCGCGCGGCGCGCCGCTCTTGCTCGCGGCGCTCTGCGTGGCGCTGCCGGCGCGCCTCGGGCTGGTCGTCATCGGCGGCGAGGGCGCGATCGTGCTCGGCGGCGTCGCGGCCGCCGCCATCGGCGTGGCGCTGAACGGCGCGCCGTCTTTTCTCGTCATCCTCCTCATGGGCGTGGGGGGTGTGGTCGCCGGCGGCATCTGGATTGGTGCCGTCGGCGCGCTCCGCCATTACCGCGCCGTCAACGAGACCATCTCCAGCCTGCTGATGGCCTATATTGCCATCGCCCTGATGAACCACCTGGTGGAAGGACCGCTGCGCGATCCGGCCTCGCTCAACAAGCCGTCGACCCAGCCGCTCGCCGACATCTACCGCATCGGCAACATTCCGGGCATGGAGGTGCATTGGGGGCTCGGCGTCGGCATCCTCGCCTGCGTGCTCTCCTGGCTGCTGATCGAGAAGACCCGCTGGGGCTTTGCCGCCCGCATCGCCGGCGGCAATGTCAGGGCAGCGCAGGTGCAGGGGCTTGCGGTCGGGCCGCTGATCGTCGGCTTCACCGCGCTTGCCGGCGGCTTCGCCGGCCTTGCCGGCATGCTGGAGGTCGCAGCCGTGCAAGGCAGCGCGAATGGCTCGCTTGCCGCCGGCTACGGCTACACCGGCATCCTCGTCGCCTTCCTTGCCCGCCACAATCCGCTCGCCATCATCCCGGTCGCCATCCTGCTTGGCGGCATCGACGCCTCCGGCGGCCTGATCCAGCGCCGCATGGACCTGCCCGACGCGACCGTGCTGGTGCTGCAGGGCATGCTCTTCATCGTCATCCTGTTCAGCGAGACCTTCTACGGCCGCTTCAAGCTCTTCAACCCCGACCTGTGGCAGAGGAGCACCTGATGGAGACGACCGACATCGGGCTGTGGGGCGTGCCGCTCGCCATGCTGGGCGGCGCCATCCGCGTGTCCACGCCCTTCATCTTCGTCTCACTGGGCGAAGCCATCACCGAGCGTTCCGGCCGCATCAATCTCGGCCTCGAAGGCACGCTGGTGTTCGGCGCCATGAGCGCCTACGCAGTGGCGGTAGTGACCGGTTCGCCCTGGCTCGGCCTTTTGGCCGCTGCCTTCGCCGGCCTCTGCTTCGGCCTCTTCCACGGCTGGATCTGCAAGTTCCCGAAGGTCAACGACATCGCCATCGGCATCGCCCTGATGCTGTTCGGCTCCGGGCTAGCCTTCTTCTTCGGCAAGCCTTTCATCCAGCCCTCGGCGCCCGACCTGCCGGCGATCCCGTTCGGCGCCTGGTCGAGCATTCCGCAGGTGCAGGCGGCGCTCAACGTCAACGTGCTGTTCCTGATCGGCGCGGCGCTTGCCGTCTTGCTCTGGTGGGCCTTCCGCAACACCCGTGTCGGCCTGATCGTGCGTGTCGTCGGCGACAGCGCCGATGCCGCGCGCGCCATGGGCCTCAACCCGAACACGGTGCGCCTGCTGGCCACCGGCGCCGGCGGCGCGCTGGCCGGCATCGGCGGCGCCTATCTGTCGCTCTACTATCCCGGCAGCTGGACCGAGCGCATCTCGTCGGGCCAGGGGCTGATGGCGGTGGCGCTGGTCATCTTCGCGCGCTGGAACCCGCTCGGCTGCTTTGCCGCCGCGCTGCTGTTCGGCGGCGCCGGCGCCCTCGGGCCGGCGCTGCAGTCGGTGGGCGTCACGCAAGGCTACTACCTGTTCTACGCCGCGCCCTACATCCTCACCCTTGTCATCATGATCGCCACCTCGTCTCCGAGCCGCACACTCGCCGGCGCGCCCGGCGAACTGTCGATCACCAAGTGACCGCATCCCAGGAACCGCTCGCGAGACCGGAGTTTTTGCCATGAACGCCAGAGCCGAGATCACCCAGCGCTACATCGACGCCGATCCCTATCCCTGGCCCTACAATGGCGACCTGAGGCCGGACAACACGGCGTTGATCATCATCGACATGCAGACCGATTTCTGCGGGCCGGGCGGCTATGTCGACCACATGGGCTATGACCTGTCGCTGGTCAGGGCGCCGATCGAGCCGATCAAGGCGGTGCTCTCGGCGATGCGGGCCAAGGGCTACACCATCATCCACACGCGCGAGGGCCATCGTCCCGACCTCGCCGACCTGCCCGCCAACAAGCGCTGGCGCTCGCGCCGCATCAATGCCGGCATCGGCGACCCCGGTCCTTGCGGACGCATCCTGGTGCGCGGCGAGCCGGGCTGGGACATCATCCCCGACCTCTATCCGGCCGAGGGCGAGCCGATCATCGACAAGCCGGGCAAGGGCTCGTTCTGCGCAACCGATCTCGAGCTGATCCTCAACCAGCGCGGCATCGCCAACATCGTGCTTACCGGCATCACCACCGACGTCTGCGTTCACACCACCATGCGCGAGGCCAACGATCGCGGCTTCGAATGCGTGATGCTGGAGGATTGCTGCGGAGCCACCGACCACGGCAACCATCTGGCGGCGATCAAGATGATCAAGATGCAGGGCGGTGTGTTCGGCGCGGTGTCGAATTCCGCCGCGCTCGTCGCCCAGCTGCCGTGAGGAACCGGCGATGAGCGGAACTCACAGAAAGGCGATCGGCGTCGAGACCATCGGCATGACCATGCGTTTCGGCGCCTTCACTGCACTCGACGACGTCTCGATCAAGGTGCCGGCAGGTTCCTTCCATGCTCTGCTCGGCGAGAACGGCGCCGGCAAGTCGACGCTGGTCAAATGCATGATGGGTTTCTACCGCCCGACGTCGGGCGACATGCTGGTCGACGGCCGGGAGGTCGCGATCGCCAGCCCCAGGGATGCTTCGGCGCTGGGCCTCGGCATGGTCTACCAGCATTTCACGCTGGTGCCTTCGCTGACCGGCGCCGAGAACCTGGTCATCTCGCGAGAAAAGGTGCCCGGCGTCATTGACTGGCGCAAGGAGCGCGGCGCGCTCGCCGCCTTCATGGAGCGCATGCCGTTCAAACTGCCGCTCGACGTCAAGGTGGCCGAGCTTGCCGCCGGCGAGAAACAGAAGCTGGAGATCATCAAGCAGCTTTACCTCGGCCGCAATTTCCTGGTGCTGGACGAGCCGACATCCGTGCTCACCCCGGGCGAGGCGCAGGAAGTGCTTGGCCTGGTGCGCGGCATGACGAAGGCCGGCGATCTCACCGTGCTGATGATCTCCCACAAATTCCACGAGGTCACTGCATTCGCCGACGACATCACAGTGCTGCGCAAGGGCAGGCTCACCGGGACCGGCAAAGTGTCAGACCTTTCCCACAGGGAGATGGCGGCGATGATGATCGGCGACCAGCCGATCGCTGCACTCGACAGCCGTCTCGAGCCCAGGGCGGACGCCGAGATTGTGCTCAAGGTGAAAGCGCTGAAAGCACTGGACCGCACCGGTCTCAAATCGATCGACATCGCCGACCTCGGCGTGCGCTCCGGCGAGATCGTCGGCATCGCCGGCATCTCCGGCAACGGCCAGAAGGAGTTCCTGGAGGTGCTGGCGGGCCAGCGTGCCCGCGACCAGGGCGAAGTCATGGTTCGAGGAACGGCCTATGCGGCGACGCGCGCCGAGGCGCGCGCGCTCAATGTGCGCCTGATCCCGGAGGAACCGCTGAAGAATGCCTGCGCGCCAAGGATGACGGTCGCCGAGAACATCGCCTTCCGCACCTTCGACGTCGACGGCAGCGGCAGGCCGGTGAGCTGGATCAGCGCTGGCGCCATCAAATCCTTCAGCGCCCGCCTGGTCGAGCAGTTCAAGGTCAAGACCGCATCGCTCTCCTCGCCGATCGCCTCGCTGTCGGGCGGCAACGTGCAGCGCGCGGTGCTCGCCCGCGAACTGACGGGCGAGGTCGATCTGCTGATCGTCTCCAACCCCTGCTTCGGGCTCGACTTCTCCGCCGTCGCCGAGATCCGCGCCCGCATCATGAAGGCACGCAACGCGGGCGCCGCGGTGCTGCTGATGTCGGAGGACCTCGACGAGTTGCTGGAGCTTTCCGACCGCATCCTCGTCATGTCCGACGGCGCGCTCGTCTACGAGACGCCGATCGCGCAGGCGAGCGTGCAGACGATCGGCGAGCACATGGCGGGGCATCACTGATGGCGGAAATCGCGGCGCAGCCTTTCGCCTTTGCCTTCAGGCCCGAGACGACGGCGCTCATCGTCATCGACATGCAGCGCGACTTCGCCGAGTCGGGCGGCTTCGGCGCCAGCCTCGGCAATGACGTCGGCCGGGTGGTGGCGATCGTGCCGACCGTGAAGAAGCTGATCGAGGGCTTTCGCGCCGCCGGCCTGCCGGTGATTCACACCATGGAGTGCCACAGGCCCGACTTGTCGGACCTGCCGCCCGCCAAGCGCGACCGCGGCAAGCCGACGATCCGCATCGGCGATGTCGGACCGATGGGACGCGTGCTGATCGCCGGCGAGCCCGGCACGGCGATCCTCGACGAACTCGCGCCATTGCCCGGCGAGATCGTCATCGAGAAGCCCGGCAAGGGCGCCTTCTACGCGACCGGCCTCGGCGACGACCTGAAGCGGCTAGGCGCCCGCCAACTGGTCTTTGCCGGCGTCACCACCGAGGTTTGCGTGCAGACGACGATGCGCGAGGCCAACGACCGCGGCTATGAATGCCTGGTCGCGGAGGATGCGACGGAAAGCTATTTTCCCGAGTTCAAGGCGGCCGCGCTCGCCATGATCAGGGCGCAAGGCGCGATCATCGGCTGGACGGCGACGACCGATCAGGTGCTCGAGGGGATTGCGAATGCCTAATCTCAGTTTTGCCGGCCTGCTTGACGGCGGCTGGCGCGATCTGGCGTTCGAGCCTTTCCGCGACGGCATCGGCGTGCACTGGCTGCTCAAGGGCGGGCCGGTCGAGCCGTCGGTCGCGGTCCTCAAATACCAGCCGGGCGCCGGCGTGCCACGCCACCGTCATGTCGGGCTGGAAACCATCGTCGTGCTGGAAGGCACCCAGAGCGACGAGAACGGCGACTATCCGGCGGGCAGCGTGATCCTCAATCCGGTCGGCACCGAGCATTCGGTGTGGACGAAGGACGGTTGCGTCGTCCTGATCCAGTGGGACCTGCCGGTGATCATTCTGGGGGAGACGAGATGAGCGACATCCATTTCGATATCGGCAGCCTGCACGCGGCCTACCAAGCCGGCATCGGCATCGCCGAGGTGATCGATACGGTGCTGACCCGCATCGCGGCGGCCGCCGACCCCGGCATCTTCATCCACCTTGCGACGAGAGCCGAGATGCTGGCTGAGGCCGAAGCGCTCTGCCCGTTCGACCCCGTGGCCATGCCGCTCTGGGGCATCCCCTTCGCCGTCAAGGACAATATCGATGTCGCCGGCATGCCGACCACGGCCGCCTGCGCCGAATTTGCCTACACGCCCGCAAGCGACGCAACCGTGGTGGCGAGGCTCAAGGCTGCGGGCGCCCTGGTCGTGGGCAAGACCAATCTCGACCAGTTCGCCACCGGCCTCGTCGGCGTGCGCACGCCATGGCCGATCCCGAGGAATGCGATCGATCTGAAGCTGGTGCCGGGCGGCTCCTCCTCCGGCTCGGCGGTGGCGACGGCGCGCGGCATCGTCTCCTTCGCACTCGGCACCGATACCGCCGGCTCGGGCCGCATTCCGGCCGGCCTCAACAGCATCGTCGGACTGAAGCCGACCGTCGGCGCACTGTCGACGGCCGGCGTCGTGCCGGCCTGCCGGACGCTCGACTGCGTGTCGGTCTTCGCGCTGACCGTCGACGACGCCTACGCGGTATTCTCCATCGCCGCCGCGCGCGACGCAACCGATCCGTATTCGCGTGACATCGCCGTCCAGCCGCTCGTGGCGCACGCCCCGGTACTGAACGTCGGCATCCCGGTAAAAGCCGACCTGAAATTCTTCGGCGATACGGCGATGCAGGCCGGCTTCGAGGCCTCGCTTGCCATGCTGTCGCGGCTCGGTTGCCGGCTTGTCGAGATCCCGTTCGGCGACTTCTACGCCACCGCCGATCTGCTCTACGAAGGCGCCTGGGTGGCGGAGCGCTATGCGGCGATCCGCGATTTCTTCGAGGTGAATGAAGCAGCGCTCCATCCGGTGACGCGCAAGATCATCGGCGGCGCCCGAAACCTGTCGGCGGCCGACGCCTTCCGCGGCTTCTATGCCTTGCAGGCCTACAAGGCCCGGCTCGCCCCGGTGATCGCCTCCGTAGACCTGTTCTGCGTGCCGACCGCGCCGACCCACTACACCGTCGATGCCGTGCTTGCCGATCCGATCGCCACCAACAGCCGGCTCGGCACCTACACCAATTTCGTCAATCTGCTCGACATGTGCGGCATCGCCGTGCCCACCGGCACGCGCGACGACGGTCTGCCGATGAGCGTGACCCTGCTGGCGACTGCCGGACGAGACGGCCTTGCGGCATCCGTCGCGCGCGACCTCCACTCGGCGAGCGGCCTCGCCCTCGGCGCGACCGGTTGGCGGCAGTCGAGCGCACAGCCTGTCGGCGCATCGGCCGAGGACGGCACGATCGAGTTGGTGGTGGTTGGCGCGCATCTTTCGGGAATGCCGCTCAACGGCCAGCTGAAGGAGGCCGGCGCGCGCTTCTGCAGGGCGGCGCGGACCAGCTCTTCTTACAAGCTCTATGAGCTTGCCGGCCAGACCACACCCAAACCGGGGCTCATCCGGGTCGGCAGCGGCGGCGCCGCGATCGAGGTCGAGGTCTGGCGGCTTTGCGCCGATGCCTTCGGCCGTTTCGTCGCCGCCATTCCGCCGCCGCTCGGCATCGGCACCATCGAGCTCAACGACGGCACATCGGCGAAAGGGTTCCTGGCCGAAACCGCCGGCCTGCTGGCTGCGACGGACATCTCCGCCTATGGCGGCTGGCGCAATTTCGTCGCCAGGACCCACGAGGCGCGGCGGCAACTGGAAAGCGTTCCCTCCAGATGAACGGAGGGGCCAGCCGGATCGGCAGGGTTCAAGGCCCGCCTCGCTGAAGGGTTCGGGGGAGCAGCCTCAGGCCAGTTCGAACCGCTCCACCGCCCGCATGATGCCGCGCAATTCGGCAAGGCCCTTGAGCCGCCCGATCAGCGAATAGCCGGGGTTGATCCTGGTCTTGCCGATGTCGTCGGCAAGCAGATGGCCATGGTCCGGACGCATCGGGATGCGCCAGTCGGACCGGCCTTCCTTGCGCCGGCGCGCCTCCTCCTTCATTAGCGCCAGGATGACCGCCGCCATGTCGGTCGAGCCCTCCAGATGCTCGGCCTCGTAGAAGGAGCCGTCCGCCTCGCGCGTCACGTTGCGCAGATGCGCAAAATGGATCCTTGGCGCGAATTCCCCGACCATTGCGACAAGATCGTTGTCGGCGCGCACGCCGTAGGAGCCGGTGCAGAAGGTCAGGCCGTTGGCCGGGTTGTCGACCGTCTCCAGGATGAAGCGCGCGTCGGCGGCGGTGGAGACGACCCGCGGCAGCCCGAACAGCGAGAAGGGCGGATCGTCCGGGTGGATGCACATGCGCGCCCCGACCTCCTCGGCGACCGGGATGATCTCCTTCAGGAACCAGGCCAGGTTGGCGCGCAGTTCCGCCGGGCCGATCGCGTCGTAATCGGCGAGCGCCTCGCGCATCGTCTCGCGATTGTACTTGCGCTCGGTGGCCGGCAGGCCGGCGATCAGGTTGAGCTCGACCTTTTCGATCTGCTCGTCGCTGAGCGATTTCAGCCGCGCTTCCGCTTCCTTGAGGCGTGCCTGGTTGTAGCTCGCCTCGGCATTCTTTCGCTTCAGCACGAAGACGTCATAGGCGGCGAAGTCGATCGCATCGAAACGCAACGCGTAGCCGGTGGTCGGCAGCCGGTGCATGAGATCGGTGCGCGTCCAGTCGACCACCGGCATGAAATTGTAGCAGATGGTGGAGATGCCGGCCTTGGCCAGCGCCCTGATCGTGTCCTTGTACCAGCCGGCATAGCGCTGCCGCTCCGCAGAACCGATCTTGATCGAGTTGTGGACGGGAATGCTTTCCACCACCGACCAGGTGAGCCCGCCCGCCTCGACGAGGCGCTTGCGCTCGAGGATGGCGTCCAGCGGCCAGGCGCTGCCGTCATAGATGTTGTGCAAGGCCGTCACGATGCCGGTCGCTCCGGCCTGTTTGATATGGTCGAGCGTGACCGGATCGTCCGGCCCGTACCAGCGCCAGCATTGTTCCATGGGTGCCTCTTTCCTGATTCCGGCGGACCTTATTGTCGGCCCTGACGGCGAGTCAAATCGGGCAGCCACAGTCGACGGGACGCGCGTTCTTGTCGCTCGTCATCCAGCGCATTATGAGGGTCGGCAACGGCGTCGCGCGCCGGCAATTCCCGGCGGACAATCACGGAGTGTCGGCAATGAAGGATTTCGACGGCAAGGTCGCACTGGTGACCGGAACGACCGGCATCGGCCTGGCAAGCGCCAGGCGCCTGGCGGCGGGCGGGGCGGCGATCATCGCGCTCGGCATCGACGAGCACGCCAATGCGGCGATGCAGGCCGAATTCGACCGCAACGGCGCCGCCGCGCTGGTGGCGACTGTCGATGTGTCCGTGCCGGACCAGGTCGCCCAGGCGATCGCCGACGGTGTCGGCCGCTTCGGCGGGCTGGACGTCATCGTCAACTCCGCGGCCGTCCACCCCTACGGCACCGCCACCAGCACCGATTTCGAGACCTGGAACCGGGCGATGTCCGTCAATGTCGGTTCCATCTACCTCACCGCCCACTACGGCATCCCCGAGATGATCAAGCGCGGCGGCGGCGCCATCGTCAACGTCGCCTCGGTGCAAGGCACTGCCTGCCAGCAGAACGTCGCCGCCTATGCCACCACCAAGGGCGCCATCCACACGCTGACGCGCTCGCTGGCGCTCGACTATGCCCGCCAGGGCATCCGCGTGAATTCGGTCAGCCCGGGGTCGGTCCGCACGCCGATCCTCGAAAGGGCCGCGCGCGGCGACGACCCGAACGCCGACATCGAGGCCGCCTTCAGGCGCTTCGGCGAGGCGCACCCGCTCGGCCGCATCGGCGAGCCGGAGGAAGTGGCCGAACTCATCGCCTTCCTGTGCTCGTCCAAGGCAAGCTTCTGCACCGGCGCCGACTACAGGATCGATGGCGGCCTGCTGGCCGGCATTGGCGTGAGATGAGGGCATCGACGGCAACGGGACGGATGGCCGCCGCCGCCCGCACTTGCGGCGGCGCGCTTTAACCGTCTATCGTGGTTCGAAAGCCCGTAACGCATCCGGCCCGCCGACAGAGCGACCGGGCAGATTTCAGGACGAGTGAAGCAACGCATCGCCAATGGCCGACAAATCGCAATTCGGGCTGACCGCTGTCGATACCGTTCCGCTGCATGAGAAAGTCTATCTGGAGCTCGTGCGCGCACTGATGTCGGGCCAGTTGCAGCCCGGCCAGAAGCTGACCTCGCGCAAGCTCGCCAAGGAGCTCGGCACCAGCGACATGCCGGTGCGCAGCGCCTTCACCCGGCTGCAGGCGCTGCGGGCGCTGAGCCCGATGCCGAACGGCAGCGTCGAGGTGCCGCTGATCTCCGCCGAGCGCTTCCAGCAACTGACCGCCGTGCGCACGATCCTGGAAGGTACGGCCACCGGGCTCGCCACCAACCGCATCAACGGCAACAACCTGCGCGCCATCCGCCGCCATTGCACCGAGCTCACCCAAGCCGCCCGCAGCGGTGACATCGACGACTATCTGCGCAAGAACCACGACTTCAAATTCTCGATCTACCGCCACTGCGGGAACGAGCAGATGATCTTCCTGATCGAGACGGTGTGGATGCAGGTCGGCCCGTTTCTGAGGAACCTGGCGATCGGCTTCGAGGACGGCCTCGCCGGCATTCTCGGCATCGACTATCACGAGGAAGTCGTCGCGGCGATCGAGGCCGGCGACGGCGAACGGGCCCGCGCGGCCATCGTGCGCGACATCGACGAGGGGGCGACACACATCCTCGGCCAGGTGAAGTTTCCGGAACTACGCCACTAGGCAGACCGCAGGGCCATTCGAGCGCGCGCCGAAGGCCTCGCCAAATCCCGGCTTGGCTTTCCTGCGTCATCCAGCTATGTTGCGATCGCAGATCGCACAATATGGACCTGAAATGCCCCCCGATATCCCAGCTAGCAAATTGAAAAAATGAAGGAAAATTGCCTGGAAGCATCCATGGCGACCTTCATGAACTCACAAGCTGAAAAATGGATATCGTAGCCGCGATGGCTACAGAAAGAACCAAGGGGCTGGAAATTGAGCGATGCAATTGCCGACGTTTTGAACTGGCTTGAAAGCAGGGAGGACATCCAGAGCCTGAGGGCCGCGGTGTGCGATCTCAACGGCATCATGCGCGGCAAGCGCATTCCCGTCGAGCAGGCGCGCAAGGCGCTCGAAGGCAAGCTGCGCATGCCCTACTCACTGATCGGGCTCGACATCTGGGGCGAGGATATCGAAGGCAATGCGCAGGTCTTCTCGACCGGCGACGCCGATGGGCTTTGCCAGTGGACCGGGCGCGGCATCCTGCCCGTCAACTGGACGGCGCATCCGACGGCGCTTCTGCCGCTGTGGCTCGCCGATGAAAACGGCGCGCCCTATCTCGGCGACCCGCGCCGCGCGCTCGCCCGCATCCTCGACCGCTACGCCGCGCTCGGCCTGACGCCGGTCACCGCGACCGAGCTCGAATTCTACCTCGTCGACCCGACATCGCAGCGGCCCGTCGGGCCTGTCTCGCCGATCACCGGCCGGCGCCTCGATTCCGATGCCGCGCTCTCGATCGACGAGATCGACGATTTCGAGGCCTTCATCCATGACGTCTACGAGGCCTGCCGCATGCAGGGCATCCCCGTCGACACCGCGATCGCCGAGAACGGGGTCGGCCAGTTCGAGATCAACCTCAACCATGTGCCGGATGCCTTGCGCGCCGCCGACGACGCCGTGCTCTTCAAGCGCACCGTCAAGGGCATCGCCCGCAAGCACGGCTTTGCCGCTTGCTTCATGGCCAAGCCTTATGGCGAGCGCGCCGGCAACGGTTTCCACGTCCATTTCAGCGTCATCGATCGCGACGGCCGCAACATTTTCGACGACGGCAGCGACCAGGGCTCCGACACCATGCGCCACGCGGTGGGCGGCCTGCTCGCGGCGATGGCCGAGAGCACGCTGGTGTTCGCGCCGCACTTCAATTCCTACCGCCGGCTGCGCCCGCGCTCCTACGCGCCGACCGCGGTTGCGTGGGGCTACGAGAACCGCATGGTGGCGATCCGCATTCCCGGCGGCCCCGCCGCGGCGCGCCGCATCGAGCACCGCGTGTCCGGCGCCGACGCCAATCCCTACCTGGTGCTGGCGGCTATCCTTGGCGCGGCGCTCGTCGGGATCGAAAAGGAACTGTCGCCCGGCGAACCGACCGGCGGCGAGGGACAAGGGCTCACGCTGGCGAAGCTGCCGCCGGACTGGGCCTCGGCCATTGCCAGCTTCGAAAGCGGGCCGCTCGTCGCCGAGATCTTCCCGGCTACGCTGCGCCAGTCCTTCGTCGCCTGCAAGCGCCAGGAATTGAACACCTTCGCGCTCAATGTCAGCGACTTCGAGATCGAGACCTATCTGGAGAGCGTCTAGAGCAATTCCAGGAAAAATGTGAAACGGTTGGGCTCGGCGGCTTCGCCGTAGCCTTCCGTCCGGAATTGCATCAAAACAATGAGTTAGAGCAGGCCGCCGTATCCGTGAAACGGTGAACTGCTCTAGTCAGCTCACTCTCCGGTCCGCGCCCGCTGGCGTTCCTGGACGATGACCGCCAGGATCAGCAGCGCGCCCTTGGCGAGCAGCTGATAGAAGGTCGGAACGCTGGTCAGGATCATGCCGTTGTTGAGCACGCCGATGATCAGCACGCCAAGCATGGCGCCGACGATCGTGCCCTTGCCGCCCTGCAGCGCGCAGCCGCCGAGGATCGCGGCGGTGATCGCTTCCAGCTCCAGCCCCTGGCTGCCGGAGGCAGGCTGGCCGGACATGGTGCGGCTGGCAAGCACCAGGCCGGCCACTGCCGCCGCGAACCCGCTCATCGCATAGATAGAGATCTGGTAGCGGCGGATCGGGATCCCGGCCAGCCGCGCCACCGTCGGATTGCCGCCGAGCGCGTAGATGTTGCGGCCGACGACCGTCTCGCGGGTGAAGACGATGAACGCCGCCATCGCCGCGATCAGCAGCCAGATGGCGAAGGGCAGGCCGAAGAGCGTGCCGATGCCCAGCGCCCGCAGACTGTCGCCGGTGATCGGGATCGAGTTGCCGTTGTTCATCAGATAGGCGAGGCCGCGGAAGGCCGACATCGTTCCGAGCGTGGCGATCACCGCGTTGACCGGACCGTAGACGATGATCAACCCGTTGATCGCGCCCGCCAGCAGGCCGGCAAGCAGGCCGGCCAGAATGCCGATCGGTATGGAACCGGTTTCCTGCGCGGCGACGGCAAGCACCATGGTGCTCAGGCCGACGATCGATCCGACCGATATGTCGAGCCCGCCGGAGACGATGACGACCGTCTGCGCCATGGCGAGGATGCCGAGGAGGGTGACCGCGAGGCCGATGTTGATCAGGTTGCGCGGTGTGAAGAAGACGTCCGGCCTCAGCGCGCCAAAAATCGCCAACAGCACCACCAGCGCGATCAGCAGGCTGATGTTCTGCGCGCCGATGCGGCCAAGCAGGGTTGCCGGCACGCGCTCGCGGCCGGCCGTCGCAGTATCGGTCACGATACCCTCCTTTCGATTGTCTCTTTCCCCGAGCGCATGGCCAGCGCCAGCACGGCCTCCTCGCTCGCCTCCTGCCAAGGCAGCTCGCCGCTGATGCGTCCGCCCTGCATGACCAGCACGCGGTCGGCGAGGCCGAGCAGCTCCGGCATTTCGGAGGAGATGAGCAGGATGGCGAGGCCCCGGTCGGCCAGGCTTTCGATCAACCTGTAGATCTCCGCCTTGGCGCCGACGTCGATGCCGCGCGTCGGCTCGTCGAGGATGAGCACCGCCGGCCCGCGCGCCTGCCAGCGGGCGAACACGACCTTCTGCTGGTTGCCGCCGGAAAGTTTTCCCACCGCCTGTTCGATCGACGGCGTCTTGACCCTGAGCTCGGCGACGTGATGGGCGACCAGCGCGCGCTCGCGGCGGCGGCTGAAGAAGCCGTAGCGCGACACCTTGTCGGGCACCACCAGGCTGACATTGTCGCGCACCGCCTGCATCAGAAGCAGCGCCTCCTGCTTCCGGTCTTCCGGCACCAGCCCGATACCTGCGGCCACGGCATCCGAAGGCTCGCGCGGCCGGTAAGGTTGGCCGCCGGCCGCCATCTGCCCCGACTGCAGCGGATCGAGGCCGACGATGGCGCGCGCGACTTCCGTGCGCCCGGCGCCGACCAGGCCGCCCAGCCCGACAATCTCGCCCGCCCTCACCTCGAAGCTGATCCCCTGGACACGCCGTGTCGTGACATCGTTGAGCGCCAGCCGCACCGGTCCGAGCGTGCGCTCCTTGCGGTTGAACAGATCGCTCACCGGCCTGCCCACCATCAGCCGCACCATGCGCTGCTCGTCGAGCTCTGCGATCGGCTCGTCGGCGACGCGGCTGCCGTCGCGCATCACCACGCAACGGTCGGCAAGCTCGATGATCTCGCGCAGCCGGTGCGAGATGTAGATCACCGCGACGCCATCGGCCTTCAGCCGCCGGATGACCCGGAACAGCCGCTGCGCCTCATCCTCCGTGAGCGACGAGGTCGGCTCGTCGAAGGCGAGCAGCCGCGCCCCTGGGCGCAGCGCGCGCATGATCTCGATCAGTTGCCTGAGCGCCGGGCTCAGGCCATGGCAGCGTTGCCCGGGTGACAGCACGTCGACCACGCCGAAGGTGTTGAGCAGCTCGAGGCTGCGCCGCTCCAGATCCGTGCGGTCGAGAAAAATCCCGCCCCGCGCCTTGATGTCGCCGATGAAGATGTTTTCCGCCACCGTCAGCTCCGGGATGATCTCCGGCTCCTGGTGGATGACCCGGATGCCCGAGCCGTGTGCTGCGCGTGGCGAGTTGAGCTGGACCGGCTGACCATCGACCAGAACGCGACCGCTGTCCGGGCGATGCTCGCCCTCCAGCACGCGCATCAGCGTGGACTTGCCGGCGCCGTTCTCGCCGATCAAAGCGGTGATCTCGCCGGCATGGAAGGCAACGGAGACGTCGCGCAGCGCCTGCACCGCGCCGAAGCGCTTGCTGACGCCCTCGACGGAAACGACGGGCACGGTCATCGGCGCGCGGCTCCCTGTGAGGCCGCGCGCCCCGAGGCCGACAATGAGGCCGGAAGGAAGCCTAGGACTTGCAACCGAGCGTGTCCTTGAACTTGGCGAAGTTCTCGCCGCTGATCAGCGTCGCGTCCTGGAAATAGTCCTTCTGCATTTCCTTGCCAGTGGCTTGGTCATAGAGCGCCTGGATCGCCGCGGCGCCATGCTTGGCGCTGTCCAGCCACATCGTGCCGCGGAAGCCGGTGGGCTTGCCGGAGCCGAAGGCCTCGCAGGAGCGCGAGCCGTCGATGCCGATGCCGATGACGTTCTCCGGCTTCATGCCGGCATTCTCGGTGGCGCGCACACCGCCGAGCACGCCGTCGTCGTTGCAGGAGTAGAAGATCCACTTCTCGGCGTCCGGATTGGCCGTCAGCGTCGTCGACACCACGTCGATCGAGTTGACCATGGTGTTGTCGTAGGGGATCGACAGGATGCGCGACTTGATCTCCGGGATCGCCGCGACGAGCGCTTCCTCGGCGCCCTTGTTGCGGCGCATGCAGGTATCGGCCTTCTGGTCCTCGATCGAGCCGACGCGCACCTTGGAAAGGTCCTTGTCCCAGCCCTCGGCCTTGACGATGCGGGCGATCTCGCCGCCGACCTGCTTGCCGATGTTGAGCGCGTTCATGCCGACATAGGCGACCGGGCTGCCGTCGGCAAAGGCGATGTCGTCGTCGACCGCGATCAGTCCGATCTTGGCGGCCTTGGCCTTGTCGGCGACGACCGGGCCGAGCGAACGGTCAGGCACCACCACGGCAATGCCTTTGACGCCGTCGCCGACATAGGTGTCGAAGGTGGTGACGGCGAGGTTGGCGTCGAACTGGACATCCTGCACCAGGAGATCGACGCCGAGCTCTTTGGCCTTGTCCTTGGCGCCCTGCACCTCGCGGACGAACCACGGGTGATCGCCCATCTTGTTGATGTAGCCGAACTTCATCTTGTCCTGCGCGCCCGCGCCGTGGACCGTCAGAGCGACGGCTGCGGTCGCGGCCACCGCAAGGCATGCCTTGATCATTGGTTTCATGGTTTCCTCCCTCTGGATCCCGGCCGGCGAGACCCCATTTTGCTTGAAGACGTTCCCGGCGACCGGCCGCCGGCGCGAAACCTCATTCGTGGTAGAGAACCGAGCGCCCGCCATCGATGACGATGCAGGCCGCGTTGATGAACGGCGCCTCGTCGGAGCCGAGGAAGACGGCGGTCATGGCCACTTCCTCCGGCCGGCCGATGCGGCGCGGCGGATGCAAATCGTAGGTGCGCTGGCGCTCGGCCTGCGGGTCTGGGAATGTGTTCCAGTAGTCGACCGCGATCTGCGTCTCGATGTAGCCGGGCGCAATCGCGTTCACGCGGATGCCCTCGGCCGCGTATTGGATGCCGAGCGACCGCACCAGGCCGAGCAGCCCGTGCTTGGCGACCGGATAGGGAAAGGTCGACGGGATGATCGCGAAGGAATGACAGGACGCGATCGCGACGATCGAACCCTGTTTCTGGTCGCGCATCGCCGGCAGCACCGCGCGCGCCGAATACCAGACGCCGTCGAGATCGACGGCAAAGCAGCGCCGCCATTCGTCTTCGGTGGTTTCCAGCGGCTCGTGGAACACGTTGATGCCGGCATTGGCGACCAGCACGTCGATGCGGCCGAAGGCGCGGAGTGCCTGCTCGGCCGTCGTCTCGCAAGAGCCGGCGTCCGCGACATCGGTTTCAACGAACAGCGCCTTCACGCCGCAGTCGGCAAGCGACGCTGCGACGCTCTTTCCGGTCGCCGCGTCCTTTTCCGCGACGACGATCACCGCCCCTTCGGCGGCCATGGCGCGCGCCGTCGCCTCGCCGATGCCACGCCCGGCGCCGGTGATGATCACCACCTTGTCTTTGAGACGCCCGGCCATGGTCACCAGTCCACGATGGTGCCGTCGGAAAGCACGGCGTTGGTGGTGTGCATGACCTCAGGCTTGTAGGGGTGCCGGGCAGCGACCGCCTCGTCAACCTCGATGCCGAGCCCCGGCGCTTCCGGGACCTGCCAGCAGCCGTCGACCATGCGGATCGGCCCCTTCACCACCTCGAAATACCAGGGCACCGCGCCGACCATCTCTTCCTGGATCAGATGGTTGGGCGTGGAGACGGCGAAATGCAGCGCCGCCGCACCGGCGATCGGACCGAGCGGATTGTGCGGCGCCACGCCGACCGATACCGCCTCGGCCATCGCCGCGATCTTCTTCGCCTCGAGCAGGCCGCCGCAATGGCAGATGTCTGGCTGCACGATGTCGACCGCCCTTGCCCGGAACAGATCGTCGAATTCGGCACGGTCGATGAGCCGCTCGCCGGTGGCGATCGGCACGCGCGACTTGGCGGCGAGCTGCGTCAGTGCGCCGGTCTCGCCGGGCGGCAGCGGCTCCTCGATGAACATCGGCCGGTATGGCGCAAGCACGTCGATATAGGCGAGCGCGGTCGAGGCCGAGGCGGGGCGACCGTGGAAATCGACCATGATCTCGACCTCGGGACCGACCGTCTTACGCAGCGCCTCCATCAGCCGGCCGACCTTTTCGACCTCGGTGAGCGGCGCGTGGTAGTGGCTGTAGGGGATGAAGACGGCCTTCAGCGCGCGATAGCCCTTGGCCACCACTTCGGAGGCGCGCTTCACCAGCGGCTCGGCGTCGAGCGTCTCGTACACGGCGCGCATGTCGCCGAGGCCGAGGTGGGTGTAGACCTTGACCCGGTCGCGCACCTTGCCGCCGAGCAGCCGCCAGACCGGCTGGCCAAGCCACTTGCCGAAAATGTCCCACAGCGCCAGCTCGATGCCGGAGACGGCCGACATGCCGATCACGCCGAGCCGCCAGAACGAATGCTTCTTGAGGATGCGCACCGCCTGCTCGATGTCGCGCGGATCGCGCCCGATCAGAAGCGGCGCCAGGTCGTTGACGGCGCCGACGACGGCCTGGGTCTTCCACTCCAGCGTCGCCTCGCCCCAGCCATAGAGGCCGGGCTGGTCGGTCTCGATACGCACGAACACCCAGTTGCGCATGTCCGCGTTCACGACGCGCGTGGTGATCGCCACGATTCTCAAGCGCTACTCCTCCCAGGCGACACTTAGATCATATGAAATTGAGTTATCATATGATCTAAAATGGCGTCAAGGCGGAAATCTCAGCCCTTGGCGTGAAGATCGTCGGCGGCGATGTCGAGCAGTCGATTCATGGCCGCGCGGGCGCCGGCCGTGTCGCGGATGCGGATCGCTTCCAGCACCGCGACATGCGCCGAGAGCGCGCGCGACTGCGCTTCCATCAGCGGATTGGTGACGAGGAAGGTGGCGCGCAAGGCGGCCTCCAGCATGCCGACCAGCCCCTTCAGCACGACATTGTGGCTGGCGGCGATCACGCCCTTGTGGAAGGCCAGGTCCGCCTGGCAGACTGCATTGAGATCATTCGGGATGTTGTCGCGCATGCCGACCACGGCGCGCTCGATTTCGGCGAGGTCGGCTGCCGTGGCGCGCCTGGCCGCAAGCTCCGCCGCGGCGGGCTCGAAGATCCTGCGCGCCTCGAGCAGGCCGGAAACCAGTTCCTCGTCGTCCTGGATGGACGGGTGCCAGCCGAGCACCACCGGATCGAGCAGCCGCCAATTGTCGCGCGCCAGCACGCGCACGCCGGCGCGGCGCCTCGCTTCGACAAGGCCCTTCGCCGACAGGACCTTGACCGCTTCCCGGACCGAAGTGCGGCTGACGCCCAGCATGGCGCACAGTTCCTCTTCGCGCGGCAGGGCGTCTCCCGGCGCGTATTCTCCGCCCAGGATGCGGCTGCCGAGCACGCTGACCACGGCGTTGTGCACGCTGGCGCCGGTCTGGTCGACCGATGGCATCCAGCCGAGTGCATCTGTAGGAGCTATGGTTTCCACGCAGATCCTCTCCCGATAGAGCGCCGTTGCAAGCTGTTGTATGAGAGGCTAGGTCTTATGTAAATCTTTCATTCATACGATCTATATCGGGCTCCGCAATGGGCATGCTGCAGATCTCCAATGACACGCTGGCGCTTTCGGTCGATCTTGCCGGCGGCGCGATCCATCGCTTCGACCGCCACGCGGCGAGCGGTCCGGTTCCCGTTTTCCACCGCGGAGCAGTGGAAGCGGATGTGTGTTTTCCGCTGATCCCGTTCGGCAACCGGCTGCGCGGCAACGACTTTGTCTTCGACGGAGCGACCCATCGTCTGCAACCGAACACTGCGAGCGACCCGCACTACATTCACGGCGACGCCTGGCTTGGCCATTGGCGGACCATCGCTCACGACCATCACGAGCTGACCATCGCCTACGGTCATGCCGGCAAGGATGGACCCTACGCCTACCGCGCGGAGCAGCGTTTTGCCCTCTCCGACAACATGCTGTCCGTCAGCCTTTCGGTGACCAACCGCGCGCGCCGGCGCCTGCCCTACGGGCTCGGCCTGCATCCGTTCCTGCCGATGACGCCGGCCACCATCGTCGACTTCACCGCCGAACGCTACTGGGAGCAGGACGCGGCTTTCCTGCCGCAGAAGAGCCATCCTGCGCGCGGCGGCATGGATTTTTCCGGCGGCCGCCGGCTGCCCGGGACCTGGATGAACACCGAGTTCGAAGGCTGGAACGGTGCGGCGACCATAATGTGGCCGGAGACCGGATCGCGTCTGCGGATCGAGGCCGATGCGCAATTCTCGCGCTGCATGATCTTCGTTTCGGATGCAGCCTTCGACGCGCTCTATCGCCATGACTGGTTCTGCTTCGAGCCGATGACCCACAGCGTCGACGCGCATCATCGAGCCGATCTCGGCGGGCTGGTCGCGCTCGAACCGAACGAGACGTTGGCCGGCTCGTGCCGGTTCATCGTGGAGTGACACGCGCCGGCTCCTCGACAAGCGAAGCGGTGGCGTTCATCTTAGCTCTGTCTAACGAATGTCTACAAACTTTATAGACATTTATTCCGGAGCAGGTCATACTGCCCGTCCAAGTGCCTGACTTTTTCGCCATTCGTGTTCGTATGATCAGGAGATGACGATGACGCAGACATTTCCGGAGATCGTTCCAGATCCCACCACCGTCAGGCCGGTGTAGCAGACCGATCAATTCATCATGGGCGCGGGGGCGTTGGACGGCAGGCATTGCTGCCGCGATCGAGGAGGAGACCGATGACCACACGCCTGCTGCCCGCACTGCACGAGGGCCATGCCCCAATCCAGCTGCATGGCGCCTTCGACGAGGCTCTGGAAGCCTACCAGGCCTGGACTCCGGGCACGGACGAACCGCAAGTCGAGTTCGAAGGCCATTTGATCCCGATCAGCTCGGTCTTCGGCCGCATGCGGACCTGCACCGACATCCTGCCTTGGCGCATCGAGGCCGATGTCCTGGACACCGTCGGCGGCATGTTGCCCGCCGGCGGCGAAAGGTCGATCACCTATGCAGACGCCGCGCTCGTCCTTCGCGCCCTGTGCGTGGATCGCCTTCGCGACGACGGCGGTGTCCGATTTGCAGCAAGATGAAGCCTTTGCGTGCCGCGTGAGGCCGTCAGCAACCTGACGCGCCTGCGGCGGCACAGGGGCTGCAAGACAAAGAAAGCGGGACCGGTCGTACCATACCGGCCCCGCTGCCTGTCATGGGTCTCAGCGCGCTGCCCAGGCCAGCCCACGGCGCAGGATGGTCCGCATCTGCGGCACCTCGAACTCCTTGGCCACATGCCCCAGCGACGAGTAGAACACGCGGCCCTTGCCGTGCCGGCGCTTCCAGACCACCGGCATGACGACGCCGTCGATCCAAGGGGCGTGCGCGCCCGTGAACGTGGTGGTCGCCAGCACCTCGTTCGACGGGTCGACATGCATGTAGTACTGCTCGGAGCGGTAGGGGAAATCGTCGATGCCGCTCATGATCGGATCGTCGCGGCGGACGATGTCGACCTGGTAGTCGATGATGTTGCCGGGATGGGCGACCCACTGGCCGCCGCACATGAATTGGTAATCGGTCGATTCGCGGAACGCATCGCCCATGCCGCCATGGTAACCGCCAAGGCCGACGCCTCCCGCGATTGCGCTGACGAGGTTGGACTCCTCGGCCTTGCTCAGCTTGGACATGGTGTAGATCGGCACGATCAGGCTGAGGTGGGCGATTGCGGGATCGGCGAATGCCGCGGTCGAGGTCTCGACGCGAACGGCAAATCCCTCTTCCTCGAGCATGGCCTTGACGGCGCGCGCGCCGAGTTCCGGCTCGTGGCCTTCCCAGCCGCCCCAAACGATCAGTGCCTGCCGCATCCTTCACTCCTGTCTTCGCAATCTGCCCGGGTGTCCCCGGATCCGGGTAATATGACCGCACAGTGATCCGCAGGCCACATGCGCACGGCAGAGCCCGCGGGTGAGCGACGACCATAGGCGCATTTGTCTTGCGGCCAAGTCCACGCTCTGATTCCATTTGCCGGAGCGATAGAACCTGATTCTTGCACATTGGCGCGCTCAAACGTCGCGCCGACTGGAAGATTTTTCGTCGATCCAAGCGCCAGGTGCATTTCAAGGAGATACGGCGATGAACACCGCGACAAGGCCAGCAATCTCGGAAATGAGGCCGAAGATAACGGTCGTCGGTGTTGGCGGCGGCGGCGGAAACGCGATCAACAACATGATTGCCGAGAACCTGCAGGGCGCCGAGTTCATCGTCGCCAATACCGATGCGCAGGCGCTCACCATGTCCAAGGCACCGAGGCTGATCCAGTTGGGAGCCCGTATCACAGAGGGCCTGGGCGCCGGTTCGCTGCCCGAAGTCGGCCGTGCCGCCGCTGAAGAATCGATCGACGAAATCATGGATCACCTTGCGGGAACGCATATGTGCTTTGTGACCGCGGGCATGGGAGGCGGAACCGGCACCGGCGCTGCTCCCGTCATCGCGAATGCCGCGCGCGCGGCCGGCATCCTGACGGTGGCGGTCGTCACCAAACCGTTCAGCTTCCAGGGCAAGCGGCGGATGCAATCGGCCCAGGAAGGCATCGAGCGGCTTCGCGAATGCGCCGATACGGTAATCGTCATCCCGAACCAGAACCTGTTCAGGGTCGCCGACGCCAAGACGACGTTCGCCGACGCTTTTGCCATGGCGGATCGGGTCCTTTACTCGGGCGTCGGCTGCATCACCGACCTCATCGTCAAGGAGGGCCTGATCAATCTCGACTTCGCCGATGTGAAGTCGGTGATGCGCGACATGGGCCGCGCAATGATGGGGACCGGGGAAGCCACGGGTGAAGGGCGGGCCAAGAACGCCGCGGAGGCGGCGATTGCAAACCCGCTGCTCGACGAAGCGTCCATGATCGGTGCCAGGGGCGTCCTTGTCTCGATCTCGGGCGGCACGGACATGACGCTGTTCGAGGTCGACGAGGCCGCCACCCGCATCCGCGAAGAGGTCGACGCTGATGCCGATATCATCGTCGGCGCCATATTCGACCGGGCGCTCGCCGGGAAATTCAGGGTCTCGGTCGTCGCAACGGGATTGCGACAGGGACCTGAGCTGCCGATGTAGGGGCTTCACGCCGATTTTTGTCACAACAGGCCTATTGCCCGGCCCTACCCAAGCGATACGTCCGGCGGCGTTTGCCGGAACAGGAAAGCCCTCTTCGAGTTGATACTCTGATCAACAGTCGGCGTTGCGGGATGCACCGCAGCGCAAACAGGAGAGGAAACTCCCATGGGTCTCGGCACAATTCTTATCATTCTACTGATTCTCATCTTGCTTGGCGGCTTCAGTGGCCTTGGCGGCGGACCGTTTTACGGCACCGGCTACTACGGCGGCGGCGGCCTTGGGCTGGTCTTGCTGATCGTCATCATCCTGGTTGTCCTCGGCCGTCTGTAGCGACGCCGGCAGACCTGGCATTGCCCGCTGATCGAGCAGCGATCGGCGGGCTTTTGTCTGTGGCGAGCCGCCGTCGGATAGCGCGGAGGGAGCATTGGTCCGCAAACTCGACCTCAGAAGCGGCCGGCCGGTCTGGTTCGCCTATCGCGCGCCGCCGGTGCCCACAGGAAAGTTGACGCGAGACATAAAGGCCGAGGTGCTGGTCGTCGGCATGGGCATCAGCGGCGCCATGATGGCGGACGCACTGGCGCGCGCGGGCCATGGCGTGGTCTGCATCGATCGGCGCGGCCCGCTTCTGGGATCGACCTCGGCGACGACGGCGCTGGTGCAATTTGAACTTGATCAACCGCTGATCAAACTTGCCGCGATCAAGGGCAAGATCGACGCCGTGCGCGCGTGGCGGCGCTCGCGCCTGGCCGTGGTCAATCTTCGCGGGCGGATTGCCGAACTCGGCATAACCTGCAACCCGGCACGCTTGCCGTCACTCTATCTTGCCGGCAATCTGCTCGCGCCGGCGCAGCTGCGCGACGAAAGCGATGCCCGCCGGCAGGCCGGGATCGCCGCGACCTATCTTACCCGCAGGGCTCTGTCGGATAGTTTCGGCATCGATCGCGCGGCTGCCATCCTCAGCCACGACAACATTGCGCTCGACCCGCGCAAGCTAACCGCCGGGCTCCTGCTCAGCGCGGTGGGGCGCAAGGCGCGCCTTTATGCCCCTGTGGAGGCGGACGAGATCAGGAGCGATCGCGACGAGGTCGTTGTCAAAACCGGCGGTGGTCCGACGATCACCGCGCGACATCTGGTGCTCGCCACCGGCTATGAGTTGACCGACATCATCCCGGCCACCGCGCACAGCATCGTTTCGACCTGGGCAATCGCCACAGCGCGCCAGCCAAAAGACATATGGCCAGGCGCCGCTTTGCTTTGGGAGGCGTCGGAGCCTTACCTTTACATCCGCACGACGGCGGATGGCCGCGTCATCTGCGGCGGCGAGGACGAGGATTTCACCGATGAGGAGCATCGCGATGCGTTGATCGCCAAAAAGTCCAAGCGCCTGGCGGCAAAACTGGGCCGCTTGTTGCCGAAGCTGGACACCAGGCCGGAATTCTCGTGGACCGGCTCCTTCGGAACCACAACCTCCGGCCTGCCCTATATCGGCGCCCTGCCCCGCCACCCGCGCATTCACGCCGTGATGGGCTATGGCGGCAATGGCATCACCTTCTCGCAGCTCGCTTCCGAGATGGTTTCATCGGCGATTGACGGCCTCGAGGACATCGATACAGATCTGTTTGCATTCCCGGCGCACGGATAGGCCCCATCGGACCCGTCTGGAGATTATCCGGGGATGCGCGGCGTATGCCGTACGTCCTCTGCCGGGTCGGCATCGATGCGCGCCTTGTCCGGGTCGAAGGCGCCGTGACGGGCGATGGCCAAAGCGGCTGTTTCGGGCGTCTCATAGGCCCACATGAAATCGTCGGCCGATCCGCCGACGGCATGGACGCGCCAGTAACTTGCCGTGCCCAAGGGCGAGCTTGTGGTGGTGTTCGTCTTCTCGAAAAGTTCGAAATAGATGTCTTCGAACGGTATGTAGAAGACCGGATCGCCTCCGCCTTCATGGAGCACCTTCGCCCGCTCGCTGGACGCCACCACGGCGTCCGAGAACCTGACTGTCACCGTGCCGTCAAAGGGCATGATGGCAAGCGCGGCGGCAGGATAGGTTGGACTGGCGACAGGGGTTTGCATTGTCGAACTCCTTGACCTGATGTGCGTTGGAAACGTCGCTCAGCCACGGCAGTTCCGGCTCCGCGCGCAATTGGCGCAAAACCTTTTCGTCCCACAGGCGTTGTTCCTTCTTCAGGCTAACAGACAGCCATCCACGTCGAGCAATGGAGGCTCAGAGGATGTATTTCATTGCCCTGGCGACGGACTATGACGGCACACTGGCGCACGATGGCATCGTCACCAAAAAGACGCTGTCGGCGCTCGAGCAGTTGAAGAAGACCGGCCGCAAACTGATCCTGGTGACGGGACGCGAGTTGCCCGACCTCAAGCGGGTTTTTCCGGAACTCGCATTGTTCGACAAGGTCGTCGCCGAAAACGGAGCGCTGGTCTACACGCCCGCCAGCGAGGAGGAGCGCACGATATCGCCATCGCCGTCGGCCGATCTCGTCGCCGGGCTGAAGAAGCGCGGCGTGAAACCGCTTTCCGTCGGGCGCTCCATCGTCGCCACCTGGGAGCCGCACCAGGCCACGGTGCTCGACGTCATCAAGGAACTCGGGCTGGAACTGGAGATCATCTTCAACAAGGGCGCGGTGATGATCCTGCCGAGCGGCATCAACAAGGCGACCGGGCTCGCCGCCGCGCTTGGCGATCTTCGCCTGTCGCCGCGCAACGCGGTGGGGGTCGGCGACGCGGAAAACGATCATGCCTTCCTGCAGGCCTGTGGCTGCAGCGTTGCTGTCGACAATGCGCTGCCGGCGGTCAAGAACACCGCCGATCTCGTCACGCGCGGCGCACGCGGCAAGGGCGTGGAGGAACTGATCGGCAAATTGATCAAGCACGATCGCGGGCTCGTCAAAAGGCCCCGCGACGGCATCCTGCTTGGTACGTCCGGCGGCAAGGACGTCTATCTGTCGCCGACCGACACTGTCCTGATCGCCGGCAGTTCCGGCATCGGCAAATCCACGCTGGCCACCGCCCTGACCGAGCGCTTCGTCGAGACCGGCTATCAGTTCTGCATCTTCGACCCGGAAGGCGACTATGACGGCCTGCAAGGTGCGGTCAAGCTCGGCGACGGGTCGAGTGTGCCGACGAAGGAACAGCTGCTCGACCTGATCGAGAAGCCGGACACCAATGTGGTGGTCAATGGGCTGGCGTTGCGGGTCAACGAACGGCCCGACTTCTTCGCCGACCTGCTGCCAGGCCTCGGCAGCTTCCGCTACCGCACGGCGAGGCCGCACTGGCTGGTCATCGACGAAGCCCATCATCTCCTGCCGAAACGCCGCGACGACACGCGCGCCGTGCTGTCGCTGGAATTGCCGGGCACGGTGCTCATCACCGTCCATCCGGAAGCGATCTCGACCGATGCCTTGCGCCTGGTGACAGCGGTCATCGCGCTTGGCCCAAAGGCGAAGAGCGTCGTGCGGACATTCTGTCACGAGACCGGCGTTGAAGAGCCGGGCGCGATGTCGTCGCAAAAGGGTGACCGCGTGCTGTTCTGGCGGCCGCGCAATGGCAAGAAGCCGATGTCGGTCAAGGCGATCGAGCCGCGCCAGTCGCTCAAACGGCACAGCCGCAAATATGCCGAGGGGCAACTCGACGAGGCCGGCAGCTTCTATTTCAGGGGCCCGGACGATGCCATGAACCTCAGGGCGCACAATCTGATTATCTTCGCCCAGATGGCCGAGGGCATCGACGACAAGACCTGGGAGCATCATCTGCGCGCCGGCGACTACTCGGAATGGTTCCGCCATCAGATCAGGGACAAGGACCTCGCCCGCGAAACCGAGACCGCGGAGAAGGACAAGACGCTGTCGGCGCAGGAAAGCCGCAAGCGCGTGCTCGACGCGGTGCGCCGGCGCTACACGGCCCCCGCCACCGCTCCGGTACAGTAGCGCGGGGGCGCGACCGCCGAGTTGCCGCCAACGGTCATACACGGTCGACCAACAGAAAAAGAAAGCCGCCAGGAGGCTCAGGATGAAATCCCAACTCGTTGCCGAAAGTGCCGAACAGAGGACCTTCATCGTGGTCCTGGACATGGGTGAAGAGGCCTTCTCGGCACTGACGGCGTTTGCCGCCGATCACGATATCGGCAGCGCCTCGCTGACCGCCATCGGCGCCTTCGAAAGGGCGACCGTCGGATGGTTCGACTTTGAAAAGACCGAATACCGCAGGATTCCGGTGCTGGAACAGTGCGAAGTGCTGAGCGCAATCGGCGATATCGCTCAGGGCGACGACGGCAGGCCAAGCCTCCACGTCCACGCCGTGCTCGGCCTGGCGGACGGCACGACGCGCGGCGGACATCTGCTGAACGGGTTCGTGCGGCCGACGCTGGAGGTCACGCTGGTCGAAACGCCTGGCCACTTGCGGCGCAGGACACGCCCGGAACTTGGCATCGCCCTCATCGACCTTGACGCATGAGGACTTTCAGCCCTGTTCTTCCTTGGCGGGCTTGCCGGTCGTCGCCTCTGGCGGTTTCTCCCAGCCGAACACGCTGCGGCCGCCAAGCAGGTGCGACTGGTCGAACTCGCCGGCGACGATCTCTTTCAAACTGGGACCGGTGACGTAGCGTTCGACCTGACGGGACTGGTCGTCCAGCCGCTTCAGGGCGCCGATCTCCTCCTCCCGACCCAGCCTCGCCTTTTGCATCGCCGACTTCAGCACGCCGATCGTTTCATCATAGACCTTGAGCGGCACCGGGAACGGGTGCCGATCCTTGCCGCCATGCGCCAGGGAAAAGCGTCCGGGATCGGAAAACCGGCATGGCGCGCCGTGCAGAACCTCGGCCACCAGCGCAAGGGCCCGCACCGTGCGGGCGCCGACGCCGGGCACCAGCAGCAGCCCGGCAAAATCCTCCGGACCGCGATCGGCCGCCGCCGCGATGTTGCCGTGCAGGCGGCGCATGACGACATCGCTTTCGCGCACATCATGGTGCGCCGGCATCACCAGATGCGGCAGCAGCGGCTGCGCTGGCGGCGGCGGCGCGCCACGCTCCAGCGCCGAAAGCTCGCTCACGATCCGGTCCGAGATTGTGCAGAAGCTCCAGTTGCCGCTGTCGCGAGGCATCGGCCCGCCGGTCGGTCAGGTTGACGATCTCCCCTTGGTTGGCGCCCTCGATCGCGGCATGCGGCTGGTCGACGAAGCTTTTCAGGCCTTCGGACAGCCAGTGATAGCGGCGCGCCACCCGGCTATCGCCGTTCATGCCCTGTTGCACGACGACCCAGTTGCCGTCATCGGTAACGATGAGCCGTGCAGGTAGAGATCGAATCCGTCCTGCACCGCGGCGCTGTCGACCTTGGCGACCAGCCGGCTGGCGGTCGCCAGCCTGTGGCCATCGAAGCCGACGCGCTCGCCGATGCTGGCAAGCTCCTGCGGGGTCTTGCGCGAGTGCGCGCCACGGCCGCCACAGACGTGGATGCCGAGCTCGCCGGAAAGCGGCGACAGACCGCGCTTCAGGGCGCCGACAACGCTGGTGGTGATCCCGGACGAATGCCAGTCCATGCCCATGACGGCGCCGAAGGACTGGAACCAGAACGGATGCGCCAGGCGGCGCAGCAATTCGTCGCGGCCGTAGTGATGGACGATCGCCTCGCACATGACGGCGCCAAGCCGGGTCATGCGATCGCCGAGCCATTTCGGCACGCGCCCGCCGTGCAGCGGAAGATCCGCACTTCCCGATCGCTGGGCCACCAAGTTTCTCCAGATACGCGGCAGGCTTCTGCGCCTTCGCTCCGGTCAGGAATGCATACGGCGGCCGCCGGTTCGATCATCACGCAAGGGACGGCAAAACTGACGACGGCCGTAGCCCAAAAGGGCTTTGTGAAGATCGGTTCGGTAGCCCGCGGCGTCAAGATCATCGGCGCCGTTCAGCGCTCGACTTTCTTGACGCCGCAGCCAGCGGGTTGGCGGGTAGGGCGACCATGGTTGGCTGCCAAAGCAAAAGGCCCGCTGGCGAGGAGCCAAGCGGGCCTTTTGATTTGGTTGCGGGGACAGGATTTGAACCTGTGACCTTCAGGTTATGAGCCTGACGAGCTACCGGGCTGCTCCACCCCGCGTCAACTACGAGCAAGCGTTTGCTTGCGACTACGAGCAAGCGTTGGCTTGCGTCCTTAGAGGTAAGTTTTAGCTTACCGGAATCAAGAGGTCTGCCAAATGAAAGGGCCGCTTGCGCGGCCCGGGCTCCCGTTTGGCGGGCCTCATGCATGTCGCTCA